>DDTJ01000040.1 GCA_002344525.1 Akkermansiaceae bacterium UBA2367
AAAACCTGATGCAGAGAAGTATATTTTCGGTTCGGTTGCTCAGCAAACTGCTGCTTATGCGTCCCCTCGTGCCCCAGAGTTGCGGCCAAGCCGGTTTCGCCCCCATTCAACACGGCGGGGTGAACGTATACCGTGTCACTGGAAGGATCGTAGGTGCCTTTGGTCATTCCGCCGGTTGGCCCTCCTCCGAAGTCTCTGCTTTCAACCCTGCCTTCGTTAACTAAGGTGGTGAGATTCTGGACAACTGCCTTTCCAGCGTCTGTTTGGCCCCCTCTTGTTTCGCTAATTTTCATGATGGCTGCTTTCACCGATGACTCCTGAGCGGGGGTTAGCGGTTCCAACCCCAGGGGATCGAACTTCGTCCACGGATTCTGCCTTACGTATCCGGCAAACGCTTTGGCGTCCCCATAGGAAGGCCTCCGTTAGGGATCTGGCTGTCAGGGGGAACCGGTCCGATATTTTTAGGCTTAAGCCCAAGATAATCTAATCCACTCGCTGCGCTATTCCCGACAAACCCATACAGGTTAATCTCTCCCTCCTCCACAATCGGATCCCTATTCGGCCATCGTCCCAGCGACGGCACGTAGAACCGGAAGCCGTAGTTCTGCCACTCGGTCTCGGCGTCTTCGAACTGCCCATGGAAGAGGAAGTCCCATGTGAATTGGCTCGACGTCCGCGCCGAGTAGTCCGGCACGAAGACGGAGGCGACGCCGAAGGCGCTGAACGCGTAGCGCTCGACGACATTCCCGCCACTATCGATCACAGCGACGGGATCGAAGTAGTCCATCTGGCACCAGAGCGATTCGTCCAATGTGCCGTTTCCGTTGGTGTCGCGGTCGCGCCGAGCCAAGTCGTCGCGGTGCCGTGCGCCCCAGAAGTAGATCGCGCTTGGATCGGTCGAGCTGCCGGGCCTTTCCTCCACCGGACGCCACTTCTCGTTGTAGTAGCAATGGACCACGGGGCTGCCGCCCGGCTCCCGCGTCGTCCGGCGGAAGAGCGCGTCGAAGACGTTTCGCTGGATGAGGGCTTCGGTGACGGCGTTCCGGATTTCGACTGGCTGGTTCCAAGCGTTCCACTTGACTTTTCGAGGAGTGCCCATAAGGGCTTCGCCGCTCGGAACGCGAGTCATGTTCCCGTTCTTGTCGTAGGCCACGCCTGTGTTGCTGCCATCCACAGTGGTGATTTGGTTCGACTTGTTGTGGCGGCGGTGCTGGTCGATCTCGATGGAGCCGTCTTCGGCTTTGAGATACTGCAACCAGTTGCCCTGCTCGTCGTAGCTCCACGACTCGGCCTCCTCGGGAATGCCTCCTATACTCGTCCGGTTCTCGTTGAGGGTTCCACGGTCGGCGTTCTTCACCTGCCCGAGTTCGTCGTAGCCGTAGAAGCGGTCGAAAGCGGCTTGGGCAGTAGGCGTCAAATCTTGCCTCCACTTCCGCCGGGAGGCCCGGTCGTAGCCGTAGCCGATGTCGGCGAGGATGGCTCCGCCCGCGGGCTTGCGCCATGGCATCCGAGCAGTTCTACCGAAGCGGTCGTAGCCGCTCAGTTCGTCGCCCGCGTCGGATTGGCCGGGGATGCCACCGGGTTGGAGGTAGGAGAGTTGGACTCCCGGCGTGGGGTAGGTCAGTGTTGCAACCCTAGCGATCCCGGCGTAGGCGTACTCCACGAGGTTGTTGGTCTCACCATCGACTTTCAAGCTGACGGGTACGTTGAAAACGTCGGTGATGCTGCCGGATTCGCCGTAGTCGATCTCGACCTTCGCGCCGGAGGGGGCGGTGACCGACAGGAGCCGCAGGATGTTGTTTGTGCCGTCGGTGTAGTCGTAGAGGACGGCGGGGGTGGAACCGTCCACCGCGCCGTCGTGCTCCTGTCGGTCGGCGATCATCTGCCCGAAGGCGTCGTAGAGGCGCTGGACCTGGTTGATGACGTTCGACGAGCCGGGGTCGGGGTCGCCGGAGGTGGTGAAGACACGGCGCATCGTCCCGTCCACGCCTTCGCCGAGCACGGTGGCGGCATCGTCGGTGGTCCGGCCTAGCTCGTCGCGCAAGAACTCGCGTTTCGAACCGTTGGGATCGGTGAGGTCGGCTGGCTCCCCTTGTCGGTTGACGGTGTAGTGCTCCGATTCTCCGGTGGGGTAGGTCTTGCCGACGGCCACGTCATTTCGCGCCACGCCGCTGTCTGCCAAGGTGCTGCCGAAATGCCATTCGGTGACCTGTTCGCCAGTGCCGGGGTTTTCGAGGATGAGTCGCTGCACCTGCCCCGAAACGTGGCGGCGGAAGCGCGTCTTGCGCTGGGCGGGGGTGCCGAAGGCCTCGGTCTGCGCGATGGGTTCGCCGAGGCGATTGCGTTTCGTCCGGTTCACCACTCCATCCGACGCGATGTCGCAGCCCGGTTGGCCGTCGGCGGCGTAGCGGGTTTCAGAAACGAGAACCGTGTCCGAAGGCGGTGGCGGTAGTTCGGGGCGGTCGAGCGGGGCACCGCCGTTGGTCCCGAAGTCGGCCACGAAGCGGTTGCGCCCGAGGGCGTCGTGGTAGGCCGCGAGGTAGCTGCGGCGGGCGCGGGGCTGGGTGGCACCGGGGCCATGCAGCGGGCCGGTCCCGGTGGCTCCGGGCAAGCGCTCGCGGCGGGTGTGCAACACCGTGTTGCCGCCCTGGTCGTAGGCGGTGTCGTTCTGCTCCACCACGAGGTCATTGGTCGGATCGTTGGCGGGCGCTCCGGTTGGCGGCGTCCCGGTCACCACTTGGGCAACGCGCACGGGGCGGTCGAGGGCGTCGTACTGCGTCTTGGCCGTCTGCCGCGAACCCGCTTGGGTTTTCGCGATGGGGTTGCCGTTCGGGTCGTACCAAGTCCCCTCGACCAAGGCCGGGGTGAGGTTCCCGGTGGACGGGTCGGCTCCGTGGATGCGTTGCTCGTAGTCCCGTCCCCGCAAGTCCCACGAGATCTCGACGCAGCGGCGGTACCATTCGTTGACTGCGGCGAAGCCTCCCGCCAGAACGCTGGCAAAGGAAAGACGGCTGGACCTGACGGAGGCGGTCATCGGACGGCAGGATAAACGGAGTCAGGCCGACGGGTCAACCCTGTTGTCAGGAACCAAGAGGGAAATCCGCGTGTTTCGGGCTTGCGGCGGCAGGGTTGCCTCCACATCGTCAGTCTGTGTCGCATGCCTTACTGAATTCGGATCCGGTCTCCCAGTCGACCACCTGCGCCTAGGAGGCAGCCGGACGGTTAACCAGAACAGCACATGGGAGGTGGGGCTTGTGTTGGCATGTTTAGTTAGAAGTAGGCGAACTTTGCCCTGATGAAGAGCGACAAGAATCGGAGGAAGGAAAGTCGGCGATATGCGGTGACACCGAGGCGCCGCCGACCGGAACCCCTCCGGGGCTTGACCTAAAATGGGGTGTTCAACCGCCGAGAAGCCAGGCTGATTTTATTTTTGCAAGTGGGTTGGCACGGCCAATGCCACTGGTTGGCTTGCGGGAAGTTACTTCCGCGCTCCATCCATCATCCTTGCTGGAATGAACCACTAGGGGATCTTTGGAAACCAATCACCAATACACCCTCACCCCGGTGCGGATCGTGCGCGGCTCCATGGGGTGAAAGTGGACTTCCTCGACGCTGGCGGCTTCGCCGAAGAGCTGGGACTCGTAGTAATACTCGATGTCGTTGGCGTCGGTGTCGAAGAGGTTCAGCACCTCGACGTAGACATCCCATTTCTCCCTCCGGTAGCCGGTGCGGAGGTTGAAGACGAGGGAGTCGCGCGAGTTCACGCTCCCGTCGGCGGTGAGGGGGCGCGAGCTGAAGTAGCGCGAGCGCAGCGATCCGTAGGGGCCGGTCGCCCGTCCGGCGGTGATCCCGGCGGAGAGGGCGACGGGGACGGCGTTCTCGACGAAGCGGTCCACGGGTTCATCGCGGTAGCGGGCCTCGGAGAGGGCGAGTTCGCTGTCGAAGTGGAGCCAGTCGCTCGGGCTCCAGTAGGTCGTCCATTCGATGCCGTAGCGCTCGGTCGCGGGGCCGGCCTCGTTCGTGCCGGCGTCGCCGACGTAGATGAGCTCCGAGGCGCTCTTGAGATGCCAGAGGGAGAGGGAGCTGGTCAGGCCCTCGGCGAGTTGGCTCCGCACACCCACTTCCGTGCCCCATTGGCGCACGAGGGGATCGACGGGTGTGGCGGGGACGAGTCCTGCGGGAGGCTCGACCGAGAGGGTGACGCCGCGGGCGTCGTTGCTGTGGAAGCCGCCGCCCCAGTTAACGAAAAACTCGGTGTCGTTCCACGGGCCGAAAACGGCGCCGAATTTCGGGCTGACCATCGCGGCGTGGTCGCTGCCCGAGTTCGCCGGCAGGCCGGAGAGGGAGGTCACGTCGAAATGGTAGAGGTCGGCACGGACCCCGGCGTTGATCTTCAGCCAATCGCTGAGGACCAGCTTCTGGTTGGCGAAGGCGGAGTAGTTCGACTCGTAGATCTCGTCGGAGCGGATCGTGTCGAGGCGCTGGCGGGCTTGAGTGTGGTGGAGGCCGACTTCGCCGATCCAGTCGTGGTGGGATTGGAAGCCGAGGATGAATTCGCCCTCGCGGCCGAAGATCTCATTGTCGCGCGTGTCGGTGATGCGCAGCCCGGCGAAAACGCGGTCGTCGACCTGGTTGAACTGGTCGCCGTCGACCGGATCATCGAGGAAATAGGTGAAGTTCGAATAGAGGTCGAGGGCGTAGCGTCCGACGTAGACGTTGACCTCGGTGGTGGAGGCGTCGCCCTCGTGGACCCAGTCGAAGGAGAGGCTGTGGCGCTCCGAGTCGCCGCCCGCGGTGGGATCGATAAAACCGAAGCGGCTGCCGCCGCCGGCGACGAAGCGCGAGGGGATCTGGTCCGTCGCGGTCCACTTGCCGTGGTAGGACATCCCGGTGATGGAATAGCGGTTCACGCCCGACTCCCAACGGTATTTCACGAAGGCGTTGAAGCGCTCGAAATCCTCCTCCAGCACCCAGGGGCCGTCATAGTGGCTGTATTCGAAGGCGGTGCTGAGGGTGCCGTCGCCGAGCGCGGCGCTGTCCATGAAGAGGAAGCGGAAGTAGTCGTCCTCGCCCACGTCGAACGAGGCGGAGCCACGGGGGATGATGTCGTGGAGGCGGAAGCGCGCCGAGCCCGCCGTGGTGAAGTCCCCGAGGTCGGCGAAATAGGGTCCTTTCGTGTAGTCGAGAGTCTCGATCAGCTCGGGGATGAGGAAGTTGAGGTCGGCGTAGCCCTGCCCGTGGCCGTGGCTGCGCTGGTTGACCGGCATGGCGTCGACGAAGACGCCGAAGTCGGTGCCGTGGTCGAGGTTGAAGCCGCGCACGAAGTATTGGTTCGCCTTGCCCCCGCCGCTGTGCTGCGTGATGATCATGCCGGGCACGACCTCGAGCAGTTCGCCGCGCCGGAGGAAGGGCCGCGCCGCCAGCTCCTCGGCGCTGGCCCGGCCCATCGAGGCGGACCCGGCGATGCCGAGGAGGCTCTGATCCTTGCCCGGCACCTCGATGGTGTCGAAGACGACGGCGGTGGCCTCGTGCCGCACGGGGGCGGGGGCGCGGTCGTTGATCCGAGGCGCGGGGCTGGATTCCACGACGACGGCGGGCAGTTCGCCGGGGGCGGAGGAGGCGTCGTCTTGGGCGAAGGCGGCGAGCGGCGTCGCGACGCCGGCGAGGAGGAGCAAGCGGAGATTCATGGTGGTCGCCGGGGAAAACGAAATTTTCCCGGCGATCCCATGAAATGATCCTCTTTCGCGTCCTGCTTTCTGAATTTGGGGCAAGTCGCCCCCATCTGCGGAAATTTGCGGGCATTTGCGGCCATCTGCGTCAAAAGAGGGAAACGCAGATTTCCACGGATGAAACGCTGATTGGCGCAGATGGAGGAGTTTCCGAGAGGTCGCTTTCAGCATGCCTGTCGACCGACAAATGTCGGCTCTCCTTGGCCTCCTTCACCCCCCGATCCTCTCCTCCAGCTCCATCCGCGCCCGGTAGAGCCGGCCTTCGACGGCGCGGCGGCTGCATCCGAGCAGGGCGGCGCAGTCCTCCTGGCTCATCCCCTCGATCCCGCAGAGGACGACGACTTCGCGGAGCCGTTCCGGCAGTCCGGCGATGGCTCGGCGGAGGCGCGCGAGATCCTCGGAGTCGGCGGCGCTTTGGTCCGGGCGCGGGGCGGGGGAGACGAGGGTGTCGTTTTCGCCGGGCGCGAGAGGGCGGTTCTTCGCGGCGTCGCGGCGTCCCCGGCTGCGGTGGTGGTCGTGGCAGCGGTTGCGGGCGATGCGGGAAAGCCAGGCGGCGAAGCGGCTTTCGTCTTGGTAGCGGGGCAGGGCGGAGTAGGCCCTCACGAAGACATCCTGGCAAAGCTCCTCGGCGTCCTCGGGACTGCCCGTCCAGCCGAGGCAGAAGCGGTAGATGCGGTGGCGATGGAGTTCGACGAGCTCGCGGTAGGCGTCGTGGCAGCCTTGGCGGGAGCGATGGACGAGGCCCGCGAGCCGCGTCTCCTCCGGTCGGGTTTCGGAGAGGCAGGCGGCGAGCGCGGCGGGCGGGATGGCGAAGCCGTCAGTGCTCATGGGCGATGCTTTCGCGGGTCCAGCGCAGGAGCTTCTCCGCCTGCTCGGGCGAGAGGTATTCCTTCTTTTCGAGGAAATGGCCGATGGTGAGCCGTTGCAGCTCGCCTTGGGCCGCTTGGATTTCGGCAAGGGCCGCGTCGACCCCGGCGCGGTCGGTCGGGGAGGCGTCGATGGCGTCGGCGAGGCGGTGGGTCGAGGTGTCGATGCGGGCGAGCAGTTCGGCCCGCTTTTCCGCGTAGGCCGCCTCGAGGGGGGCGAGACGTTGCTCCTGCTCGGGGGTGATCTCCAGTTGCTGGTGGAGCCAATCGTGGAAGGTGCCGCCCTCCGGGCCGACGGGCGCGTCGTGGCTGTGGTGGTGGTCGTGCCGATGCCCCGCGGTCCGCCGCGCCACGACATAGGCGGTCAAGGCCGAGAGGGCGACCGCCGCGACAGTCCAGGCGAAGGGGCGTAGAGCCGGGTTCATGAGGCACCGGGCGGGTTTCAAAGCGAGGCGAGCGGCCCGGCTCCCCGGGTGAGCAGGGTCAGTTCGGGCGGGACGGTCTCGACGGGAGCCTCCCCCAGCGACGCGCCGATCAGCGCGGCGAGGGCGACGGCGGCGAGGCAGGACGCGGCCCCGGCGTAGAGGACCGCCTTCACCTGCGCGGTCGGCGGGCCGAGGCGGGAGAGGACACCCGAGGCGAGCCCGGCGGGCGTTTCCGGCGCGGTTTCGCGGAGTTGACGGAAAAGGCGGTCGAGATCGGACGGATTCATCGCGGTGGGATCGGTGCTCCCATCGAGACTACTTGGCTTTCCGCCGCTGCCAAGCCAAAAGACATGCCATGGGGTGGCTGCAAACGCATTTGCGAATCGCGGGAGGGTGGCTTATCCGTCCCCTCCGCGAACCGCACCAACCTTCCCACCCACCATGGCCAACGAAAAACCCGAAATCACCGCCTACCTGAAAACCTTCTGCGGCTGGAGCGAGGGCGTGCGCGCCGTCTTCCGCAAATACGGTCTCGAATACACCGAGAAGGACATCATCAAGAACCCAGCCTTCCGCTGGGAGATGGAGCAGAAGAGCGGCCAGCCCCTTTCGCCCTGCGTCGTCGTCAACGAAACCATGCTCGCCGACGTCAGCGGCGAGGAGGTCGAGCAGTGGCTGATCGCCCAGGGCCTGCTCGAAAAGAGCGAGGCGCAGCCCGACGCGCCCATCGACTCGGCCTGCACCGACGAGCAGCACGCCGCGATGGAGGCGGGACGCTTCGGCGGCGCGAAGGTCCGCATCGTCGAGTGATCGGCCTTGCCGTGGTTCTCGCCCCGCTTCCCCCATGTCCGACAATTCGTCCATCAGGAAAGGTCTCGGTCGCGGTCTCGGTGCCCTGATCAAAGCACCGGGCGCAGCCGCGCCGGGAGCCGTTCCCGTGCGTCCGGCGAGCGGCGGAGCCGACGCGGCCATGGGCGAGCGCGTCCTGAACGTCGCCCTCGACGAGGTCGTGCCCTCGCCTTTGCAGCCCCGGAAGCGTTTCCACGAGGAGAACCTCGACGAGCTCGTCGAGTCCATCCGCGAGCACGGCGTCATCCAGCCGCTCGTCGTCCGGCAGGTCGGGGGGAAATACGAGCTCATCGCGGGCGAGCGCCGCTGGCGCGCCTCGACCCGGCTCAAGCTGCCCCGGGTGCCCGTGATCGTGCGCGAGGCCTCCGACCGCGACGTGCTGGAGATGGCCCTCATCGAGAACCTCCAGCGCGAGGACCTCGATGCCATCGAGGAGGCCGAGGCCTACGCCCGCCTCGCCCAGGAGTTCGGCTTGAAGCAGGAGGAGATCGCCAGGCGCGTCGGCAAGAACCGCGCCACCGTCTCCAACGCCATCCGCCTCCTCGACCTCGATCCGGCGGTGCGGACCCTCGTCTCGCAGAAGCTCATCAGCAGCGGCCACGCCAAGGCCATCCTCGGGCTCAAGACCAAGGCGGAGCAGAGGATGCTCGCCGACCTCGTGGTGAAGCGGAAGCTCAACGTCCGCGACACCGAGAAGCTGGTCTCCGAGACGATCAACGGGAAGACCCTCGTCAAGAAACCGGGCAACACCAAGCTCTCCCCCCAAGCCGAGACCTACATCCGCCGCATCCAGGACCAGTTGCGGAGCCGCTTCGCCACGAACGTGGCCATCCAGCACGGGGACAAGCGCGGCAAGATCGAGATCGAATACTACGGCAACGAGGATCTCGGGCGCGTCCTCGAACTGATGGGCGTCCCGCTCGACTGATCCGCCGCCGCGCGGAGCCGCGACCACCCGATGAAACGTCTCGCGCTTTTCCTGACCGCTACGCTGTTTCTCGCTTCCGGCTGCGCCGGGCCCGCGCTCCCCTTCAACGAGGCCGATCCGCTCGACGCGAGGGTTTCGGGGGAGAAGGCGCTCGCCCATGTCGCCGCTCTCGTCGCCATCGGGCCGCGTCCCGCCGGTTCCGAGGGGATCGAGGCTTCGCGACAGTATTTGGAAAAGGAGCTCGCCGCCCTCGGCTGGACGGTGCGCCGCGAGACCTTCACGGCGAAAACCCCGCGCGGGCAGGTCGAGTTCACCAACCTCCGCGCCCGTTTCGGGGAGGCGGCTTGGGGGGGCAAGGTCGCCGGGCTGATCTGCTCGCATTACGACACGAAACTCTACGAGGGCTTCGAGTTCGTCGGGGCGAACGACGGCGGATCGAGCACCGGCTTGCTCGTCGAGCTCGCCCGCGTCCTCGCGGAGCGCCCCGAGGCGGCCCGGCGGATCGAGCTGGTCTTCTTCGACGGTGAGGAGGCCTTCGGCACGAACATCACTTCGGGCGACGGCCTCTACGGCAGCAAACACTACGCCGCGCAGTGGCTCCTGAAACCGCAGAAGGAGCGCCCCCGCTGGGGCGTCCTCCTCGACATGGTCGGCGACGCCGACCTCAACATCCGCGCCGCCGTCCGCATCCCCCGGCAGGCCATCCGCGATCTCGCCCAGGCGAAGGAGAAGGGCGGCTATGTCGTCGATATCGTCGCGGTGGAGGAGCGCCTGCAAGGGATCTCGCGCCAGCTCCTCGATGTGGCGACCGAGCTGGATCTGCGGCGACATGTCGGGACCAGCCCCGACTACATCATCGACGACCACATCCCCCTCAACGTCGTCGCGGGCATCCCCACGATCAATTTGATCGACTTCGACTACGCGCCTTGGCACACCCCCGCCGACACCCTCGACAAACTCTCGACCGACAGCCTCGCCATCGCCGGGAGGGTGGCGCTGCGACTGGTGGAGGGCCGTCTGCTACCCGAGTAGAGCCGACGACCGCTCCAGCCTCGCCGCCTCAATACACCGCCCGGCCTCCGCTGAGGTCGAAGGTGAACCCGGTGCAGAAGGAGGCCTCGGGGGAGACGATCCAGCAGCACAGGGCGGTGATCTCGTCGAGGGTGCCGCAACGCTTCATCGGGATCTTGTCGGTCATGTATTTGACCTGGTCCGGGTGGATGCCGTCGACCATGGGGGTGCGGATCACCGCCGGGGCGATCGCGTTCACGGTGATGCCGGTTTCGGCGAATTCCTTGCCCACCGATTTCACCAAGCCGATCACGGCGGCCTTGGTCGAGGAGTAGGGGCTCATCCCGGCGTTGCCCTCCTTCCCCGCGATGGAGGCGAAGTTGAGGATGCGGCCGTAGTTGCGCTTCTCCATCGCGAGAAGGGCGTATTTGGTCACGAGGAAGGTTCCGCGCAAGTTGACGGCGGTTTCGAGGTCGAACTCCTCGGTCGTCACTTCGGTGATGCGGCGGTTGGTGGGGCCGACGATGGCGGCGCCGTGGACGAGGATGTCGAGCCGCCCCTCTTCGCTGCGGGCGGCGACGGCCTCGAACCCGGCGCGAACCTGCGCCTCGTCGGCGATATTGACGGTTTCCGCGTGGACGGTCAGGCCGGCGGCGGCGAATTCGGCGATGGTGGCGGCGGATTTTTCGGCGCTGACGTCGAAGAGGGTCACGGCGGCGCCTTCGGAAGCGAGGCGGTGGACGATGGCCTTGCCGATGCCGTCGGCGCCTCCGGTGACGATGGCGGTTTGCTGGGAGAAGCGGGAGTCGTTCATACGCCGGGAGTTTGCGCGAGATATGGCGGAATGGCAGGTGATTTTTTGGCGAAATCGAGTCCTCGCGGAGCCGGGGAAAAGGGCTACTCTGGGACCATGCCGACCCGAAGAAACGCCCTCGCCGCCGCCGGAGCCCTGCCTTTCGCCCTTTCCGCCTTTTCAGGGACCGCCCGGGCCGACGCCGGGAAAAAGCCGCTGCGCTACCTCCAGATCGGCACCGGGCACGCCCATGCCAGCAAGCTCTCGGTCTACGCCGACAGCGCGGATTGGGAGGTCGTCGGCATCGTCGAGGAGGATCCCGAACGGCTCGCCGCCGCGAAGAAGCACGCGCTCTACGGGAAGTTCCCCTTTCTTTCGCTCGAAGAGGGCCTGAAGACTCCCGATCTCCGCGTCGTCGGCGTCGAGACGGAGGTGCGCGACCTGCTGCGCTACGCGCGGCTCGTGGTCGAGACGGGCTGCCACGTCCACCTCGACAAGCCGGCGGGGGCCTCGCTGCCGGAGTATCGCGACTTGATGAAGCGGGCCGACGAAGCCGGGCTCGTCGTGCAGATGGGCTACATGTACCGCTTCAACCCGGCGGTGCAGTTGCTCCACCGGATGCTTGAGGCGGGCTGGCTCGGGGAGGTCTTCGAGGCCCACGCGGTGATGTCGAAGGTGATCCCGCCGCGCGACCGCAAGGATCTCGCCGAATTCGCCGGGGGCACCATGTTCGAGCTGGGCTGCCACATCATCGACCTGACCGTCGGGGTGCTGGGCAAGCCGGACAAGGTCGTGCCTTTCCCACGGCGCAGCCTCGACACGTCGGACGACACCCTCGTCGACAACATGCTCGCGGTGCTGGAGTATCCGAAGGCCACCGCCACGGTGCGGACCACGGGCCTCGAGGTCGAGGGAGGTGCGCGGCGGCATTTCACGGTCTGCGGCACCGAAGGCACCTTCCACATCCAGCCGCTCGACCGGCCGACGGTGGTGGTGTCGCTCTCGCAGGAGCGCCGTTTCGACGAGGGGGGGAGGGTTTTCCCCAAGGGGACGAGCAAGGTCGAATTCGAACCTCCCTACCAGCGCTACGTCGGCGACGCGGCGGACCTCGCCGCGATGGTTCGCGGGGAGAAGGGGAATCCCTGGCCCTCCAGCCACGATCTCGCGGTGCAGGAGACGGTGCTCGCCGCCTCCGGGATGGGGGGCTGAAGCGCTCTCACACCGCCCAGCCCTCGCGGTAGGCCTCGCGAGCCCAGTATTTCTCGGCTTCGGGCTGGCCGTCGGCGAGGCGTCCTGCTTTCGGATCGATCGTGACGGCTCCGCCGGCGCGGTAGGCGATGTTGCCGTAGTGGCAGAGCAGGGTGCTGGTCTGGGCGTCGGCGATGGTCTGGTTGAGAGGCTTCCCCTCGCGGATGGCGTCGGCGAAGTTAGTGAAATGCGGCACATCGCCCGGCGGTTCGGTGTGCTTCTCGACCTCCTTGCCGTCCTTGTCGTAGATCGTCCAGCCGGCCGCGCTGTTGAAGTCGAGCTTCCCTTCCGATCCGTAGACGGTGACGAAAGGCGACGACTCCGGTTTGCGTGGATGGCAGGAGGCACCGTCCCAACTGATCCCGGCCTTCCCGAAATCGTAGACCGCGAGGGTCGTGTCGGGCGTCTCCTGGTCGTCGTCGAAATGGTAGCGCCCCCCGGCGCAGGTGACGCGCTGCGGATAGTCCACGCCGAGCGCCCAGCGGGCGATGTCGAGGCCGTGGGGGCCGTTGTTGGCCAGCTCGCCGCCGCCGTAGAGCCAATGCCAGTGCCAGTTGTAGGGGACGAGGTTGTCCTTGTAGGGCGCGTCGGGTACGGGACCCTGCCACATCAGCCAATCGAGTTCCGCCGGTGGTTGGGCGGGCTGGCCCTTGCCGATGGACTGGCGCGAGGCGTTGTAGAAGCAGCGGGCGTAGAGCAGGTCGCCGATGGCCCCGGCGCGCAGCTTTTCGATGCCGAGCTTCGTTCCCGGGTAGGAGCGGCGCTGGTTGCCCATCATGACTTGGCGGTTCGTCTCCTTCGCCACTTCGACGAGGCGGAAGGCCTCGTGGGCGCTGTAGCTGCCGGGCTTCTCGACGTAGACGTGCTTGCCCGCCTGGCAGGCGAGGATGGCGGCGGGCGCGTGCCAGAAGTTCGGGGCGGCGATGGAGATGGCATCGATGTCGGGATCTTCGAGGATGCGGCGGAAGTCGCTCACCTTCTCGGGGGCCTTCTCCTGCTTGCCCTCCATCGTGCTCGCGCCGGTGACAAGGCGGTTTGAATCCACGTCGCAGAGGTAGGCGATCTCCGTGTTCGGCACGTCGAGATAGGCCTTGATGTGGGCGCGACCACGGCCCAATCCCATCACCCCGACGCGGAAGCGCGAGTTCGCCCCTTTGGCTTGGCCGAGGAGCAGATTGGGGCCAGTGACGGCGGCGGTGGCAGCCCCGGCGGCGAGGGCGGTGCCGAGGAAGGAGCGACGGGAGGGTTGCGGGGATTCCATGGGAGCAGTGTAGGAGGGCGCGGAGGGGGAGGGGAAACGGAAAAATGGGCGTGTTTGCGGAAGGGGCCGGTTTCGGGATCTGCCGCGAATGGCACGGACTTAAGGGCTGTTATCGGCATCCTGACTGAGAGCCGCTCCAAAACCCAGCGCCGAAGGTGCGGCCCATCGCAGCCCAAGCCAGCGGCTTGGGAAACCGGACCCGAATAACGGACGAGGGCTGAAGGCCCGACCCATCTGCGTGGATGCCGAGCAAGATAGGCCGGGCCTTCAGCCCTTCCGTCAGGTTGAACTCCGCAAACTTGGGCCGCCGGCCCAAGCTGCGATGGGCCGCACCTTTGGCGCGGAGGATCCGGGCTTCGTTCCCCCGTCCCTGCGAACTGCCCGTCTCACCGGAAAAATCGCTTAGGTCCGTGCCATTCGGACCTGCCGCCGAATCCAGAATCCGCTAGAAGCCCCCCTCGACTGTGGTGGAACCTGTCTCATTGTCCGGATCAAATCCGGATGAAGACGCGGTTCCGATACATCCACCACAGGATCAACCAGAACAGCAGCGTCACCAGACAGGCGCTGACGACGGACCCGCCCGGAGGGGAGAACCACGCCTCCGGGAGATGGGTCCGCACTTGGCTCGCCATCCATTTGTCCGTCGCGATGCTCAGGAAGTAGGCCGTGATCGGGTTCATGCCCACGATGACGAAGGGGAAGGTCCAGCGGCGGAAGCCCGCCAGATCGACGAACCCGTAGAGCAAGGCCAGCAGCCAGATGCACCAGGCGCCGCTGAACAGGGTCCAGGAAGGCGTCCAAATCCGCTTCACGATGGGGCAGATCGTGTAGCCCGCGAGGAGTCCGAGGACGAGGCAGACCGCCCCGGCGAGCACCAGTTTCCGGCACTTGGTCTTGCCGTCCACGTCCGTCCGTCTCAACCATTGCCCGCACATGACGCCGAAGAGCATGGTCACGAACGCTGGCACGAAGTTCAGCGTGGAGTATCCGCCGGAGTTGCTTTCAAACGGCTCGGAACGGGGAAAGAGGTTGAGGAACCAACGGTCGAAGCTCTCCGCGAGATTGGTGCCTTTCTGGAAATGCGCGGCCCAGCCGGCGCTTCCCTCCGGGGCCGGATGGAGGACGAAGGCCAGCCAATACCCCGCCAGGACCACCGCCGCGACGATGGCTTGGAGACGGAAGGATTTTCCCACGAGGAAGAAGAGGAAGCCGTAGCCCAAGCCGATCTGGCTGAGGACGTTGACGAAGGTCCAGTGGGTCTCCGGGCGGTTCAGCGATTGGAGAAACACCCCGAGCAGGACGAGGATCAATGCCCGCGACCACGCGTGTCCGGCGCGTTTGGCGAGGGAATGGCCGAGTTCGGCGCGTTTGCCGTAGGACCACGGCATGGAGACGCCGACGATGAACATGAACGAGGGCTGGATCATGTCCCACAGCGAAAAGCCCAGCGCGTGGAAATGGCTGATCCATTCCGGGTGGGTGACATGGAAGGCCAGGGTCTCCAGCCAGCCGGGCGCGGTGTCCACCATCTGCCGGGCCGCCGCCGCGATCCCGAAGCCGTTGGCCATGAGGAAGAACATGACCAGACCCCGATAGGCGTCGAGGGAGTGGAGACGCCCGCTGTCGGCAGGCGGGGCGGAGGGTTTAGCGGCGGTGCTCATGGGACGGGCGGGAATGGGTGGAACGCGCATTGTCTCCAGCCGGGCCGATTCCGACAAGCCCGAATTTCCCGCAAAGCCGTCCGGGGTGTCGTGTGCGTTTCAAACGGAACTGTAGCGAAATTCGTGAGAATACGGAACGGATAGCCGAAGGCAATTTCGACGGGCGTCGCTGGAGGGTCGTTCGGGGAGAAGTTCTCACGAACTTCTCTACGGGCGGGTTTCCGCTTCGTGTCTTCGCTACGCCGCCGATCTCACCTCCGCAAATCGTAGCAGATCAGCCTCGGCGGATGGCCCGCCATGTCGGGCTCGTGCTGGGCGATGTAGAGCAGGCCGCGGTGCAGCACCGGCAGCGACCAGGTGGCGCGGGCGAGGAAAAGCTGCGTCCGGTCGGCCTCCTCGAAGCCTTCGGACGAGAGATTGAAGATGCCGAGGGTCCCGAACTCCCCCAAGGCCCAAGTCCGCCCGTCCGCGTGGAGGAGGCTGCCCCGGAAATACTTCATGCGGTAGTCGCGGCCCTCCGCCCTGCGCCTCGCCCGTCCCGGCGTCGCCGGAGCGGGCACGGTGAACTCGGGATCGGCGCGCCAGACTTCCCCGCCCGTCTCGACGGAGAGGGCGGCGAGCCAGGCGTCGGGCTCATTGCGGCCTTGGAAGCCATAGAGGTGCCCGTCGAGGAGGAGGGCGGTGGACCAATGCAGACCGAAGTCCTCCGCCCGCCACAGCTCCTCCCATTTCAGCGACTCGTTCAGCCGCAGCATGACCGATCCCTTGCCGTAGGAGGCGGAGAGGAACACGCGGTCGCCCCCGACGGCGACGGGCGTCGAGCCGTTCACGCTCTCGTATTTGTCGGGCCGCCAAGGGAAGGCGTCGAGGAGCTCGCCGCTCTCCGGGTCGATCGCCAGCAGCCCGCCCGCCGGCGGGTCGCTGTCGTCCCCGGCGAAGACGAGGAGGCGCTCCGCCCCGCGCAAGTTCGCGACGACGGGCGAGGCGTAGCCCGCCTGCCAGGTGTGCCGCGTCCCCCAGACGAGCTTGCCGTTCGCCGCGTCGAAGGCCGCGACCGAGAGCCCGTCGGAGGTGCCGAGGGGGACGATCACTTTGCCCCCGTGGACGAGAGGGGCGCAGCCGTGGCCGAAGAAGTAAGGAAGGCGGGCGAACTCCTCCGCGAGCTGGCGCTGCCAGAGCCGCGCCCCCGTGGCGAGGTCGAGGCAGGTCAGCGCGCTCGCGGCCCCGAGGGTGTAGACGCGCCCCTCCGCGATCACCGCGCTGGCGCGGGGGCCGTTGTTGAAGCCGTAGCGGTCGCGGTATTCGACCGGGTAGCGGTGGGACCAGAACTGCTTGCCGGTCTCGGGATCGAGGCACTGGATGACTTCCTCGTCGTCGAGGCGGTGGAAGAACACGAGCCGTCCGCCGACGATCACGGGCGTGGTGTAGCTGTTGCCTTTTTCCATCTCCCAGACCTTGGCCGGGCCTCCTTCGGGGAAACGCTCCAGCAGATGCGTCTCGGGCGATTTCGCGTCGTCCGTGGGACCGAGGAAACGCGGCCAGTCGGCGGTGACGGCCTCGGGCGCGAGCGGTTTCGGAGCGGCGTGGTAGGTGAGGCCGGGAACATCGACCGGGTCCGGCGTCGCCGCCTCCGCCGGAGCCTCCGCGACCGCGGGCGGGGCGGGATCGACGAAGGGCTGCGCGGAAAGGAGGCCGGGGAGACCGGACAGGGTCAGGCCGAGGAGCCAGGAGGGTAGGGTTCGATTCATGCGGGAGTTCGGCGTCGCCAAGCGCCCCGGACGGTCCGGGCGAGGGTCCCGTCCAAGTCCGGAAGCGGCTGGATTGCCGGCGGTTCTCATGGTGCCACTATATCATACGAAATGCCGAAAAGGTCTGGACGATTGCGGATCGGAGATGGCATCAGCGACCCGGCAAAGGTGGGGCGAGGCGTCCCTGCCGAGCCGTCTTCGGTCGGGAAACGCCCTTTTCGTCTGCCGCGCCGTGGCTCCGCATCGGCTCACCGGGATGGTTCGCCCCACCCGGCATTCCCGACCCGGTCATCGCGAGGATGGCCGGGTGGGTGAAGCGGCGCTCGGTGGTGATGGCGTAGAAGTGGGTCTTCACCTCGCGGGCGCGGCCGATGACGCGGAAGCCGTAGCGCTCGACGGCTTCGCCCGCGACGGCGGAGGGGATCGCGATGAAGCCCGACCCGCTCGTGGCCGCGATCTTGGCGAGGGCGGCGTCTTCGAACTCGGCGACGACGCGCGGCTGCACCCCGGCGGCGCGGAACCAGTGTTCGAGGTCGCGGCGCAGGCTGCAATTCTGGGTCGGGAGCAGGGCGGGGGCCCCGTCGAGCTTGGCGGGGAAACGCCGTTTCATCCGCGAGGCCAGCTCGGGCGTGGCGCAGAAGCTGATCTCGGAGGAGCCGAGCAGGTGGTTGAAGACTTTTCCGAGGAGGCCCGGCGAGGCGGGTTCGTCGGAGAGGGCGACGTCGAGCCGATGGGTGCCGAGCTGCGAGAGGAGGTCGGGCAGCTTGCCTTCGTGGCAGGTCAACTGCACTGGCGGGCGGTGCTCGAAGACGGGGCGGAGGATCTCGTGGGCCAGCAGCTTGGGGAAGGAGTCGACGATGCCGACGTGGAGGCGCAGGGCACGCACTCCCGGCCCCTGCTTCGCCGCTCGCAAAATCTCGCCCCCGAGGGCGAAGATCTCCTCGGCGTATCCGAAGATGAGCTGGCCGAACTCGGTGAGGGCGAGGCCCCGTCCGCTGGGCCGGAAGAGGTTCTCCCCGAGGGCCTCCTCAAGCCGCTGGATCTGGGCGCAGATGGAGGGCTGCGAGACGCCAAGGGCGGTCGCGGCCCGTTTCAGGCTGCCCTCCTCCGCCACCGCCCAGAAGTAGCGGAGATGGTGGTAGTTGAGGAATTCGCGGGGGATGGAAGGTTCCATTTTATCGAATGATTCGTGCAAACTTTCGTCATTTTCAAATCCAGTTCGCGGAGGCAAGCTGCAAAAATGATTGAAACGCACTGGCTCTGGATCGGCTTCAACCTCTTCGTCCTGCTCATGCTCGCCCTGGATCTGGGCGTGTTCCACCGCAAGGCCCACGTCGTCACCTTCAAGGAGTCGATCGCCTGGACGGTGGTGTGGGTCACCCTCGCCCTGCTCTTCAACTTGGGCGTGGGGCATTACCTCGGCGACCAGAAGGGGCTCGAGTTCTTCACCGGCTACCTCATCGAGAAGTCGCTGAGCGTAGACAACGTCTTCGTCTTCGCGCTGCTCTTCTCCTACTTCAAAGTCCCCGCCGCCTACCAGCACAAGGTGCTCTTCTGGGGCATCATCGGCGCCCTGATCCTGCGGGCGACGATGATCGCGCTGGGCGCGAAGCTGATCACCGAGTTCGCCTGGGTCATCTACGTCTTCGGGGGATTCCTCATCTTCACCGGCCTCAGGATGATCGTGAAGAACGAGACGGAGATCCATCCGGAGAACAATCCGGTCGTGAAGCTCTTCAAGCGCTTCATGCGGGTGACGCCGGACTATCGCGGCTCGAAGTTCTTCGTGCGGGAGGACGGGGCGCTGCTGGCGACGCCGCTGTTCGTCGTGCTCCTCCTCGTGGAGTTCACCGACGTCATCTTCGCGGTCGATTCGATCCCGGCGATCTTCGCGGTGACGACGGACACCTTCATCGTCTACACCTCGAACGTCTTCGCGATCCTCGGCCTGCGCTCGCTCTATTTCGCGCTGGCGGGGGTGATGGACAAGTTCCACTACCTGAAGATCGGGCTGGGGATCATCCTCGGCTTCGTCGGAGTGAAGATGCTGCTGGCGCATTCGCCTTGGAAGATCGACACCCACATCTCCCTGGGGGTGATCGTGGTCGTGCTCGCGACCTCGATCATCGCCTCGCTGCTGCGGCCCAAGGGCGGGGAGGCTTGACGGATCGACCGCCCTGCGACATCTTGGGCAGGAGGCGCGTCGCTTTCCCCATCATGCGGACGGTTCCCGGCATCTATCGCTACGGATCGGAGCGCGGCCCCGGAGAGGGGCTGCGGATCGGGGTGACGCGGCATCCCCCGAGAGGGGTGAAAAAGGAGGACTGGGCGCGGCTCGGCTACTGCGATCTCTGGTTCCCGCTGCTGGCCCCGTCGGCGGAGCTGGTGAAGGCTTATCGCGGAGGGACGATGGAGTGGGAGGTCTTCGCCCGGCGCTACCGGGCGGAGATGCGCAGCCCGGAATGCGGTCATTTGATCGCGCTGCTCGCGGCTTTCGCGGAGCGGACGCCGCTCAGCCTCGGTTGCTTTTGCGAGGACGAGTCGCGCTGCCACCGATCCGTCCTGAGGGAGCTGGTCGGGGCGTGTCTGTCGGTGGAAACTGGCGGGCGGGCGGACTCGTCCGCGCCAGGCGGCGGAGAAGGCGGGGGCTACGCCAGCCCGGCCTGCTGGGCCAACTGGGACGATCTGGATTGAGGAACGGGGGGCGAGGGTCGCCTCACACCTCGAGCTGGATGCCCAGTTCGATCACTTGGCGCGGGGGCAAATCGAAATAGCCGGTGGCGGGACGGGAGAGGCGCGAGAGGATCACGTAGAGCCTTTTCCTCCAGCCGGCCATTTTGCCGCGGCCGGTGGTGAGGAGGACTTCGCGGCCTTGGTAGAAGCTGATCCCGGCGGGCTTGAACTTGATGCCGTGGTCGCGAAGGGCGGCGCAGAGGTCCTTGAAAACATGGGGCGATTCGGCAAAGCCATAGCGGAGAATGAGCCGGTGGAGGTTTTTATGATATTCGCTGACCTCGCTGCGCTTGTCGCGGCGCACGCGGGGCGCGTCCTCGAAGACGACGGTGAGGAGGATGACCTGCTCGTGAAGGGATTTGTTGTGCTTGAGGTGGTGGAGCAGGGAGATGGGGAGCCCCTCGGCGGTCGCGGACATGAAGACGGCGGTGCCGGGGACGCGGATGATACGACCGGCCTTGAGGTCGTCGACGAGGTGCTTCACGGGGAGGCGTCCGCGCTGCATCGCCTGGTAGAGGATGGCGCGTCCGTCTGCCCAGGTCTTCATCACCAGCCAGATACCGACGCCGACGACGAGGGGAAACCAGGCGCCTTGGAGGAATTTGACCAGGCTGCCGGCGACATAACCGCATTCGATGAGGACGAAGGCCGCGACGGGGAGGAGGGCTTTCCAGAGCGGCCAGGACCAGACGCGGCGCGCGACATGGAAAAAGAGGAGGCTGGTCAGGAGCATCTCGAGCGAGACGGAGAGTCCGTAGGCGGAGGCGAGGGCGCTGGAACTGCCGAAGCCGATCACCAACGCGATGCACGCGACCATGAGGAGGAAGTTCACCTGGGGCATGTAGATCTGGCCGCGGATGTCGGGATGGGTATGGACGATTTTCAACCGCGGCAGGTAGCCGAGCTGGACGGCCTGGCGGGTCAGGGAGAAGACCCCGGTGATCATCGCCTGCGAAGCGATGATGGTCGCGGCGGTGGCGAGGACGACGAGGGGGATGAGGAGCGATTCCGGCGCGAGGTGGAAGAAAGGATGCTCCAGGGCGGAGGGATCGTGAATGACGAGGGCGCCCTGCCCGAGATAGTTGAGGGTGAGGGCGGGGTAGACGAGGCTGAACCAGGCGCGCTGGAGCGGGCGTGGCCCGAAGTGTCCGATGTCGGCGTAGAGGGCCTCGCAGCCGGTCACGGCGAGGAGGACCATCCCCATGATGACGATGCCGTGGCTGCCGTGGTGGATCAGGTAGGCGAACCCCCAGTGCGGGGAGAGCGAGGCGATCACCTCGGGATGCTCGAAGAAGCGATAGAGCCCGAGCCCGGCGAGGACGAGGAACCACACGACCATGATGGGGCCGAAGGCGACACCGATGCGGGCGGTGCCGTGCTTCTGCACGAGAAAAAGGCTGAGGAGGATGCCGACGGAGACGGCGATGACGGCGGACTGGGGGAGTCCCGTGCGGATTTGTTTGAGACCCTCCACCGCCGAGAGAACGGAGATGGCGGGGGTGATCATGCCGTCGCCGTAGAGCAGGGCGGCGCCGAAGAGCACGACGAGGACGAGGAGTCCGGTGTTCTTGCGGGCGTCGTTTTTTCCGGGGCGGCGCAGCAGGGAGAGCAGGGCGAACATGCCGCCCTCGCCCTCGGCGGTGGCGCGGCTGAGGAGGGTCAGGTATTTGAACGCGACCATGAGGGTGAGCGACCAGAACATCAGCGAGATCGGCCCGTAGACCCTTTCGACGGGATCGGTGGCGGGGTCGTAGCCGGAATGGGCGAGGCATTCCCGCAGGGCGTAGAGGGGGCTGGTGCCGATGTCGCCGAAGACGACGCCGAGCGCCATCAGGGCGAGCGGCCAAAGGGAGGAGGATTGGGGTTTGCTCATCGAGCCGGTCTGCGACCGACCCGGAACCGTGCCTTAACGCAGCGGCCAAAGCAAGGGGACAAGCGGCAGGACGATGAGGACCAGGATCAGCGTGAGGAGCCCCCCGACCCGGACGAAATCGAAGAAGCGGTAGCGTCCGGGGCCGTAGACGATGACACAGGAGGGCTCCAGGGGGGCGATGAAGGAGATCGAGGCGGCGAGCATCACGCCGATGGCGAAGGTGCGCGGGTCGGCCCCCATCTCCGCGGCCGCGCCGAGGGCCACGGGCAGCACGACGAGGGCGGCGGCGGCGTTCGACATGGGCTGGGTGAGGAGGATGGTGAGGACGAAGAAGCCCCCGAGCACGGCGAGATCGCCCATCGGCGAGAGGCCCGCGACGACCCACTCGGCGAGCAATTGCGCCGTCCCCGTCTTCTCCATGGCCGTGCCGAAGGCGGTCATGCCGCCGATGAGGATGAGCATGCGCCAGTCGATCACCTCCCGCACCTGGTCGCCGGGGAGGGCGCCGATCAGGACGATGAGGACGGCGGCGCTGAGCAGGGAGACGGAGAGGGGGAACCAGCCGAAGGAGCCGACGGCGATGGCGGCGAGGAAGATCGAGGCGGCGATCAGCCCCTGGCGCCATCGCAAGATCGGCGGTTCGTATTCGTCGAGCACGGCGAAGCCTTTCCCGCGGCGGATCGAATCGACCCGCTCGGCCTTGCCCTGGACGAGGAGGACGTCGCCGGTGCGCAGCGTGACGCTGCCCATGTCGCGCAGGCGGGACTGCCCGTGGCGGCTGATCGCGAGGACCATGAGGTCGTGGCTGCGGCGGAGGTTCGCCTCCCGTAGGGTCAGGCCGGCGATGTCGGAGTCGGGCAGGATCACGGCCTCGGCGACGAGGAGGTCGCCATGGCGTCCGCCGACCTCGTCGGGTTCGAGCGAGGCCTTGAATTCGAGCCCTTCGATCTTCTTGATGCGGAGCAGGTCGGTGACGCGCCCTTGCACGAGGAGAAGGTCGCCTTCTTCGAGGAAAAGTTCGGGCGAGGGGAGGCGGTCCTGCCCGCCGCGTTCGATGCGCACGAGGCGGAAGCCGATAAGGTTCAAATCCCAGTCGAAGCTGTTTTGCCCGATGAGGGGAGAACCCGGCATTACGACGACTTCGCAGAGGTAGTCGCGGATCGTCTCGGGTTTCAGGGTGGTATCGCCAGTGACGTTCGGGAGAAGCCGCCCCCCGAAGAGGAGGAAGTAGAGGATGCCCACGGCGACGACGATCAGGCCGACGGGGGCGATCTCGAACATGTGAACAGGCTCCATTCCGGCGTTGGCGATGTAGCCGCTGACGGCGACGTTCGTGGAGGTGCCGATGAGGGTGCAGGTGCCGCCGAGGATGGAGGCGAAGGCGAGAGGCATGAGGAGGCGCGAGGGGCTGAGCCCGGCCGACTGCGCGAGGCCTGCGGCAGGCGAGACGAAGAGCGCCGTCACCGTGGTGTTGTTCATGAAGGCCGAGAAGGCCGCCGAGACCGACATGAGGAGGAGGGTCAGCTTCTTCGCGCCCGAGCTGGAGAAGCGCAGTAGCACCGCCGCCCCCGCCTCCAGCAAGCCGCTGCGTTGGAGGGCTGCGCCGATGACGAAGATCGAGCCGAGGATGACGATGATGTCGTTGCTGAAGCCGGCGAAGGCTTCCTTGGGCGTGAGGATGCCCGTCACCGTCAGGGCGGCGAGGAGCATGACGGTGATGACGTCGACGGGGATTTTTTCCGTCGCGAAGAGGGCCACGGCGGCGACCAGCAGGGCGAGGAGAAAGGCGATTTCCATTGGCGGGGGCGGCTTCCGCACGCGCGGTCGTCCGCGCCAAGGGTGGGACGGGTCGCGGGAAAACGCAAGCGTTCATCCCCGCCTCTTGCCAGTGCTCTCCTACGATGAGTCGACGGCAGTCGGGCGGCGTCTCCAAGGCGTTTTCCGCCAAAGGAGGTGACTCTCGGAAAAAAACTTGATCGCGGCGAAAAAAGAAGATTGCCGGACGAGATTCTTTAAGCTAGGTGAAATACATGACCCGCTCTGCCACCCTGCTGTTCCTGCCCGCCTTCTTCTTCGCCGCTTGCGAAACCACGGAAACGACCAAGCCGCGCCACCTCAGTTCGACACGCGCCTTGAAGGCTGAAAGCGGGGGACCGGGCAACAAGGCGCTTGTCCGCAAGAGCGATCCCAGGACCTTGACGAAATACAAGAAAGTCGTCGTCGAGAATGTCCGCGTGGCCCAGCCGGGGCGTGCGCCAGACGGCGCGAATCGCCGCGCCACGAGGCAGGAGGCGCAACAGCTCGCCAATCGTTTCGAGGAGATCCTGCGCGACGAGTTACGCCCCCATTACCAGATCACGAACCGTCGCGGGCGCGACACCCTCGTGGTGCGGGCGACCTTGACCGATCTCCAGCCGAGCCGGCCGGGAGTGTTCGTCTTCAATTACCTTCCCTACGCCGCGGCGGTGACGACGGGGCTGTCCTTGGCCACGGGCAAGACGCCGGGGGCGGGCAGCACGACGGTGGAAGCCGAGGTTCTCGACGCCTCCAGCCGTCGTCAAGTCTACGCCCTTGTCGATCAATACAAGGGCAGCAAGTTCCAGCCTTCGGGCGTCTCGCGATGGGGCCAGACCGAATCGGCGATGCGCACGTGGAGCCGCCAGATCCGCTCGGGCATCCAAGGGGCGAAGTCCAATCGCGGCGCGGTCCCGGCGGGGGCGAAGCGTTCGACCCATAAGGTCAATGAGAAGGGCAAGGTGGGCGTTCCTCTCAACTCGAAGAGGAAGCGTTGATTTCCCGTCGCCTCCTTTGCCTACGCCATGGCGACTATCGGCAGCGATCCCGCCTTTCCCCAGTCCGCGCCGGATGGCGGCGGAGTCCTTGACCGGAATGCCGTCGGCCTGACCAAGCGCGAATACTTCGCGGTGCACCTCTTCGAAGGGGCCATCGCGAAGCTCAGCGTCAATGCCACCTTGCAGGACAAGGCGAACTACGCGGTCGAGGCCGCCGACGCGCTCTGCAAGGCGCTTTCGGCAGGGGAGTAAGGTGGGTCTTGCCTTGGAATGCGGCGGCATGACGCCGCTTTCCCTCGGGGCGACATGTCGCCCCGGAACAAAGCGCGGACATATCCGCGCACTCCAAGACTTGTCGCATCATTGTTCTGGCCATCCGACCCGGCCTCACTGAGGCTGGCTAGCCGCTGGCGCGTTCGTTGTCTCACGAAATTTGCCCAACGAACTCCCGCAAGCGTCGCAACACGGCCTCCTTCCCGAGCAGGGCGAGCATCGGCGCGAGGTCGGCTCCGCTGGCGCTGCCGGTGGTCGCGACTCGGCAGGGGAGCATCAGGGCACCCATCTTCGAGCCGAGTCCTTCGGCGGCGGATTGCACGGCGGCCTTGATCCCTTCGGCGGTCCACTCGTCCGTGGCGGCAAAGGCCGTTTCAAGGGCGGTGATCGTTTGGGGCAGGTCGGCCCGCTCCTTCACCTTCGCCACGGCGGCCTCGTCGTAGGTCGCGGCGTCGGCGAAGATCGTGCCGATGATGCCGGGGAGCTCGGCGAGGGTCTGGACGCGCTCGCGGGCGAGGCCGAGGGCCTCGGGCACACGCGGATCGGCGGGATCGATGCCTGCTTTCGCGAGGAAGGGCGCGGCTTGCCCGGCGAGCTCCGCCGGGGCGAGGCGCTTGAGGTGCTCCCCGTTGACCCAGCGGCATTTGCCGTAGTCGAACTTCGAGTTCGAGCTGTTCACTCCGGAGAGGTCGAAGCGCTCGACCAGTTCGGCCATGCTGAAAATCTCCTGGTCGTCCTTCGCGGACCAGCCGAGCAGGGCCATGTAGTTAGCCACGCCGGAGGGGAGGAAGCCGCCCTCCTGATATTCGTGGATCAGGGCGCCCTGGTCGCGCTTGCTCATTTTCGTGCCGCTGGGGTTCAGGTTCAGCGGGATATGGGCGAAGCGCGGAGGCGTCGCGCCGAGCGCCCCGAAGAGGGCGAGGTGCTTCGGGGTGTTGGAGAGGTGGTCTTCGCCCCGGATGACGTGGGTGATGCCCATCTCAAGGTCGTCGACGACGTTGACGAAATGGAAGATGTAGCCGCCGTTGGGCCGCCGGATGACGAGGTCGGGGTTCGCCTCGACTTCGCGTTTCAATTCGGCGTCGTAGCGACGCGAGCCGGCCTCCTTCAGATTCGTCGAGACTTCGCCGCAGACGAGGTCGGAGACGGTGAGGATCTTGTCGGGAACGCGGAAGCGGATCGCGCCCTCGTCCTCGTAGACGAGACCCGCGGCGTCGAGCTTCGCGAGATAGCGGTCGTAGATCTCCCGGCGTTCGCTTTGGAAATAGGGGACATGGGGGCCGCCGGCGCCGGGGCCTTCGTCCCAGTCGAGCCCGAGCCAGCGCAGCCCGTCGAGGATGACCCGCATCGACTCGGCGGTGCTGCGCTCCGCATCGGTGTCCTCGACGCGCAGGAGGAAGCTCCCGCCGTGGCGGCGGGCGTAGAGCCAGTTGTAGAGCGCGGTGCGGGCGCCGCCGATGTGGAGGAATCCGGTCGGCGAGGGGGCGAAGCGGGTGCGGACGGTCATGGCGGGGAAGGTGGCGCAAGCCGGGCGATGGTCAATCCTTTCGATGGCACTTTCCACGGTCGCGTTTCCATTCGCTCATCGACCGATCCAGAACAGGACGACGCGCTCCTCGCGGCGGTCGGCCCATC
Source organism: Akkermansiaceae bacterium UBA2367 (assembly GCA_002344525.1). GTDB lineage: Bacteria > Verrucomicrobiota > Verrucomicrobiia > Verrucomicrobiales > DEV007 > Arctic95D-9. The sequence continues at coordinate 25,832 of DDTJ01000040.1, forward strand.
GCTCCTTGTAGGGGGCCACCATGCCGAGGTCGTAGGTCGCGACGCCCTCGGCGGCGCGGAGGCGGAGGTTCTCAAGCTGGAGGCGGTTGCCGAGGCCGAGATCGCGCGCTTCTTCGAGGTAGCTCATTTGCAGGCCCCGGTAGGTGGTTCCGCAAACCCCGCCGAAGATGTGCGCGAGATCGACGCCGCCGCGGCGGGCGAAGAGGAGGCGGAGCCCGCCGACGGCGTGCAATCCGTCGAGCAAGGCGCGGTAGAAGGCGGCGTAGCCGGGCATCTGGAAGATGTCGGTCCCCTCGCGCCATTTGTAGCTGCCGCGCTGGATCGCGAGGAGGCGGTCGAAGAGGGAGGCGGGGTTTTCGCGCGAGGCGTCCACGATTTCGAGGCCGGGGATTTCCGCCTCGGCGGCACGAAGGGTGCGGCGGAATTTCTTCGACCGCCGTGCCAGCCAAGCCTCGACGCCGTCGGCGAGGTCGATGAGCATGACGTCCGAACCGGGATGTTCGCGCAGGCCGCGCCCGGTGGTGTGGAGCGTGCGCAGCGCCCGGTGCATGGCCCCGTCGCGGACGAGACCGCTGAGGACGATCGCGAGGGGGGCGCCGCCGTCCGGATTCCCGGCGGCGATGGCGTCGTGGACGAGGGCGGTCGCGGCCTGCGGGTCTCCGGCGAGGGGGCATCCGAACATCCAGGCGGCTTCGAGGGGGAAGAGGATGCGGGGCTGATCCAGCTCGGCACCGACGAGCCAAGCTCCGTCGCGTTCGAGGAGGAGGTGCCCCGTCGCGCTCGCTTCATGGAGGCGGTCGTGGGCGGCGAGCTGCCAGAGAGGGGCGGAGCAAAAGGCGTCGATCCCCGGGGTCGCGGCCACGGCGGCGGCGTGCCCGGCGGCTCGCGACCGGTATTCGGCGAGGCTGAGCCGATTCATGGCCGGCGCGGCGGCGGTCTCACGGATTGAGGACGGCCCGGAAGATCCGCCCTTCCCGGCTCAGGACCATGACCGAGGTCTTGTTCTGCGGGATCGACGCGAGGAGGTCGTGGAAGGTGGCCACGTCGGTGACGGGGGTCTGGTTGATGCGGTGGATGAGGTCGCCGGGCTGGAGGCGGCTGGAGGCCTGGGTTCCGGCTTTCACTCCGGTGATGACGATGGCGGGGACGCCCTCGGGCAGGGCGAGGGCCTCGCGCTGCGTGGCGTCGAGGTTGGCGACGGCGATGCCGAGGGCGTCGGCGATGGCTTGGCCGTTTGCGGCGGTGTCGGCGCGCAACTTGAGGGTGTTCGTGTCGGACTTGGCGATGGCCTGCACCGCAGCCTCCAGCGACTCGCCCTTGCGGAGGAGGACGAGGTCGGCGACTTCGCCCGCTTTCTTCGCGCGGATGCGGGAGAGGGTCTCGTCGGCGTTGCGGATGGCCTTGCCGTCGAATTTCACGATCACGTCGCCGGGTTTCAGCCCCGCCTCCTCGGCCGGGGAGCCTTTGGCGACGTCGGTGATCAGGGCCCCTTGGGTGCTGGCGAGGCCGAGGGCGATGGCGTAGTTCCGAGAGAGGTTGTCCACTTCGAGGCCGAGGTAGCCGCGGATGAGGGGCCGTCCGAGGACGATGGCCTCGAAGACGTCCTTCGCCTCCTTGGCGGGGATGGCGAGGCCGATGCCCTGCCAGACGCGCACGTCCTCCTGCCCGGTGAAGATGGCGACGTTGATCCCGATGATCTCGCCGCGGACATTGACGAGCGGTCCGCCGGAGTTGCCGGGGTTGATGACCGCGTCGGTCTGGAAATACTCGTTGGCCCCGTCGCTGAGCTCGCGCTGCTTCGCGCTGATGATGCCTTGGGTGACGGTCTCGCTGAGGCCGAAGGGGTTGCCCACGGCGAGGACCATCTCGCCGACGCGGACGGCGTCGGAATCGCCGAAGGCGAGGGGGCGCAGGTCCGGGAGGGCGCCGCCTTCGGGGGCCTTCAACAGGAGCACGGCGATGTCGACGTTGGGATCGCTGCCGACCCACTCGGCGTCGTATTGGCTGCCGTCGTGGAGGGTCACGCGGATGGCGTCGACGCCGGCGACGACGTGGTGGTTCGTGACGATGTGGCCTTGCTCCGTGACGATGACGCCCGAGCCGAGGCCGGGGGCGGCGTAGCTCTCGTTGCGCCGGTAGCCGAAGAAGCCGAAGGGGTCGGTCGGGACGACGCGGGTGACATTCACGTTCGTGGTCGTGTCGATGCTGACGACGGAGGGCACGACGGCGTCGGTCAGGTCGGAGACGGCGCGGTTGACCTCCTGGAGGACGTCGAGGCTGTTCAGATCGAGGGGCTCGGCGCGGAGGAGGGTGGGGGGGGAGCCTTGGGCGAGGAGGGGCCGCTCCGCCGCGACCGCGGAGCCGGGCGGTCGCTTCCGCAGCAGGTCGAGGAGGTCGTAGCGACCGTCTTCATCGACGACGGAGAAGTAGAGGGAGCCGGAGAACGCGCCGATGGCGGCGACGGCGAGGAGGTGGAGGAGGAGACGGGCCATGGAGGTTCGTGGGAAGGTGGGCTTCATTGCCCCGGCGTCTTGGCGAGAGCGGGGAAGGACTCCACCAATCTCTGATCGTCGGGCGCGAGGTCGTTGATGGGCACAGTCCATTTCACGCCGACGGCGTCCTGGAGGACGGCGCGGCTGGCGTCGCGCTCGACGAAGCGGGCGAAAACGAGTTTGCCGAGGTAGTTCGACCAGTCGCGGTAGCCGCGCGACACGAGCTCCGCCTTCCGTCCCTCGATGGAGACGAGGACGGGGTGGCAGGCGGCGACGAGCCGGTTGAAGTAATCGACGGGGCGGCCGCTGCGGTAGCCGCGGATGCCGCGCTCGACCTCGCCGTTCGGGTTGAAGATGAGGACGTTGGGATAGCCCTTGACCTTGAACTTCTCCTTGATGCGGCGCAGGGCGTCGGGGGCGTCGGTGATGTTCTGGGGGTAGTTGAGGTAGCAGATGACGAGGTTCTCCTTCACGTAGTCGTTGAAGCTCTTCGTGGCGAAGACCTCCTGCGAGAGGGCCATGCCTTGGGCGTTCCACGAACCGGTGAAGAGGAGCATCAGGGGCCGCTGCTCGCGCTGGGCCCGCTCGAAGGCATGGCGGGGATCGATCTCCCACCAGGCGCACTCGGGGTCGTCGGGATAGACGGGGACTCGCTCGGGCCGCTGGGCTTCGATGAGGCCACTTCGGGCCTGGCTCCCCGAAACCGTGGCTCCTTTCGGAACCGGAGCGGCAGGGGCGGGAGCGGCGGCGTTGGGGGGCGCGGAGGGGATGGAATCGGGCGGGATGGCGATCATGGCCGGTGGCGCCGGCGCGAGACCGGTGTCGCCCGGCTCGACCGGGGAAGCCACGAGGGGAGGCGCGGTGGGGGAGGACGGCGGGGCGATGCGGCCCGCGTCCTGGGCGGAAAGCGTCGCCGCGCAAGCCAAGGCGGCCAGCGCACCGCAGGCGATGGAAGGGAGGCGCTTCATCGAACCCGGTAAAGTAGCAAAATCCCGGTGATTTGACAGGAAAATCGACAGGGACAGCGGCGGTCCGCGTTCGCGAAGGTAGGCTGTGCTTGTAGCGGGAAGAGGGTGGTTCCGGGTGATTCTTGACTAATTGGATAGTCCGGTATACAAATAGCCATGACAGCCTCCGTAACCACTCCCGCTATCCCGCCGGAACCTGTCCGCCGAGTCGCGATGGAAGCCGCGCGGGAGAGGTTGGCGGGCTTCCCCGTGCTCACCGTCATCGGCCCCCGGCAATCTGGAAAGACCACGCTCTCCCGGATGCTGCTGCCGGATGCCCCTTATTTCTCTCTGGAGGATCCCGACACCCGCTCCTTCGCCACGGAGGATCCGCGCGGCTTCCTCCGCCAAGTCGCCGATGGTGCCATCCTCGACGAGGTCCAGCGCGTCCCCGCCCTCTTCTCCTACCTGCAGGGCGTCGTCGATGCCGGACGGCGCATGGGCCGTTTCATCCTCACGGGGTCGAGCCAGTTCGAGTTGGTCGAATCGATCACCCAGAGTTTGGCCGGTCGCTCCTCGATGCTCACCCTGCTGCCCTTCTCCCTTGGCGAACTCCAGTCCGCCGACAGGGCTCCGGCGACGGTGGACCAGCTTCTCTACGCCGGATTGTTCCCGCCCGTCCATGATCGTCCGGTCGAGCCGGCGGTCTGGCTCCAAGACTACGTCGCCACCTATCTTGAACGCGACGTGCGGCAGATTCTCAACATCCAGGACCTCGCCGCCTTCCAGCGCTTCGTCCAGCTCTGCGTCGGCCGCATCGGTCAGCTCCTCAATGTCTCGTCCCTCGCCACCGACGCCGGTATCAGCCGAGTCACCGCCAATGCTTGGCTTTCGGTCCTTCAGGCGAGCCATTTGGCCTTTTTCGTCCAGCCTTGGTTCAGCAACCTCTCCAAGCGTCTCATCAAAGCTCCCAAGCTCTACTTCTGCGACTCCGGTCTCGCCGCGTGGCTCCTCGGCGTCCGCCAGCCCGGCCACCTCACCGCCCATCCCCAGCGCGGGGCGCTGTTTGAGAACTGGGTCATGACCGAGTTGCTCAAGGCCCAGGCCAACCGTGGTCTCAAACCCTCCCTCCATTTCCTTCGCGACAGGCAGGGGCGAGAAGTGGACGCTCTCGTCGAAACCGGGCCTACGGCCATCCAAGCCATCGAGGTGAAGTCCGGCGAAACCATCGCCTCCGATTTTTTCAACGGCCTCGACTACTGGCAGGGGAATCTCCCCGGACGCGAGTTGAGTCCGTGGCTCGTCTACGGCGGAGGCAGCCGCCAAGACCGCCGCCAAGCCACCGTCCTGCCATGGGACCAACTCTCGCCGCTGATCCAGCGCGTGGGGGGAGGGGGGTGATGTGAATGCCGGCTCTCCTTGGGCTACCTGCCGCTACGGCAGTTCGGGCGAATGGGGGAATTCGCCGCCGAACAAGGCCTTCGCCGTGAAGAGCGCGAAGCTGGCGATCCCGTAGCCCAAGCCCAGCACGACCCCGAAATCGACCAAGCCCCGCCATGGGGTCGGCAGGTGGCGCACCAGCAGCACGAGGAGGACGATCCCAAAGGTGAGGCTGATCGCCGTGATCCGCGTCCGCCTCTTCGCGTGGAAATAGCCCATGCAGAACGCCGGGGCGAGGAGGACGTGGAGCGGTCGGGGATGGTCGCGCAGATGGCGGACGCGGGCCGCCGTGCGGGGAGAGAATTTTTTCTGGAAGCCACGGTAGCCCTCGGCCACGAGCATGAAGATCGCGAAGCCGACGAGAAAGGCCCACTGCCCCCAAGTCAACGGCGATTGGAAGGCCTCCGCCGCCCTCGGCGCGAGCCGCCAGATCGCGCAACCGAGCAAAGCGGCCACGCCCGAAAATCCCCACAGAGCGCCAAAGGTTCCCATGACGCGCCCACTGTCACGCAGCGGTTGCTTTTGTAAACTTGGAATGGAGCAGGGAGTTGAGATGACCGGAATCTTCAAGTCTCTCAACTCTCAACTACCGACTCTCAACCAACCCGCCTCACGCCGCCACCGCTACGTCCTCGGGCATGGCTTCCACCTTGCCGACCGCCTCCCGCTCCAGCGAGTCGAGGGCGGCGAAGCCGGATTCGATCCCTGTCACCAAGGAGGCGAGCGCCTCAAGTCCGGCGTCGACGCGGTCAAACTGCTCGGCGACGGCATCCCCCAGCAGCTCGCGCAAAGTTCGCGGCGGGGCCGCTTCCTCCGTGAACGGCTCGAACTCCAGAGTCTCTTCCGCTGCGATCGCGGCCATGGTTTCCGCGACTTCCTCCGCTTCCACCACGGCCTCCTCGACGAGTTCCGGGGCGAAGATCACTGGCTCCGTCCGCTCCACGGGCGACGAGCGCATCAGCTTGGCGAGACCGGCGGCGGCCTCCTGCAGCTCGTCGAGATACATCCGGTCCCGCTCGTCGGACGGCTCTTGCTTGGCGGCGCAGCCGAGACGAAGAAAAGGCTCCTGCTCCTTTTCCGCTTCCGGCGACTCCTCCTCCACCGGGACCGCGACCGAGGGGAGGCTCCAATCGACCGGAGCGTGATGCGAGGATTTCTCCCGCGAGCGGGAGGCGAAACGCGCGTAAAGCATGGCGCCCGCGAGCAGCAGCAGCACGGCGATGAGGAGGAGGTAGCCCAGAGTGTTCATGTCGATGACATGATCATCAAGAAATCCTAGATACTTTCAACCCCAAAATATCGAGATTTTTTCCTTTCCCTGTCCTCCCGCCTTGCCCAAAAGCCCCGAAGCGGCGTAATTTGCGCCGCACGGGCCATCCTGCCCGTCCCGTTTCCCACTCCCGATGAGCCTCTACAGCCGCGATTACATGAGAGAGGACGACCCGCGCCGCGCCGCCGGGGGGCCGTCCACTTGGAGCGTCGTGACTTGGCTCCTCGTGGTGAACGTCGCCGTCCATCTCGTCCTCCACCTTTTCCTCGGAGGACGCCGCTACGAGTTCCTCGCCCTTTCCCTCGACGGCTTGGAGGCCCTGCGCCTCTGGACCCCGCTCACCTACCAGTTCGTCCACGCGAACCACCTGCACCTCCTCGCGAACCTGCTCATGCTCTTCTTCCTCGGGCGCATGCTCCTCCAGTTCGCCCCGCCCCGGCAGGTGCTCGCCATCTACCTGCTCGGTGGCCTCGCCGGGGGGGGGCTGCAGCTCCTCTGGAACGGCGTCGTCGGCCCGGACGCGCCCATCGTGGGGGCCTCCGGCTCGGTCCTCGCCCTCGCCATGGCCCTCGTCACCCTCGCCCCCGGCCGCCGCGTCCAGTTGCTCCTTTTCTTCATCCTGCCCGTCAACCTGACCCTGCGGCAGATCGGCTGGATCCTGATCGCGCTGAATGTGCTGACCCTCCTCTTTCCCGGCGGAGGCGCGGCGGGGCAGGGGAGGATCGCGGTGATGGCCCACTTCGGCGGGATGCTCTGGGGCTGGGCCCACATCCGCCTCGGCTGGCACCAGCGGACGCCGCGTCGCACCGCGCCCCCGCAACGCCGCCGTTCGCCCGCGCGCGCCGCTGGAGCCGGGACGGATCGCAAAAAGGCCCCCTTCGTCACCGGCGATGTCGACGCCATCCTCGACAAGATCAACGAGCGGGGTTTCCAGAGCCTCACCCACGAGGAGCGCCAGATTTTGGAGCAGAGCAGCCGCCGCCTCTCCCGCCGCCTCGATGGCGACGCGTGAAGGCCCCGTCCCCATGGCCCCGACCGAACACAGCCGCCACCCGCGTCGCGCCGCGCTCCGGCGGCTCCAGATCCTGGGGCGCGTCGGCGGCCTCGCCCTCTTCTTCGCGGCGGTCTACTTCTCCGCGAGGCTCGGCGTCGAGATGGCCCGCAACCGGCTCCCCGACCGGGGCGTGGCGAAGGCCCTGCCCGCCGGCGGCAGCTTCGTCGTCGGCGAGAGCGGCGAACTCCTCTACCTCGCCGCCTCGCCCGAGTCGCTGCGCCGCTTTTTCTCAGCCCATCCCACGCCGGATGACCGCGCCGCCGCCAACCTCTCGGGCCTCGGCGTCCGTCGGCTCCGCGGCTCCATGGAGTTGGCCATCCTGAGGGTGGAGGCCGACGTCGTGCAGGTGAGGGTCGCCTCCGGGGCCATCGCCGGGGCGGTCTACTGGATGCACCACAGCCAGATACCCTCTGTTCCTACGGTTGACCCTATCATCTCGCCGGTCCCGAAGCCGGAGGAGCCTTGATTTCGTGCCATTCAGGACGAGGTGGAAACTGCGGCAGGGAGGGTGCGGTCTGTGGAGGAACAGGGTTCAGCGCGGTTTCAGGTTCGAGTCCGGCTCGATCCAGAGGACGATTCTGGACTGCTCGTCGATGCGCAGGTCCAAATCGACGGCGGGACCGATGGAGGCGATGAATTCGTTGAGTTCCGTATCGGGGCCGGCGGCGTGCCAGGCGCCGTCTGGCTTTTGAGCGGCAAGGGTGCCGCCAAGCCTACCCTCTCTGATGTATCGGATGGCCAAGGCAGGGGAGAGATCTCCTACGGTTCCGGCGAAGCCCCCCATTTTGTCGGCATAGACCGTGCCGCTGGCTCCGAGGGCGAGCCACTGTCCGTAAACCGGATCATAGGCTGCGAACAACTGTGCAACCGACTCTCCGGGATGGTTGGACACGGCGATTTCCGTGGAGGACCCCGCCGACGCATTGACCTGCACGTGACGAAGCTGCCGATCCTTGTTGATCCAGAAGATTTCCCCACCCCAGACGGCGACGAGAGAGGGTGCCTCCTTGCGCAGGGTCTCGCAGACCTTCTTCATTGCCGGTTGGATTTCGGCATTTCCGGGCCGGTTCCAGTTCAGCCCCAAGGCGAGCCATTCGCCCGACTTCAGCCTCAAGAGGTTGTCCCCCGTTGAGTTCCCGGCGACGATGGAATTGGCGCCGAGTTCGCGTTCCGGCCCAAGCTGATTGACGTCGCAAACACGGTTTCCGGCGATCCAGAATCTGCCGCAACGGTCGAGGGCCGCGATGTCCTCGTATTCCCGGAGTTTGTTTGCGGGGGCGTTTCGATCCAGAAGCATTCCTTTTGCGGTCATGCGCCGTTGAACGGCAAAAATCAGCCCGTGGCGATTCGTCATGACTTTCGTGTAGTCCCTTTCGCGGAAGTCCTTCAACACCTCCTTCTCGTTGATCGGTTTCCCGTCCACGCTTCCCCAGATCCGCAGCTTCCCGCCGGATTTCGCCGCGCCTTGCAGCCAGGGGGGGAGATTGGAAAGGTCGTAGCCGGGTTCGAGCGGGTCGGTCGGGGCGGTGCCGAGGGGAGCGCGGACACGCTTGTCCGCATCCCCGGTCGCATCGCGGGCCGGGACGGGAGCCGCCGCCGGCGTCGTGCCGACGGAATCGTGGCCCATCTCGCGGCGGATTTTCACTTTCAGGGCGTCGTCGATGCGCTGCTGCCGGGTCAACTCCTTCTGGTAGGCGTCGAGCAGTTGATCGTAGCGCTCGTGGTAGGGCTTCGCCTTGGCGGCGAGGTCCGCCTCCAGTTCGGCGAAGGCGGCGCGATAGATGGCGCGTAGTTTTTTGAGGGACTCGGGCAGGTCACCTGAGTCGGCCTCGGGCAGGGCCTCCTGCGCTTCGATCCGCTGCGTCTCGGCGCGGAGCTTCAGGGCCTCGTCCAGATTCCCGGCCGCCGTGGCGGTGTTGAGGGCGCGCCGGACGGCGGCGAGGTATTTGGCGTCGAGGTCGGCCACGGAGGCTTGGAAGCCGGGGGCCACGTCCCGGTCGTAGGCGGCTTGGAACTGGGCGTGGATCTCGGCGAGACGCCGCGCCACGTCGTCGGAGAGCTCGGACGCTTCCGTCAGCGCGGTCGCCTCCGGACCCGGCTCGATCCAGAAGGCGAAGGAGGCCTTTTCGTCGTGGAAGAGGTCGAGGTCGAGCGCCTTGCCGAGACCGGCGATCTCCTTGGCGAGGGCCTCGGAGGCTCCCCATGCCACCCAAGTGCCGTCCGCCCGCTGCGCGGCGGACATCCCGTTTCCGGCCCTGACCGAGACGAAGGAGTCGAGGTCGGAGGGCTGGCCCGTCGCCAGAGCGTTCCCGGCCTCGACCGGCTTGCCGTCCTGGACCCACACCGAGACCCTGCCCCGCGAGTCCAGCAAGACCACATGATCCTGTCCGCCGTCCATCTCGACCGTGTCCCGAGTCTCGGCGGGAAAGGGAAACTCGGTGCCGTCTCTGGGTATCCAGCTCTGGACCGGCTCTCCGGGCCGGTGGCGGATGAAATAGTCGTAGGTGCCGGTGAGCGCGTCTGCTCCGCTGAAGAAATCCGGCTTTTTGGGGTTGGGGCTGCCGTAATTCCAATGTTGCCCCCCATCGGGCGTCAAGCGGATCACATAATTCGACACGGCTATGGCCCGATCCGCGTCATCGGGATTTCCGGACCAGTGAAATGAGGAATTGGAAAAGACATTCCGGCTGGTACCGTCGGCGAGAACCATGTTGATGAGCGCGGCCCGGCTCAGGAAGGTCGTTTCGTAGGGACCCAAGGGGACGTAGGGTCGGGAGGGATCCTTATCGTTCCAGTAAGCGGCATGGACCTCCCCGCCGGAGCGTCGTGCCGCCCAGCCGTGGTGGCTGGCGCTCACCTGCACGAAGTCGTCGAAGGCCGCAGCGGCCCCCAAGTCGAAGGGGCCGTTGGGGCCGCGCCCCAGCGCGCGGAGCTTTCCGCCCCTCGCCTTGGCTTTGGCCGGTGCCTCCGACGCCAGTTTCGATTCGGGGATGGGCACGGAGAGAGACTCGGGAGCCGTCGGCTCGACAGGAGTAGAGGGAGGAAGCGGCGTCCCGCCGCTTGGCTCCGGGGCGACGACCTTGTCCGCGACGGGTGGCAGATCTTTGTCGTCTGTCTTTGTCGTCGAAGACACGGGCAGGATGCCCGTGCTACTTTCCGGCGTCCCGCCGATGGGTTCGGCGGGAGGATCGGCGGGTTTCTCCGCAACGGGCGCCGGCTCTTTGGCGCCCGTCTTCTCCGCCGAAGATACGGGCAGGATGCCCGTGCCACTTTCCTCCACCGGCGGGGCGGAGGGACGGTTCGCGAAAAATACCACCGCCGACACCAACAAGGCCGCCGCCACGCCGATCCCGGCGTACAGCGGCCCTTTCGACTTCACAGGCGCGGGACACGGTTTCACCGACGCGGGAGGCGGCGTGGACGCGGCGGCAAGCGCCGCCTCCATCTCCAAGCGCGACCTCGGCTGGCTGAGCACCTCGTCCAGATCCGCTCGCACCGCCGAGGCGCTGGGATAGCGGTAGTCGGGGTCCGCCGAGAAGGCCTTCACGAAAATCTCATCCAGACGCGGATCCAGTTCGGGGAACATCTCGCTG
>DDTJ01000044.1 GCA_002344525.1 Akkermansiaceae bacterium UBA2367
GGAGAGGAGGGCGGCGGCGGAGACTCGATCCCAGTTCGCGGTCGGGAATTTCTATGGGCTGGGGGATTGGGAACAGCGCGGAGGCCCGCCGCTGGCTGGGGCGGGATCTCCCGACGCGCCGAAGGTGCTGCTGTGGGGCGACAGCCACGCGATGGCCGCAGCACCCGTGCTCGACGACTTGGGGAAGGAATTCGGCGTCACCGTCTATGTGGCATGGAACGGAGGCACTCCCCCGATTTTTGGCGCACGGGGAGGTCCTTCCCGAGGTAGGGAGGAGATCGGGCGGGCTGCGGACGAACGGCGTATGCTGGACCTGCTGGAAAGCACCCGCTTCGACGCAGCCCTGTTCGTCGCCAGATGGCCCATGTACATCGAAGGTCACACGAGCGGGAGGCCGAACCGGGATTTGCTGACCGAGCCGGGTGCGGGCAGACCGTCCACGCGCGAGGAGGCGGCCCGCCTGTTCTTGAAGCATTTCCCAGCCACCATCGCGCACCTCGAAAGCCGGGGAGCCAAGGTCTATGTGATGCAGAACGTGGGGATGCAGCCCGTCCACGTCCAACTGGCGTTTTCCCAAACTCGCAAGCGCGGGAAGAGGGACATCAACGACTGGGCCTTGACCCTCGACGAGCATCGCAAGAGAAACGCCGGGGTCGCGAAGCTGCTGGGGCTGGCGGTCGATGGGACCGGCGCGGTCCTACTGGACCCCATGCCCCTGTTCACGGACGAGAGGGGCATCTATCTGATGGCGAAGGACGGCGAGGCCTTCTACTCGGATACGAACCACCTCTCGCCCGCCGGAGCCCGGCAGTTGAGGCCGCTGCTGGAGCCGATCTTCCGGGAAGCGGCTGGGCGGACCCGGACGGAGCGATAGCGGGATGCCCTTTCTGCGCCCGCCGACTCAAGCCGCTTCCTTCTCCCCGTCCTTGAGGGGGGCTTGGTCCTCGATGGCGACGGGAAGGCGCTTGCCCTCGACGACTTCGCGGTCGATGACGACGCGGGTGCAACCCTCGTGGTCGGGGGCGTCGAACATCACGTCGAGCATCAGCTTTTCGAAGATGGAGCGCAGGGCGCGCGCCCCGGTGCCGCGGCCCATGGCCTCCTCGGCGAGGGCTTCGAGGCCGTCTTCGGTGATGTCGAGGGTGACGCCGTCCATGGCGAGAAGCTTGCTGTATTGCTTCACCATCGCGTTCTTCGGCTCGGTGAGGACTCGGATCAGCTCCTCGCGCTTGAGGGGGCGCAGGGTCGAGACGACGGGAAGGCGGCCGATGAACTCGGGGATGAGGCCGAAGCCGTGGAGGTCCTCGGGCGAGATGTTGCGGAGCTGGCGCTCGATCTCCGGTTCGCTCGCGACTTTGGTGGTCTCGTCGCCGAAACCGAGCACCTTCTTGCCAAGGCGGCGCTTCACGATCTCCTCAAGGCCGACGAAGGCGCCGCCGCAGATGAAGAGGATCTTCTCGGTGTTGACCTGGATGTACTCCTGCTGCGGATGCTTGCGCCCGCCTTGGGGCGGCACGTTGCAGACGGTACCCTCCAGCATTTTCAGCAGGGCCTGCTGCACGCCCTCGCCGGAAACATCGCGGGTGATGGAGACGTTTTCGGTCTTGCGGCCGATCTTGTCGATCTCGTCGATGTAGACGATGCCCATCTCGGCGCGCTTCACGTCGTAGTCGGCGGCTTGGAGGAGGCGCAGGATGATGTTCTCGACATCCTCGCCGACGTAGCCGGCCTCGGTCAGGGTGGTGGCGTCGGCGATGCAGCAGGGCACGTTGAGCAGTTTCGCGAGGGTCTTGGCGAGAAGGGTCTTGCCCGACCCGGTGGGGCCGATGAGGAGGATGTTGCTCTTCTCGATCTCGACGTCCTCGTATTTGGAGAACTGGTTGTGCGCCTTGACCTTGGCAGGCACGCTGAACTGCTGGAGCCGCTTGTAGTGGTTGTGGACGGCCACGGAGAGGACCTTCTTGGCGTGCTCCTGCCCGACGACGTACTGGTTGAGGTTGTCGAAAAGCTCCGTCGGCTTCGGCACGGTGAACTCGGTGGCGATCTCCTCCTCCTGCTCGTGGAGCTCCTTTTCGAGGATGCCCCGGCAGACGTTGATGCAGCCGTCGCAGATGTAGACGCCGGGGCCGGCGATCAGCTTTTTGACTTCGGCATGGCTCTTTCCGCAGAAGGAGCACATCGTGAGGTTGGAGGCTCTAGCCATGGAGGGGAGAGGGGATGGAAAGGCCGCAGCCCTGGCAAAGGACGGTGGCTGAAGAATTTACTCTAGACGAGGTCCAGGGAAAAGCGAGTTGGAATTTAATTTTCCAGAATTGTAAAATTTTTCGTAGAGAGCCGGAGAGCTACCGAGACTTGCGAATCGGGATCGGCCCGCTCAGGAGCGCTGGGGGAAGGGCAGGGAATGGGCCTTCACCATGGTCGCGTCGGCGGTGAAGGTGATGTGGTGGAAGGGGATGGGGCCGCCGGGAAGGAAGTCGCAGAATTCGTCGTCCGGTCCGGCGGTGAACTCGCAAGCCGGGCTGGAGACGCCGGACTGGAGGACGCCGTCGCGATAGAGGGCGAGGCCGCGATGGAGGTGGCCGGAGAAAATCCCTCGGAGCCATCCCCCGGCCTTCGCGGCGAGGGCGGCTTGGAACTCGGTCCCGTTCGTGACGAGAAGGTGCTCGTCGATCCACTTCGACCCGATGGGGGTGAGCGGGTAATGGAGGAAGACGGCGGCGGGCTTCGTGCCGCTGACGCGGTCGAGCACGGCGGCGGCGTGCGAATCGGGAAGGCGGCCGTGCGGCCCCTCGGCGGGCGGGACTTTGGCGTCCATCACGAAGAACTCGACCTTCTCCCCGACCGCTCCCGCGATGCGGTAGCAGAGGCGGTCCTCCGAATCCGGCACGAGCGGTTCCAAGGGGCCGAAGGCGAGGGCCTCGCGCATCATCGCCACGTCGTCGTGGTTCCCGGTGGCGTAGTAGACGGGGGCTGGCAATTGCGAGAGGACCTCGGCGGCGAGGGCGTAGGCGTCGGGGTCGGGATCGTTCACGACATCTCCGGTGTGGACGATGAAATCGGGGGTGAAGGACAGCGCCCGGATGGCCTCGACGAGGGCCTCGGCGCGCTCATAAGCGTTCGCCCCGCGAATGGCATGAGCGCGGTCGGGACCGAAGTGGGTGTCGCTGAGGTGGATGACTTCGAGCACGGCGGGGGGAAGTTGGAAGGGGTTCGGCGTTCAGTTTTCAGCCGCCGGGAGGGAGTGGGAGAGGAGCCACTCGTAGAACTCGGGATTCGCGTAGGTCTCGGTCCAGGAGTCGTGTCCCGCCTCGGGGTAGACGGTGAGCTTCGCCCGGGTGCTGCCCGCCTTCTCCAAGGCCGCGACGAGGCGGGCCGACTCCTCCAGCGGCACGGCCGTGTCTTTCGCGCCGTGGAAGGCCCAGACCGGGAGGTGCGAAATCCGGCGTGTCAGGTAGGGGACGCCTCCGCCACAGATCGGGGCGATGGCGGCGAAGCGTTGCGGGGCGAGGGTCGCGAAGTGCCAAGTGCCGTAGCCGCCCATGCTGAGTCCGGTCAGATAGAGACACGAGGGGTCGACGCGGTATTCCGCCACGAGGTGGTCGACGAGCTCCAGCACCGGCTGCGTGGTCCACCATTCGTCGGCGGGGCATTGCGGCGAGACGAGGAGGAAGGGGAATTTCTCACCCTCGGCCACCCGCTTCGGCGGGCCATGCTTGGCGACCGCGTCGAGGTCGGAGCCCCGCTCCCCGGCCCCGTGGAGGAAGATCACGAGGGGCCATCGTTTCTCCGCGTCCGCCTCGTAGCCCTCGGGCAGGGAGAGGAGGTAGTCAAGGCGCAGGATCTTGTCGGAAGGGCGTTCGAAACGCTGCTTGGCCGGTTCCTCTCCGGGCGCGTTCAGGGCGAGGAGCAGGCAGGCGGAGGGAAGGAGGAAGCGCACGAGATTCATCCCCCCGAGGATAGCCCGCCGCACCCGCCTCGCTAGTGAAAAAAGCGTTGCTGCAAACTCGGGATCACGGGCTGAGCCGTTCGATCGTCCACCCCTCCGTCCCGTCCCGGCGGTAGAGAAAACGGTCGTGCTTCCGCCCGGCACCACCTTGCCAGAACTCCACCGATTCCGGCACGACGCGGTAGCCGCCCCAGAAGTCCGGCAGGGGTACGCCGTCGGGTTGCCCGTTGTCGGGATATTGCGCCTCGAATTCGGCGGCGCGGCGGTCGAGCCAGGCGCGGTCGGGGATGGCGGCGCTCTGGGTCGAGGCCCAGGCTCCGATGCGGCTTTCGTAGGGGCGCGAGAAGAAGTAGGCCCGCGACTCCTCGCGGGAGGTTTTCTCGACCCGGCCGCGGACGTGGACCTGCCGCTCCAACTCCCGCCAAAAGAAAGTCAGGGAGGCGGCGGGGTTCGCCGCGAGCTCCCGGCCTTTGCGGCTCTCGTAGTTGGTGAAGAAGGTCACGCCCTCCTCGCCGAAGTCCTTCATCAGCACCGTGCGCGAATTCGGCAGCCCGTCGAGGCCGAGGGTGGCGAGGACGAGGGCGTTCGGCTCGCGCAAGCCCGCCGCGACCGCCTCCTCGAACCAGCGGGCGAACTGCGCCACGGGCGAGGCGGAGAGGTCGGCGCGGCGCAAGCTCGCGGCGCGGTAGTCGCGGCGCATCGCGGCGAGGGTTTCGGGGGCGGAATCGGTCATGGGATAGCAAAGCCGCAAGAGGGGCGGCGTCAAATGCCGGGGATCGGGCGGATCGGAGGGACCGCTGATTTTCGCGAAACTTCGCTGATGGCTTCCGCACCACTGGAACGGCCATCTGTAAAATCAGCGAAGATCAGCGCCCATCAGCGGTCCCAACCCCATTCCGGTCTCGCCGCTCCCTTTTCCGGTTGAAAGCGTCACGGGGGCGATGTCCTTTGGACGCGTGACAGGCGGCGACAATGGAACCCTCGACGGGCGGCTCGAACGCATCCTCTTCGACCAAGCGGCCATCCGCGAGCGCATCGCGGGCATGGGCGCGAGGATCACGGAGGACTACGGGGGCGGCGACCTCACCATCGTCGCGGTGCTCCAGGGCGGGGTGCTCTTCCTCGCCGACCTCATCCGCGAGATCCGCCTGCCCCTGCGGATGGACTCGATCTCGGTGGCGAGCTACCACGGCGGCACGGCCAGTTCGGGGACGGTCACCTTCCACCAGAGCCGGCTCCCCGACGTGGAGGGCCGCGACGTCCTCGTCCTCGACGACATCCTCGACTCGGGGCGCACCCTTGGCGCGATCCTGGAGCGCCTCCGCGCGGAATGCCGTCCGCGTTCCCTGCGCTCCGCCGTGCTCCTCTCGAAGCGGGTCGAGCGCGCCGTGCCTATCGAGGCCGACTACCTCGGCTTCGAGATCGGCGACGAGTTCGTCGTCGGCTACGGACTCGACTACCGGGGGGAATACCGCAACCTGCCCATGATCGGGGTGCTCAAGCGGGAATGGATCGACGACAGGGGATGAAGGTGACGGTGCTCTTTTTTTCCGTCCTCCGCGACCTCGCCGGGACGGAGCGGATCGAGATCGACTTGCCGGGCGGGGCGAGCCTCGGCGATCTCGTCGCGGCGGTGGCTGCGGAGGTTCCCGGTCTCGCCGCGTGGGATGGAAAGCTCCTCCTCGCGGTGAACGGGGAATACGCGGGGCGGGAGGTCGTTCTCGCAGAGGGTGATGAGGTGGCTTTGATGCCTCCTGTTCAGGGTGGGTGAACCTGCGACTCCTTACTCATACTCCTTACTCGAAATCGAAGCTCCCTCGACGTTCGGATGGAGTAAGAGTAAAGAGTAAGAGTAAGGAATATGAGTATGGACCCCATCCCCTCATCCGCATGGCCTTGGCGGGCGGCGCTTCTCGTGCTGGCCTTCATGGCCTTGGCGGCGTGGCTGGCGGGCTTCGCCTACCATTGCGTCTCCAAGAAAGCGTTCGAGGACTACGCGGCGGAACTGGCGGCCAAAGGGGAATCGCTGGACGTCGCCGACCTGCGTCCCGATCCAGCGGCCAAACCGGAGGACAACGTGGCCGCGGCCCCGGTCTTCGCCGAATACCTCGCCCGCCAGAGGGCGAACCCGGACTCGGACGACCCGGTCTGGGGAACCCTCGACCAAAAGGCCATCCCCGGCTTTTCCGTGGATCACATGCCTTCCGAGACCACTGCGGTCCGCTGCTTGCGATCCGAACCGCTCACGCATGGGTTCGACCTCCCGGACGAGCTGGCCGCCGCCAAGGCAATCCTCGACTACACGGAGTCCCGGTCGGACTTGCTCAAGGCGATCCGCGAAGCCCTCGCCCGCCCACAGGCGGATTTCGAAATCGCCTACGAAATGGACAAGCCCGTCTTCTCCGCAGGATTGAGCGGTTTCATCCCGGTCGCCAGACTCCTCCATCTGGAAGGGCGGGCCGCCCTGCTCACTGGCCGGACCGGGTTGGCGGGCGAGGACGTGTTGGCGCTGCTCCGCTTTTCCCGGCATCTCGGCTCCCAGCTCTCCCTGCTCCATCAACTGGTCGCCACCACGATCCAAGATATGGGCATCTCCCTGATCCGCGAGGGGCTGGCGGCGGAGGCGTGGAGCGACATGGACCTGCTCTCCTTCGCCGGGGAATTGGAGGTCGCCTGGCTGGAGGCTTCCTTCATGCGCGCCCTGCGGATGGAGAGGGCCATGGGGCTGGCCATGTATCGAAAGCTAGCCGAAGGCCAGAAGCTGTGGCTGAACGCTCATCTGGAGCATCGGCATCGCATTCTCTTCCTCTTCCCCGACCTGCGGAAAGGGTGGTGCTACGACAACATGGAGTTCTACAGCCGCACGATCCAAGAAAGGATGCTGGAGGATGGCAAGGGCGGTCGTCCGACTGGCATGCCCATCCATCCTCCCTCCTTGGTGCCTCCATCTGCTTCGTCGGGTTCAGGGCTGATCGGTCGTCTTGAGGAATACTTGGAGGACTATCGGCACAGTTTGGCCGAGGCATCGTTTCCGGCCTTCGGCGGCCTCCACAGCAGGGCGCTCCGAGCCAAAGTATTGCACGACCACGCCCGCATCGCCGTGGCCTTGGCCTTGCATCGCCGGGAGCACGGCACCTACCCGGCCACGCTCGACGCGATCACCCTGCCCGGCGGCCAAGCTCCGCCCCTCGACCCCTTCAACGGCCAGTCCTTCGTCTACCGTCCGCTCGACGGCGCGGACTACCTGCTCTACAGCGTCGGGCCGGATGGCTTGGACGACGGGGGCCGGATCCTCCATCGCATCGAGAAAGGCGACTGGGTCTGGCGCCTCCGGCTGCCCGAGGATTTCGACCTCGACGCCTACCGGGGACGGTGAAATGCGGGCGAGCTTTCGCATTTACATCGGGCCTTTCCCGGCCAAGAATCTACGCGGAAGATGGCCAATTGGTTCTACACCGACGCGCTCGCGGCGCAACAGGGTCCGGTCGACGGCTCGACCCTGTTGGAGTTGAACCGTGCCGGAGCGCTGAAGGCGAAATCCCTCGTCTGGCGCGAGGGCATGGAGGGCTGGACGCCCTTCCGCAACGTCGCCCGCGACCTGTTCGCCGCCGCCGCGCAGGAGGAAGGGAACGGCGGAGAGGAGGCCCCGGTCGAGATCGGGGTCTGCGCCCAATCCGGCCAAGTCTATCCGATGCGGGAGCTGCTGCCCTACGGCGAGGCCCTCGTCGGTCCCGAGCACAAGGCGGACTTCGTGCGGCGGCTGATGGAGGGCGCGGCCGTCGGGATCGCCGACGCCACGGAGCAGACCGTGGAGTACACGGGTTTCTGGTGGCGCACGCTCTCCTCGCTGCTCGACTACATGATCAAGATGATCCCGGCGGGCCTGTGCATGGTGCCCTACTACGTCGTGGTGGTCGTGTCGGGGCCGTCGTCCGGCGGGAACGCCGCGGACATGACGATGGCGGCGGCGATCGCCTACGGGATCGGGCTGCTCGGGAACCTCGCCCTCAGCATCGCCTACGACACTTGGATGGTGGGGCGCTACCAGGCGACCCTCGGCAAGATGATCATCGGGGCGAAGGTGGTGAACCCCGACGGATCGCGCCTTACCTACAAGCGAGCCTTCGTGCGCTGGCTCGCGAAGAAGCCGCTGAACACGGTGCTGGTCTGGCTGCCCTCGACGCTCGGCTTCGCCCTCGCGATGGGCGGCATCGTCGCCATGGCGCAGCAAGGCGCGGGCGACGGGAGCCTTTTCGTGCTCGCGATGCTGACGGGGCTTTTCGTCTACGCGGCCCTGCTCGCGCTCTGCTCGGGGGTGTACTGGATGGCGGCCTTCGATCCCGAGAAGCGCGCCCTGCACGACCGCGTCGCCTCGACCCGGGTGGTCAAAAAATAGCCTGCTCCCGATGGAATCCCACAACGCCGTCCTCCAGTGCCCCTCCTGCCGCAGCCCCCTGCGGGTGGAGCGTCCCGTCGAAAGGCTGGAGGAACGCTGCCCAGTCTGCCGCGCCGAGGTCGCCCTCGCCCTCTTCCCCCGGCTCCACGCCGCGCCGGACACGGCGGTGGAAGGCTCGCCAGCGGCGGAGGGCGAGGCCGCTTGCTCCTTTTTCCCGGACCTGCGTGCCGAGAAGGTCTGCGACGAATGCGGCTGCTTCCTCTCCGGCCGGGCGGCGGTCCTGTGGGGCGGACGCGACCTCTGCCTGCCCTGCCTGCACCGCCTCCGCGAGGTGGAGAAGGCCACGGACTTCATCGGGCGGACCCGGCTGGACGACCGTCGCGCCCTCGCGCTGGTGACGTGGCTGGCGCCCTTCAGCCTGTTCACCGCGCCCTTGGCGCTCTACCTGCTGTTCCGCCACCGGGGTCGTCCGGCGAGCTTCGCGCCCCGGAGCCGCGCGGTCTGGTGGATCGCGCTGGCGCTCTCGATCGGTTGGCTCGCCGCTTGGCTGACGTTGATGGTGGTGTGGGCTTCGTTGGTGAGGGATGGATTCCGCTGAGCGGCTCAGCCGCTCCTCTTACTCTTTACTCCTTACTCTTACCTCTTACTCGAAACCGGATGTCCCTCGACGTTCGGATGGAGTAAGGAGTAAGGAGTAAGAGTAGGAGGGAAGACAGCATCAGCGCGCCCTTCCACCCAACCAAACAACCCCGAGCATCAAGAACACAACGATCCCGAAGCCGCGCACCGCTCCCTGCCCGAACACGACTGCCCCATTGAAAACCATGAAGGCGAGGAAGACCAGAACCACCCGCTGCGGCCATTTCCACCTTCCCCTCGGCACCGCCTCGCCCGTCGCAAACCAGCGCAGCGCCTCGACGCCCCAAGCGAGGCCGAAGAGATAGTTCAACCACAGCCCCACCCCCGTGTCGAACCCGGTCAGCTCGCGCGTCTGCCGCGCCGTCTCCGCGAGGGCGATGTCGTGGCTCCACTGGTAATGCGTCGCGAACGCCGCGAGGACGTGGACGACATAGGCGACCCCGCCGATGATCCAGACCGGAAAGGCACCCGGCAGATCCCGTCCCCGGCAGCGTCCGGCCATCACGTAGGCCCACGCGGCGACGCAGAGCCAGATGGGCAGGACGACGGCCATGGGCAGCGGGACCGATCAGACGATCCGCGCCGTCCCTGCCGCCTCGACCCCGTCCTCCGCGAGCATGACGCGGTCGGAGGGCAAGGGCAGGAGGTCGGCGGGGGTGAGGGTGCCGGGGATTCTCTCGCCGCGACGGGAGAGGAGGCTCTCGACGATGCGGTTGGCCATGGAGGCGTGGCCCGAGGGAAGCTTCAGGACGAGCTTGCGCGTCCCGGCGAGATCGTAGAGCACGACATCCTCGCTGAGGAAGCGGTGCTCCTGCGTGATTTCGAGTCCCTCAAGGGCAAGGTCGGCGTGGTAGTGCCGCCACCAGCGGCGTCCGACGAAATGGAGATGGCCGGGGCGGCTCGACTCGGCCACGACGCGCCCAAAGGTGTTCGCGGTGAAGCCGGGGAAACGCTTGCTGGCCCCCACGAGGACTTTCGCGGACCATTCCGGGTCGGCCTTGCGCCCGCCGAGGACGACGCCGAGCTTCTGGTCCTCCGACGAGGTGAGGTCGGCGTAGAGCAGCTTCTCCTCGTCGGGGCGCGTGACGAGGGAGAGGGCCTTGCGCGAGAGCAGCCAGAGGAAGGCCTTGCTGCGGCGGAAGAGCTTCGGGGTCAGGTAGAGGCTCACGCCGAGGAAGACGAGGAAGATGATAGCCGCGAGGACAGGGTTGATGCCCATCAGGACGAGGCCGCCGAGCACGGCGGCGTCCTCGGAGACGCTGGCGATGACGTTGCTGACTGGCTCGGGCGAAGCGTTGAGGGCGAGGCGGGCGCCGGATTTGAAGCCGTGGGCGACGAGGGTGGTGCCGCCGGCAAGGAGTCCGACGATGACCTCGAAGGCCGGCTCGGTGGGGCCGAGGGTCTGGATCGCGAGGAGGGCGCCGCCGACGGGGCGGACGAGGGTGTGGACCGAATCCCAGAGCGAATCGACCCAGGGGATTTTGTCGGAGAAGAATTGCAGGCAGAAGAAGATCCCGGCGGCGGCAAGGACGGCGGGCTCGCCGAGGACGGCCAGTTGCGGATAGGTCGCGGAGACATCGACCCAGCCTTGGTTGATGGCGAGGCCGGTGACGAAGACGACGAGGTAGAGGTTCAGGCCCGCGAGGGTGGCGAAGCCGAGAGCGACGCAGAGGGTTTCGAGAGTTTCCATGGGCGAGTGGGGATGGGGTTGGCGGCAGGAGGCGAAAAACCGGGGTTCCCGGAACGTCGCCATTGCACCACAAAATGGCGCGTCTTTCGACTATAAACGTCGGCAGGGTTTGTAATCATAGGGCCGGGAGGCGGAAAAACCAAGGTTTACGCATGAAGCGCGGGCAAAGCGGGCCGACGATTCTGGTAGAGAAGTTCGTGAGAACTTCTCCCTTCCGAAGCCCAAGGGACGCCCGCCGAAGTTCTCACGAACTTCGCTACGAGGCTCCGCAGACAAAGCGGGCCGATGGTTCATGCGTAAGCCCTGCGAAAAAGCCGGATTGGATGCGCCCTACGCGCCCCGAATCCGCCCCAGCACCAGCTCCGTCACCTGCTTCGGATTCGCCTTGCCCTTGCTGAGCTTCATGACTTGGCCGACGAGGAAGTTCGCGGCCTTGTCGTTGCCGCCTTTCACCTCCCCGACGGGACCGGGGTTCGCGGCGATCACCTGGTCGACGAAGCCCTCGATCTCGCCCGAGTCGGCGGGTTCGAAGCCTTTCGCCTTCGCCACGGCGGCGGGCGATTCGCCGGGATGTTCGAAGAGGTGGGCGAAAATCTCCTTGCCTTGGTGGTTCGAGACCTTCCCCGACTCGACGAGATCGACGAGTTCGGCGAGGGCGGGGGCGGTCACGGGGCATTCGGCGATGCCGAGACCGCGCCCGTTCAGTTCCGCGAGGAGGTTGTTGATGACCCAGTTCGCCACTTTCTTCGGGACCGGGGAACCGGCCGCGGCGGACTCGTACCAGTCGGCGAGGGCGCGGTCGGAGGCGAGGACGGAGGCGTCGTAGTGGGTGATCTGGTATTGCGATTCGAAGCGGGCCACCTTCTCGTGCGGCAGCTCGGGCAGGTGCTCGCGGACGCGGGCGAGGATGGCCGGGGTGCGCACTGGGAGCAGGTCGGGATCGGGGAAGTAGCGATAGTCGTGGGCGTCCTCCTTCAGGCGCATCAACTCGGTCTGGCCGACCTCGTCGTTCCAGCGCCAGGTCGCCTGACGGATGGGGCGCCCGGCTTCGATCTCCTCGATCTGGCGGCCGATTTCATGATGGATGGCGCGCCGCACAGCGGAGACGGAGTTCAGATTTTTCAACTCGATCTTCGTGCCGAGCTGCTCTTGGCCGCGTGGACGGACGGAGATGTTCACGTCGCAGCGCATCTGGCCCTTCTCCATGTCGGCGTCGGAGACCCCGCTGTAGACGAGGATCTGCCGCAGGGAGTTCAGGTAGGCGACGGCTTCCTCGGGCGAGTCGATGTCCGGCTCGGAGACGATCTCCATCAGGGGCGTGCCAGCGCGGTTGAAGTCGATGGAGGTGAAGGCGGCGTGGTGCGTCGATTTGGCCACGTCCTCCTCGAGGTGGATGCGGGTGAGGCGCACCGCCTTGCCAGGGTTGGCGATGTCCTTCTGCGCATCCTTCGGATAGGCCAGTTCGTAGAGCGGCACGGCTCCGCCGAGGCAGAGGGGCAGGTCGTACTGCGAGATCTGGTAGTTCTTCGGCATGTCCGGGTAGAAGTAGTTCTTGCGGTCCCACTTCACGACCTCGGGGGTGGAGCATCCCAGCAACTGCCCGGCGAGGACGGTGCGCTCGATGGCCCCAGCGTTGAGCTTGGGCAGGGCTCCTGGCAGACCGAGGCAGGTCGGGCAGGTCAGGGTGTTGGGCGGCTCGCCGAAACGCACCGCGCAACCGCAGAACATCTTGCTCTCGGTCTTGAGCTGGACGTGGACTTCGAGGCCGATGCTGGCGAGGTAGTCGGTGGAGGGCATCGAAGGAAAGGGGAGTTCAGAAGTCGTCCGCAGGTTCGGGCGCGGGTTCGGATTTCAAGGAATCGACGAAGCTTTTGATGGCGGGTTCCAAGACGACGGAGGTCAAATCCCGGCGCCGAGCGGGATCTTCCGCTGCCACCCGCACGGCTGGCGAAGTGACGAGGGCGACGCGGTCCAGCTTCGCGAGGGCGTCAGCGACTTCGGGATCGGCGACGAGCTCCTGCCATTTCGGCGAGTCCATCAACACCCCCGAACCGGGCTGTGCGACGAGGTGGTTGCGCAGCGCGACGCCGTCGTGCGCGAGGACGAAGGCGGCGGCGTTCCGCGCGGGGCGGCGGCTGAAGGGGTCGGTCGCGTCGAGGGCGGGGGCGAGGAAGGGGAGCCGCTCGATCGCGTTCCGCCAGGTAGCGGAGATCGGGTAGGACGGGATGCTCCCGCCCATGCTCCGGATGCCCTCGCGGGCGAGGGAGTCGATGTAGTTCAACTCCTGCACCGTCCCGGCGGCACGGATGCAGGTGAAGAGGAGGAAGACGGTGACGAGGCTCGGCCCCAGCGAGAGGATGCCGCCGCCAGTGCCGTCGCAGAGGGGATGGAGCCAGCCGTCGCGGTTGAAGAGGCGTTTCAGGATGAAGGCGAGGACGATGCGGGAGGCGAGGAAGACGACGGAGGCCGCGCCCGCCGCCACCCCCAGGGTGAAGCGCCACGTCGTGCTGATGTCGAGCCAGGTCTTGGCGAGGCCGGGCAGGAATTCGAAACCCGCGAGGAGGGTGGCCGTTGCCGCCGCCAGCGCCAGACCGGAAGCGAGGATTCCGACGACGCCTTTGCTCGACGCGACGGCGTAGGCGAAGGCGATGAAGAAGATGGCGATGAGAACCGGGGCGTAGTCCATGGGTCACGGGTGGGAGTCACGGGGCATGGGTCACGGGAAGGGCTTCGGATTTCAGCCGCCTTTCAAGGCGCGCTGCCGCAGCATGTGGTCGACGAGGACGAGCGCGGCCATGGCCTCGACCATGGGCACGGCGCGGGGCAGGACGCAGGCGTCGTGGCGGCCCCGGCCTTTCAGTTCGGTGTCCTCCCAAGCGGTGGAGACGGTGTCCTGCGCCGTCATGATCGTCGCGGTGGGCTTGAAGGCGACGCGGAAGAAAAGGTCCTCGCCGTTGCTGATCCCGCCCTGCACGCCGCCGGAGCGGTTCGTCACGGTACGGACGCGGCCCTCTCTCATGCGGAAGGCGTCGTTGTGCTCGCGGCCCGTCATCTCCGTGCCGGCGAAGCCCGAGCCGATCTCGAAGCCCTTGGTCGCGGGCAGGCTCAACATTCCTTTCGCGAGGTCGGCCTCAAGCCGGTCGAAGACGGGCATCCCCAAGCCGACGGGGACGTTTCGGATCACGCAGGCGACGACTCCGCCGACGGAGTTGCCCTCGCCGCGGACCTTCTTGATGAGATCGACCATGGCCTCGACCGAATCGGGATCGCCGGTGCGGACGATGTTCGACTCGATCGTTTCGCGGGTCACCGTGGCCGGATCGACCTGCGCCCGCAACGGGCCGATGGATTCGACGTAGGGCAGGATCTCCAGATCGGGGGCGAATTGTGCGGCGATGACCTTTTTCGCGATGGCCGCCGCCGCGACCCGTCCGATGGTCTCGCGGGCGCTGGAGCGGCCCCCGCCCTGCCAGTTGCGGATGCCGTATTTCGCCTGGTAGGTGTAGTCGGCGTGGGAGGGGCGGAATTTCTCCGCCATCTCCGAATAGGCCTCGGGACGGTGGTCCTTGTTGCGCACGAGCACGGCGATGGGAGTGCCGAGGGTGAGTCCCTCGAAGGTGCCGGAGAGGATCTCGGCCTCGTCGGCCTCGTTGCGCGGCGTCGTGATCTCGCTCTGGCCGGGGCGGCGGCGGTCGAGATCGGCTTGGATGTCGGCTTCGCTCAAGGCGACGAGCGGAGGGCAGCCGTCCACGACCACGCCGACACCTCCGCCGTGGGATTCGCCCCAAGTGGAAAGACGGAAGAGGTGGCCGAAGGTGGATCCCATGAAGACCGGGAATGAACGGGAATCGCGGCGGCAGTCAACCCGCAACTGGTCGCCGTCGCCGTTCCCGTCCGACCAAGGCCACTGGCCTCGGCGACAGATTCCGCCTTCCATGGCCACCCGACCACCCCGACCACCCCATCGAGCCTTACGAAAAAAATTCACCACCGCCGTCACGGGATCAGGCGGCGAATTTGATTGCGCGGCCCGCCGCATCCCTCTAGTCTCTTCGCTCTCGCACAGGCGGGGAAGTCCCCGTCGCGATCCCAAAACTCAATCCGACTGAAACCCACATGAGCAACATCGTTCCCCTCATCAGCTCCGGCACGGCCGGCCCGCTCGGCGTCCTCCACCTGCCCCGCCTTTGGCTCAAGGCCTCGCTCGGAGCCGCTGGCAAGCTGCACTCCGACTACCCGGCCATCGGCGCGGGCTACGACCAAATGGTCCTCGACGGCCTCGGCATCGACAAAGGAGCCTTCGAGTCCTTCATCAACAGCGCCAAGCCCTCCTACATCGAGTTGGAGAACTGGATCCTCGAGCAGAAGGGCGGCTCCCTCGACCAGGACGCCGTGGACAAACTGAACGCGGCGATCAAGGGTTACATCCACGCCGACGGCACCCGCGCGGAGATCCTCGCTTCCGCCGGGCGCGACGACGACGGCACCATCAAGGATGCCGTGAACCTCAACAACCTCGACGACTGGGCCATCTTCCACGCCGCCGAGTTGAAGTGAGATTCCTTCCTCCGCGCTTCACGCGCTCCCTTCCGGGTCCGCCGCCGCTCCTTGAGTGGCGCGGGTCCGTTTCTTTTTTGGGGAAGTTCCGCGCGGCCATTCGCACGTCTCCGCGACACTGGTGCGAGGCCGATGGCCTCGCCGGACTGCCTCGGGACGACGGAGCTGACAAAAGTTGGAGCAAGTCCGCGCACTTCAAGGCTGGCGGTCCGCAAGCGGTGGCTCCAGTTCCGTTTCTTTTCACGGATGGCGCGACAAAGCGGTTGTTTTTCCCGCCCGCACTGCTATCCCTGAACCTATCCTGTTTCGTTGATGATTGTCGCGCCGAAGATCCGAGGTTTCATTTGCACCACGGCCCATCCCGATGGTTGCGCCGCGAACGTGTGTTCGCAGATCGACTATGTGAAGAGCCGCGGACCGCTCCCGCATTCTCCGAAGAAGGTGCTCGTCGTCGGAGCCTCCACCGGCTACGGCCTCGCCTCGCGCATCGTGCCCGCCTTCGGCGGTGGCGCCGCGACCGTCGGCGTCTTTTTCGAGAAACCGGGGACGGAGAGCAAGACCGGCAGCGCCGGCTGGTACAATTCGGTCGCCTTCGAGGAGGCCGCCGCCGAGGCCGGGTTCTACGCGCGGAGCTTCAATGGCGACGCCTTTTCCAAGGAGATGAAGGAAGCCGTCGTCGCCGCGATCCGGGAGGATCTCGGCCAGGTCGATTGCGTCGTCTACAGTCTCGCCTCGCCCCGCCGCACCGATCCCGAAAGCGGCGAGGTTTACAAGTCCGTCCTCAAGCCCATCGGCGCGGCCTACTCGCAGAAGAACCTGAACACCGACACGGCGGAGGTGAACTCCGTGACCATCGAGCCCGCGAACGAGGAGGAGATCGCCCACACCGTGAAAGTGATGGGCGGGGAGGATTGGGAACTCTGGATCGAGGCCCTCGCGGACGCCGGGGCAATGGCCGAAGGCTTCACCACCGTGGCCTACTCCTACATCGGCCCCGACCTGACTTATCCGATCTACACCAACGGCACCATCGGCCGGGCCAAGGAGCACTTGGAGGAGTCCGCCGCGCGGATCAACGGGCGTTTCGGCCCTGGCAGCGCTTGGGTCTCGGTGAACAAGGCCCTCGTCACCCAGGCCAGTTCGGCCATCCCCGTGGTGCCGCTCTACATCTCCCTGCTCTACAAGGTGATGAAGGAGAAGGGTCTGCACGAAGGCTGCATCGAGCAAATCCAGCGGCTCTTCGCCGACCACCTCGCCAGCGGAGGCGCTCCGGCGCTCGACGGGCGCGGTCGCATCCGCATCGACGACTGGGAGATGCGCGAGGACGTCCAAGCCGAGGTCGCGGCGGCGTGGGAGACCGTCGCCACGGAAAGCCTCTCCGAGATTTCGGACTTCGCCGGCTACAAGAGCGAGTTCCTCCGGCTTTTCGGCTTCGGCCTCGAAGGCCTCGACTACGGGGCCGAGACGAACCCCGAGCGCGAGCTGCCTTCCGCGCAGGAGCGGTCGGACCACGGCGGCTGAACCCTTTCCAACCCCCATCATCCAAGCAACCATCGACGCCCGACACCGCCAGATCGACCATGAATAACAGAATCCTTGCCCACTGCCTCCCGCTTTGCCTCGTGTTCGGAGCGCTGGCCTTGAGCTCCTGCAATTCCACCGGGGGCAGCCGCGACCAAGCCGCTGCCGCCGTGCGCCAAGGGGACTTTTTCAAGCGCAGTTTCTCCGCGAGGCCGAAGGTCCAGCGGCATAAGAGCGGAGCCCGCGTCAACCACTTCGTGCTTTCCCAAAGCAACAAACGCAACACCCGCCTCGTCATCGACATCGCCGACCAGCGCGGCTACCTGCTCGTGGACGGCAAGGTCGCCGTCAACACCCCCGTTTCCACCGCCCGCGCCGGCAAGCACACGCCGCGTGGCACCTTCTCGATGGGCCAACGCGTCCGCAACGGGAAAGTCTCGTCGATCTACGGCGTCCAGATGCCTTACTGGATGCGCCTTGGCGGGAGCGTCTACGGCGTCCACGCCGGGATCGTTCCCGGATACCCCGCCTCAGCCGGTTGCGTCCGCCTTCCCATGGAGGCGGCGGCGATCATCTTCGACAACACCGCCCCCGGGACGAAGGTGAGCATCTACAGCAAGTGGGACGGAGCTTGATCCAGTGTTCGGCCCTGTAGAGCCGACTCGCCGAGGCCGGACCGGTTCTACGAGCAGCCTCGCATCGCCGAGGTCTACCGCTATTTGCAGCCCTTCGTTGATCGTGTTTACGAGACGGGCCGCACTACAGCCATATCCTCCCTTCGAAGGCGAGGAGGCGGCTTGGGTGGACGAGCGTCTGCGGTCTGCGGGTTTGCGGTGAGGTTCTCCTCCTACTCTTCCTCCTCCTCGTACNNGTACGAGGAGGAGGAAGAGTAGGAAGTCCAAACCCATCACCCAATCCGCAGAAAAAGGCACTTCAAATACCGCGCCTCGGGAAAGGTCGCGGGATGGTCGACGGCATGGGAAGTGACCTCCAACTCCTCGAACCGACGTCCCGAGCTCCGCGCCGCCATGCGCACCGCGCCGAAAAACTCCTCCCCGCTGACATGCGCCGAACAGGAGGCGGCCACGAGAACACCGCGTGGGCGGAGGAGGCGGAGGGCGGCGGCATTGAGCTTTCCGTAGGCCTGAATGGCGCGGTGTCGCTCGGACTCGCGTTTGGCGAGCGAAGGCGGATCGACGACGACGAGATCGAAGGAGGCGGCTTTGGCCTGCTCCAGCCACACGAAGGCATCGGCTTGGACGGTCTCGTGGCGGCAGGCGGCGACGCGCGGATCGCCACGGTTGAGGTCGAAATTCCGCTTCGCCGATTCGAGGGCGTGGGCGCTGAGATCGAGGTCGGTGACGGATTTCGCCCCGCCCCGAGCCGCGTATAGCGAGAAGCCGCCGGAGAAGCTGAAGGCGTTCAGCACCTCCGCCCCGCGAGCGAGCGTCTCGACGCGCCGCCGATTCTCGTGCTGGTCGAGGAAGAAGCCGGTCTTCTGCCCGCGGAGAACCTCGGCCTCGAAGCGCAGACCCGATTCGAGGAAGACGACGGGGCCGTCGAGAGGTGGGCCGTAAAGGATGGCCCCGTCCTCCAACCCGCCGGATTTCGCGAGGAGGTTCCGGCTGAGCCGCAGGACGATCCTGCCGGGACGCAAGGTTTCGACGAGCAGCTCCCGCAGCATCGGGAGGAGTTCCAACCATGCCACCGCGTAGAGTTTCAGCACCAAGGTGTCGGCGTAGCGGTCGAGGACGAGTCCGGGCCAGCCGTCGCTCTCGCCGTTGACGAGGCGGAACCCGTTGGTTTGGGCGTCTGTCAGGGTCTCGCGCCACGCGAGGGCTTCGTCGAGGCGCGAGCGCCAGAAGGCCGCGTCGATGGCGGCGGGCTTGCCCCGGTGGAGGACGCGCACCCGCAGCGGGGAATCGGGGTCGTAGAAGCCGATGGCGAGAAAGCGGTCGCGGCGGTCGTAGACCACGGCGAGTTCGCCCGCCTCGCCCTCGCGGTTCTGCGAACGGATGCTGTCGGAATAGATCCAAGGATGGCCCCCCCGCACGACGGATTCGGCGGCGGGTTTCAGGCTCAGCTTCAGGCGTGGTGGCGGCTTCATCGGGGCGGTTTCCGGGAACCCCGATTCTCCTTCATGGAGCCTGCCCGCGCAATCCTCCCTTGACCGTGCCCCCCTTCCCCGCGATCCATAGTGCCGCCGTTCCGTCCCATCATGAAGCCCGTCCCGCTCCTCCTTCTCTCCCTGCTCCCGACCCTCCCCCTCGCGGCGCAGGAGCCTGATCCGAAACTCGCCGAGATCAACGACGCCGCCGCCTTCCTCGCGGGCGAGGAATTGCCGAACCGCCCCGACCATCCCCTCACCCAGACCGCCGCGTGGCGGGGCCATGTGAGCCAGTTCGGCAAGAGCTTCGCGAGCCACCACGAGCGCGTCCTCTCCCCCATGGCCGAGTGGTCGGCCACGGAGGTGACCCCGGCCCAGCCGCCCGGGGCGACGGTGCGTTACCTTTTCAGCGGGCCCGACATCCTCCACGCCTTCCACCTGTTCCCCACGGCGGGCACCTTCATCCTCTGCGGCCTCGAACCGGTCGGCGTGGCCCCCGACATCTCCGCCTTGAACGAGGGCAACGTCTCCCTCGCTCTCGCCGAGGTGCGCAACGCCCTCGGCGAGATCATCCAGCTCAGCTTCTTCCGCACCAAGGACATGAAGGAGGATCTGCAATTCGCCACCTTCCAAGGGACCACGCCTCTGATGATGGTCTTCCTCGCGAAATCGGGCCAATATGTGAAGGAGCTGGAGTTTTTCGTCCTGAAAAAAGACGGCACCCTCGCCGCGCAGGGACTCGACCCCAAAGGGGCGAACGGGGTGCGCCTCGTCTTCTCGCCGCGCCGCCTCGACCAGCCGAAGACGCTCTACTATTTCTCCTCGGACCTCTCCGACGGCGGCTTCGACAAGACCGGATTCGGCGCGTGGATCGAGGGCCAGCCGAAAGGCAGCTCCTATTTGAAGGCGGCCTCCTGCCTGATGCACGGCAGTTGGTTCTCGAAGGCGCGCAATCATCTCCTCGCCCACAGCCATCAGATCATCCAAGACGACTCGGGCATCCCTTGGCGCCACTTCAACCCGGAGGTCTGGAACGCGACGCTCTACGGGGTCTACACGGGGCCGATCGATTTGTTCAAGGACGCCTACCAGCCCGACCTCGTCGCCGCCTACCGGAGGGGGAGCCAGCCCCTGCCCTTCGGCACCGGATACAAATGGCGCAAGGGCGAGTCGAACCTGATGTGCTTCGTCCTCAAGGATCTCCCCGCGGTCCCGGCTCCCTCCCCCGCAGAGGAGGAACCCGCTTCTCCAGCGGACGCTCCGGCAACACCTCCCGCCGAGTAGCGCCCCGCTCCTTCCGGAAGAAAGCATCGCTGCCGAGCCGCGCGGCCCGACGAAGGTGGGGCGAGGCGTCCCCGCCGAGCCGTCTTGGGCCAAGGGACGTCCTTCCCGCCTGCCGCGCGTTATACGGAACCAAAATTAGTTTTGTATAATTAACTTCTGGACGAAGCGTTTGCTTCAAGGCTCAGCCAGGGCCTGCCGACCAGGTCGAGGACGCGGCGGGAGTCCTCCCACCAGCACCGCAGGATGGGGTGCAGCGCCTCGCGCAGCGCTTCGATGCTCGCGAAGACGCGGTTGCCGAGTTCGTCCTTGACCAGGTCCCAGAGCTGCTCGCAGGGGTTGTGCTCCGGGCTGTAGGGCGGAAGGTCGACGATGCGAACGTTGGCGGGAAGGCGGGGGTCCCCGTCCCGGAGATGGAAGCCCGCCTGGTCGCGCACGAGGATGTGGACGCAGCCGGGATCCTGCGAGGCAAGGTCCGAGAGGTAGTTCGCGTCGCAGTCCAGGTTGACCTGCCCCATGTGGCAGAAGCGGGCCTCCCCCCCGGTCACCTCCAGCGAGCCATACAGATAGTCCCATTCGTATTTGCGCTGCGCGGCCACCACGGGGCGTCGCCCCCTTTTGCCCCAGACCTTGCGCAAAATCGTGTGCAGCCCGAGGCGGGCCTCGTCCATGACCCAGACCTTGGCACGGGTTCCCGGAGCGAGATCCAGGTCCCGCAGCTTCCCGGCGAACTGGCCGGGGAAGGCATCGCTGGCCGCGTCATCCTTCTTGGAGTGGCTCGGGCGCGGCACCAGAAGCACTCCATCGAGCTTTTTTGCCCAGTACCAGATGCGGTTGTAGTGGAGGTCGAGACCGTGCTCCTCCTTGAGCCAGCGCCGCGCCTCGGTCAGAGTGGTGAACTCGTTGGCTTCCAGCCTGCGCTCGAACTCCGCGCTGGCTTCCTCGGGGATGCCCTTGCGCCAGCCTTCGGGACGGCCGCCACCGCTTTTCTCCCAGATGGCCTCGATGCCTCCCTCTCTCACCGCACGGACCAAGATGAAGACTTGGGAGACGGAGACGCCGGCAAGATCGGCGATCACGGCGGAGGTGAGTTCGCCGCGGGTGGCGAGTTTGATGACCAGGAGCCGTTCCTTGCGCCATCCAGGAGGCTCCTGGCGGTGGAGTTCGTCGATGGTCTCCGCCACATCGGGGCGGTCCAGCTGCATCGGTCTTCGGGCCATCCGGAAAAGTAGCTCAAACAAAAAATTATAGAAAAGTTATTTTTGTTTCGTATTAGAGCATTTTCATTTATCTCGTAGCCGATCCGATCAGACGGCTGCGAGAAGGGAGCGCGGACACTCCTGTCCGCACCCGGAGCCTATCCGCCCGCTGCCTCTGCCGTTGCGGCAAGAGTGCCCGCGCTCCTCTCTTCCGCTTGCCTCCGCACCGGGACGAATGGCTACCTCTTTATTTAAAATGCTCTAGCTCCGAAGCGGACCGCCGGGGACGGTGATATGGCTCCGTTTTTGGCAAGTGGCACAACGCGTCCGTCGTCATTTTCCATGACTTTTCCGGATTCATACCTCCCATCCCCTCACCCACCCCTCCCCAGCAGCCAATCCACGCATGGCTCGCGGCGGCGCATCCAGGACGAGTAGGGCAGAGGCAGGATAGGCAGCCCGGCGCGGCGGAAGATCAGCACCCGCTCAAGGGGGAAGGCCTCGGCCATGGCTCCGGGATAGCCAACGAGGTCGATCCCCCGGGTGATCCCGCCGAAGGTGTAGACCAAGTCGATCTCCATCCCGGCGAGGGGATAGGCGAGATGCACCACGGCCCCCGCGTCGCGCAACGCATCGGCGACCTCGCAGGCGAAGGCGTCGTGCGCGCGACTCGCCGCCGGGTCGGTTCCGCCGCTGCCGGGCATTCCATGCTGCACTTGGTGGAGGTAGCGGGCGAGCAGCGAACCTGCCTTGAGCCGCTCGGGGGAGAAGGAGCACCAGAGGCGGTTGAGGAGGCGGGCGCGGGTGATGCTGACGTTGAACACATCCTCCTTGTCGAGGAAGCGGAAGCTCGTCGCGGAGGATTCGTCGTCCAGCGCGAGGGAGAGGAACATCAGGTCGCGCTCCTCGCCTTGGAAGGAATGCGCCGTGCCGATGAGCAGGTCGTGGCGCTGGAGCAGCGCCTCGGCGGAGGGATGCCGGGCGATTTCGCGGCGCAGATGCTCCACTTGGTCGCGGAAGGGGGAGAGGATGCCGATGCTGTGGACGCTTTCCTTCGCCAAGTCGCCTTGGGCCGCGAGGACCGCCTCCACGGCGGCGATCACCGCCTTCGCCTCGACGGGGTTGCTGCCGTTTTTGAGACGGCGGGCCTCGCCGTCGCCGAGTGTCGTGACTTGCACGGCGCGTCCGCCGTCCTCCGCCGAAGGGGCCGTGGCGCGTCGATGCCCGGTCATGATGTGGAGCCGTCCGCCGTAGAACTCCCGGTTGCTGAAGGCGATGATCTCCGGCTGGCTCCGGAAGTGCTCGTTCAGGAAGGCGACTTGGCTCTGGTCGACGATGGTCTCCGAGGCCAAGTCGAGCAGGCTGACCCTGCGGAAATCGAAGGTCTCGCGCTGCGCGGCGTCCAGCCCGAACTGCTCGGCGAGGGCGTCCTGCCGGGCGCGGGGGAGAAAGGAGAGGTGGCGGAGCTGCTTCGGGTCCCCGACGATCACGGCGCGGCGGGCGCGTTGCAGGACGGGCAGGGCCGAGGCCATGTCGCATTGGGTCGCCTCGTCGATGATGGCAAGGTCGAAGGCTTCGGCTTCCAGCGGGAGGACGCGGTGCGCGTCGGAGAGGTTCACCAGCCACACGGGCAGCGCCCCGAGCAGGCTGCCCAGCGCCATCTGGTCGAAATGGGTCGCCTGCTGCGTGCCGGTCCGCGCCCGGATCGCCCGCAAAAATTGCTGGAGGCTCGGGCGGTCGCGGCGGAGCCGTTCCGCGAGGAAATGGAGGCGGGCGGCCCGCAGGTAGCGGATCGCGTCCCCGTGGCGCTGGTCGATGGCGGATTCCAGTTCGGCGGCGCTTTGCCAGACGGGCGGACGGGCGGCGAGTTTTTTCCACAAGCGGTTCCGCCGCCAGCGGGTGAACCATCCGGGCGAGGGATCGAGGAACCATCTGCCCCAGAGCGCCTCCTCCGAAAGCTCCCGCGCGAGCCGTCGGGTCGTTCCGTCGATGCCTCGTTCGAGATCCCGCAGCCGGTTCCCGAGGCCCGTCACTTCGTCCAATCCGGGTGCGTCGGCGGTGTGGAGGCCGGACAGCAGGTCGTCGAGGAAGCGCTTCAGCCGGGACAGGTAGCGGCTGCGCCCGCCCCGGGTGACGACCCCTTCGAGGCCGATGGCGCTTTCGATCTTGTTCCCGACGACATCGACGGCGTGGTCCATTTTCGAAGCGATGAGGACGGAGCCGCCCCGGCTCAGCGTCTCGATGGCGAGGGCGGCGATGGTGAAGGACTTGCCCGTACCCGGCGGCCCCACGACGAGGGTGAGGGCGTGGCTGCGGGCGGAATGGAGCGCTTTCTCCTGCGCGGCGCTCAGCGTCGTCGGAACGCGTCCGGCAGGGGCTGCGGGTGCCGGAGGCAGGCTCTCCCCCAGCAGGGTCCGCACCGGCGCGGAAAGGGCGGACCTCGGCGCGGCCATGGCTTCGAGTTCGTTCAGCACACCCCGCATCTCGGTCGATTTATCGACGAGGACGAGCGCGGCGCAAGGCAGTAGTCTCAGGGGAGCGTCGTGCGATTCCTTGGCCGCCTCGAAACTCGCCCGCAGCGTCTCCTCGTCGACGAGGGCCGGGTAGCCGTACAACGCGCTGGTGTCGCTGTCGGGAAAGCGCTCGGTGAAAAGCCTCCGGATTTCCCCGACGCAGCCTTCGGTGAGCGAGTCCGCCTCGACGGCCGCCTCGATCGCGGCGGCGAATTCGACGCCGCCGACCGCTTCGAGCACGGCGCTGTTCACTTGGCGGCGCGAGGGGTCGATGCTCAGGGAGGCCCCTTGTTCGAGCCCCTCGGTGCTCAGCGAGGCGGGATGGAGGAAGAGCGGGGCGCAAAGGGCCTCGGGCTTGCCTTCGAATCGCTCCACCCAGCCGATGAGGAAAAGGGAGGCGTGGAACAGATCCTTCTCCTTGCGATGGAACGCCTCCGCGCGGGCGAGCTGCGCGGCGTCGGGGCTTCTCAAGTAGCGGGCGTCCTCCGCCTCCGGTCGCGAGGCGAGGAAATCCGCGCCTTTCAGGAAAACCCGCCAAGTGATGGAGGAGGCGAGCACGTTCCACAGCCCTCCCCGGCTGCCGTTCTCACGGTAGCATTCCCGGAGGTGGGAGAGGATCTGCTTGGGGGCGGCAGCCATGCCCAGACCCTTTTTCCTTTTTCCCGGCAGGTCAAAGCCAAATGGCAGAGATCAAGACAAATGACGCTCGGTCGACCCGCTAGTCTCCAGCAAAGTCGATGGGGGGAATCTGTAGGCGAGGTCATTGACCTCGCGCGGACGTCGTTTGGACGTTCGGACCGGCCTCAGTGAGGCTGGCTACAGCGCTGGCGCGTTTTTCCATCCTCCACCGATCAGCTTTTCTTACATGAACCACTCGCCCAAGGAGAAAATTGGACGAAAAAAAAATCGCCTCCCCGCGAGGGGAGGCGATTCGATTCAAGAGGATGTGCAGGGGGAATCCCTCCGCAGACCACGATCAGAAGGAGACACTGAGGGTCACACCGCCGTGGACTTGGCCATTTTGGAATTGAGGGTTAAAGGGGATGAAAGGGCCGCCGTTGAAAGCCCCATCAACGACCCACGTATCGGGCGTCCCAACATAGCCGACGTAGGGGGTAAGGGTGGCGCGGCAGTTAAGTTGGATCGGGAAAGCTGCCGTCAGGAAGTAGTGATTCCAGCCACTACCCCGGTTACCGCTAAAGACCGAGGGGGCGTGATACCCATCCGAGTAGGCAACCCCAGCAGTGAGGACAAGACCAATATTGTCAGTGAGGGAGTAAGCCTTCTCGAGAGCGGCTTGGTGATACCAGCCATCCGGAGAACCGAAACCATTGCCAAAGGCGACGTTCGACTCGAGGAGAAGATCAGCGAAGCCGAGGCTACGACGAGCATTCAACCCAACTTCTCCATATCCATCAAGAATTCCCACGCTCCCGCGCATTTCGGGGAACATGTAGTGAGTGTAGCTCAGATCGACGTCAAAACCTGCAAAGGTGCCAAGTTTGGCGCTGACATAGAGGTTGAGTTCGTCATACGCACCGCCAAACGGGAACGAGTCATTGGTCGCGTTCAGGTAGAAAACTCCGAAGGTGAGCGGAACGGCAAGACCGTCGTAAGTGTATTTCACCTCGGTCGCCACCGCGTCTTCGCCGAACTTGTAGCCATTGAAGAAGTAGTCAGTCAGGTAGCTGACGCTGATTTCGGCGCCGAGATCGACGCACTCTTCAATGGGGACTTTGGGGGCTTTGGGGTTCTTGCCCCATTCTCCCGCGTTCACGCTGAGCGTCAACGCGCCGATAGTTGCAACCAGAATGGCTTTTTTCATAGATTCGTTTCCTTGGTTTGAGATGTGGTCGTAATGCGCTGTTTCCGTTCCGGTCCGGGCTTGCGCCTGTCCCCTTGAAAGCGGGTTCCAACGATGGGGCGACATTGGCTTGGATGCTCGTGTTACGCAAGAAAAAAATTTCATTTTTTGCCTAAGAAATGAATGGGGCGCTTCGTTCTTAAACCTCGGGGGCGCTGTCTCAAAAGGCCTCAACTCGTTGAAAGCCAAGATCGGATGGGCTTTCCCCGCCCGTTCCGCCAAGAGCGAGGGCCAGGTGGTTTTTTTTACCGAAGGGGAGCGAGGGCCTCGTCGCGAGGCCTTGGAAGCCGTCGCCGGAGCGCAGCGGCTCGCCGGGCGCGAGGGGATTCGCGGCGAGGGCGCGGCAGAGACGATGCCTCACCCGGCCGGCGCGGCGGATGCGGGAGACGATCTCCTGGCCGAGGTAGCAGCCTTTGTGGAAATCGACGGCCCAGCCGTCGAGGCCCAGCTCGGCGGGGAATTCGCCGCCAGTGATCTCCCAGCCGGAGCGGGGCACGAGGGCAAGAGCCTCGTGCAGATCCCACTCCTGGTCGTCGATCTCCCGGCCGGGATCGAAGGGCGCGATCTGCCCGGCTTCCAGAAACAGATCGCGACCGGGCAGGCCGAGACGGCGCGAGGGGATGCCGGGCAGACTCTCGTCGAAATGGTGGTAGACGCGGACGGTCGCGGTCGCGTCCTCGATCTCGCAATCGTCGGCGACGAGGTAGCGTCCGAGCCTGGCGAGAAGGAAGTCGCGCTGTTCCGCCTCGCCGTCGACGACGAGCGCCTCCTTTTCGGCATGGATCCAGACGAGGGCCTCGACTTTGCCCTTGGCCGTGCAGACGCAGGCGGCGACCGCAGCGCCGCCGACGGCGAGCTTGGCGACGTCGTTGCTGACCTGCCCGTTGAGGTAGCGGACCCGGTCGGACCCGACGAAGCGGAGCACGGCGCGACCGGGGAGGAGCCGCCAGCGCCCGGCGAGCACCTCGCGCGGATCGAGGCCGGGGTCGCTCATGCCCCCTTCCCCTCCACGTAGGCCTCGGCCACGACCGAGTAGTCCATCCCGCCTTTCCCTTTCTGGATGGAGCGGTACATGACGCTGGCGGTGGTGGAGAGCACCGGCTGCTCGACGCCGAGCTGCTTCCCGAGGCCGAGGGCGTACTGGGCGTCCTTGAACATGTTCTTCAGGGAGAAATGGGGGTCGTAGTCGCCGGCGAGGATGCGGGGGAGCTTCATCCCGACGAGGGGGGAATGGCAGGCGTTCTGCTCGAGGGCCTCGTTCAGCTTCTGCGGATCGACTCCCGCCCTGGCGACGAGGCCGCAGGCTTCGGCGAGCACGGCGACGGTGGCGGCGGAGACCATATTTGTGGCGATCTTGATCAGGGAGGCCTCCCCGACGCGACCGAGGTGGAGGATGGACTGGGCGCTGGCCTCGAGGACGGGCCGGACGCGCTCGAGCACCTGCGCGTCGCCGCCGACGTAGTAGACGAGCTTTCCAGCCTCGGCGGCGAGGCGGCTGCCGGTGAAGGGGGCGTCGAGGAAGGCGGCCCCGGTCGCGCGGACGGTCTGGTAGGCCTCGACGACGCTGGCGGGGTCGAAGGTGCCGTTGGCCACGACGGTGTGGCGGGGCTCAAGGCGATCGCGGACCGCGCCGACCACCTCGAGGAGCGCTGCGCTGTCGCCGACGAAGAGCTGGACGACGTCGGCGAGGGCGAAGACCTCCGCCACCGAACCGAGGAAGTTCGGGAGCGGCCGCGGGGTGCGGCTCCAGACGTAGACCTCGCGGCCCGATTTGCGCAGGCAGTCCGCAACGCGGCTGCCGATGATGCCTTGGCCGATGACTCCGACCGCTGCCGATGCTTCCATGCGGAATTCAACGCGGGAAGGGAAAGGGATGCAAGAGTGAAATCTGGAACTCGAAGTCCGAATTTGGCCTCCGGCGACCACTGATCGGCGCTGATGTTTTCGGACACGAATGGCACGGGATGAAGCCGTATTTGCGTTGTCCAAACAGGTTGCGTGGGGCGGACTCTTTCCGCTCCGCAAGGCAACGCCCGATGCCTCCCATTGGAACCCTCCAGAACGAAGGCCGCCCCTTATCCCATGCCATTTGATCTGCTGGAGGCAGACTGTCGCTATTTACGGATCATTTCTTGGCGGTTGTCGTCGATGCGAAATTCAAGGTTTTTCGTGTTTTCCCTCCGCCCCACCCCGGTCTATCCATCCCCATGCCCGACCTCTACCCGCTCGCGCGGCGTCTCCTCTTCGCGATGGACGCCGAGACCGCCCACCACGCCACCCTCTCGGGAATGCGGGCGGCGGATGCGCTTGGAGTTTTGGGGCTATTGACAGGGTCTGGTCGGTCACCCGACCCTCTTGAGTCCGCCGTCGAGGTCATGGGCCTGCGTTTTCCCAACCGGGTCGGGCTCGCCGCCGGACTCGACAAGGCGGGGACGGCAGTCCACGCCTTCGGCGAATTGGGTTTCGGCCATGTCGAGGTCGGCACGGTCACCCCTCGCCCGCAGCCGGGGAACGACAAGCCGCGTCTCTTCCGCCTGAAGGAGCACGGGGCGATCATCAACCGCATGGGCTTCAACAATCCCGGCGTCGCCGGACTGCTCGCGAATCTGGAGCGCTCGCGGAAAGACTTCCGCGGCGTCCTCGGAATCAACATCGGGAAGAACTTCGACACGCCGAACGAGGAGGCGATCCGCGACTATCTCCTCTGCCTCGAAGGCGTCTACGGCGCGGCGGACTACGTGACCGCGAACCTCTCCTCACCGAACACGAAGGGACTGCGCGACCTCCAGAACGCCGAGACCTGCCGCGAGCTGATCCTGCGGCTCCAAGAGAGGCGCGAGTCGCTCCAAGCCGGGCACGGCGGCAAGCGGGTTCCCCTCGTCATCAAGATCGCCCCCGACCTCTCCGACGAAGCTGTCGCGGCGCTGGCCGGGGTCTTCAGCGAGACGCGCATCGACGGGGTCATCACGACGAACACGACGATCGCGCGCGAGGCGGTCGCGGGCCATCCCCTCGCGAACGAGGCAGGCGGGCTGAGCGGGTCGCCGCTCACGGAACAAGCGACCGCGATCCTCGCGAGGCTGCGCTCGGAACTCGATCCGGCCATTCCCGTGATCGGGTCGGGCGGGGTCATGACGGCGGACGACGCGCGGGCGAAGTTCGAAGCCGGGGCCGCCCTCGTGCAGGTCTACACGGGCCTGATCTATCGCGGGCCTCGCCTCGT
The DNA here is from genome assembly GCA_002344525.1 of Akkermansiaceae bacterium UBA2367. Lineage (GTDB taxonomy): Bacteria > Verrucomicrobiota > Verrucomicrobiia > Verrucomicrobiales > DEV007 > Arctic95D-9. Next base: position 28,937 of record DDTJ01000044.1, read on the forward strand.
GCGCGAGATCGCCGTGATGCGGTAACGGGGCGGAAAACATTCGCCAACGTTTGGAAAACCATTATTTTCATGGAGGCCGAAGGTTCGCTCCCATGAAGTCCTCCACGATCTCGATCCTCGTCACCATCCTTCTCTCCTTGGCCGTGGCGGTGAGCGACTACTTCCTGAAGCACGCCAGCGAGCAGCAGTCGCCCTTCCTGAACCGCCATTTCCTCGTCGGCCTGCTCATCACCACCGCCGTCACCTTCGGCTGGGTCTTCGTGATGCCGCACCTGAAGCTGGCCTACATCGGGGTGATCTACAGCCTCACCGTGGTGCTCGCGCTCTGCCTCGTCGGGGCGGTTTTTTTCGGCGAGCATCTCAAGACCTCGAAATGGGTCGGGGTCGGGCTGGCGATCGCCACGATGCTGCTGCTCTATCAACGCATGGCTTGAAACTCGCGGGATGACCCGGAGATTGAAATTCCTTCTGGTTCTGCTGGGGGCGTCGCTCGCCTTCGCCGGTCTCCACCGCGTCGACCAAGCTCTCGGAGGCCCGGTCGTCTCCGCGGTCAAAGGCTCCCGAACCGTCGCCTCGGTGCTGAAACAAACGCAGGCCGCGGGCCTCGGTCTCACGGAGGAGGAGCGGGGCTGGGTGGGATCCCTCACCCTCGTCGCACTCAAGTCGGAAAAGATCCTCGAAGTCTGGGGGCATGGGAAGGACACGCCGCGGAAGCGCATCCGCGTCTATCCCTTCACTGGCTCCAGCGGCGGACTCGGCCCGAAGCTGCGCGAAGGCGACGGCCAGATCCCCGAGGGGCTCTACCGGGTCGAGCATCTGAACCCCAACAGCAGCTACCATCTCTCCATCAAGATCGACTACCCCAACGCCTACGACCGCGCCAAGGGCCGCGCGGACGGGCGGGAGAAGCTCGGTTTCGACATCTTCCTCCACGGCAGATCGGTCACCGTCGGCTGCATCCCCATCGGCGACGAGGCGATCGAGGATCTCTTCACCCTCGTCGCGCAGGTGGGGACGAGGAAGGTGGACGCGATCCTCGCACCTTGGGATTTCCGCACGCACGACGATGCGCCGGAGATCGACGGGATCGAGTGGGAGGGCGAACTCTACGAGGGCATCCGCGAAGCGATGCGGCCTTTCCCCCATCCGCCGGAGACGCCCGATTGATTTTCAGGTTTGGCCCGCGAAGTGCTCCTGAAACGGAATCTGGAATCGTCAGTACAGTATGAACCCCGTTCCAACCAGTTGCCGGGCGCGGCTCCAGCCGCGGGATTTCGAGTTCATCGCCGCGACCCTCGCGGGCGACGCGGAGGAGAGGGGCTTCCTCGTCTCGCTCTTCGACGAGCCGGACGCCCTCGACGCCATCCTCGGGAGCGACCGCCTTTTCCAAGCGGTGATGGAGCTGCCCATGCCCCTCGCGGTGTCGCCGGAGCTCTATTTCTTCGTCCTCGTTCGCCGCAGCCTCGGGGACGCGGGCATCGATGATGTGGAGATCGCCGACTACGTCGCGGCCACCCTCGCCGACCACGCGGGCGGGGCGCTCTCGCGGCATCCGTCGGGCCGGATGCCCGACGCGGAGTTCACCTACCACGTCGACATCGTCGAGCGGATGGCCGACGCGAGCCCTTGCGAGCGATTCTTCCTCCAAGTGCAGTGCGGCAACCGCTTCCTCGTCCTGACCGGGCTCTTCCCGCGCTTCCTCGAACGCCGCGCCGAACGTCGCGGGGCGCCGGGCCTCGACTACTACGAGGGTGTCGCCCGGCATTCCTTCCGCGTCGCGGGACGGCATCCCCTCGCGGAGGAATACGCGCTGCGCGAGGTCTACGAGCGCCTCGCCGACTGCTTCCCGGAGACGCGGCGAGCCCTCAACCGCATGGCCGAGGATCGGCTTTTTCTGGGGGCTTGAGCGCGGCCTAACGGTACTCGACCACTTCCTCCTTGAGATAGCGAACCTTGGCCAAAGCGGCGTAGGCGTCCGTCGCCGCGCGATAGCCTGCGGTGGCGGCCACGGCGGTGGTGAGGCCCTGCCGGGGCAGGTCGAGGATCTCGTCGTAGCGGGCGGGGTCGAGGCCCTCCAGCGGACAGGCGTCGATGCCGAGGAGCGCGGCGCTGGTCAGGAAGTTGCCGAGGGCGATGTAGGCCTGCCGCTTGTGCCATTCCGGGATCGGCGCGTTTTCGATGAATTGCAGGATGACCTTCTTGTAGCCGGCGAGGCGCTCCGCTCCCTCGGGCATGGCGCGCACGGCGACGGTGCGGTCGATGAGGCGGTCCACGTCCGCCTCGGAGGCGCTGCGTTGCACGGCGAAAACCACGAGGTGCGAGGCCTCGGTCACTTGGGCTTGGTTCCAGGAGGCGGCGCGGAGCTCCTCCCGCAAGGCGGCGTCCTCGATCACGAGGAATTTCCACGGTTGCAGACCGAAGGAGGAGGGGGTCAGCACCAGCGCCTCTTCCAGAGCGGTCCAGACCTCGCCCGGGATTTTGCGGTCGGGGTCGAATTGCTTCGTGGCGTAGCGCCAGCGGAGGGATTCGAGCAGTTGGTCGGGAGTGAGGAGGCCCATGGGCAGGGATAAATGCCGGGGCGGCGCATTTCAACCCCCATCTTCCACGGGAAAATCGGCAGCCGGGGGACGGAGCGGGAGCGGCTTGTGGAGACGGCGGCACGGGCGTAGAGTCCCCGCGTCCCTTTCCCCATGAACATCCCCAGAGTCGTCATCGTTGGCGGAGGCTTCGCCGGCATCGAATGCGCCAAAGCCTTCAAAAACCAGCCGGTCGAGGTCTTGATCGTCGATCGGCAGAACCACCACCTCTTCCAGCCCCTCCTCTACCAGGTCGCCTCCGCCGGGCTCGCCGCGCCCGAGATCGCCCACCCCATTCGCAGCATTTTCTTCAATCAGGACAACGTCGAGGTCCTCATGGACGAGATCACCGGGATCGACTTGGAGAAACGCCGCCTCGCCACCCCCGAACGCGAGATCGCCTACGACTACCTCGTCCTCGCCTTGGGGGTGAAGACCGGATACTTCGGCAAAAACGAGTGGGAGCGCCACGCCCGCGGCCTCAAGAGCCTCGACGACGCCACCGCGATCCGGCGGGAGGTCCTCCACGCCTTCGAGAAGGCCGAGGCCTGCGCGGACCCGGTCGAGCGCGAGCGCCTCATGACCGCCGTCGTCATCGGCGGCGGACCCACCGGGGTCGAGCTGGCCGGGGCCTTCGCCGAACTCGCCCGCCACGTCCTGCTCCGCGATTTCAAGAACATCAACACCGACGAGGCGAAGATCCACCTGATCGAGGCGCAGGACCGCCTCCTCACCATGTACGATCCCGCCCTCTCGGACTACACCCGGCGCACCCTTGAGGGCATGGGCGTAACCGTCCACCTCGGATGCCCCGTCTCCGACCTGCGCGAGGGCGAGGTGGTCCTGAAAGACGGGACGATCCGCGCCGCGAACCTCGTCTGGGCCGCCGGGATCGAGGCCCCCGCGATCACGCGCACCCTCGGGGTCGAGACCGACCGCGCCGGGCGTCCCATCGTCGAGACCGACCTGAGCCTGCCCGGCCGGCCCGAGGTCTTCGTCGTCGGCGATCTCGCGAGTTGCGTCGACCAAGCCGGCAAGCGCGTCCCCGGACTCTGCCCCGCCGCCATGCAGATGGGCCGCCACGCCGCCAAGGTCATCCTCGACGAGGTGAAGGGGCGGAAGGGCAAAGGCTACGACGTGAGGCGGCAGTTCCGCTACTTCGACAAAGGCAGCATGGCCACGATCGGCCGCAGCCACGCCGTCGCCGAGAGCATGGGGATGAAATTCGACGGCTTCGTCGCTTGGTTGATGTGGCTTTTCATCCACCTGCTCTTCCTCGTCGGCTTCCGCAACCGCGCCGCCGTGCTGATGCAGTGGTTCTACGCCTACGTCCGCTACCGGCGCGGGGCGCGCATCATCACCGGGCTGGAGCGGCCCCCGGCCTGAATCTTCCGCCGCCCTCGCGAAACCGATCCTTGCGGCCCCCGGTCCCGGCGGCTACCTTCCCTCCCCGCCGATCCTTCGCGATCCCCCACGGGCCAACTTAGCTCAGTTGGTAGAGCAGCTGATTTGTAATCAGCCGGTCGTCGGTTCGAATCCGACAGTTGGCTTCCGTGGCCCCCGGCAGGTGCCGGACTCGGGGAGGTGGATCAAAAACCGACATGACAGACGCCGCTTTCTCGGCATTTTAGCCACCCACCATGGCGGAAACTCCAGACAGACTCCTCAAGATCGGCTTGCCCAAGGGCAGCCTTTTCGAACCCACGATGGACCTCTTCGAGAAGGCCGGCTACCACATCCACGGGGCCGAGCGCTCCTACCGGCCCACCATCGACGATCCCGAACTGCAAGTCCGCCTCATCCGGGCGCAGGAGATCGGGCGCTACGTCGACCACGGCTTCCTCGACTGCGGCATCACCGGCAAGGACTGGGTCGCGGAGAACGGGGCCGACGTCGAGGTGGTCTGCGACCTCCAATACAGCCGCGCCACCTCGAACCCGACCCGCTGGGTCCTCGTGGTGCCGAACGACTCCCCGATCCAGACGGTGAAGGACCTCGAGGGCAAACGCATCGCGGCCGAGGCCACCGGGCTGGTCGAGAAATATCTGGAAGCCAACGGGGTCAAGGCCGAAGTCGAGTTCAGTTGGGGCGCGACGGAGGTGAAGGTCCCCGAACTCGTCGACGCCATCGTGGACATCACCGAGACCGGCTCCTCGCTGCGGGCGAACAATCTGCGCATCGTCGACGTGCTCATGGAGAGCTACCCGCAATTCATCGCGAAGCGCGAATCCTGGGCCGACCCGTGGAAGCGCTCGAAGATCGAGCGGCTCGCCGTCCTCCTGAAGGGCGCCCTGACCGCCCGCGACATGGTCGGGCTGAAGCTGAATCTGCCCGAGCACGCCCTTGAGACGGTCGGAGAGCTGCTGCCTTCCCTGCGTCGACCGACCGTGTCCCGCCTCGCCCAAGAGGGTTGGGTCGCGCTCGAAACCGTGTTGACCGAGCTGCAGGTGCGCGAGCTGATCCCGCGCCTCAAGGAGCACGGGGCCGAGGGGATCATCGAATATCCCTTGAACAAAGTGATCGAGTGACCGATACTCGCGACCCTCTCCACCCCCCACCTCACGATAGATATGGGATCACTCAAGAAGAAACGGAAGACCAAAATCAACAAGCACAAGCGACGCAAGCGCATGAAGGCGAACCGCCACAAGAAGCGTTTGCGCTACAAGAGCTGATCGTCGATCTTGGCGCGATGAAAGCGAAGCAGTCTGGTGGTCCGGCAAGTTTGGTTCACCGCTGCTTCGTCGCGTACGGACTCGCCGGATTCCTCGCCTCCACCCTTGTGGGGGGCGCATCCCTCCTTGCGGACGAGGGGAGGACCTTGGACGATTTCGCCCAAATCTACGTGGGCCAGTATTTCGAGCCGGCGGAGCGCTTGAAGCTCTCCGAGGAGGCGCGGCGGAAGAGCCAGGCCCTCGCCCATTACGCCCTCGGGCGCGGCTTTGAGTCGCGGGGCCGCGCCGAGGACGCGGTCGAGGCCTACACCGAGGTGTTGCGCCACCAGCCCGACCAGTTCTTCCTCGCCCGCAAGACCGCCTACCTCCTCGCCCGCTCCGGTCGGCAGGAGGAGGCGCTGAAGCTCCTTGAGGAAAGCCTCGCCCGCAATCCCGACGAGCCCTACGCCCACATCTCCCTCTCCGAGTACCTCGCCACCTACCACGGCAACGATCCGGCGGGATTGAAGCGCGCGTTCGAGGTCATTGAGGGCGCGGTCTCCCGCTTCCCCGACGAGCCCGCCGTCTACGAGCATCTCGTGAAGCTCTTCCTCTCCGCCGACCGTCGCGACGAGGCCCGCGTCATCGTCAGCGGGGCGGCGAAGCGCGACAACCGCGACCCCGTGTTCTGGCTCCGCCTCGGGCGCCTCGCCGTGCGCATCTGGCCGGGGGGCGAGGGAGCCGCCCCCGCCGACGCCGACCTCATCAACGGCATCTACGCGAAAGCGCGGGAGTTCGCCGGGGAGGACGGGAGGGTCGTCGAGACGGTCGGCGACTTCTACCACGCCAGCGGGCAGTTCGACCTCGCCATCGAGGTCTACACCCCCTTGATCGGGGCGCATCCCGACCGCCTCGACTTGCGCCAGAAGCTCGCCCAAGTCTACGCGGCGAAAGGCGACCGCGAGATGGAGGTGAAGACCCTCCAGGAAATCGTCGAGATCGACGCCGAGAACGCCGAGATCCACAAGCGCATCGCCGGGATCTTCCTTCAGACCGAGCGCTACAAGGAGGCCATCCCTCACCTGCGCGCCGCCCTCGCCATCACCAAGGGCAGCGTCGAGGAATACAACGCCCTCGCCCGGATGATGATCGAGCAGAAGGAGCACGACGCCGCCATCGAGTTCCTCGAAGGGGCCTCCTACCTCTTCCCCGAGGCGGCCGACTTCCCCTTCCTCCTCACTTTCGCCTTCGCCGGGGGCGAGCGCTGGGAGGAGGCCGTGAAGCAGTTCGAGAAGACCCTCCAGCTTGCCGGGGACGCGCAACCCCATCTCCTCAACGAGAGTTTCTACTTCCGCTTCGCCGCCGCCCACGAGCGCAGCGGGAATTTCGACAAGGCGGAGGAGCTCTTCCGCAAGACCATGGGGATGCTCGCGAAAAACGATCCCGAGGACGAGGGGGTGAAAAAGTTCACCGCCACGGTCTACAACTACCTCGGCTACATGTGGCTGGAGAACGACAAGAACATCGACGAGGCCGGGGAGCTCATCAAGACCGCCGCCGAGCTCGACCCCGAGAGCGGGGCCATCGCCGACAGCCTCGGGTGGTTCTATTTCAAGAAGGGCAAATACGAAGCCGCCCGCGACGAGCTGCTCCGTGCCGAGGGCCTCATCGAGGAGGAGGACGCGGTCATCTTCGACCACATCGGCCAAGCCTTCTACCATCTCGGCGAAACGGAGAGGGCGATCGAATACATGGAGAAGGCTGTCGCCCTCGACCCGAAAACGAAAAAGGAGGAATACTCGAAACGCCTCGAAGAATACAAGACTGGTAGGCCGAAGGAGGCGGAGCCCTCCGCAGGCGAGGCGCCCGAACCCGCCGCCCCTCCCGCCGCGTCGGGGGAATGATCAAGCGGCGGGCAGTCGGTTCTGCCTCTTCCGCGCGCAGGCGTAGACGAGGAAGGCGATCCCGATGGCGATCATGAAGAGGGAGTAGAACTGCCCCTTGGTCATCCCGGCGACCAGCGACGAATCGGGTTCGCGGAAGTTCTCCACCGCGATCCGCCCGATCGCGTAGAGGATGAAAAACAAGCCGGTAATGAGGCCATGCCAGGCGTTCCTCCATTTCAGCCGGACCGCCAGCAGGATTCCGAACAGGAGCAGCCCCTCGACGAGGGCTTCGTAGAGCTGCGAGGGATGGCGCGGGGTGAGGATGCCGCCGAGCAGGGCGCGGAAGGTGGAGTTCTCGCGCGAGGCCTCCTGCACCAGCTCGACGAGGGCGAAATGGGCGTCGTGCCCGCTCGCGAAGGCCTGCGCGGCGGCGGCGTCCATCTTCGCGAGGAGGCCAGGGGCCGCGTCGCCCGCCTCCGCCGCCAGTTCGCGGAGCTGGGCGGTGGGGAACTTCCATTCGAGACCGTTCGGGGTCCGCTCCAGATCGTTGAGTTCGTCGGGGAATTTCATCGCGATCTTCGCTTCGGTGGGGCGACCGTAGAGTTCGCCGTTCACGAAGTTCGCCAGCCTTCCGAAAAAGACGCCCAGCGGCGCGACGGTGACGAGGTTGTCGCCGTGCCCGGTCCACGAGGTCTTGGTGCGGCGGGCGTAGAACCAGGCCACGATCGTGATCCCCGCGATGCCCCCGTGGCTCGACATGCCGCCCCCGAGGAGATTGAAGAAGCTGAGCGGGTTGGCGACGAGCTCGCCGAAGTTGTAGAGCAGCATGTAGCCGAGGCGGCCGCCCAGCATCGTCCCGAGCACGGCGCAGAGGGTGATGAAATCGCCGACCTGCGACTCCTTCAGCTCGCTCGCCCCGATTCTGGCGAACCAGCGGATCAGGAAGAAGGCGGCGGCGAACCCGACGACATAGGCGAGACCGTACCAGCGGACCCCGAAGGTCTCGGTGAAACGGATCGCGAAAGGATCGAGATGGTGGACGTAGACGGCGAGAAGGGAATGCATCGCGGGTGGCCAACCAAAGCCCGCCGTCTCCCGAACGCAAGCCCGCAAACGCCCCGGCCCGCCCTCGTCCTTCGCCTCAGCGGTCCTCCGCTCCCCGCTCCTTCTTGGCCAGCTCCCAATCCGCGGCCGCCATGATGCGCACCAGCTCCCGGAAGGTCACCTGCGGTTTCCAGCCGAGCTCCCTTTCGGCTTTCGAAGCGTCGCCGAGGAGCTGCTCGACTTCGGCGGGGCGGAAGTAGTGGGGCGACACTTCGATGAGGACGCGTCCGCTCTCTTCGCAGACGCCCTTCTCGTCGACCCCCTCGCCTTCGAAACGGAGGCGGATGCCCACGGCCTCGAAAGCGTGCTCGCAGAATTCGCGCACGGTGTGCATCTCTCCGGTGGCGCACACGTAGTCACTGGGCTCGTCGCGCTGGAGGATGCGCCACATCATCTCGGTGTACTCGGGCGCGTAGCCCCAGTCGCGCTGGGCGTCGAGGTTGCCGAGCACGAGCTTGCCCTGGAGCCCCTCCGCGATGCGCCCGGCGGCGCGGGTGATCTTGCGGGTGACGAAGGTCTCGCCGCGCCGGGGCGACTCGTGGTTGAAGAGGATGCCGTTGGAGGCGTGCAGCCCGTAGGATTCGCGGTAGTTCACCACGATCCAGAACCCGTAGAGCTTGGCCACGCCGTAGGGGGAGCGCGGATAGAAGGGCGTGGTCTCCGACTGCGGCACTTCTTGGACCAGCCCGTAGAGCTCGCTGGTGGAGGCTTGGTAGAAACGGGCCTGCCTTTCGAGACCGACCTCCTTGATCGCGTCGAGGAAGCGCAAGGTGCCGATGGCGTCCACCTCGGCGGTGTATTCGGGCACTTCGAAGGAGACTTTGACGTGGCTCTGGGCGCCGAGGTTGTAGATCTCGTCGGGGCCGACGCGTTCGAGGAGGCGGTTCAGGTTCGACGAATCCGTCAGGTCGCCGTGGTGGAGGTGGAAGCGCCCGCTGTAGGGTCCGTCGCCGTGGAGGTGGTCGATGCGTCCGGTGTTGAACGAGCTGCTGCGGCGGATCATGCCATGCACGGCGTAGCCTTTCTCCAGGAGCTGCTCGGCCAGATAGGAGCCGTCCTGTCCGGTGATGCCGGTGATCAATGCGGTCTTCATGTTGCGGATGCGCCCGGAGTCCGGGACGGGGTTCGATGGTGTTCTTGTTCGAGGAAGTCCCGGTAGGCGATCCGCAGGCCTTCCTCAAGCCCGACTTTCGCCTTCCAGCCCAGGGAGTGGATCAGAGACGAGTCCATGAGCTTGCGGGGGGTGCCGTCGGGCTTGGAGGGGTCGTTGAGGAGTTCGCCATCGAAACCGACGGTGCGGGCGACGAGGTCGGCGAGTTCGCGGATGGTCACGTCGGAGCCGGCCCCCACGTTGACGAGATCCGGAGGCTCAGGCAGGGCGAGGAGGCGCAGGCACGCCTCGGCGAGGTCGTCGGCGAAGAGGAATTCGCGGCGCGGCGTCCCGCTGCCCCAGAGGGTGACGGAGGCGGCCCCGGCGGCCTTGGCCTCGTGGAAGCGACGGATCAGGGCGGGGATGACGTGGGAGTTCTCCGGATGGTAGTTGTCGCCGACGCCGTAGAGGTTGCAGGGCATGGCGGAATGGTAGAGGCGGCCGTGCTGGCGGCGGTAGTATTCGCACATCTTCAGCCCGGCGATCTTGGCGATGGCGTAGGCCTCGTTGGTCGGTTCGAGGGAGCCGGAGAGGAGGGAGCTTTCCCGGATGGGCTGCTCGGCGAACTTGGGATAGATGCAGGAGCTGCCGAGGAACAGCACCCTCGGCACGTCGGCGCGGTGGGCGGCCTCGACGAGGTTGGCCGCGATCATGAGGTTGTCGTAGAGGAAGTCGGCGGGCCAGGTGTTGTTGGCGTGGATACCGCCGACTTTGGCGGCGGCGATGACGATGGCCTCGGGCCTCCGCGCGGCCACGAAATCGACGGCGGCCCGCTGGTCGCGCAGGTCGAGTTCGGCGCTGGTCGCCGTGATCGGTGGGCCGCCGCCCGCCGCGAGCAGGGCGCGCACGACGGCGCTGCCGACCATGCCGCGGTGTCCGGCGACGTAGCAGCGTTCCGTTGGGAAGGGGAGGGAGGTCATGGGATGGCGGAACCCGCAGTGTGGCGCTCGACGGATTCTTACGCAAAATGAATTTTCAAAGGATGATCCGCCGTCTACCCGGTGGACGGAGCGGCTGAACTGCTGGGAATTTCCTTTTTCCGCCCTTGCGCTCACCCGGAGCCACGAGCCGGGGTCGGAGGGAGGTCGGAGTTTCCGTTCAACAATCGATGCATCCCATCAAGAAGGACTTTTTCGACCGCTGGCGAAACATTGGTATACCCTGCGGTAATCTCGAAGCCTCCCTGCGAGTAGGCAATTTCCGTCCCGATATACAGCGGAGCGTAATCCCCATAAGCCGCCACACAGACGGTTTCCTGCGGTCTCATTTTCTGGGCCGCAAGCTGGTATTCGACAAACAGTTCCCCCGGAAGTTGCAGGAGAAACACATCCCCCAGCCTCAGGCAGCTCAATTCTGTTGGGACTCCGTTGCTTTCGGCCCGTTCAACCCACCCGATCGCCATCGCATCGTAAACGCGGCGTAGTTCCTCCTTTTTGAGCGACTTCATCGATTCATGCAATTGGTCGATTTGCAGCCGCTCCGCGACTGGCAGAAACACTTTCTCCACACGCCATTCGATTTCCCCGGTCGAAATTCTCTTTTTCTTTGTGGAATCCCAAGCTCGCTTCATCGCATCGGCGACCCTTGCCGTGAGATCCACCCGCGCCTGATGCGACCCGTCGTTGTATTTTCCTGCGGCAATATTTCCTCCTGCTCCGTTGAAATGGATATGAGCCACATTCGGAAGCGATTTCTCCCGGGTGGCACGGGCGAGACCGATGAAATCCGATGTCACATCGCCATTCCCGTAATAGCTCTGCGGATGGGTTGCGTAATACGTCAGCGACGCCAGCGGAACCTCTTCGTTCCAGAAGCTGACCGACTTCAATTCAGGGTCGATTACCCCTTCCGGAGCGTCGCGCATTGCGGGATTGCCCGCCGCACGGCTGAGCCGTTCCAACACAACCCGTTGACCATCTTCGCTGAGGATACGCCGATTGGAGGCCACCTTCTCCACGATCGCCTTTCCAACTCCGATGTGCGTGACCTCGACCGCTTTTGGAATGGATTCCGCAACTGCGGCGGCGGTTCTGGCGATGGCATCACGGAGGAACGCGACATCGAACCACTCTCCTCCGTCACCATACTGCTGCAACAGTTCCTCCGCCCGGAAGTCACAACGGGGGCCGTCATGTTGATGGAGGGCATGGACCGCCACCCGATCCACGGTTGTCCTCGCAGCCTGTGCAAGGCTTTCCCGAAACACAAGATGCCCATCGTTGCTGATCCCCACCCAGTCGACAGCGCACAAGACGATCGGTTTGCCGCCCCCCAGCAGCACGATTCCCCGGGCAAAAAGCGGATCTTCTACTTTTCGAACCGGGGCAACCAGAACAGGGCTTCCCAGCGGCGGCGTGACATTCACATTGAACGTGGAGATTCGAAGCGTCCCGCTCTCTTCACCTGCTCCAACGTGGAACGGGAACAGGCAAACCAGCAATGCGACCAGAACGAAGCGAAGGGTTGTCATCAATGCTCCTTTTTCCTCAAACGAAAAGACTCGTGGACGACTCATGGCAGTTACTGACGGATCGGAATTTCCTTTAAAATGCTCTAGAAAAGATCCAAAGCAAAAGGTCTTCCCTGCCCAACCATCAGCGTCAATCAGCGGTCCATCGCCTCCAAGGCGGTCTTCACCCGGCGGATCTTGTCGGCGGAGTCGGCGGCCAGTTCCTCGACGCGGAGCGAACCGAGATCGGTCTCCGCGAACCGGGGGATGCAGGCGATGGTGAAATCGTGGCCTCGCAGATACCGCTCCGCCTCAGCCATCGTCGCGAGACTGAAGAGCCCGGCGTAGAACCACGGCTTGGGATCCTCGCCCGGATGCCCTCCGACGAGGACATGGGCGCGGCGGCAAACTTCGCGGAGCCTCGCCGGATCGGTCGCAGCGAGATGGTCGAGGTAGGCGGAGGCGTCCTCGCGGAGGGACTCGCGCACCAGCCAGCGGCCGTTCACGTGCCGGACCCAATGGATGTCGTCAGGGGGGTTCACGACTCCCCTTCCATGCCAGCGACTGGGGCTTGGGGCAAGCGAAATGCCCCGGCAAAATCTGGCGCTTTCCCGAAAATCGCGGACGGTTCCACCTTGCCAAGCCCGCCGGGCTTGGCTATCAGTCGGGACGACGATGGAACTCTGGTGGCAATCCCTGAATCTCGAACTGCAGATCTTCTACGGGATCGGTATCGTCTCCCTGTTCGCCCTCGTCATCCAGATCGTCCTGATGTTCTTCGGCGGTCTCGACAACGACGTCGATTTCGGCGACGGGGGCGACCACGGCTCGGGGCTCGGGATCTTCTCCATCCGTGGCATCACCGCCTTCTTCCTCGGCTTCGGCTGGACCGGGGTCATCGCATTGAAAGCGGACCTCGGGATCGGCCTCGCCATCACCCTCGGGCTCCTCGTCGGCGGAGCCTTGATGGTCTCGATCTTCCTGATGATGCGGGCCATGCTGCGCCTCCAGAGCAGCGGCACGCTCGACTACAACAACGCCGTCGGCGAAGTCGCCACGGTCTACGTCACCGTGCCCGCCTTCCAGAAGGCCGGAGGCCAGATCGAGGTGCTGATCCAAGGTCGCCTCACCGTGGCCGAGGCCCTTCACAAAGGTGGCTCGCCGCTCGCCCCCGGCACAAAGGTCCGTGTCGTCGAGACCTTGGGCCGCTCCACTTTCGTCGTCGAACCGCTTCTCGCCTGAACCCAACACCCACCCGAAACTGCCATGGACACCCTCATTTTCGCCGGCATCATCGTCGCGATCCTTTTCTCCTTCTTCGTCGCCATCGCGTCGCGCTACAAAAAATGCCCCTCGGATCGCATCCTCGTCGTCTACGGGAAGGTCGGCTCGGGCAAGTCGGCGCAGTGCTACCACGGCGGCGCGGCCTTCATCTGGCCCATCATCCAAGACTATCAGTACCTCAACCTGACCCCCTTGCCCATCGACATCAAGCTTGAGGGCGCCCTCTCGAAGCAGAACATCCGGGTCAACACCCCCTCCACCTTCACCGTCGGCATCTCGACCGAGCCGGGCGTGATGGAGAACGCCGCCGAGCGTCTCCTCGGCCTGAGTCTCCAGCACATCAACGAGTTGGCCAAGGACATCATCTTCGGCCAGATGCGCGTCGTCATCGCGACGATGGACATCGAGGAAATCAACGCCGACCGCGACAAGCTCATCGCCAACATCTCCACCGGGGTCGAGGTCGAGTTGAAGAAAGTCGGGCTGCGCCTCATCAACGTGAACGTGCAGGACATCACCGACGCCTCGGGCTACATCGACGCCCTCGGGCAGGAGGCCGCCTCCAAGGCCATCGCCGAGGCGAAGGTCAAGGTGGCCGAAGCCGACCGCGACGGGGAGATCGGGGCGGCATCGGCCCAGCGCGACAAGCGCGTCGCCGTCTCTGGCGCCAACGCCGAAGCGACCCGAGGGGAGAACACCGCCGAGGTCGAGATCGCCAATTCCAACGCTGAACGCCGCAGCGCCCAAGCCGAAGCCGAGCGTCTCGCCACCGCCGCCGAGAAGGTCGCCCAAGCCAAGGTGCTGGAGGAGGCCTACGTCGCCGAGCAACGAGCCGAGAAGCAGCGCGCCGAGCGCGAGCGCTCCACCCAGTTCGCCAACATCGTCGTGCCCGCCGAGATCGCGAAGGAACGCCAGATCGTCGAAGCCGACGCCGAGGCGGAGAGGCTGCGCCGCATCCAGCAGGGGATGTCCGACGCGGTCCGCGCCGAGAAGCAGGCCGAGGCCGACGGCATCCTCTTCGTGCAACAGGCCGAAGCCACCGGCTTGAAGGCGAAACTGCTCGCCGAGGCGGAGGGCGCCCAAGCCATCCTCGCCGGGAAGGCGAAGGGCTTCAAGGATCTCATCGCCGCCGCCGACGGCCCCGTCGGAGCCCAGCAGCTCCTCGTCACCGAACTCCTGCCGCAACTCGTCCGCGAGCAAGTCCAGGCGATCTCCAACCTGCACATCGACAAGATCACGGTGTGGGACAGCGGTCAGGGTGCCGACGGCAAGGGCGGCACGGCGGGATTCCTCTCCGGCCTCGTCGGAGCCGTCCCGCCGCTCCACGAACTGGCGAAGAACGTCGGCGTCGAACTGCCCGAATACCTCGGCAAGCTGGACGAGGAGAAGGCCAAGCCCGCGCAACGCCAAGCTCCCAAGAGCGACGCGGGTTGATGGAGTGGACGCCGCTTCTACCTACCCTCCCGGCGGTCGCGTGAACGGCGCGGCCGCTTCGCGGGCCTCCTGCTCCAAGTTCGACTCCCAGTAGCCGTCCCGCACGCACTGGGTGAGGTATTCCTTCAAGAAAGGCTCGACCCCGCCGAGCCGCTCGAACTGCGCCACATGGGTCAGTTCGTGGACGAGGAGCGAGGGGTTCGTCGCCTGCGAGGCTTCGAGGTAGATGCCGTAGTTCACGGCCATGCCTGTCGGCCCCTCGAAGAGGAAACCGAAAAACCGGTTCAGCACGCGGATGAAGCCCTCGCCTGGCGTGGGCACGCGCGGCACTGGCAGGATGCGGACTTCCTCGGGGCGGCGCACGCCCACATCCTCCGCCCAAGTCCGCTCCCAATCGCGGAGCGGCCGTCCTTCGCGCAGGATCGCGGCCTCCTGCTTGCGGACCCAGCGGGTTCCGAGCGGGAGGGTCGCTTTCACGAGGAGGTTGACCCAGAAAGATTTCATCTTCGCCCTGACGATGCGCCAATTTACGCGAAGGCGGGTTCCGGTCCAGAGCATCCGGCGCGCTTCCCGGAAAATTTCGTCAGGGCTTCGTTGCGGGAAGGGCCACCTCCGGCAGGTATTCGCCGATGACGACCCGCTTCCACCAGTCCCCGCTGGCGCGGCGCTCCTCCAAGGTGGTGAATTCGTATCGCATGAGCCGGGCGCGGACGAGTCTCGGAGGCGAGTCCGGGAAAGGGTCGTGCCGGAGCAGCCGCTTCACCCCGGGCTCGCCCCGGAGCAGTTTCCACACGAGCGCCTCGAACCAAGCCGCGTTGCGGCTGCGATAGTCGAAACGCCCCTCCAGCGCGGCGAACCAGAGCTGCCACGCCACACGCGGCTGATGCGGCGCGACGAAGCGGGGCCGCTCGTCGATCCCGTCCACCTTCCATGCGAAATCGTAGGCGAGCCAGCCCGTCCCGTCGGCGCTGCCCTCGACCACGATCTCGGGCCGCTCCGTCTTCATCGTTCGGAAAAGCCCGTAGCCCGAAGCGAGGTGGAAGGGCGAGAGCGCCCCCGCGAAACGGTCGAGCCAATGCGGAGCGAGATCCCGTTTCAAGAGCGGTTTCGGTGCCGCGTGCAGATCGCGCAGGACGGTGTGGAGGTTCAGCAGGGCGAGCGCGAGCAAGGGAGGCCCAGCCAGAGCATAGCGAAACGCGGTCACCCCTTTTCTCCCCTCCTTCCCATCCCTCGAATCGATCCGCAGCATCCGCCGCAGCCGGCCCGGCCAGAGACGGTCCTGCACCAGCGGCAGGCAGAGCACGATGGCGAGCCAGTTGAAATACGTGTAGTTCCCCGTCAGCAGGATCAGCCCCATCAGGCCCGCGAAACCCGCCGCCGCGACGAGCCGCCCCCAGCGTCCGAAAAGGACCGCGAAGGGCAGGACGATCTCGACGAGATGCATCGGGACCAGCGAGAGCTTGTGGAACCCAGCCGGGAGCTGGTGCATCCACCACGCCATCCAGGTCGGGAGCGGCTGCGTCATGTAGTGGTAGGTCATCGCCGTGCCGTCGGGCCACCATTCCGGTGAAGCGGGCGAAGCCCAAGCCAGCTTCACCCAACCCGAGAGGAACATCAGCTTCGCGATCAGGAACCACGCGAAGACCAAGGCGACGCGGTTCACCGGAGTGAGCGGCGGCGGATTGCGCCAAGACATGTTCGCTCCCCAAGGGCAGAGGAAGAGGGCGAGGAAACCCGCCTCCAGCAGCAGGATGTCCCACTGGAAGCTCATGAAGACCCCGCCTGTATTCACCAGTGAAAGGTAGATCGCCCACAGTCCCGCGAGGGCCGGACCCGTGAAGCGTCGCGCGACCACGAGCGTCGCGAGGACACAGCCGACGCCGCAGACCGCGTGCAGGGCAAAGTCCGACGCGCCGATGAACCAGAAGAGAGTGGGCAGGGCGGGGAAGGCCGCTTTTCCCTCCTCCGCGAGCCGTCCGCCCACGAACTCAAGCAGCCGCGAGGCGGGAACCAGCCCGTTTTCGCCCACAAGCAGGGCCGCCTGCGTCCACCACGAGGTGATCGCGACGAGGTAGACCAGCCCCAGCCCGCGCAGCATCAGCGAACGGCCGATGCGATGCGGTGCGGGGTCGAACGAGCGGAGGATCTGCCAAAGTAAATGTTTCAACGCTCCCTTATACCCCGGCATCCCCTTTTGCCGAAACTGGAAAATGGGTTAGATTTCCGCCCGAATCCCCTCCTCCCCGGATTCCGCCTCGATGGCTTCCGAATACAATTGGCACCCCGGCATCCCGGGCAAGTCCGTCTTCAAAGTCGAAACCCGCAACCTCGGCTGGTGGATCCTCCTCGCCATCCTCGTTTCGGTGGCGGTCCATATCGGGATCTACGTCCTCCTCGGCACCATCGAGCGCCGGGCCAACAGCGCGGAAGACGACGGCATCGTGTGGCGCTCCCGGCGCGAGCAGGCCACCATCGACCGCGACCAGCTCAACGAGATCCTCGCCGACCCGACCACGCCCGAGCGAGCCGAGCTCAAGCCCGAGAAGTTGAGCGACCTCGACCTCACCGACAAGAGCCTCGACGAATTCGACCTGCTGGAGAAGATCAAGGACGAGCCCATCCGCCTCTCGCCCGTCGAGTCGCCGCAGTTCTTCTCGACCGAGGCCCCCAAGGCCCCCGGCCAAGCTTCCGGGCAATCCCTCGACCTCGCGGCCAGCGCACTTGAGATCTCCGCCGCCGAGATCCTTTCCCAAGATCTCGCGGCGATGCGCAACAAGCTCGTCGAATCCTCCGCCAAGGTCTCCATGAGCCAGCCCTTGCTGGAAGTGAACGCCGCCGAGGCCGGTCCCGGAGTCGATACCGACGACTTTTTCAAAGAGGCCGCCGCCAAGGCCTTCGGGAACAACGCCGACGAGTTCGTGAAGGGCTACGCCAGCCTCGACGACCTCATCGGACGCACCGGAGGTCTCCCCGTCGGCGAAGAGAAGATCGCCCTGCCCACCGATATCCTCTTCGGATACAACGAGTACGAATTGAAGGAGGAGGCCCGCCTCAGCATGATGAAGCTCGCCTTCGTCGTCCAGACCAATCCCGACGCCACCTTCGTCATCGAGGGGCACACCGACAGCTTCGGCGGCGACCAGTTCAACCTCGACCTCAGCCTCAAACGCGCCGAGGCGGTGCGGCGCTGGCTCGTGGAACGACTCCGCATCGACACCTCGAACATCCAAGTGGTCGGCCTCGGCAAAACCCGCCCCATCGTCTCGACGGGCGGCACCGCCGAACAGCAGTCCCTGAACCGACGGGTGGAGATCGTGGTGCGGAAAAGCTAGCGTCCTGTGCGCCAAACGTTATCCGTCGGATTGGCGTTGCCTTCCCGAAGATCGTCTGCCACACTGGTTCACGCCTCCGACAATCCCCATGAAACCACAGACCCTCCCCGCCGCCAGTCTTTGGCCTTCCGCCGACCGGGGGAGGATGCGGCAGACGGCATGACCCGGGCTTTCGTCATCCATCTGGCCCGTGCCGAGGGGCGACGGGCGCAGGCGCGGGCGCTCGTCGAGGATTTCCCGGGTGACGCGGAGATCCTCGACGCGGTCGATGGCACCCGCATGTCGCCGGAGGAGATCGCCGCCTTCTACCGTCCTAGCCTGCACGAGCCGGGGTATCCTTTCCGCTTGCGTCCGGGCGAGCTCGGCTGCTGCCTCAGCCACCGCGCCGCGTGGCGGCGGATCCTCGACGAGGGCTTGGACGCCGCCCTGATCCTGGAGGACGATGTGACGATGGA
This sequence comes from Akkermansiaceae bacterium UBA2367, assembly GCA_002344525.1. Classification (GTDB taxonomy): domain Bacteria; phylum Verrucomicrobiota; class Verrucomicrobiia; order Verrucomicrobiales; family DEV007; genus Arctic95D-9. The sequence continues at coordinate 47,261 of DDTJ01000044.1, forward strand.
CCTCCCGCTCTTCACGCGGGCCGTGGCGCTCGCTGAAAAGCACATCCAGCGCGAGGGATACATCCAGTTCCAAGTGAGGCCGCTGCCGACGGGCGGCGCGTTGCTCGACGCCGACGGCGAGGTGCGCCTTGAGGCTCCGCACGTCACGCCGCTACGGACTTCGGGCCAGATGGTGAGCCGGGCGGCGGCGGAGCGTCTCCTCGCGATGACGGAGACGATCGACCGTCCGGTGGATGTCGTCCTGCAAATGCGCTGGCTGACCGGGGTCGAGATGTCGTGCGTCTGGCCCTCGGGATTGACCGACAACACCGCCGGGCTGGGCGGCAGCACGATCTCGTCCGCCAGCACCAAATCGCTGTCGGAGCGGGTCGCCCGCGAATGGAAACGCTGGCGCTATCGGCGCGGGATTGCCCGCCTGTCCGCCCGAGCCAGCCGCCGGGAAGGGGGTGGCCCATGATTTTCGCGAGGCTGCGCGGTCGTCTCGGCAACCAGATGTTCCAGTACGCCGTGGCGCGGGCCGTCGCGTTGCGCAACGGCGTCGAGCTCGTCCTCGACGCGCGTGATTTCATCGACGACCCCAAACACGAATACGCGCTCGGCGATTTTCCCGTCGCGGCGAGGATCGGGCGCGACGGGGAGCTCCCGCCGGACCGCCGGGCCGGTTTGCGCTACGCTTGGTGGAAGTTCCGCGCCATCCGCGACGGTCGGCTGTGCCGGGAGCGGGGTACCGCCTTCGAGCCTCGCGTCCTCGCGCTCGGCGACGGCGCGATCCTCCACGGCTACTGGCAGAGCGAACGCTACTTCGAGGACCATGCCGACACGATCCGCGCCGAATTGACACCGCGGACGCCGCCGAGCGCGGCCAACGCGGACTGGCTCGCCCGCATCCGGGAGTCGCCCGCCGCCGTGTCGGTCCATGTGCGCCGGGGCGACTACGTGAGCCAAGCGAAGAACCGGGACCTTTTCCTCGCGCTCGCCCCGTCCTACTACGCGGCGGCGGCTCAGGAGCTGTGCGAGCGGCTCGGCGGGACGCCGGACTTCTACGTCTTCTCCGACGCCCCCGACTGGGCCGAGAGCGAAATCCGGCTGCCCGGGCCGAAGACGGTGCTGAGGCACAACGACGGTGCTGCCGCTTTCGAGGATCTGAGGCTGATGGCCGCTTGTCGGCACCACATCATCGCGAATTCCAGCTTCTCTTGGTGGGGGGCGTGGCTCGATCCCTCGCCGGACAAGATCGTGGTCGCGCCGGGGCGCTGGTTCGGCGAGCGCGGCGGGGACGCATCCGACATCGTGCCTGAAAGCTGGATCTTGGCGGACGCCTGACGGCGCGCGCTCAGCCCCGCTCCATCCGGGCCACCAGCTTGTCGAAAGCCGGGATGCTCTGGGCGTAGGAGGGGTAGGCGACCTCGGCTTTTTCCGGCAGGTAGCGCCAGTGCTTGTACATCCAGAGCCAAGGGGCGGGGTGCTCGCGGATGTGGGGTTCGAAAATGTCCCAGCAGGCTTGGGCGATGGACTGCTCGGTGGCGTCGGGGCCGAATTCGAGGGGTTTGAAGCCTTTCAGAAGATAGCGACCGTCGGGCTGGGGGATGCAGATGCCGGGGATGATGGGCAGGCCAGTGAGTTGCGCCAGCTTGGCGTGGAGCGCAGTGGCGCTGATCTTGCGCCCGAAGCATTCGATCAGCGCCGCGGCTTTACCGGGCTTGATGGTGAGGTCGGTGAGGAAGGCGACATGGCCTCCCTTCTCAAGGCTTTCGAGCAGGTGCATGGCGGCCCCGCGCTGGGGGATGACCTCGTGGCCGGAGCGCTCGCGGTTTTCCTTGTAGGTCTCGATGAGGCTGGCATTCCGGAAGTCCTGCGCCACGATGGTGAAACGGAAGCCGAGGAAGCCCATGATGAAGGCGAGCCACTCGAAATTGCCGTAGTGCGGCGTCACCCAGATCGCGCCGGTTTCGCGGGTGCGCTCGATGGCTTCGAGATCCTCGGGCTCGAACTCGCAGAAATCCGTGAAGTTCCCCTCGTGGAGGCGGCGGCTCCAGAACAGGTCGATCACGGTGCGGGCGAAGGAGCGGTAGGAGTCGCAGGCGAGGCGGCGGATCGCCTTCGCGTCCTTTTCCCCGCCGAAGGCGAGGGTCAGGTTCTCGATGGCGGTGTCGTGTCCGCGGCGGTCGAGGTGGAAGGCGAGGCTGCCGAACAGGTCGCCGATGGCGTGGGCGAACCGGCGCGGGAGCAGGGGGATGGCGAAATAAAGCCACTGCAGCCCGAGCCATTCGAGCCAATAGCGGAATTGTATCCAACGGGACATGCGGGCGGACGGTCCACGCAAGGGCGGGGAGGGGCAAGCAGGATTTTGGCCGCAGGTCGCGGGTGGACGGCGCACCGTTCGCGGTCCACCGTTCGTCCGATCCATGCGCCACGCCACCTTCGTCTCCCTCCTCCGCGCCATCCTGTCGACCCCGACCGCGCCCTTCCACGAATACCACGTCGCGAGGGAGATCCGCAGGCGGCTTGCGGGCTTGCCGCATGTGGCGGTGACGGAGGACGCCTTCGGCAATCTGATCGCCCGCTACCGACGCGGGAGGCGGAAAGCGAGCCTCGCCTTCGCCGCGCACATGGACCATCCGGGCTGGGTGCGCCACGGGGGGAAGGCGGTCTTCCTCGGCGGCGTGCCGGAGGATCGGTTCGACTCGCACGAGGTGGAATGGTTCGGCGAGTTCGGGATGTGGCGGCTCGCTCCCTTCGAGCTGCGCGAGGGCCTCGTCCACGCCCGTGTCTGCGACGACCTCGTCGGCTGCGCCGCCATCGTCGCGATGTTCGCTGAGCTGGAGGAAGAGGAGGCCGAGGCCACGGTCTACGGGATCTTCACCCGGGCGGAGGAGGTCGGCTTCGCCGGGGCGATGGAGCTGGCGAAATGCTGGCCGCTGCCCGAGGGCGTGTGCTTCGTCTCCCTTGAAACCAGCGCTCCGCGCGGCGGGGCGGAGATGGGGAAAGGCCCCGTCATCCGCGTCGGCGACCGCAGCAGCGTCTTCCACGACGGCGTCACCGCCGAACTCCTCGACGCCGCCACCGACGCGAAGATCCCGCACCAGCGCGCCCTGCTCGACGGAGGCTCCTGCGAAGCCACTGCGATGAACCTCCATGGCATCCCGGCGGCGGGGATCTCCGTTCTGCTCGGGAACTACCACAACTGCCCGCCGGAGCGCGGCATCGCGGAGGAATACGTCTCCCTCGCGGACGTGAAAGCCCTCGTGAAACTGATCACCGCCACCACGCGGCGCACGGCCACGGCGAAGCCGTCCGATTCCGCCAAGGCCCGCCTGAAAGCCCGCCTCGAAAAACGCCTCCGCGAGCATCGGAAATACGACCGCACCGCGAGAAAAGCCTGGCACAAAGAACCTTGAAACTTTCCCGGCAGGGGCCTAAACCACCTGCCCGCCTTCGGGGATGAACTCGTCGCCGTAATAGAGACGGTAGCGACCGAGGCGGGAGCGCAGTTTCAGGTCCGCCCCGAAGGCCTCGGAAAGGCTGAAGGAATTGAGGGCGCGGCGCCTCTCCCCCTGCGAAACCGCCTTGCCGTCCTTGAGGACGAGGGCATGGGTGATCGCGGGGATGATCTCCTCGACGTGGTGGGTCACGAGGACGAGGGAACGGAAGGAGCCTTTTTCCGTCAGTTCCTCGACGAATTGCAGGAAATGCTCGCGGGCGACCGGATCGAGCCCGGCACAGGGTTCGTCGAGGACGAGCACCTCCATCTTCGGCACCATGAGGGCGCGCCCGATGAGGACGCGCTGCCGCTCGCCCTGCGACATCGTCGCCCAAGGCTGGTCGCGGAGGCCGACGCAATTCACCTTCTCCAGAATCTTTTCGGCGGCGCGGATGCCGGAGGGATCGTCCTCGTGCTGCCAGTAGTTGACCATGGCGTGGCGTCCGGACAGGACGATCTCCAGTCCGGTCTCGGCGGACTCGACGAGTTGCGAGATGCTGCTGCTGACGAACCCGATGCGCTTCCGCCAGTCGTCCCAGCTCTGCGTGGCCGAGTTCACCGCGTCCTCGCGCCCGCGCATGTGGACCTCGCCCGTCGTCGGGGTGAGGTAGCCCATGAGGACGTTCAGGAGCGAGGTCTTCCCCGAACCGTTTCCGCCGAGGATGACCCAGTGCTGGCCGCGCTCGACGCGGAGGTTGATTCCATTGAGGATTCTCCGTCCGCCTCGCTGGACGGAGATGCTTTCCATTTCGAAGACCGTGGCTGCCATGATCCATAGGCTAGCGGGCGCGAGGCCGAATTTCCACCGAAAAAGGCTTGCCTGCCCTTGCGGCTTGGGGCTACGATGCGCGGAGATCTGGAGACGGAGAAAGTCCCGGATCGCCCTCTTTCCCGGAACATCCACCTCTCGCCTCATATGAACGGACCGGCCCCACTTCTCCATCCTCGGCGAACCCTCCTCCTTGCGCTGGCCGCCGCGCTCCTCATCTGCCCGATGAACGGACGCTCCGAGGAGTATCGCGAGTTCACGAACCACTCCGGCCAGAAGATGCGTGCGGCCATCGTCTCCGCGACCGAGGCCGAGGTGACGCTGAAACGCGAGAACGGCACCCAAGTCACGGGAGGCATCTCCTTCTTCTCCGCCGAGGACCAGTCCCACATCGCGGAATGGCGCAAGGCGAACCCGTCGCAGCAAACCTACGACTTCGACATCCAGGCGGAGCGGAAACGGGTGGACCGGAGGAAGACCACCGAGGACACCCTGATCGTGGTCTACGAAACTTGGAAATTCGTCATCAAGGTGGAGAACCGGTCGAAGTCGGGCAATGCGGGCACCCCGGTCGAGGGGATCGAGGTGTTCTACAACCTCTCCAAAACCGCGAAATCCCGCGCCCGCCAAGCAGGGGAGTTGCACCAAGGGTTGATTCCCGCCGGCGGCCTGCTCGTGAGGGCGGGCCGCATGGACCTCGGCACGGTCGAATATTTGAAGTCGAAGACGGCGGAGACGGACCTCATCCCGATCAGCCAAAGCGAGTTGGCCCCGGGTTGGTACTACGCCGACGGGTCGAGGGACGAGCACATCGACACCCTCGAGGGCCTCTCTGTCCAGATCCGCAAGGATGGCAAGGTAATCGCGGAGAAGTCCTTCGGCACGAAGGCCGCCGCCAGCGCAAAATGGGTCGATCCGGGCGAAGGCGGCCAGCGGAGGCGGTAAGCAGCCAAGACCGTCCGCGAAACGTTTCCGCCACGCCCCCGGATCCGGTGGACAAGCCCGGCCATTTCCGCGACCGTTGCGGCATGGCAAACCTCCTCGACCAGCTCAAGCAATCCACTGTCGTCGTCGCCGACACGGGCGACTTCGAATCGATGCGCTCCTACCGCCCGCAGGACGCGACGACGAATCCCTCGCTCATCCTCAAGGCGGCGCAGCAGGAGGCCTACGCGCCTCTCGTGGACCGCGCCGTGGCCGATCTGAAATCCTCGCCCCTCTCTGGCGAAGCCCTCGTCTCGGCCATCATCGACCACGTCCTCGTCGCCTTCGGCAAGGAAATCCTGGAGATCGTCCCTGGCCGGGTCTCGACCGAGGTCGACGCCCGCCTCTCCTTCGACACCGAAGGCACCCTCACCAAGGCCCGCGAGATCATCCGGCTCTACGAGGCCGAAGGCGTGCCGCGCGAGCGCATCCTCATCAAGATCGCCTCGACTTGGGAGGGCATCCGCGCCGCCGCCGCGCTGGAGAAAGAGGGTATCCACTGCAACCTGACCCTGATGTTCTCCCTCGTCCAAGCCGTCGCCTGCGCCGAGGGCGGCATCACCCTCATTTCGCCCTTCGTCGGGCGCATCTACGACTGGTTCAAAAAGAGCACCGGACAGGAATACACCGGGGCCGACGATCCGGGCGTGCAGTCGGTGCGCCGCATCTACGCCTACTACCGGCAGTTCGGCTATCCCGTCGAGGTGATGGGCGCGAGCTTCCGCAACACGGGGCAGATTCTCGAACTGGCTGGCTGCGACCTCCTCACCATCGGCCCCGGTCTGCTCGCGGAACTGCAATCGACCGAAGGCACGGTGGAACGCAAGCTTTCCCCCGAACTGGCCGCCGCCGAACCCCAGGAGCGGATCGAACTCGACGAGAAGAGCTTCCGCTTCCTCCTCAACGAGGACGCCATGGCCACGGAGAAAACGGCGGAGGGCATCCGCCTCTTCGCCGCCGACATCGTGAAGATGGAGGCCCTGATCGCGGGGAAACTGTGAGGAAACGCCCTGCGACCGGACCCGATGCTCACGCCCGAACGACGACGCGAGGATTTTCCCGCCTTGGAGGGGATCGCCTATCTCAACACCGCCGCAGAGAGCATCCCCCCGCGCTGCGTCGGCGAGGCCATCACGCGATACTGGCAGGACAAACAGCTCGGGATGCGCGGGCGCGAGCCGCACTACGCCGCAGTGGAGGCCTGCCGCGAGATCAGCGCGAAGCTGCTCGGGCTGAAACCCGCCGAGGTCTCCTTCTGCTCGTGCAGTTCGGAGGCCTACAACCTCCTCGCCGGGGCTCTCGACCTCTCGCCGGACGACGAGGTCGTGGTGAGCGATCTCGACTTCCCCGCCGGAACGACGCCTTGGCTGCGCGCGCCCCGGCCACCCCGGGTGCGGGTATGGCAGGCCCGCGGCGGCGCGCTCGAAACGGACGATCTCGTGTCCCTGCTCAATGAGCGGACGCGCCTCGTCCAAGTCTCGCTCGTGAGCTTCTACAACGGCTTCCGGATCGACTGGCCCGCCTTGCGCGACGCGGTGCGCGGGCGCGCCCCGGAGGCCGTCCTCTCGGTGGACATCACCCAGGCATTCGGGCGGATCGCGATCAACTGCGCCGACGCCGACATCCTCGTCTCCAGCACGCACAAATGGACTCTCGGAATCCATGGGGGCTGCGTCGTCGGAGTGCCGGAGGCGGGAGCGGCGCGGCTCACGACGCGGGCGGGAGGTTGGTATCATCTGACCAACGCCTTCGAGGCGGACCGCTTCGAGCGGGCCGTGTCAAGGGAGGGCGCGGCGAGCTTCTCCGTGGGCATGCCGAACTTCGTCTCGCTCTACGCGCTGGACGCCTCGCTGCGCTATCTCGACGGGATCGGGATCGACGCGATCTCGCGCCATGCCGATCCGCTCGTGGCGCGTGTCCACGCCGGTCTCGCGAATCTGGGGATCGAGCCCCTGGCACCGCTCCGTCCGGAGTTTCCAGCCGGGATCGTCTCCTTCAAGCATCCCCAAGCGGGAGCGATCCACACCGCGCTCGAACGCGAGGAGATCCATGTGATGCATCAGGCCGGGCGCATCCGGGTGGCCTTGCACGGCTACAACACGGAAGAGGATGTGGAACGGCTCCTCGCCGTGCTGGAGGGTTTCTAGGAACTGCGGAATCGCTTTGGCAGATTTTTCGGAAATGGGTAGAGTCCCCGTGTCTACCATGTCCGAAGAATCCCCCTACCTCCTCCCCGAATCCGCCCCCGACAAACCCGTCGCCCTTCTCACCTTCGAGGAGTCGCGCGTCCTCGGCTGCCTTCTCGAAAAGGAGGCAACCACGCCCGACCAGTATCCGCTGACCTTCAACAGCCTCCACTCCGCCTGCAACCAGTCGAGCAACCGCGAGCCAGTCGTCGATTTCGGCACCGACACGGTCGAGGAAGCGATGGAGGGCTTGCGCTACAAGAAGCTCTCCATCCTCGTCCACCAAGCCGGGGCGCGGGTGCCGAAGTGCAAGCACACCCTTGAGAACAAATATCCCTATCTGACGAAAGGCCAGCATGCCCTGCTCTGCGCCCTCCTCCTGCGCGGGCCGCAGACCGTGGGCGAGCTGCGCCAGCGTACCGAGCGGATGCACCCCTTCGCCGACCTCGACCGTGTCCAGCGCGTCCTCGACGAGATGGCCGCCCACACCCCCGAGCCCATCGTGAAGCTCATCCCCGCCGGAGGCGGTCGCCGCGTCGCGACCTACATGCACACCCTCTGCGGCGACGACATCCCCGCCCATGCCCCCGTTTCCGAGACCTCGCGCAGCGAAGCCCCCGCCGCGAGTTGGCGCACGGAGATGGAGGAGGAGATCGCCTCGCTGAAGGAGGAAGTGTCCACGCTCCGCGCCGAACTCGAATCCATCAAATCCAACCTCGGCCTTTGAAACCATGAAGAAAACCCTGCCCACCCTCGCCTTCCTTGTTGTTTTGTCAGGATGGTCCTCCGCCCAGGAGCGCGTCCCGCTCTGGCCCGAAGGCAAGACGCCCTATGCCCTGCCCGTCGATGCCGAAACCGGTTTGCCTTCGCTCCAGCTTTATCCGACGAGCGGGAAGGAAGGCCACAACGGCGCAGCGGTGGTGATCTGCCCCGGCGGCGGCTACGGCGGTCTCGCCAAGGACCACGAGGGGCACCAGCCCGCGCAGTGGTTCAACGGGCAAGGCGTCTCCGCCTTCGTCCTCCACTACCGTCTCGGCACCCAGGGGCATCACTATCCGACCCAGCTTGCCGACGTGCAGCGGGCCATCCGCTGGGTGCGTGCCCATGCCGCGGACTACGGGCTCGATCCGAGCCGCATCGCGGTGATGGGCTTCTCCGCCGGAGGCCACCTCGCAAGCATGGCCGCGACCCTCTTCGAGGAAAAGGCCTACGAACCCTCCGACGCCATCGACGAGGCCAGCGCCCGGCCCGACTTCGCCATCCTCTGCTATCCCGTGATCAGCCTCGACCGCGCCGTTACCCACGGAGGCTCGCGCAAGAACCTCCTCGGCCCCGAGCGGGAGGGGGACGACGAATGGGCGAAAAAGCTCTCCTCCGACCTGAACGTCACCGAGAGGACTCCGCCCACCTTCCTCTTCCAGACCGACGCCGACACCGCCGTGCCCGCGGAAAACGCGGTGCGCTTCTACCTTGCGCTCCGCCAGAAGAAGGTCCCCGCCGAGATGCACGTCTACGAGCAGGGGCCGCACGGCGTCGGGCTGTATCTCGCCGATCCCGTGCTCGGCACTTGGTCCGGCCATCTCTCCGACTGGCTCCGTTCGCGTTTCTTCTTCGCCCCCGCCCAAGCGCGTGCGGCGGTGTCGGGCGAGGTTCTCCTCGACGGCAATCCGGTGAGCTGGGGAGCGCTTTCCTTCCATCCGGAGGATGCGAACCTGCCCGTCACGACCGTGCGCGTACGCAGGGGCAAGTTCTCGGCGAAGGTGGAGGAAGGCCCCGTCGTCGGCAAGACGACGCTGAAATTCGAAGGCAGCATCTGGGAGGAGACCGGCGCGGACGAGGATCGCGTCGTAAAGCTGGACAGCCTGAAACCGGGAGGCGATCCGCTCGCCGTCGAGGTGACGGAGGGCGGTGAAGTGCTGCGCTTCGAGTTTTCCTCGCGTTGAGGGAAAAGCGGGTTGACCCCGATCCGCACGCTCACGGCTTGCCGTTCACCGAATCCGTCCCGAGCCACTTCTCCAAAAACCGATAGGACTCTTCCCGTTCAATCGTCGGGAAATCGTGCTCGTCGTCGGGGTAGGCGATGCGCAGCTTCTCCGGCGTGTCGTGGAGCTCGTAGATGCGCCGCACTTGCGGGGCGACCTTCTCGACGCCACGCCAGTCGAAGTTGCTGTCGCGCAGCGGCGAATTCGAGAAGAAGGCGGCCGGGGCGAGGGCGGCGATCAGTTCGTAGTAGTCGAAAGGCACCTTGTCGGGATCGAGCCCGTAGCGGTCGCGGATCGCGGGGATATAGCGGTCGCTCGTCCAGCCTTTCAGGTCGCCGCCGTAGTAGTCGTGAAACGGCGTCCAGCCGCAGCTTGAGACGACCGCCTTCACCCGCCGGTCGAAGACGCCGAGGAAGATCGCGTTGTGTCCACCGAGGGAATGCCCGATGGCCGCGATCCGCTCCGCATCGACCTCGGGGCGAGAGAGCAGCAGATCGACGCAGCGCATGTGGTTCCAGACGCCCTTCATCGTGCCCGACTCGTAGCGGTCGGCGGCGAAATCGTAGTCTTGGTAGCCGCCGAAGGAAAGGTAGTCCGGCGCGATGACGACGTGGCCGCGCTCGGCGAGCTCCTTCGCGTAGGCGCGGTTGGGGCGCTCGCCTTGGCCGTCGGTGATGGCCTTCCCCGTCTTGTGAGTGGGATGCAGGGCGACGACGCCGATACGGCGCTCGCCCGGCGCGAGGCCCTTGGGCAGGTAGAGGTAGGCCGGGGTGCGGTCGCCCGCTTCTGAGGCGAAGGTGATCGTCTCGCGCACGTAGCGTTCCGTTTCGACGCGCTCGGCCACCTGCACGTCGAGGTCGGGCAGCGCGTCGCGCGAGGGCAGCTTCCCCGCTGCCCCCTCGAAGCCCGCGACGATGACGGCACGGCGGCGCTCCCAATCGGCGAGCGTTTTCAGCGGCGCGGGATTTCCGTTCTCGTCGGGGAACCACGCGAGCGACTGGTGCGTCGCCACGGGGCGGTCCTCCGCGAAGAGGACCCCGGCGAAGGGGAACGAGAGCAGGAGCAGGACGACCCGTTTCATCTGCTGCGTGCCGTGCGAATCACTGGATGGGGCGGATGCGAATGTTCCGCCACGCCACGTCGTAGGGGCCGGTGCCCGCTTTGATCCCATGGACTTGCAACCCGATGTGGCCCTTGGGATGGCTCTGGTAGATGCCTTCGTGGGTCAGGTCGGCGACCTCCTGCCCGTTGATGAAGGTCTGGATGCGCGCTCCTTTGGCGACGATGCGGTAGCGGTTCCACTCCCCGTTCTTGAAATGCGAATGTTCCGCCTCGGGGGTCTGCTGCGGCTCGGGCGAGAGCCAGCCGAGGCCTGTCGCCTCGCCGTAGATGTAGCCGGACTGGCCGGGCGAGGCCTCGATCTCGACTTGGGGGCCGAAGAAGCGCTTCAAGTCCGTGGCCGGCTTGCCGTTCGTGCCCGTCGTGGCGAGGTCGGCCTCGGTCTTCTCGCGCGAACGGATTTGGACGCCCGAGTTGAGGCTGTCGTGGACCTTCACCTCGAACTCCAGCTCGAAGTCGCCAAACTGCTCCTCGCTGAGCAGGAAGGTGTTCTCGCTGCCCTCGACCGTCTCGCCGCGGATCGTGCCATCGACCACGGTGTAGGTCGCGGTGCCGCGGGAGGAGGGCTTCCAACCGGTCAGGGTCTTCCCGTCGAAGAGCGAGATCCAACCGTCTTCTGCGGTGGCGAGGGGAGAGGCGAGGGCGGCCAAGGCCGCGACAGCGAGGGGAAGGAGGGATGGTTTCATCGGGTGCTCCATGAGAGTAGGGGAACCCCGTTTCCCTGTCGATGCCTTGTTTGCGTCCCCGCAAGCCTCCTCACGGCGGGCGGCGGGGACGAAAAATTCCTCCCGGCGACTTGATTCGCCGGGAATTCCAGATACCGTCCCCACAGTTACTTTAACTCCGTGGTGTAACGGTAGCACAACAGATTTTGGTTCTGTTTGTCAAGGTTCGAATCCTTGCGGGGTTGCTTTGTCTCCTGAAGACGGGTCTGGAGTCTCCCTCACTTCTTGAAATACTCCGAAGGATCGACGGGTGGCTTTCGCTTGGGTTCCTCGACGGTCGGTTTGCCGGGGTCGGCGGGAGCGGGTTTGGCGGCATCCGATGGAGTCGGTTCCGGCTTTTTCTTCACCTCAGGGGGCGGAAAAACGGCGTCGGGGGCGAGGACGGTGATCTGGGCGGGATCGGTCAGCTTGATCTGCGGCTTGCCTTGGTAGACGGAGACGGTCCCCTCGACGGCGAGGCGCTTGCCGTCGTAGAGGTCGGCGGGTTCGCCCTCGGGGAAGCGGCCGAGATCGCTCTTGAAGGCGACGAGAAAGAACTCGGCCCCCTTGAAGTTGACGAAGTTCGTCCCGGAGGCGGACTTGCCGGAATCTTGGGTTTCGCCGTGAACGACGACCCTCTGCCCCTCCTTCGCTTTCAGAGCCTCGGTTTCAGTGGCGGCGAGGTAGAGCTTGTCCTCCTCTTGCGCCGGGGTGGCGAGGGGAAGCAGGAAGAGGAGGAGAACGACAGCGAGGAGTGGGCGGGAGTTCATGGCCCGTCGTAGGCGGGGTTGTGGAGGGTGGCGGCTTGGCCGTTGGCGTAGACCACGGCGATCTCCCGCGCGAGCGGTGGCGCGATCTCCTGGATGACGATAATGGAATCGCTGATGGCGGGCAGGACGGGGCGGTCGTGGGGGACGATCTCGAAGGCGACGCGTGCTCCGCCGGGATGGGGGCTGCGGAGGAGTTCGTCGAGTTCGACGGCGGGCAGGTAGCGGCCCGCGAGATCGTTCCAATCGGAGGGGTAGCGGTCGCGGTTGGCCCGGGCGTAGTCCTCGCAAGCGACGAAGAGGCGGGAGGCGTGGTCGAGACTGGCGGCCCGCTGGGCGGAGTCCTGCCCGGCTCGCCAAGTTCCCCAAGCGGGAAAGGCGGCGGCCGCGATAAGGGCGAGGACGGGGAAGGAAAGCATCGAGAAATAGCCGAGCCAGAGGCCGAAGGTGGCGAAGCCGCGCCCGCGCAAGGGCTGGGTCGAGGTCTCGTGCCGCGCGAGGTGGCCGAGGATGGCGGCGAGGGCGGCGGCGAGAAGCCCGAAGACGAGCCAGACTGTGACGAAGCCGAGCAGGCCGAAAACGGCGGCGGCGAGGGCCTTTTTCGACCATTCGACGGGCGCGGTGCCCGATGCTGGGGCTGGGTGGCTCATGGAGAGGGAAGATGGTCGATTTCCGCGTCCCTGCATCCACTTTTCGGATTCCGGGGGCAAAGTGGGCGATGGCCGGATCACCCCCCGCCGTTCGCGGGGCCGGGGGTCGCCGCCATTTCCCGCAACTCCTCGCGCGGGGGGATGCGCGAGAAGAGGAAGGCGATGACGAAGAGGGAGCAGGTGCCAAGGGAGGCACCGAGAAGGAGGGTCGTCCCGAGGCCGGAATGGCTCGCCACGAGTCCGGCGGTGAGACATCCGGTGACACGGGCGGTGCCCCCGACAGCCATGGTGAAGACGCCTTGGATGGAGCTGCGGAACCCATCCCCGGCGAGCCGGTTCAGGAACATGATCGGGCCGACGTAGAGGGCCAGCACCTCGAAGCCGTGCCCGAACTGGACGAGCACGGCGACGGGGATCGAGGGGAAAAAGGAGAGCAGCGCCATCCTCGTGACCATGCAGCAGAGGCCGAGGACCATGATGCCCTTGAGATGGATGAGGCGCTGCAGCCAAGGCATGAGGAGGGTGCAGCCGACCTCGACGAGGACCCCCAGTTGGATGACCAGGGCGACGCAGGGCCGGGGCACCCCCACGACCTCGTCGAGGTAGTTCCCGATGAAGGAGTAGTAGGTCGCGGCGGCGAAATAGGCGAAGAGGAGGCCGAGGCAGAGCCAGCGGACGTTCGGGGCGAGGAGGGTCCGCAGCGCCTCCCCCGAGGGCAGGCGCATGCCCGTCCGCCGCGCCTTCGCCACCGGGGCGAGGGTGAAGCTGTTGAGCAGGCTGAGGAGGTTGAAGACCACCGCGCAGGGCAGGATCGTCCCCACCCCGGCCCCCCGGTAGAGGGGGTAGTAGAGGATCAGGCTCGGGAGCATGTATCCGAGGGTGCCCCAGAGGCGCACTTTCGGATACTCGGGGACGCCTTCCCCGAGCCGCCGCCGCTCCTCGGCGAGGGAGAAGTAGTAGCCATCCTGCAAGGGCAGCATCGCGACCGAGGACAGCCCGTGGAGGAAGAAGAGCGCGAGGGTGGCGGCGGAGTCCCGCGAGAGGAACATCGCCGAGAGCACGAGGGCGCTGCCCGCGGACGCCGCCGCGAGGATGCGGCGCGGGTCGAGGTTGCGGTCGGCGAGGAGGGTGAGGAGCGCGGGCGAGCAGAGCGTGGGCGCGCCCATCAGCGCCATGGCCAGCCCGATGTGGAGGAAGTCGAAGCCGCCCTGCTCGCGGAGGAAGACGGTCGCCAGCGGCATGACGCCGCCGATGGCAGCGTAGCTGAAGAAATACTGGCGGCGGAGGGCGGTCATCGGCGGACGGCGGAATCGTCCACCGGGGGCGCGATGCCGACAAGCCCGTATTTCTCGCACCCTTTCGTCGCGAGACGCAGCGAGGGCCGCTTCGGCAAGGCGCGGTCGGATTTCCCCGCCGGGCTGTATGAGAGCATACTGTCCAAGGGGAAATACGGGCGGAACGAAGCCGGGGTGGCCCGCAGCAAGTCGCAGCAGAAAGGGTGCGAGAAATACGGGCAATCGGAGAAGCGGGGGCGGGAGAAAAGAAAAACCCGCTCCGGCGGACCGGAACGGGCTTCTTGGTTTTTGGGGGTTTCCTCTGCGGGAAAAACGGTTTAGTCGGGGAGGAGGACGTTGTCCACGGGCACGTCGAGCCAGCCGCTGCCCTCGGTGCCCTCCTCGCGTTGGGTGAAGATGTTCCGCGTGCGACCGTCCTTGCTGCGCACCGAGGCGCCGGGCGAGGCCTCGGTGAGGACCTCCTCCTGGGCGTGGCCACCGACATAGCCGATGATCGCCCTCTTGGACTTCAGCCAAGGGTGGTATTCGCCGTAGGTGCCGGGACCTTCCATGAGCCCGTCGGCGACGAGCGGGGAGCGGCTGTAGCCCGTGTCGGTCTGGCCCGTGACGTAGGCGTAGACGTTCTCCTTGCCCTCCACTTCGCCGTCTTCGTTCGGCGGGAGCATCTTGTCGGGATGCTTCGTCTGGATCCAGAAGACGACTTCGGTGTCCATGTAGTCCGGGACCAACTCGTTGAACGCCTCGGTCGAGGTGCCGAATTTCCCGCCCTCCTCACCATCCCCATCCGTGGGGTAGGAGGGAAAGAGGCCGTCGTAGTCGACCGCGAAGGCTCGACAGGCGAGCAGGATGTTCTTGATGTTGCTCAGATCCTTGGTGCGGTTGCCCCGTTCCCGGATGCTGTTGAAGGCGGGCATGGAGGCGCTCGCGAGGATGCCGATGATCGCGATGACGATCAGCAGCTCGATCAGGGTGAAGGCACCCCGTAGTTTGCTGTTCACTTTCATGGTGTGGTTTTTGGGTATGTTTTGGTTTATGATGCGCCCGAAGGCTTATTTAATGCCGGAAATGACATCGTAAATACCATTTCCATCCCGAGAATGCCAGTTTTGGCGGCGAAGGACAAGAAAAATCGAAAATTTTTTATCATGAATTCCGAACCCCCCATCTCCTTGGAGGATCTGTTCGAGGACATCGTCGCCAAGGCCATGCGCGGTCGGCATCTGTCCGAATCCGAACTGGCTGAGCGGACCGGCGTGCCCCGCGACGTCCTCGCCCGGCTCTGCCGGGGGGAGTTCTGCGATGAGGCGGCCTTAGCCAAGGTCGCGACGGCCCTCTCCCTCTCGCCGCGCGCCCTCGCGATGGCCGCCTCGCGGGTCTGGCGTCCGCGCCCGGTCTCGGTCGAGGGGCTCGGGATGTTCAACCTGCCCTACCGCGACATGCGGGTGAACGCCTACCTCGTCTGGGATCCCGCAACGAAGGCGGCGGCTTTCTTCGACACGGCGACCGACAGCACCCCGTTGGTGGCGCGCGCCCGAGCGCTGGAGCTGGAGGTCGGGTCCATCTTTCTGACCCACACCCACAACGACCACATCGCCGCCCTCGACGGGCTCCGCGCCGCCTTTCCCGGCGCGCGGGCTTGGTCCAACCGCGCCGAGCCTTGGCCGGGGACGGAGACCTTCTCCGAAGGGGCGGAGTTCCGCATCGGTTCGCTCCGGGTGGCGGCGCGGACCACGAGCGGTCATTCCCCCGGCGGCACCACCTACTTCGTCGAGGGCCTCGCGCGGCCTCTCGCCATCGTGGGCGACGCGATTTTCGCCGGATCGATGGGCGGGGGACTGGTCTCCTTCGCCGACGCGTGGCGGAACAACTTGGAAAAAATCCTCGTCCTGCCCGATGAGACGGTGATCTGCCCCGGACACGGCCCCCTCACCTCCGTGGGCGAGGAGAAGAGGAGCAATCCTTTCTTCGCCGGCGAGTTCGACGCATGAGCAGATCGCCCGAACTGATCCTGGCGTCCGGCTCGCCGCGCCGCCGCGACCTCCTCGCGGAGGCGGGATACCGTTTCCGCGTCGAGGCCCCCGGCATCGAGGAGAACGAGGACACGAGCCTGCCCATCCGCCTGCTCACCGCGGAGAACGCCCGTGACAAGGCCGCCGCGGTCTCGTCGCGCTTTCCCGAGGCCGTCGTCCTCGCCGCCGACACCTTGGTGCTGCTCGGCGACACCGTGTTGAGCAAGCCGGTCGACAGGGTCGAGGCGGCCCGTATGCTCGCCTCGCTGAGCGGGCGTTCACACGAGGTCTTCACGGCGGTGGCGCTACGGCACGGCGCGTCGGGGGAGGCGGTCGATCTCACGGTGACCACGGCGGTGCGTTTCAAGACCCTCAGCCCCGGGGAGCAAGCCGCCTACCACGCCATCATCGACCCGATGGACAAGGCGGGGGCCTACGCCGCGCAGGAGCACGGCGCCCTCGTCATCGAGCGCATCGAAGGCTCCATGAGCAACGTCATCGGGCTGCCCATGGACGAGGTCGCGGACGCGCTGCGAGAGCGCTTCGGGATCGTGCCGGGCTGATGCCTTGGAGTGCGCGGACATGTCCGCGCTTTGGTCACCCCAGATCCAGCGGGCCGCCTTCGCAGAATTTCGCAGTGCCGAAGGTGCCGATGCCGTGGCCCATCGAATTCGCGACGGAGAGCCAGAGGCGGTTGTGGGCGGCCTTGTCGAAGGAAAGAGCCCGGCTGGCCTTGATGCCGTGGGCCTTGCCGCCAACGAGGACGAAGGGGATGTCGTCGAGGGTGTGGCTGTTGCCCTTGCCGAGCTCGTTGAGCCAGACGACGAGGGTGTTGTCGAGCATGGAGCCGTCGCCGCCGGGCTCGGGGGTGCCGGCGAGCTTCTTCACGAGGTAGGCGAGCTCGCCGGCGAACCATTCGTTGATCTTGACGAGCTGCTCGACGGCCTCGGCGTTGCCGTCGGGCTCGTGGGAGAGGGTGTGGTGGCCGTCCTTCACCCCGAGCCAGCTCATCCGCGCCATGCCGACGGACCGCATGTATTGCAGGGTCGCCACGCGGGTCATGTCGTTGGCCATCGCGTTGACGAGCAGGTCGATCTGCATCCGGCTGATGCGCGGGGTGTTGTCGTTGACCAGCTCGATGTCGGGATCGATGTCGGGCACGGGATGGGCGAGCTCGGTCTGCTCGTTGGCTTGGGACAGCTCGGTTTCCATCTCGCGGACGAGGGCGAGGTGCTCCTCAAGCCGGGCGCGGTCCTCGGCTCCGAGCTTTTTCGAGACGCTGACGAGATCCTCGCGCACGCCGTCGACGATGGAGGCGAGGCTCTCGCGGTCCTTCATGCCGCCGTAGAGCCTGCCGAGCATCTGCTGGGGGTCGTCGACGGGGGCGATGGGCTGGTTCGGCCCGGCGTAGCACATGCGGGTCCACGGGTCGGCGCGGTTCGGCACGGCGACGCCGAATTCGAGCGAGCCGAAGCGGGTGCGCGTCTCCTCGCGGCTCTGGAGGAAGTTCTTGATCTCCTGGTCGATGGAGATGCCGCTGGCCCAGCCGGCGGGGGTGTCGGAGCCGCCTTGGATGTTGCCGGGGAGCAGCTCGGTACCGGTGAGGAGACAACTCATCCCGCGCATGTGACGGTCGCCGTCACCATCGACCTTGTTGTTGACGCCTTTCAGGGTGAGGACGTGGTCCTTGAAGGGTTCGAGCGGCTTGAGGATGCGCTTGAAGTTCAGTCCCTCGCCCTCGGGCCAGAATTCCCACGGGATCGTGCCGTTCGGCGAGAACAGGAAGATGAGGCGCTGCTTCTTCCGTCCCTCGGCGGCGAGGCCGGGAAGGCCGGCGAGGAAGGGCAGGGCGGCGCTGGAGACGCCGAGGTGGCGGAGGAAATCGCGGCGGGTTGGTTTCATGGCGTTGGTCTCTCCTACTCTTACTCTTTACTCCTCGTTCGGAAGTCAGGGGAGTGGCGAGGAGTAAGAGTAAGGAGTAAAGAGTAAGAGGTAAGTCAGCGTTTGGCAAAACGATCGTCGGCCCCGCCGGAGTGGGTCATGGCGGTGAGGGCGATCTGGCGGATGAGATAGTGAATCTGATAGTCGCTTTGCTCGAAGGTCTTGCGGAGCTTCTCCATCCCGTCCACGTCGTAGGCGCGGACGGGTTGCTTCACGAAGTGGTGGAAGAGCTTCTCGATGAAGGCGCGATGGGCCGAGGGACTGGCGACGGCGAGCTCGGCGACGTCGCGGGGGCCGCTCAGCTTCAGGTCGCGCCCGTCGTCGGTATGGAAATCGCTGGTCGCATCGACGGGACGGCCCCGGTCCTGCTCGCGCCAGCGCCCGATGCCGTCGTAGTTCTCCAGACTGAAGCCGAGGGGGTTGATGGTGACGTGGCAGCCCATGCAGTCCTGCGACTTGGTCATCTCGACGACTTTTTGGCGCATCGTCAGGTTCGGGTCGAAACCGCTGTCCTTAAACTCGTTCGCCATCGGGGGCGACTTCAGGGGCATCCCGAGGAGGTGGCGGGTCAGGAAGACGCCGCGATGGATGGGCGAGGTGTTGTTGTGATAGGCGAGATAGGAAAGAAGGTAGGGATGGGTGATGAGCCCGGCACGTTTCCCGCCGTCAAGGGCCACGGGCTGGAAATCACCCTTCACCTCGACGCCGTAGAACTTGCCGAGGCGTTCGTTCATTGGGACCTCCGCCGAGAGGAGAAGTTGGCGGTAGCCGTCCGTTTTGTCCTTGCTCCAGGTGGCCTCGTCGAGGAAGATGAGCAGGGAGGTGCGCAGGTCGGCGGCGATGGCGGGATCGAAGCCGGGGAAGGCCTCCTTGTCCTTCACCAGCTCGTCGGCTCGCTCCATCTCAAGCCAGTGATGGTAGAAGCCGCGCATCTTCGCCCGGGTGCGCCAGTGCCAGACCATCTCGCTGACAATGCCGTCGAGCCTCTCGGGCTTGTCGAACTCGCCTTTCGAGGCGAGGTCGATCAGCCTCTGGTTCGGGACGGAATCCCAAAGGAAAAGCGCGAGCCGCGAGGCGAGGGCCCAGCCGTCGGGCTTGCCCTCGGAGGCGAGCTCGGGGTAGAGGAAGCGCGGCGAGGTGAGAGCCTGGAGCACGATGCGCTTCACGGCCTGCTCGGGAGCCGCGTCGTCCTTGAAATGGACCCTGACAAAGCGCTCCTTCTCCTCCTCCGAGAGCGGGCGGCGGAAGGCGCGGGCGACGAACTGCCCGGCGAATTCCTCGATCTTCTGGCGGCGGTCGGGCTGGTCGCGCTTCGTCCTCGCCAGCTCGTCGAGCCGCTTCACGACATAGTCCGAGGCCATGACTGCTCCGGCGGTGACGGCCTCCAACCAGGCCTTCGAGACCATCGTGCCGCGCTCGTAGCCGACGCTGCGGTCGTCGGCGGGGAAAGGCACATCGACGAGCAGGGTCTCGGGCGATCCGTTCGGCGCGAGGTTGCGGGTGGGAATGGTTTCGAGCACTCCGTGGGGCGTCTTCCAGAGCAGCTCGATGGAAGCGGCCTTCTCCTTGTAGGTGAAGAAGTCGAGCCGGATGGGGTAGGGGCGGCCGCCGACGAGGAAGACGCTGCCGGTCTCCTCGCGCACCTCGTTGTTCGGCACGACCCAGCCGTCGATGGTCTTGCCGCCCGCCTCCTCGCCGCGGTCGACGTCGTTGACCCAGAGGGTGATGCCGTTGCGGGTGCGAATGACGAATTCATAAACGCCGGTCTCGTCCGGCAGGAGGGTGCCCGTCCAACGGACCGAGAACTGCTCGGGGGAGAATTCCTTGGCCTCGTCGTGCTTCGGGATGCCCTCGCCGAAGTCGAATTTCACCGTCGCATCGGCCCGCTCGTATTTGTCGGGCTTCTTCTGCTCTCGGAACTCCTTGCGCTCGGTGAAGCTGCGGTCGCCGAAGTAGTTGGCCTTGAGCCCCCGCTCCTCGGGAATCCAGGGATCGTAGCGGAAGCTGACCACCAGATCGGCCACAGAGTTGCGGTATTGCGGCACGGTGAGTCGGCTCAGCTCGATGCGGGCCGGGGTGTTACGGGCACGGGCCTCGACGGAGTAGAAGGCGTCGTAGATGTAGGCGGCGACGGTCTTGGCGTCCTCGCCGACGCAGAGCTCCGGCTCGTCCTCGGGCATGGTGCGGTCGATGCGGCCCGCGAGGGATTCGAGGGTGCGGCTGCCGACGAGCGGGTCGTCGGCCTTGCCCTTGACGCCTTCGCCCTTGGGGCCGTGGCAATCGAGGCAGAGCTTTTCGTAGATCGCCTTGCCGGGATGCTGCTCCAGATCGAGCGCGACGGCGGCTCCCGTTCCGAACGCAAGGAACAGGGTCAAGAATCGTGCGCCGTTGGACCGGGAGTGCCACATGCCGTGGATCGTCGGGAAATATCCGGCCTCCGGGCGACAATGTCAGGGTACGCCTTTCCGCGAGAGGCCGGTACTCGGAGGGGAAAGCAGGTTCCGGACCGTTTTGACGGAACCCGGATTGTGGTCCAGACTCGGCCATGCCAGGAATCGTCGTCAAACCCCGCTCCCGCATCTTCCACGGCCACGACTGGGTCTATGCCACCGAGGTGCAGAAGACCTTCGGCAACCCGCAGCCCGGCGCGGTGGTCTCGTTGAAAGACTTCCGAGATCGGCCCCTCGGCACGGCCATCTACAACCCCGCCTCGCAGATCGTGGCGCGGCGCATCTCGCGCCGGAAACAGGAGCTGGACGCGGAGTTCTTCGACCGCCGCCTCCGTCGCGCCCTCGCCCTGCGCGAGGTCATGGCCTTCCCCGATCCGGTCTACCGCCTCGTCTGGAGCGAGGCCGACGGGCTGCCGGGCGTGGTCGTGGACCGCTACGGGGATCATTTCGTCCTGCAGACCCTCACCCTCGCGATGGACCAGCGCCGCGATCTGATCGTCGCGGCCCTGCGCGGGATCTTCGGCGAGGTTACGGTGATCGAGCGGAACGATTCCTCCATCCGCAAGGCCGAGGGCCTCGAAGCCCGCATCGGCCTTCTCGCGGGCGAATGGCGGGGGCCGGTCGAGTTCACGATCAACGGCCTCGTCCAGGAGATCGACCTGATGGAGGGGCAGAAGACCGGGATCTACCTCGACCAGCTCGACAACTACGCCGCCGTCGGCACCCTCGCGAAAGGCAAGGCGGTGCTCGACTGCTTCTGCAACCAAGGTGGCTTCGCCCTGCACGCGGCGCGGGGCGGGGCGGCCTCGGTGCTGGCCCTCGACCTCAGCGCGGCGGCGGTCGACGCGACGCGGGCGAACGCGGCGCGCAACGGCCTCGCGGTCGAGGCGCAGGAGGCGAACGTCTTCGACTTCCTCAAGGCGGCCGAGGCGGAGGAGCGGAAATTCGATCTCATCGTCCTCGACCCGCCTTCCTTCACGAAAACGCGAAAGGCGGTGGCCGACGCCCTGCGCGGCTACAAGGAGATCCACCTGCGCGCCCTGAAGCTGCTCAGCCCCGAGGGGATCCTCTCGACCTACTGCTGCAGCCACCACGTCAGCGAGCGCGAATTCCACGACGTCATCGCCGCCGCCTCGGTCGATGCGAAGCGGACCCTGCGCGTGCTCGCGCGGCACACTCAGCGCCGCGACCATCCCGTGATCCTCACTCTGCCCGAGACGGCCTACCTGAAAGGCTGGACTTTCCAGTGCGTAGGCGGGTTTTGAGAGAGGCGGTCAAGCATCCGCCAGCAGCCGACGGTTCTTCCAGACATAGCTCGCGCCCGACACGAGGGTCAGGATCAGCGCGAGCCAAGCGAGCGCCTGGCCGAGCCCATGCGGCCCGAGGCTGCGCCAGTCGAGCAGGGGGCTGATCCAAGCGAAGAGCGGCTCCCGTGCCGCGAGGACGACGAGGAAGTAGATGATGGCGGTGATCTGGGCACCGGTCTTGTATTTCCCCAAGTTCTCCGCCGCGAGGACGAGTCCCTCAGCCGAGGCGACGAGGCGCAGGCCGGTGACGAGGAACTCGCGGGCGAGGATGACCACGACCATCCACGCGGGGAAGAAGCCCTTTTCGCAAAGGAGGACGAAGCCCGCAGCCATGAGGATCTTGTCCACGAGCGGGTCCATCAGCTTGCCGAAATTGGTGACGAGGTTGCGTTTCCGCGCGATCTGCCCGTCGAGGAGGTCGGTGTAGGCCGCCACCGCGAAGACGAGGAGGGCGATGGTGCCCGCCTGGGGGACGCCGTCGATGGAGAGCGCGCCGACGAAGACGAAGGCGAGGACGAGCCGGGCAAGGGTGAGCTGGTTGGGCAGGTTCATGCAGGCGTCCGCAGGATACGGCGGCCCCGCGACGGGGGCAAATGAATCCGTTCCGGGCCGGGGCGGGCCTTCACTCCGACGCGAACGCCTTGAAGAGCCCCTCTACCCCGGCTTGCGCGGGATCGCCCTGGTGGAAGGCGAAACGCCAGCGGAAGACCACGGTCTCGCCCTCGGGGAGGACGAGTTCGCCCGCCTTCGGGTCGTCGAGCTTCTCGAAATGGCGTTTGCCGAAGATGTTCGCAGTGACCAGCCCATAGGTGCGCGAATGCCAGTAGGTGGGGTGGCGAGGGTTCGAGGGGTGGTCGAGGATGGCGATGCCGACGGGCTTCCCGCCGACTTCGCCGTAGGCGTCGAGCCAGCGGGCGCGCTTGCCCCAGGTGTCCTTGCCCTCGACGCCCTCGCTGTTGAGGAGACGGCCCGTGCCGGGGACCATCGCCTTCTTCTCGTTGTCGCGCTTCTCCGCCTGGAGCTCGTAGGCGACGCGGACGGCCATGCCGGCGTCCTTGTCGTCGCCGAAGGAGACGGGGCCGTGCGAGGCGTGGAAGGCGATCTCGATGTCGATCAATCGCGGCCCCGCCGGATCGGAGGGGGCGATGAAGCGCACCGTGCGGGTGTCGGTCAGGATGACGGTCCCGTCGGCGGCGACGTATTGGTTCTCCGCGACGAACCCGCCCGCGCCCTCCCCGCTCTCGATGGAGGCGAAGCGCTGGTGGACGGTGCGGCCCGGCACCCGCCCGCCGTGGGGTTGCACGGCCCAGAAGTTGTGCCCGTTGATGTCGCAGTGGGCGAACCAGAGCGACTGGTGGTGCGGGTGGTCGGTGTCCTCGCCCTCGACGGGTTCGAAGGGGTGGCGCCGCGTCATCGGCACTTCGCCGGGGCCGAGGACGGGGTAGAAGACGGGGAAGAAGCGCTCCTCGCCCTTGAAGAGGTATTCCGTGAACAGCTCGCCGCCGATCTCGACGCGGAGGCGGTCCTCCGCCTCGGTCAGCGTCACCGGGGGGGCAGCGTGGACGGCGGAGGTGGCGATGGCGAAGAAAGGCAGCAGGAGGGGACGGCAATTCATGTATACAATCCTAGTCTAGTGCGGCGAATCCACCGTCGCGACCTCCTCCTGCGAGCGCATTCACGCCAATCCCTCGTCGCCGCAGGGGTCAATTGGCCGGACCTTCCTTCGGGGCGGGGGCTTCGGCCTTGGGGGCGTCCGCTGCAGGTTCGGCGGGGGCTTCGGCTCCCGGCTGGACGATCTTCGCCTGCTTGTGCAGACCCTCGACGTAGCTTCCGATCTTCTCGGATTTCGCTTGGTCGTGGAGATCCTCGGTCAGTTCTGCGCTCACCTCGGCGAATTCCAAGGTCTTCGCCTCCTTGCGACCGTTCACTTTGATGATGTGGTAGCCGAAATCGGTCTTCACCAGATCCCCGATCGCGCCGACCTCCTGGGCGAAGGCGGCTTTCTCGAATTCAGGCACCATCTGCCCCTTCTCGAACTCGCCGAGGTCGCCGCCTTGGGCCTTGCTCGGGCAACTGGAGTGCAGGCTGGCCATCTCGGCGAAGTTTTCGCCCTTCTTCTCGACCAGCTCCTCGCGCAACTCCTTGGCGATCTTCTCCTTCGCGGCGAGTTGGGTCGCGTCGGTGATGTCCTGGGTGGAGATGAGGATGTGGGAGGCCTCGACGCTGGCCTTCTGCTCGAACTCCTCGGGATGCTCGTCGAAATATTTCTTCACCTCGGCCTCGGCCGGCTTGGCGACGTCGGCGGTGACCTTCTCGATGAGCTTGCGGATCTTGGTGTCGTCCGCGATCTGGAGACGGATGCGGTCGAGGCTGACGCCGGCGGCTTTGGCGAAGTCCTCGATGCTCTCGCCCTCGGGGATCTGCGCGGCGATGGCTTGGAGGCTCGACTCGATCTCCTCCTTGCCGGCTTCCAAGCCCTCTTTCTTCGCGGCGTTGAGGAGGAGAGTCTTCTGGATCAACTGGTCCATGACCATCCGCTGGATCTGCGGCTCGATCAGGGCGCGCTGCTCGGCGGGCATCTGCTCGAACTGACGACCGTAGCGGCCGGTGAAATACTCGCGCACGTCGAGCACGGTGATGGGGGTGCCATCGACCTCGACGACCACGTCGGTCTCGGCCATCGGGGCGGGAGCGGAAGCCGGCTCCTGCGGAGCGGCGGCGGCTTCAGGGGCGGGCGCGGCGTTCGGAGCCGGAGGGGCGTCCTGGGCGGTGGCGGCGAGAGGGAGGACGCCGGACGCGGCGAGGGCGATCCCGGAGAGGGGGGCGAGGATGGTTTTCATGGAAAGTCCGCTACCTTCGACGGCATCGGGTCGCTCAACAACCGGAATTTCGGCCTCAACCGTCGCTCAAGGGGCGGGATCGCCGCCTGGTCGCCCGCCCGCGGGGACGGGATGCTCGCGATCCGCCACGATGCGGAAGCCGGTGTAGAGATTCCGCTCCGAAGCGCTGTGGGCGGCGCGCCGGGCGGTCAGTTCGAAGCCTGACGTCGTGGCGAAGGAGGCACCGCGTTTCAAGGGCGCGCGGCGGTCGGGGGAGTCGGGGAGGGCGCCCCAAGTATCGGTCCACTCGCTGACGTTCCCCGCGAGGCCGACGACGCCGTAGCGGCTCTCGTCGGCGGGGATGGCATCGACGGGGCACCAGTATTTGTAGCCGTCGAGGCCCCCGGCGATGGTGCCCTCCCCGCCGTCGTGGTCGAGGCCGCTGTTGAAGTTCCCGCTTTCAAGGGTGTCGCCCCAAGGGTAGACGCTGCCGGAGCGGCCCCGCGCCGCCTTCTCCCACTCCTGCTCGGTGGGGAGGCGTCCGCCCCGCCAGACCGCGTAGGCGTGGGCGTCCCAGAAATCGACCCCGACGACGGGGCAGTTCGGGTCGAGCCTGCCGCCGAGGAAGCTCCCGCCCTTCATCGCGGCGGCATGGTATTGCGACCATTTCTCCGGGGTGTAGTCCGTCTTCTCGGCGGGCTGCTCGGGATGGCGGACGAGGTCGCGCTTCGCGGGATGGGCCGCGAGATCGTCGAGGAAGCGGGCGTATTCGGCGATGGTGACCTCGTGCCGCCCGATCCAGAACTCGGGCAGATCGACTTCCTCGCCTTCTTGAAAGGGGAAGTTCCCGGCGGGGATTTTGATGAAGACCTCCAAGTCGCGCGCCTTGGGCTTCGACCCGAAGAGGAGGATGCCGGCGACGCCCGCCGCGACGATGAGGGCACCGATGAGGGGCCCGACGACGAGGGCGGTGCGGTTCGTCTGCTTCTCGGCGATCTTGGCGCGGGCGGCGTTGGAAAGGGGCTCCTTCTTCGGGGCGGGCGGGTTCAGCGTCTTGTCGAGGGCGTCGAGGGAGTTGATCGCGTCGATGCGGTCCGTGCCCATGCGCTCGACGATGGAGAACAGCGCCGGGTCGGAGCCCGTCTTTCTCAGGAAGGGCCGCAGCGCCTCGGCGAGCAGTCCCATCTGGCTGCGCTGCTCTTCGGGCGGGAGGGGCTCGCCGCGCCCGCGCACCGGGTTGGCGATGCGCGGCTCGACCCCTTTCACGATCAAGAGGCTCTGTGCCGTGATGGGGCGGTGCGACAGGCCATGGTCGCGCAGGTAGATCAGGGCGCTGGAGGCGGCCGAGAGCGTCTTCCGGAGGACCGAGTCGTCCAGCGCGGCCCGCCGCTTCGCGAGGTCGGCGAGGCTGGGGGCGTCGACCAGTTCGAGGGTGTAGAAGTTCACCCCCAGCTCCTGGTCGCATTCGTAGACCAGCGAAATGGCGGGGTGGTTCACCGAGGCGCGCGCGCTGGCCTCGTCGACGAAGCCCTGCACCCAGCGGATGTCCTTGCGGTGCTTGCGGTAGAGCGTCTTCAGGGCGACGTGGCGACTGATCGAGGTCTGCTCGGCCTCGTAGAGGGCGAAATTGTCGTCGCTCTGGATCTCGCGCAGCAGCTTGTAGTCGCCGAGGCGCGTGCCGACGGGCAGGGCCTCCTCAGGCAGGGGGAGGGAGACGGGAGCCGTCTCGACGGTCGGGGTGGAGGAAGGGGCGGGCGAGGCCTCCGGGCTCGGCGGCGCTTCCGGGGCGGGAGCGGGCGGATCGTCCGATTCTGGCGCGGCCTTCGCCTCCGCGAGGAGGGGGTCGGCCCATTCGACGAGCGCCGCGCGGTTCACCGGCTTGAAGAAGAGCCGTTCGCCGTCGAGCACACGGGAGTAGAAAGGCGTCATGTCCTCGCTGCCGCACAGGGCGACGGGGAAGGGCCCGACTTCGCGGCGGAGGCGGTCGCGCCATTCGAACATCCCCTCGCTTGAGGCCGTGTCGAGGTTCGCGACCACCAAGGCGGGACGGCCAAGCCCCCTCAGCGCCTCCGCCGCCGCGGCGGGGCCGTCCGCCTCAAGGACGCGGCCCACTTTCGTTTCGAGGAGCGAACGGACCGTCCGCCGGTCCTCCTCGGACGGGTCGATAATCAGGAGCACGGTGTTTTTCGAGGACATGCGGAGGTCAGGGGGCGGCGGGGGTGGGGAAAAGGGAACCGTCGGGCTTGAT
Organism: Akkermansiaceae bacterium UBA2367; assembly: GCA_002344525.1. Lineage (GTDB taxonomy): Bacteria > Verrucomicrobiota > Verrucomicrobiia > Verrucomicrobiales > DEV007 > Arctic95D-9. The sequence goes on from DDTJ01000044.1 coordinate 73,972, forward strand.
GGGCGCGGCGTCGGCGCCGTCATCCGGCGGGGAGGGTCCGAAGTTCGGCTCGGGGATGTCGTCGGGCCGGATCACTTTCTCCTGTAGCTCGTCCCGGTAGAAGAGCGCCGCCGCGTAGCCGTGGTAGACCCTCTCTCCCAGTTCGCGCTTCTGCTCCTCGGTGAAGGCGGGCTGGTGGTAGTCCACGAGGATGGTCTCGGTGCCGTTGACCTGCCAGTCGTAGGGCTCCGTCGGATACAGGTAGGAGGTGTCGGCGGTGGAGGGCCGTATCTCCCCGCTGGGAAGGCGGTCGTAGAAATAGACGAAGAGCGAGAGATCGTCGCCGACCGGCATCGACGCCGGATCAGCGTCGATCACCACGCTCAGGCGCACCTTCTGCCCCTCGCTCGTGGGGGCCTGCTCCTCGACCTTGATCTCGCCGATCCGCATCCGCGGGGGCAGCCCCGCCGGAACGGGTGGCGCGGACAGAGCGGGCGAAGAAGCGGCAATCGCGGGAGCGGCGGGAGAAGTCGGGGCAACCGGGACTGCGGGGGCGGCCGGGACGACGGGAACCTCGCCGCGCAACTGCCCTCCGGCGATGGGGAAATAAGGCCCCGCCGCGAGCGAGCCGACCGCTTCGACCCGCTTCCAGTAGCCTTCGGCCTGGTCCTTCAAGCCCATCCTCCCGAGCGTGGCGGCGATTTCGGAAAGGACGCGGGGATCCTCCGGCAACGCCGACTCCACCTGCCGATAGGCCTGCAGCGCCCTCTGCGTGTTTCCGTTGTCGCGCAGCTCCGTCCCGGCGACCATGAGCCGTTCGAGGATGGCGTCGCCCAAGACCCGGTCCCGCGCCGCGGCGGCGAGGGCGGCGAAGAGAGGCGTCGTCTCCGCCTCCACTGGCCCGGGAGCCGCCGGGGCAGTCGCGGGAACCGTCGGCGACGGATCGCCCGCCAAAGCGGGGTCCGGGAGGACTGGCGGCGCGGCGGCGGGGACGGCCGTTTCCGCCACCGGGGCAGGAGCCGGGGCGGTCACCGCCGGGAGCGGGATCGGCTCCCGCCGCAGGATCCCGTAACCGATGGCGAGGGCTTGGGCGAACAGCAGCCCGCCCGTCACGGCCATCGCCGTGCGGAAGGCACGACCGTGCGCCGGATGGTCCGTGAAGCCCGATTCTGTGATTCGCTTGCTTGGCATTCCCCCTCCCGAAGCGGTCCCCGCTCTTCCGGGAGCGCTTACTATATCCTCGATCCCTCCAAAATCACCATCCGCTTTTCGCGTCCCCCGCGCCTGGCCCGAATTGCCCTCCGGGCGTCGTCGCGAAGCGGTCTTTTTTTGAAAAAAACCCCGGCACCGCCGCCGATCCGCGCTACTCTTCGCGACATCGCAACCTCAACCTTCTTCCCGCCGTGAGCAGCCATCTATCCAGCGACATCCAGATCGAGGGGGATCTCGATTGTGCCACCGACCTCATCTTCGACGGCTCCATCCAAGGCAACATCACCTCGAAAGGCGGCCTGACCATCGGCCAGAACGCCTCCGTCACCGGCAACCTCAAGGCCGAGAAAGCGGTCATCGAGGGCAAGGTCGTGGGCAACGGGGAGTTCCAGTCCCTCCGCCTCTCCCCCACCTCGGTCATCTCCGGCTCGGTCAACACCGTCAGCCTGCAGATGGAGGAGGGTGCCTCCCTCGACGGCCAGTGCAAGGTCGGCAAGGCCCGCGCCTGATCCGATCAGACGCGGTGCCCTCCCTGCCAGCGGGTTCACCCGATCACCTCGGGCCACTCGGTGTGGAAGAACTCGCCCTCGGGCTTGTCGAGGCGCTCGTAGGTGTGCGCCCCGAAGAAGTCCCGCTGCGCTTGGAGCAGGTTCGCGGGAAGACGGGCCGCCCGGTAGCTGTCATAGTAGCCGAGCGAGGCGCTGAAGGCCGGGATCGGGATGCCGTTGGTCACGCCGAGGGCGACGATCTCGCGCCAGTCGGCCTGGTTGCGGTTGAGGATGTCCTTGAAGAAGGGGTCGAGCATCAGGTTGACGAGGTTCGAGTCGCGCTCGTAGGCCTCGGTGATGCGGTTGAGGAAGCGCGCCCGGATGATGCAGCCGCCGCGCCAGATGCGGGCGATGTTCCCGAGGTTGAGACCCCAGCCGTGCGCCTCGCCCACCTTCTTGATGAGGTCGAGCCCCTGGGCGTAGGAGATGATCTTCGAGGCGTAGAGGGCGTCGTGGACTTTCTGCACGAGCACGTCCTTGGGCAGGTCGATTTTCGGAACCGGTCCGGCGAACTGCGCCGCCGCCGCGAGGCGCTGGTCGCGGATCGAGGAAAGGATGCGGGCCTCCACCGCCGCGTTGATCGTGGAGATGACGACGGTGTTGTCCGCCGCGTTCATCACCGTCCAGCGGCCCGTGCCTTTCTGCCCGGCCTTGTCGAGGATGAGCTCGACGACCGGCTCGCCCGTCTCCTCGTCGCGGATCGTGAAAATTTTGCTCGTGATCTGGATGAGGTAGCTCTCCAAGTCGCCTTGGTTCCACTCGTCGAAAATCGCCGCGATCTCCTCGGTCGTGAGGCCCGCCGTTTTGAAGATCTGGTAGGCCTCGCAGATGAGCTGCATGTCGCCGTATTCGATCCCGTTGTGGACCATCTTCACGTAATGGCCCGCGCCCCCGGTGCCGATGTGGGTGACGCAGGGGTCGCCGTTCACCTTCGCGGAAATGGACTCGAAGATCGGCTGGATCAGCTCCCAACTGCTCGCGGGGCCGCCCGGCATGATCGCGGGGCCCTTGCGCGCGCCCTCCTCGCCGCCCGAGACGCCAGTGCCGATGAAGAGGAGGCCCTTCGCCTCCAACTCCTTCGAGCGGCGCTCGGTGTGGATGAAGTAGGTGTTGCCCCCGTCGATGATGAGATCGCCGGGTTCGAGGAGCGGCACGAGCGAGTCGATGACCGCGTCGACGGCGTCGCGGTCGGCGGGATTGGCCCCGGCCTTGGACTGGACCAGCATCATGATCTTGCGGGGCCGCTCGATGCTGGCGACGAATTCCTCCAGCGTGGCGAAGCCGTGGAGCTTCTTGCCGGGGTTCTCGGCGATGAACTGGTCCGTCACCGAAGTGGTGCGGTTGTAAACGGAAACGCGAAAGCCGCGGCTCTCGACGTTCAACACGAGGTTCTGCCCCATTACGGCGAGGCCAATCAGTCCGAAATCGCTCTTGCTCATTGAAATGTTCTTGGAAGGTTTTGGAACCGGAAGCCTACCCACAATTCGACAATGGCAAGCTCTCATTTCACCGCATCGGTCTCGGAACGCCCTGTCGCGCAAGTCGAGGCGGATCTGGAGCCATCCACCGCGCATGGCGCGGACCTGCGTTTCCACGGCGTCGTCCGCGACTCGGAGGAGGGCCGCCCCCTCACCGGGATCGAATACAGCCACTACGAGGCGATGGCCCTGAAGGAGTTGCTCCGCATCGGCGAGGCGATGGGGCGCGAGCATCCCGGCCACCTCGCCCTCGTCCACCACGTCGTCGGCCATGTGCCCGCGGGCGTGGCATCCATTTTGATCCGGGTGCAGACGACGCACAGCGCGGAGGCTTTCGAGATCTGCCGCGAGTATCTGCGGCGCATCAAGGCGAGCGTGCCGATTTGGAAGCGGCCGGTGTTTGCGGAGGGGACGGTCGAGGCGGGAGCTTCGTGAAGCGGCCGGTTACGCAACGTAATCTTGTTCAAATCCTCGATTTCAATGCGTTTATCTTTAATGCGTTGCGACGAACCGTCGCAGAATTTCGCATCAAAATACGCCTCTAAATTTCCAGATGTTCAACCCTCTTGGGTGCCGGACTGGAGAGGGTCAAGCCAAACGCTGGGCCGCCTCACCCCGTCTTCCCCAACGCCTCACACGCCTCCCGCACGACCCAACCCGCTGCTTCGAGCGCGGCGAGGGCAGCCTCCTCGTCCGTTCCAGTGAACTCGCGCACGATGCGCACGGCGCGGCCGCGCAGCTTCGTGTTCGAGGGATTGAGATCGACCATGAGATTGCCGATCACTTTCCCCGAATGCGTCATCGCGAGGGTGGTGATCAGGTTGAGGACGAGCTTCGTCGCCGTGCCTGACTTCAGGCGCGTCGATCCGGTGAGGATTTCCGGCCCCGTGTCGGGCAGGATGGACTGGTCGAGCAGCGGATGGTCGCGGTAGCCGGGATTGCAGCAGACCAGCACCGTGGCGGCGCCGCGCTCCTTCGCCTCCGCGAGACAGCCCCAGATGAAGGGGGCATGGCCGCTCGCGGAGATGCCCACGACCACGTCGGCGGCGGTGACGTGGCGGCTGCGGATGGCGCGGCGTCCGGCTTCGCCGTCGTCCTCGGCCCCCTCGACCGCGCTCCACAGGGCGGTGCGGCCTCCGGCGATGATGCCTTGGACGAGGTTCGCCGGACTGCGGAAAGTGGGAGGGCATTCGCTCGCGTCGAGCACGCCGAGACGTCCGCTCGTGCCGGCCCCGCAATAGAGGAGCCGCCCGCCCTCGGCGAAGGCCCGGACGACGCGGCGCACCGTCCACTCGATGCGTTCGCTCTCGGCGAGGATTTTGCCGGGGAGCGTCTCGTCCTCCTCCAGCATCAGCCGGATCGCGTCGGCGAGGGGCATCTCGGAAAAATGCGTCGATTTGGGATGGCGACCCTCCGTGGGTGAAGCGGAGACCGGCCGCCACTGGGGCAGGTCGCGCTCGGTACCGGGAGGACGCGTCACCTTCAGCCGGGCCTCGCCCGCGCCCGCGAGAGCCACCGCGCCCCAGACCGCGGGACGCTCCAACCGGACGACGACACTGCCGGGACGGCCCGCAAGGATCCGGGCGGTCACGTCGGCGGCGAAGGCGGGATTCTTCAACAGCACCGAGCCATTGAGGACGAACTGCACCTTCTCGTTCCGCTTCGCAACGCGGGCAGCGCAGTGGACCGCATCCTTCGAGAGCCGCTCCGCTGCCCTCCGCAGGATGGCGAGGGCGATCTCGTCGCCGCGCGTCGTGGCGGCCTCGAAAACGACGCGAGCGAGACCCGCCAGCTCCGTCTTGCTCGCGGCCATGGACCATTCGATGAGCGATTCGGGCTCGTTCATCTGGAGGAAGTTCAAAAGATCCGCCCCCAGCGCAGGCCAGTCGTCGTCGATGTCGGAGATCGTGACGACGGAACGCAGGGCGTGCAAGGCGATGTCGCTCGCGCTGCCCCGGTCGCCGATGACATGCCCGCGTCCGCCCACCTTCACCGTTGTGCCGTCGCGCCGACGACCGAGACAGCAGGAGCCCGTCCCGCTCAGCAGCAGCACCTGCGCGTCGCAATCCGCCGACCATTCCGCCGCCTCCAGCGCGATGACGAGGTCGTCGCCCACCGTCGCGGGCACGCTAGGCCACACCCGAGCCAGCGCCGCCGCGACACGGGCGCGGTCGCCCTCGGACCGCACCCCGGCCATCCCGATGCCGATGCGTTCCGGCGCGACGGGGAGGCGCTCACGGATTTCCCGGAAATGCGCGTCGAGCGCCTCTCCGGGCAGGAGGTGGAGATTGCCCGGCCCAGCCGAGAAATCCGCGAGCACCGCGTTTCCCGCGCCGCCGTCAACGAGCAAAATCGCGGTGCGCGTGCCGCCGCCTTCGATACCGAGCAGGATCATGGAGTTTTTGCCCTCCACTATCGCTTGGAATTCGACGGGGGAAAGGGCGGTGTCCATCCAACCCACGCCGCTTGCGCCTCATCCTTTCGTGCCTCAAAAAATTACATGAAAGTTATTTTTGCTCCGTATAATTCCCCCCCGCGCAAGCTACCCACCATTTCGCAAGCATGGAAGAAAACCGTAACGTCCTCGGTGGACCCCTCATCCCCTGTTCGACCGATCCGCTCACCGGGTTCTACCGCGACGGCAAATGCCAGGTCGGCCCCGACGACCTCGGCTGCCACGCGGTCTGCTGCGTCGTCACGGAGGAGTTCCTCGCCTTCAGCCGAGCCTCCGGCAACGACCTGAGCACGCCCGCACCGCTCTACGGCTTCCCAGGTCTGAAGCCCGGCGACCGCTGGTGCGTCTGCGCGGGCCGCTGGAAGGAGGCCCTCGACGCGGGCTACGCCTGCCCTATCGTGCTGGAGGCGACCTCGGAGGCGGCGCTGCGCTACGTCAGCCGCTCCATCTTGGAGGAATACGCGGTGACGGAGGATGATTAAGTTGTGTTGACTATTTCCCGGCGTAGTCTCCTGTTAGGAAATTTGATTCCAACCATGGCCGACTTCGTTTTCGCGGACGACTACCGACTGGGCCGGAGCTCGACGCGCCAGTTTTTCGAGCTCTTCCTGAAAGGCTACGTCCACAAGCACAACAACCTGATGGGAGTCATCCAAGGCTTCTCCAGCCTGATCCTCTACGACGACTCGATCAACGACGAGGTCCGCGAGAGCGCCGAGCAGATGCAGACCTCGGCCAAGGCCGCGACCGAGTTGAACCGCGAGGTGCTCGGGGCCGCCGGATGCGCACGCTGCGACGCGACCCCCGTGCGTCCCGGCGACGTGCTCCCCTACTGGAGAAGCAAGTCGGAGGAAATTTGCGCCGCCACGGGCGTCGGCTTCGCCTTGGAGGCGCGTGACGGCCTGCCCGGCGTGACGGCCGATTCGAATCGGCTCGGGGAGATCTACTTCCACCTCCTCCGCAACGCGGCCGAGGCGGCGGCGGGTTTCCCCGGCAGCAGCGTCGCGGTCGATCTCCTCCCTCCGGGCGAAGCGAGTTCCGGAGGAACGGTCGATCTTTTCGTGCGCAACCGCAGCGCCGACCTCGACGCGGCGGCCTTGGCCAAGAGCTTCCTCCCCTTCGAGTCCACGAAAGGATCGGACCACTTCGGACTCGGCCTCACCACCGCCGCCGTGCTCGCCGGAGACATGGGGATGCGCCTCGGCCTGCGCAACGCCGAAGGAACGACGACGGCTTGGTTGGCGATCCCGGTCGCGGGGGCGTGAAGGTGCGGGCATTTCCTGCTCCGTCCCCGATGCCAGCCAGTTCCCGGCACTGGGGGCTGGGTCGATTCAAGAGGCGGAATCGGGAAAGAGAACAAGGCATTAAAATTAGGGTTTTTCCTAGATTATCGCCTAAAACCGGCCTTAACTCTAGGAATATCAATGAAAAACAGATATTGCGTCGGAACGCATCTCTCGGAACGGAAATTCCTGCGCCTTCTGGAGTGCTTCTGCCTGGACATCACCGCATCGAAGGCAGCCCTCCTCTGCCGCCTCAACAAGAACACCTCCCATCGGTTCTACGCCCTCTTCCGGGCCAGGGGCATCGCGATCGCCATCGGGGAGGACGCCCCGTTCGGAGGCGAGATCGAAG
>DDTJ01000042.1 GCA_002344525.1 Akkermansiaceae bacterium UBA2367
GGGCGGGGAGGACAGCGGCAACCGCCTCACCGGCTCCAACCGCTGGTTCGCGGGCTTCAACTACGGCAACCTGTGGGGCATCGACCACCAGTTGCACTACCAGCGGACCTTCAACGACCGGCTCTCCCGCCTCGACGCCCACGCGCTGACCTACGTGGCCCCGCTGCCGTGGCGCCACACCGCGACGGTCCACGCGGCCTACGTGGAGTCCGAGGCGGACCTGCCTCCGCCCTTCGACCTCTCCGGGGAGACGGCGCAATTGAGCGGACGCTACACGATCCCGCTGCCGGGGCGTGAGCGCCTGAGCCACGAACTGGAGTTCGGCTACGACTTCAAGCACAGCACGAGCAACCTGGAGTTCGGGGTGCTGACGGCCTTGGCGACGGCGACGGACGTCCACCAGTTCGTGTTCGGCTACCGGGCGCGGCTGAGCGACGGCTCCGGCACGACGAGCGTGGCGGCCTTCGGCTACCTCAGCCCCGGGGAGTTCGGAGGGGGCAACGAGGACGCGGCCTTCGGCCTGGCGCGTGCGGGGGCGGACTCCGGCTACGCGCACGGGCGCTTGGAGGCGCAGCGTCTGCAACGGTTGCCGGGGGGCTTCAGCGCGTCGTTGCGGGCGTCTGGGCAGTTCGCGGACGGGAACCTGCTGCCGAGCGAGCAGCTCGGGTTGGGCGGGCACGGGAGCGTGCGCGGCTACGAGGAGCACGAGGTGAACGTGGACCGTGGCTACCTCTTGAGCGCGGAGCTGCGGACGCCGGCTGTGGCGCTGTGCGGCGGCAAGGGCGGGGAATTGCAGTTTCTCGCGTTCGTGGACCACGGAGGCGGCCGCAACGCGGACCCGTTGCCCGGCGAGCGGAGCGCGTCGCTGACCTCGGTGGGACCCGGCCTGCGCTGGGCGTTGGGGGAGAGGCTGTCGCTGCGCTTCGACTACGGTTTCCAGTTGGAGGACAGCGGTGCGGCCTTGGGGCTGGGGGATTCGCGGATGCATCTCGGCGGGACGGTGTCTTGGTAGGCGGCGGAGCCGTTGGGGCGCTCCGCGCCGTAAAAGGTGAAAGGTGGGCTTCTGCGGGGGCTAGGCTTGTAGCGAAGTTCGTGAGAACTTCGGCGAATGTCCCTCGAGTCCCGATCGGGGAGAAGTTCTCACGAACTTCTCTACGGGCGTACGGGCGAAGGCGTAGCCAATGTAGCGAAGTTCGTAAGAACTTCGACGAACGTCGTTTTCAGAAGCGAATCCCCGCGAATCCGAAGCGGCCAAGTTCTCCCCTTTTCCACCTCCGGGATTGCGTTGGAACCGGACTCGTCGCACACTTCCGCCATGCTTGAGTTCTCCGACGCCAGCTACCGCTTTTTCCCAGCCGAGCCTTCGCCCTTCCTCATCGGAGTCGGTCGCGCCTTGAACCGCCATTTCGTCCTGCCGGGGAAAAGCCACCGCATCGCCGAGATCCGCCTCGAAGGGGCGCATGACGCCATCCGCGACGCCCGGGCGAAGGGGGACCGGCTCGTCTTCGTGGTCAACCACCCCAGCCACAGCGATCCGCAGGTGCTGACCGAGGCGCAGCGCCGTCTCGGCATCCCCTCCTGCTTCATGGCCGCCTACGATGTCTTTCTGCGGAGCCGCTTCACCGCTTGGAGCATGCAGAAGCTGGGTAATTTCTCTGTCGACCGCGAAGGCGCCGACCGCAAGGCCATGGCCGCCGCCATCGCCACGGTGACGGCGGGGGACTACGCCCTCAACATCTTCCCCGAGGGCAACGTCTATCTCACCAACGACCGCGTCACTCCCTACCTCGACGGCGCCGCCTTCATCGCCCTGAAGGCGCAGCAGGGCCTCGACGGGGCCTCGGTCAAGATCGTCCCGGTGAGCTTGAAGTTCACCCACCTCACCACCCCGCGCGAGGCGGTGACGCAGCGGCTCGTCGAGCTCGGGAGCGACAGCGGCCACGCCTACTCGCCCGGCTCGTCCGACGATCCCCTCGGCGCGGTCCTCGGGCTGGGGCGGCACTTGCTCGGCTCCTACCTACGGGAGCACGGCTTCCTCCACGACCTCTCCGACGAGGAAGCCTCGCTCTACGAAGTCCTCGAACGTTTCGCCAGCGGCCTCGCGACCGGGTTGGAGGAGACCCTCGCCCTGTCCCCGCCGAAGGAGGGCGGGTTGGTCGAGCGCATCCGCAAAATCCGATCGACCATCCACCAGATGAGAACGGGCGCCCCGGACACCGCGCATCCCGAGATCGAAGGGCTCGCCGAACGCGCCATCCTCGCCTTCCGCATCCACGGCTACCTCAGCCCCTATCTCACCGAGCGCCCCACGATCGACCGCTACGACGAGACGGTGGAGCGCCTCGCCGAGGATTTCTATTCGCGCACCATGCCCCGGACCGGGCCGCGCCGCGCCATCGTCCGTTTTCACGAACCTATCGACGCGGGAGCCTTTCTCGACAGCGCGGGGAGTCTGCGGAACGCCATCGTCCCGCTCACCCGCGCCATGGAGCAGGCGGCGCAGTCGGGGATCGACGCGATCAACGCGGCCAGCGACACCCCGGGCGCGCAGCCGGTGCCTGGGGCGGGTGGTTGAGGCCCCCGCGAACTTCGCCACGGCACGCCTTGAACTCGCCGCGATCCGGGGATACTCTTCGCCCGCGCTCCGCGCGGTTGGCATGTTGAGGTTGCTCCAGAAGGCTGTCGTCCCCCTCGCCGGGCTCCCCCTCGCCTTGGCTGGACTGGTGTGCCCCGCCGCCGGGGAGGAGCCGTCCGCGCCGCTCTCCGCCCGCCCGTCCTTCGAGGCGGTGCCACGGGTGCCGATGGAGCGCATCGACCACGGTCCCACCCCGATGACGGCCTTGCCGGACTGGCATCTCCACACCTTCCGCATTCCCGCGCCGCGCAGCGTCATCGTGTCCGCCGACGGCGTCGTCCTCGCGAGGAACCGGATCGGGAGGCGGCTGGTCTGCCGTCTCCGCGAATCCGCCAAGACGCCGGAGGAGGCCATCGCCCGCCTCCGCTCCCTGCCGGCGGCGTTCAGCCCGGACCTCCCTTTCCTGAAGATCACCGACGAGGAGATCCGGCGGCATTTCCAGCACCGCCCCTGGGTGCCCTTCGCCGTGACCGGGGTGATTTCCGAAGTCTTCGTCGAGGCGTTGGGCCAGGGACTGCCCGCCGACTGCGCTCTCGATTCCGTCTACGTCCGCGAATACCCCGAGAGGGAGCTGGCCGCGCATCTCGTCGGCTACATCGGCGTCTCCTTGCCCGACCAGCATGGACCCATCGGCAAGGTGGAATACACCTTCCCGCCCACCGAGGGCCGGGCCGGGATGGAGAAATCGCTCGACGCCGCCTGGCGCGGACGCGACGGGGAGGCGCTGCGGCTCGTCGATCCCGCTGGCCAAGTCCGGCACCAGGAGGTCGTGCGCGAGGCGAAACCCGGCGACACTGTCGTCCTCACCCTGCACTTGGGGATGCAGCGTCTCGCGAAGCGGATGCTGGAACGCAGCGGCCGGCCGGGGGCCTTCGTCGCCCTCGACGCCGACACGGGCGACATCCTCGCGATGGTCTCGCATCCCTCCTTCGACCCGAACCTTTTCGAGGGCGGCATCTCGCAGCAGACCTACGCCTCCCTCGCCGACAGCCCCGGGGCTCCGCTCTTCGACCGCGCCGTCGGCGGAGCCTACCCGCCGGGATCGACCTTCAAGCCCTTCGTCGCCCTCGCCGGGATGGAGGCGGGCCAGATCGACGGCACCCGCACCCTCTTCCCCGGCCCCGTCGGCATGGTCATCGGTGGACGCTATTTCAAAAATCACAGCAGCACGCCGGAGGGGCTCATGGACGTGCGCTACGCCTTGGTGCGCTCGTGCAACACCTGGTTCTACCAAGCCGCGCTGAACACGGGGGCCGAACCCATCTCCGAGGTGAGCCGGCGCTTCGGTTTCGGCTCCGCGCCCGATTTGCCCTTGCCCGCCGTCGCTCCGGGAAACATCCCCGATCCCGCCGTCTACAACGATCCGCGCAGTCTCGCGAACTTCTCCATCGGCCAAGGCCAGGTGCTCGTCTCGCCGGTGCAGCTCGCCTTCGCCATGGCCGGGCTCGCCAACGGGGCCTACGTGCCGAAGCCGCGTCTCGTGCGCGAGAGCGCCGATCCCGTCACTGGCGAAGCGACGGGCTACATCGAACCCGCCGTGGCCCATTCCCTCGGCCTCCGTCCCGAGGATGTCGATCTCGTCCGCGACGGGCTCTGGGGTGTCGTCAACCACGGGGCCGGGACCGCCGGCGGGGCGTCGATGCGCAACCCCGTCGTCTACGGCAAGACCGGCACTTCGCAATGGGCCGTGGATGGCAAAATGCGCTATCTCGCCTGGTTCTCGGGCTGGGTCGATGCCGAGCGCCCCCGCATCGCCTTCGCCGCCGTCACCCAAGGGGAGGGGCGCGAGACCCTCAGCGGCGGGCGCAGCGCCGCCCCCATCGCCGCCGGGGTGTTGCGGGAGGTCTACAAAGAACCGGAATCCTACGCCGTGACCCTGCCCCAAGGACCCTCGCGCCGGGTCTCCGCCATCGTCGCCGCCGCCCCGGTGCCGGAGGAGATCGTGATCGACGAGTTTGGCCCGCAGCACGGTATCGGCGGGTTCTTCCGCCGCCTCTTCGGCGGGGGGCGGCGTGGTGGCAATGCGAATCCCTACCCCCAGTCGGGCCGCTTCCCCGAGGAGCCGATCTTCCCGCAACCCTGATGGACAAGCCAACCAAAGAGGAGGAGCCGCCGGAGGAAGTCCCCGGCACGGAAGCGGTGGAGCCTGCCCCGGTCGCGGAAAGCGTGGCGGCGATCATGGCGGCCATTGTCGCGGAAGAGGGCGCGGACGCGGAAGAAGGCACGGAAGAGGACGCGGCACCGGAACCCACCAAGGCCCCCGTGAAACGCCCCGTTTGGCTCCATCTCCTCGTTCTCTTTTTCCAGATCCTCCTCCTCGGCCCCCTTTACGCCGCCATCCTCGCTGCGGCGGTCGGGGCCGGGGTGGGCTGGCATTACTTCGACGGGAGCGCCCCTCTCGACATCGAGCTCGTCGGCCGTCCCTCCATCGGCGCCCTCGTCCGGGACGCGCATGGCGTCGAGATCGGTCGGGCCGGGTCGCGGAACCGCCTCCTCGTCGTCCGCGAGGACATCCCGCCGCATTTCGTCGATGCCCTCGTCGCCGCCGAGGACCAGCGCTTCTTCGTCCATCCCGGCTTCGACCCCCTCGGCTCCTTCCGCGCCGCCCTCGCCAACTACCGGGCCGAGACCATCCGCGAAGGCGGCAGCACCCTGACCCAGCAGCTCGCCCGCGACGTCTACCAGCTTGAGGGCAAGCACATCGACCGCAAGCTCTCCGAGATCGCCGCTGCCGTGCGCATCGAGGAGCGATACAGCAAAGACGAGATCCTCGTCCACTACCTGAACCGCATCTATTTCGGCAGCGGCTTCTACGGGCTCGGCGCGGCGGCGCGGGGCTACTTCGGGAAAAAGGCCTCGGAGCTCACCGTCGACGAATCGGCCCTGCTCTGCGGCGTCATTCCCTCGCCGAGCCGCTATTCGCCCTTCGTCAACGCGGCGCGGGCAAAGGAATACCGAGACCAGACTCTGCGCCGCATGGCCGACACGGGGAAGCTGGCCAAGGAGGAACTCGAACGCCTCCTCGCCGTCGAGACACGCGTCGCCAACTCGCGCGAGGATTCGCTGAAGCGCGGCCAGATCGCCTATCTCATCGCCCGCGTCGAGCGCGAGCTGCGCGAGGAGACCGCCTCCTGGCCCGAGCGCCCGGAATCCCTCGACGGTTTCGCCATCGACATCTCGGTCGATCTCGTCGCGCAGCAGGAGGCCGCCCAGGCGATGGACCGCCACCTCAGCGACCTCTCCGGAGACCCGGCGGAGCAGGACCCCCTCGAAGCCGCCTTCGTCCTCCTCGACCGCCGCAGCGGCCAGATCCTCGTCTCCGTCGGCAGCCGCGACTTCCAGCGCAGCGAATACGACCGCGCCGTCGAGATGAAGCGGCCGCCCGGCTCCGCCTTCCTGCCCTTCCTCTACGCGGCCGCCTACGAGAGCGGTCCCTTCACCCCTGCGACCCTCCTCCTCGACGCGCCCTTCGACAATCGCGAGATGGGTCTGGGGGCCATCGGCGGCGTCCTCGGCGAGTGGAGCACCGAGAACCCCGAGAACCGCTGGGAGGGCAAGATCCCCGCCTCCGAGGCCCTCGCCAAATCCAAAAACTCCCCCTCCGCCCGCCTCGCCCTCCGCGTCGGGCTGGGGAACGTGCGCCGCCTCGTCCGCGCCTGTGGCATCACCACCGAACTGAGCGAAAAACCCGGCAGCCTCCTCGGCGCGAGCGAGGCCAGCCTCTCCGAACTGACCCGCGCCTACACCGTCTTCCCGAACGGCGGCACGCCCGCGCCCGCGCCGCGCCTCATACGCGAGATCCGCGATGCCTCGGGTCGCGTCGTCTCCCGGCCCGCCGCCTATGCCCCGGCCCCGGCGATGAAGGAATCGACCGCCAAGGCCATCGTCCATGCCCTGCCCACCTCCGGAACCGTGCCGGGGGGGCGCGGCAAGTCGGGCACCACTGCGACCTTCACCGACGCCTGGCACTTTGGCTTCGACGAGACCCGCACCTGGGGCCTCTGGATCGGGCGCGACCGTTTCAGCGCGATCCGTCCGCTCGCCTTCGGCGGGGAGATCGCCAAACCCCTCGCCGAATCCCTCGCGGCCAAGGTCGCGGTGGGACCGGACCCTGTCGCGTCCTCGGGCCGACCCTGACAAACCCTCTATGAGAATCTTCACCTTCCTCTGCGCCCTCGCCCTTCTCGGGATCGGGTCGGTGTCCTACTACGGATGGGAAGGCCGGGGATGGGAGGGGCCGATCCCCACTTCCGCCGTGCCCGCCGGCGTCGGGGCGGTCATGCTGCTCGGGGCCGTCGTTTCGCTGCTGCTGAGAAAAACCGGGCTCCAGATCGCCTTTCTCGCCTCGTTGATGGGGGCGGGGCTCGGCGTGGGCCGGCTCCTGCCGTCGTATTTGAAGGAGGCCTTCGATCCGCAGGAGCCGTTCACCGTCCTGCTTTTGGGGATGGCCGGGGTCTGCTCGGTCTATGCGCTGGTGTCGATGGCGAAGTTCCTGTTCCGGCGGCGGCCGGTGAAGGGAGGGAAAAAGCGGAAGGACCCCGTCCCCGCGACCGATGTGTCCGAGGCGAATCCCAAGGACGAGGAAGGGACCCGCCAGTTGCCTTCCGATTGGGAATCGGATTTGCCAAGCTCCGAGGGAGGTTCGGAGGACGAGGTTTCTGAAAAGGCTGTGGCTGGTGGGAAGGAATTCTGAAGGCCGAAATGAATGAGCTTTTGAGCGGCAAGATTCCGCCATCCGCTTCGGTCTTCTCGGTGCTCAGGGTTCGGTTCGTCGGTAAATGGAGGGGTAGAGAAATTCGTGAGAATTTCTCCGAGGGCTGGGTCGAAGTTCTCACGAACTTCGCTACGGGCGGAGGGCGGAATCGTGGGGTAGAGAAGTTCGTGAGAACTTCTCCGAGGGCGAAGTGGCTCACGGATCGAGGAGTCGGTAGTAGATCTTCCAAAAGCGTTCGTGGAAATCCTCCTGCCTCGGGTCCAGATCGGGATAGCCGACTGCCAGACAGCCGGAAAACGGCCATTCTGGGAACGCCTCCACCCGCCCGCCGCGCACGGGATTTTCGAAGATATAGTCGCAGATCGTTTCGAATTCCTCCCGTCCCCGCTCTTCGTCGGTCAGGACGTGGTCGTAGGCTTGCGACTGGAGGGCGACGGGAGGATCGCCTCGTCCGAGCAGGACGTTCCAGACCTTGCGGAAATCCCACATGGCGAGGCGCTGATCGCTCCGTCCGTTCAGGCCACCGATCAGGAGATGCGCGTGATCGGGCATCAGGCAGTAGGCAGCGCAGATGAGTTCCCGCCGTGCCAGCGCGTGGCAGAGCAGTTCGCGGAACCGCGCGTGGTGCAGTTCGTCGAGCCAGCCGGTCGTGCGGTGTTTGATCGTCATGGTCCAGTGGACCCACGCGAGGCCTTGGTAATGTCCCGGCGGGAGACGGCGGAGACGGCCTTTGTGGAGCGCGGGTTCGGAGGACATGGCGGGATGCGAGCGCCGTTCGGGTCGAAGTTCTCACGAACTTCGCTACGGGGGAAGCGGAATCGTGAGGTGGAGGAATTCGTGAGAATTTCTCCGGGCGAGGGGTCGAAGTTCTCACGAACTTCGCTACGGGGGAAGCGGAATCGTGAGGTGGAGGAATTCGTGAGTCTTCTCCCTGGACGCCACCGCCCTACGGCGCAACCACGTTCCCCTCCTCGACGACGCGTTCCGTTGCCTCGTCTTTCGAGACCAAGGCCGCGCCTTCCGGCAGGCCCGAGACGAGCCAGCCTTTCACCGCGATGTCGCTCGATCCCTCGACGCGCAGGCCGCTCTTCGACTCGGTGAGCACGTTGCCGTTGAGGGCGAGGCGCGAGGAACCTTTCACGACGACGGCACCGTCCTCCGCGAGCAGGCCGCGCAGGGTGTTGTTCGAGAAGACGCAATCTTGGCATTGATCGAACACGACCCGGCCCGGACGCTCGAACTCGCGGGGGTTGAAGGTGTTCCCGTTCACGACGACCCGCTTGCCCCGAATGACGTGGAGGTTGTCGGGGTTCGGGGCGAAGAGGACGTTCCCGGTGAAGGCGATGTCGGTGCAGTCGCGCAGATCGACGTTGACCGAAACGTCGCTGAGGACGTTCCCGGTGATGGTGACGGAGTCGATGGGGTAGATCTCCTTCCCGAGGAAGCGGATGTTCGCCCCGCCGGGGGCGATCTCCTTGTAATCCTTGCCCGAGTAGTTCGAGCTGTGCTGGATGGTGCAGCCGGTGATGGCCACCTCGCAGATGGAGCGGCCCTTGTCGCCGGCGGAGCCGGAGACGTCGAGGAGGATGTTGGCGGTCTGCGTGGGCGTGCCGTCGCCGGGCATGTTGGCCTCGATGTCGCAGCCGGTGATCTGGAGGTTCCGCACGTTCCCGTCGCGCACGACGATGCCGCCGCCGCGGTTGTAGCTGATGTGCGAGTTGGAGACGTCGATCTGGTGGAGGTTCACGTCGTCGAGATGCAACCCGATGCCACGGTTCTCGTAGAGGTTCACGTCGGAGATGGTGACGTTGCGGTTGCGCTCGAAGAGGCGAATGCCGGTGCGGCACCAGCGCACCGCGACTTTGGAGACGATGGCCTCGAAGGTGCGGACCAGCTCGATGCCGTCGGCTTCGGGATGGTTGCCGACGATCTCGATGCTTTCGACGAGGGGCATGCGCTCGTTCCAGGTGGTCGGCTGGAAGGTTCTCGGGGCCGCCGACCCCTCGTGCGATCCGACGATGCGGAGGGCGGGTCCGGGGCCGTCCATGATCAAGGTCGCGGCGCCTCCGGCGGGGCGGATCGTGGCGCTGTGTTTGCCCTCCAGCTTCACTTCGAGCGTGCCGGTGATGCGATGCACGCCGGGTTCGAGAAGGAGGGTGCCCTGGTTTTCGGCGAGGCGTTGGCGGAACTCCTCGGTGCGGTCGGGCAGCGACGCGAGGTCGGGAAACTGCGCGACAGCCAGCGGCGGTTCGGCGGCGGCGAGGGGGATCGCGGCGAGGCAGAGAAGAAGCAAATGGGGGAGTTTCATCGACGCCACCTTAACCGGGCATCGGGGGGAGCGGCAAGCACGCAGACGCGCTTGAAATCACTCCGCCGTCAACGCCGCCCGCTCGTTCCCCGCGCCCGACTTCTCGATGAAGTAGTCCCAGTCGCCGTGGAAGCGCTTCGCGTTTCCGTTGGCCACGTGGATGACGTCCTTGGCGAGCTTCTTGATGAAATGGACGTCGTGCGAGATGAAGACGAGGGTGCCGGCGTAGTTCTCCAGCGCGAGGATGAGCGACTCGACGGTGAGGATGTCGAGGTGGGTCGTCGGCTCGTCCATGAGGAGAATGTTCGGCGGATCGACGAGGAACTTGATGAGGTTGAGGCGGCTCTTCTCGCCGCCGCTGAGGACCTTGGTCATCTTGTAGACCTCGTCCTTGCGGAACATGAAGGAGCCGAGGATGCCGCGGGCCTCGTCCTCGCGAAGGACGGGGTTGGCCTCCATCACCTCGGTGAGGACGGAGTTGTTCGGGTTCAGCGTGGCGGAGCGGTGCTGGGAGAAATAGCCGATCTTGGCGTTGTGGCCGGGGACGACCTTGCCCTGCTGCGGGATCAATTCGCCGGCGAGGAGTTTCAACAAGGTCGATTTGCCCGATCCGTTCGGCCCGACAAGGACGGTGCGCTCGCCCCGCTCGATGGCGAGGCCCAGCCCTTCGTAGACCTTGTGCTGGCCGTAGGCGAAGTGGACACTGTCGAGCTCCAGAGCCTTCTGCCCGCCCCGGGGAGGCTCGGGGATCTGGAAGCGGAAGGGCTTGCGCGGGGCGGCCGGCTTCTCGATCTTCTCCATGCGCTCGATCTCCTTCAGCTTGGACTGGGCTTGCGAGGCTTTCGAGGAAACGGAGCGGAACTTGTTGGCGAAGGCCTGGAGGTCGGCGATCTGCTTCTGCTGGTTCTTGTAGGCGTTGTTCTGCCGCTCGTAGTTCTCCTGCCGCTGCTTCTCGAAGTCGGAGTAGTTCCCCGTGTAGTGGAGCAGCTTGCGATCCGAGATATCGTGGACGGAATCGACGATGGCGTCCATGAACTCGCGGTCGTGCGAAATCATGAGGATGGCCCCGGAGTAGCTTTTCAGATAGTCCTGGAACCAGAGCAGGGCCATGAGGTCGAGGTGGTTCGTCGGCTCGTCGAGCATGAGCAGGCTCGGCTCGATGACGAGGAGCCGGGCGAGGTGGGCGCGCATGATCCAACCACCGCTCATCTCGCGGGCGGGACGATCGAAGTTCTCCGCCGGATAGCCGAGGCCGCGCAGCATCTTCTTGGCCTTGGCCTCGACTTGGGGATCGTTGAGCGCGTCGAACTTGCTCTGGGCCTCGTAGTAGGCTTGCGAATCGACTTGCCCGGCGTCCTCCATCGCCTTCAGTTCCTTTTCCAGTTCGTCGAGCGTCCCGGCGCGTCCCGTGGCGATCTCGAGCACGCTGAAGTCGCCGACCTCCTCGCTCTCCTGGGGGAGGAATCCGACCATCGTCCATTCGTCGCGCTCGACGGTGCCGGCATCGGCCTCCTCCTGCCCGAGGATGATGCGGAAAATGGTCGATTTGCCCGCGCCGTTCGGTCCGACGAGGGCGACGCGTTCGCCGTAGTTGATCTGCAGGCTGGCCTCCTCGAAGAGAGGGGTGCCGCCATAGGATTTCTTGAGATTCCGGATCGTGAGCATGGATTCGCGCAGGGAATCCTCTACATACCCGAGTCTCCGCGTTCCGCAAATCGAAAGGGGGAGGGGAAGTGCTGGCGCGGCTTTCCGGTTCGCTCACTTCCTTCCGAAACAATAGGCGAAACGGTCCGACCTCAGGTAGATACGCTCTCCCGCCACCGCGAAGCTCGCGTTGCTCACGCTCGTGTCGTCGGCGACGACGTTCTTTGCGAGCACCTCGAAGCTCGGTTTCGCGGCGAGGACGACGGTGCCGCTGGTCCGTCCGACATAGTAGAGACGGTCTTTCACCAGCACCGGGGAGGCGTACCAGCGGTCCCGGGCCGGCGAGATCCTCTCCTCGTAGACGACGCGGCCGTCGTCGGCCTTCACGCAGAGGGCCATGCCGCGCGAGTCGTTCACGAAGTAGAGATGCCCGTCGTGCCACACGGGAGAACCGACGTTGGAACCTTTCTGGATGCGCCAGAGCACATGGGTCCCGGTGACGTCGCCGTCCCCGCCGGCCTTCACCGCCATGCCCTCGCCGCGGGGATGGCCGATCACGTAGCAGACGCCCTCGTGGACGAGGACGCTGGGGCAGAGCTCGGCCGCGCGGATCGACTGACAAAACCATAATTCCTTCCCCGTGGCCGGATCGAAGGCGCGCAGCTTGCCGCTCGCGTTCACGATCAACTCTTCTCGGCCGCCGACCTTCGCGAGGGCGGGCGTGCCCCAGGAGTTCGGGAATCCGGTGGCGCTCCACACCGTCTCGCCAGTGCGCCGGTCGAGGGCGTGCAGGGTGTCGCTCTCAAGGGCGGCGTTCACGAAGAGGAGGTCGCCGTGGAGCAGGGGAGAGGAACCCGAACCCCAAGGATGCGGCTTGCTCCCCACGTTCCTCTCCCACACCTTCCGCCCGTCGAGGGTGAAGGCGTGGACGCCGGCATGGGCGAAGAAGAAAAAGACGCCCTTCCCGTCAGAGACCGGCGTGCCCGAGGCATAGCCGTGCGTGGTGATGTATTCGCCTTGGTAGGGTTCCTCGGCGTCGGGATTGGGGATGATCTCGTCCCAGAGGACCTTCCCGCTGTTGCGGTCGAGGCAGATGGCGTGGCGCCGGAGCTTGGAGAGGTCGCCGGGATCCCTCTTGTCGAGTCCATATCCGCTGTAGCAACTGAGGAAGACCCGGTCGCCCACGACGATGGGACTCGACGATCCGGGGCCGGGCAGCTCGGTGCGCCAGACGAGGTTCTTCCGTTCGCTCCATTCGAGCGGCGCATCCTCCCCGGCAGGCGCGGCGCCATCGCCGGAGGGGCCGCGGAAGGCCGGCCAATCGAGGGAATGGGCGGAGGGGTGAGGAAAAAACGCGACGAACCCCGCAAGCGGCAGAAGGCGGAAAAAGCAGGCGGCGTTCATGGAACGGACAGAGTAACAAAGAGGAATCCTCGGGGTAAAGACTGGAGGCGTGTCGGATTGTGGCGGATTCGCGGTGAACCGGGGATTGACGGATCCATCCGATTTTGGTATTTCCCCATGGATCGTAGAACTCAAAAACCCCGGAGGTTCCCATGAAGCGCGATCTGCTCTCCCGCCGTGATTTCTTGGCCGGAGTGGGCCAAGGCACTTTGATGGCCACGATCGGCCCCGCCCTCGCCGCCGATCTCGGACTCGCCCCTCGAATCTTCGCCGCCGACGGTCCCGGGCGCCTCGACTTCGGCGATCTGGAGCCGCTCGTCGCTTGGATGCAGGAGACGTCCGTGGACAAGCTCCAAGCCGGCCTCGTCGCGAAGCTGCGCGAGGGCGCGTCCCTGAAACGCCTCGTCGCGGCGGGGGCCCTCGCCAACGCCCGCACCTTCGGCGGCGAGGACTATATCGGCTTCCATGTTTTTATGGCGCTGGCCCCGGCCTTGAAGATGGCCTCGCTCCTGCCGGAGAAGGAGGCGGCCCTGCCTGTCTTCAAGGTGCTCCATCGCAACACCGGTCGCATCGCCGCGCATGGGGGCTCCGCCTCCGAAGTGCTGTGTCCCGTCGAACCGATCGAGGGTGCCTCCCTCGATCCCGCCGATCTCCTCGCGGCGGTGAAGGCAAAGGATCCGGCGGTGGCCGAGCGCCTCTTCGCCGCGATGGTCCGGCAGGACCGGGCCGCCGCCTTCGACGCCTTGCTCGAAGCGGTGCGCGAGGGCATCGAGGTCCATCGCACCGTCCTTCCGGCACGGGCTTGGGAGATGCGCGAACTCGTCGGTGAAGCGCATGGCGAGGTTCTGTTGCGCCAATCCCTGCGCTACTGTCTCGACGCCGAGCGTTCCCGGCGCGCCGATTGGGAGGAGCCGGGCAAAATCCTCTCCGCCGCGATGGAGAAGCACGGGCTTCTCGCGAAGGAGACCGGGACCAAGGAGGCGGAGGATGCCTTTGTCGAGGAATTGGGCCGGGTCTTTTTCGGGGCTTCACCTGCCGAGGCGGCGGACGCGGCGGCGGAGGCGTTGGCGTCAGGCTATCGCCCTGAGATCGTGGGCGAGGCTCTCTCCCTCGCTGCGAACCAGATCGTGCTGCGCGATCCGGGTCGGATTCCGGAGTGGGAAAGCCCCGGCAAAGTCACCGGCAGCGTCCATGGGGACTCCGTCGGCGTCCACGCGAGCGATGCCGTCCACGCTTGGCGGCAGCTTTCCCGTGCCGGAACTGGTCGGCATTCCCATGCCTGCCTCGTTCTCGGCGCTTGGCAGGTGGCGCGGGATCGAGCCGCCCGCGGCGACATTCTGCTCGAGGCGAAACCGGTGCCCTCGGCGCGGCAGGCCGGATCCGTTACCGAGACGAGCGAAGCCGCCCTGCTCGCCCGCCTTGACGAAGCGGTGCGTGGTCGGCTGCAATCCCATGCCGCCGCCGTGGTGCAACGCTGGGCCGATCTCAAGCTGCCGGAGCGTCCCGTTTTCGACCGTCTCCTGCGCTACGCTGTGAGCGAGGACGGTGCTCTTCACTCCGAGAAATATTTCCAGACGGTGTGGGACGACTTCCATCTCACCCGTCCCGCCTTCCGCTGGCGTCATCTCGCCGGACTCGCCCGTGTCACCGCCAGCGAATACGGTTATCCCGCGCCCGGACAGGAGGAGGCTCGCGAATTGCTCGGAGTGTGATGCGCCGCCGTGGCCGCGCAGTAGGCGGGATGTCGGGTGGCCCCGCTCAATTCTGCCCGTGGACGAAGGGGCAGGGGACTTCCCCCATCCCGAGGAGGAGGTGAGCCAAGGAGGGATGGTAGCGGACGATGTCCTCGGCGAGGGCGCGGAGGCTCTCCTCGAAGGCCCGCTGGGTGTCGGGGTCGCTCGCGCAGATTTGGGCCGGGGCGGACGAGGCCGCGGCGAGCAGGGCGAGGGCATTGGATTGGCTGGGGCCGTGGGCGGAGTCGGGCAGATACATGGCGGTTGGGTGGTGCGGTTCGGGATGGAAGCGACGGGTCAATCCATTTGCAGAGGGGAGTATCGCGGCGAAGGCGCCTGTCCGTCGCGCTGCAAGTCGCGGATCTTCTCCTTGAGCAGGGCGTGCGCGGTGTCGGCGGCGTTTTTTCCGTAGAAGCCCGACTTCGACAGCAGTTCGAGCAGATCCTTCACCTGCTGGGTGGTTGAGATCGTGATCTGAACGGTCTCGGTCGTGTTCTTCGGTCTGGCCATGAAATCCTCTCGGAAGCGGATAATAATGGCATTGTTATATGAAATTAATCGAGCAAGTCAACGGTTTTGGGGAAATTGTTAAGAAAAAAGTTGACTTCTATTAAAAGACAACTGTTCAAAAAAGCTATATTTCCCGATGGAGGTCTCGCGACGCGGGCGAATCACGCGATGCGGTGAGGGTTTCGCGGCGCAAAGCGATTGCGAAGAGGCTCGGGAGGCAGCAGGTTCCCGGCATGAGGTTCCTCCCCCCGAAGCGGTTTCTCCTTTCCCTCCGTGCTCTGCTCCCTGCGGCGATGTTGATGTGCGCCTGTCAGGACAAGGAGTCCCCGTCCTCCGCGCCCGAGCCGCCCGCCGCGGAACCCGCCGCGCCGCAGGAGCCGGCCCCGGCTGCCGGGGAAGCCCCGGCGGAGGCCGCCATTTCACCCGAGAAATCCCCCATGAAAGAAGGAACCGCCGTCGCCGCCACAGGACAGGAAGTCATCACTCTCGGAGGCGGATGCTTCTGGTGTACCGAGGCGGTGCTTGAGCGGTTGGAGGGAGTCGCCGATGTCGTCTCGGGCTACATGGGCGGCCATGTCGAGAATCCCACCTACGAGCAGATCTGCACGAAGACGACGGGCCACGTCGAGGTCATCCAGGTGACCTTCGATCCCGCGAAGATCTCCTTGGAGAACATCTTGGACGTCTTCTGGCAGGCGCACGACCCGACCACCCTGAACCGCCAGGGTGCCGACATCGGGCCGCAATATCGCTCCGTGATCTTCTACCACACGCCGGAGCAGCGGAACCTCGCGGTCCAGTCGAAGGCCAAGCTCGACGCGAGCGGCGTTTACGAATACCCCGCCGTCACCGAGATCGCGGAGGCCTCGAAGTTCTGGGTGGCCGAGGACTACCACCAGAACTACTACGAGTTGAACAAGGACAAGAACCCCTACTGCCGCGCCGTCATCCTGCCGAAGCTGCAGAAGTTGAAGATGGAGTGAGGGCCACCCGAACGACGCGCCAGCGTTGTGCCGTGCTCACTGAGCGCGGAGTGGACGTTATCCCCTCGGTCTCACCGGATGGGAGGGGCGACCGGCTCCTTCCTCCGATAGACGCTGATGGAGACGTCCCCGTGGAGGTCGTGATAGGCGACGACGTCCTCGAGCCTCATCAGCGCCCAAGGGGAGAAAAGGTCGGCCCCGTTTTTCGTGTAGACGATGTCGTCGGCGATGTGGACGCAGCCATGGATGGTGTCGGTCCCGGAGTTGAGCAGCAGCATGTCGCCGAACTGAAGGGGGGGCAGGGTCGGCTCGAACTCGCGAAAGAGGAGGGCGGTCCGCTCGGGGGAGTCGGCGTAGACGTTCCGCGGCACGAAACGGAAGAAGTTGTAGCAGGTCCAGAACCAGTCGGGGAGGCGTCCGGAGATGCCGTCGCCGGGGTCGGGGAAGCGGTTCAGCAACTGCCGGGGCGTCGCGGGGAGGAGATGGGCGATATCGACAGCGGCGCCGTCTTTGGCCGCGACGACGGACTCGAGCAGGGGCATCACCGCTTTGTTCTTGTATCCCGTCCAATACTCTCCAATCTCCCGGGTGAGGTTTTCGCGGGTGACGCGCAGCCGCACGATCAGGCTTTGCCTTCTGAGCAGCCGACGGAGGATTTCCCTCTCCTCCGTCGTCGAGGAGGCGCGGCGGAGGATGAAGGGGGTGTCGGAGAAGAAGAAGCCGCGCTCCCGGGGCGTGGCGTAGGCCAGCTTCGAGATGTCCTCGATCGCCGTCCTCGGGAAGCTGCTCCCGGCGAACCATGAGGAGAGATTGTCGGAGTCGATGTAAATTGGCCGGACGTGGTAGGGGTTCTCCTCGTAGCCCGAGAGGAGGCGGTAGAGCCGTCCCCTGGTCTCGTGCGGCATCTCAAGGATGGCTTCGTCCGTGGGGAAGACGCGGAGGATTTCGGAGCCGCTCAGGATCGTCGATCCTTTGAGGAGGCGGTCGACCTCGACCGGGTCGATGCCCGCCTCGCTGAGGAGGGCACGGAGGTTCGTCTCGCTGCCAAGCGGAGGGAAAACCCACTCGGTCCGCTGGGAGGGCGTGGTGAGGAATGGGAGATAGCGCTCAGGCACGTCGAGCGGGATGCGGTAGTATTCGAGGGTGCCCCAAGGGCCCGGCGTCGGTTTGATCACTTCGCGCACGCGCAGTGGCGGGTCGGCGGAGAGCGAGCCTGCTGCCGTGAGGAGGAGGGGCAGG
The DNA here is from genome assembly GCA_002344525.1 of Akkermansiaceae bacterium UBA2367. Taxonomy (GTDB): domain Bacteria; phylum Verrucomicrobiota; class Verrucomicrobiia; order Verrucomicrobiales; family DEV007; genus Arctic95D-9. Next base: position 17,171 of record DDTJ01000042.1, read on the forward strand.
GCGATGCGGAGGACGGAGATGGGGCGCATTTCAACTGGCCCGCTTTCGGCGGAAGGCGCGTTGGTGGAAGGTCGATTCGTCGAGGTAGACCGAGAGCATGTCGGATTTCCGGGTCAGCACGAAGGGGCGCGCGAAGCTCGCCCCGTTCTTCGTGAAGACGATGTCGTCGGCGATATAGACGTAGCTGTGGAGGAAGCTCCCGTCGGTGTCGTTGAACATGCAGACGAGGTCGCCGAAGCGCGGCTCGCCCTCGACTTCCTCGAAATCACCCGCGATATGCTGCTGGCCGATTGCCGCATCGAGCAGGCGGGCGGAGGCCTTGCGGTGGAAGAATTGCACCGAGGCCCAGAAGCAGTCGGGGGTGTTGTTGGGGCCGACGTCCCTGAGATTGGTGAAGCCGTAGAGATAGCGCCGGGGCACGGGCGGCAGGATTTGCACGAGGTCGACCCGGTCCGCGCCGGAAGTCGTGAGAACGCCCCGCAGGGTGGATTCGATCTCCCGGTTCAGCCCGCCGGCGGACCAGTAGGACACGGCCGCCTCCAAGTCGGTGGTCTCGTCGAGGACGAGGCTGACGATGAGGCTTTGGGTCGCGAAGGCGGCGCGGAGGAAGTCCTCTTTCTCCGAGGCGTCGCCTCCCAGTTGGCGAAGGATGTAGGCCCGGTCCATCAGGCTGAGGACGTTCCTCCGCTTGAAGGCCATGCGCTTCACCAGATCGAGGGTGGCCGGCGAGACCTTGCCGTTTTCAAAGGAGGAGAAATCGCCCCCTTCCAGATTGATCACGACCTTTGAGAAGTGGTATTCGTTGTTGAGGCGGAGCCATTTCGTCAAGGCGGCGCGGTCCTCCGGGCGGAGACTTTCGATGATCGCGTCGTTGATTTCGAGGTCGAGTCCGGAATTGGAGGGTTTCCAGACCCCGTCGCGATCCACGAGGGAGAGGGTCTCGTCCGTGAACCCAAGTTCGGCGAGGAGGGCGCGGACCGAGGCTTGGTCCATGCTGCCGAAGTTCCAGTAGGATCGTTCGTCGTAGAGGGCCTCCCACAGGTGGGACGCGGGAGGCTCCAAGGTGATCGGGTAGGATTCGATCGTCCCCCAAGGGCCGGTGGACCGCACGATCTGCGCGGCTTCCGTCGGCGGAGGGGTTTCCTGGGCGGGGGAGGGGGCGGCGAGGGCGGAGCCGAGGAGGATCAGGCCCGTGGTGAGCCGTCGCGGTCGGAAAGGTCGCTCACAGGGGGATGGCATGGATGGGGAGGAGTGCGGGGAATCTAACCGATTCGCGAAAATCGGAAATCCAAATCCTTCGCCGAGGGGGGCGCTCGTTTGCGCCTTGCGTCGGTTGTCACAAAAATCCTTGTGGCGGTTATTGGGGAAACCGTTAGGGTCGGGGGGAGATGGAAACGAGCGAATCCCCCCACGAAGCCATCCCCCTCGTCGTGGGATGCCCCCGCGAAATCAAGAGCCAGGAGAACCGTGTCGCCTTGACGCCGGGCGGGACGAGGCAGCTCGCGAGGCAGGGGGTGCGAGTCCTCGTCGAGGCGGGCGCGGGCTTCGGAGCGGCCTACGCCGACGAGGAATACGCCGAAGCCGGGGCCGACCTCGTCGCGAGAGCGGCGGAGGTGTTCGCCGCCGCCGACCTCGTCGTGAAGGTGAAGGAGCCGCAGCCGCAGGAGATCGCGATGCTGCGGCCCGGGCAGATCCTATTCACCTACTTGCATCTTGCGGCGGACAGGGGGCTCACCGAGGCGCTCGTCGCCAGCGGCGCGACGGGGGTCGCCTACGAGACCGTCCAAGTGGGGCGGCGGCTGCCCCTGCTCGAACCGATGAGCGAAGTGGCCGGTCGCATGAGCGTGATGGTCGGGGCCTACCACCTCGCCAAGCACGCCGGTGGCCGCGGCACCCTCCTCGGCGGGGTGCCGGGGGTGCTGCCGGGGAAGGTCGTCATCCTCGGCGGTGGCACCTGCGGGACGAACGCCGCCAAGGTCGCGACCGGGATCGGGGCCGACACGACCATCCTCGAGGTGTCGAGCGAACGCATGACTTGGCTCGACACGGCCATGCCGGCGGCGAAGACGCTCTACAGCAGCGAGGCGGCCCTGCTCGAGGTGCTGCCCCGCACCGACCTCCTCATCGGGGCGGTCCTCGTGCCGGGGGCGAAGGCCCCGAAGCTGGTCACGCGCGAGATGCTGCGCCACATGCGCGAAGGCACCGTCGTCGTCGACATCGCGGTGGACCAGGGCGGCTGCATCGAGACGACGCGTCCGACGACGCACGAGAACCCCGTCTTCACCGAGGAAGGGGTGATCCACTACTGCGTCGCGAACATGCCGGGGGCCTTCGCCCGGACCTCGACCCAGGCGCTCGCCAGCGTGACCCTGCCCTACGTGCAACTCCTCGCCACGGCGGGCCTCGAGGCGGCCTGCCTCCGGGCGCCGGAGCTGCTCGGCGGGATCAACTGCCACCGAGGACGCCTGACCCGGAGCGAAGTCGGCGAAGCCCACGGACTGCCGTGGAGCGGGGTTTTCGAGTGAGGCGATGGAAGCGGAAACGTCAGGCTCGATCCGGCTCGGCGACCGGGCACCTTTTGACAGGCGGCTTGAGGATGGTCTCTCCGTGCGCTTGCGCCCCATCGTCCCGAAGGATCGCGAGCGCGTCCAGCGTGCCTACGAATTGCTCTCGGAGGAGTCGCGCTTGAACCGCTTCTGGGAACGGCCGCAGCGTCTCGGCGAGGAGCGCGTCGAGCGGCTCACCGATGTGGACGGGAGCGACCATGTTGCTTGGATGGCCCTCGATCCGGGGGACGAGAGCTTTCCCGGATTCGCCGGCGGATCCTACTGGCGGGAAGCGGACGACCCGTCCCGCGCCGAACTTTCCTTCACCGTCGCCGACGCCTGGCAGCGTCGGGGGCTGGCGACGCTGCTTTTTTCGATCCTCTGGTTCGAGGGCTGGGGGGAGGGCGTTCGCACCTTCGTCGGGCAATGCCGGAAGGGGAACCTCGCGATGGTCTCGTGGTGGGCTGACTTGGGTGGCTCCGTCGTCGAGGAGGCGCGCCATTTCCAGCTCACCCTCGCCCTCACCGATCCGGAGATCTTTCTCGAACGCATCGCCTTCGAGGTCCGCCCCTCCTACCGCCGCATCGAGGCGGCGTCGTGGCTGCGGGATTGGCGCGGGATGGCGGGATGATCACTCGATCACATACTGCGACATCGCCGCCGCCACGTCCATGCCGCCGCGCAGCAGGGTGTTTCCCTCGAAGAGCGCGGCCGGGTCGATGCCTTCGCTGTCCGCCCAATCCTGCTCGCCGATCTGGCCGCTCTGTCCGTAGGCGGCGAGGGGGTTGCGGTAGGTGACCTGCTCGATGCGATCAAGGGTGACGCCGCGCTCCTTCATCAGGGCCGCCGTCTTCGGCACGGCGAGGGCGTCGCTGATACCCCAGTCCGCCGCGCTGTCCACGATGATGCGCTCGGCCCCGTATTCGCGCAGGATCTCGACCATGCGCTCGTTGCCCAGCTTCGTGTGGGGGTAGATGGTGAAGGCGGCCCAGTAGCCGCGGTCGAGAACGGCTCTCACCGTTTCCTCGTTGTTATGGTCGATGATCACCTTGCCCGGATCGACGCCGGCGTCCTCGAGCACGTCCATGGTGCGGATCGTGCCGCCTTTCTTGTCCCGGTGCGGGGTGTGGATCTGGATGGGCAGGTCGGCCTCGATGGCGAGCCGGGCTTGGAGCCGCAGATATTTCTCCTCGGCCTTGGTCTGGTCGTCGAAGCCGATCTCGCCGACGCCGACGACCCCCTCCTTGCAGATGTAGAGCGGCAGCAGCTCCATCACTGCTTCGGCGAGCTTCTCGTTGTTCGCCTCCTTCGGGTTCAGTCCGATGGTGCAGTAGTGCTTGATGCCGAACTGGCTCGCGCGGAAGCGCTCGAAGCCGACGAGGGTGTTGAAGTAGTCCTTGAAAGTCCCCGGCTCGGTGCGGGGCTGGCCCTGCCAGAAGGAGGGCTCGATGATCGCGGCCACGCCCGATGCGGCCATGCGCTGGTAGTCGTCGGTCGTGCGCGAGACCATGTGGACGTGCGAGTCGAGGAATCTCATGGGAATGGGGGGGAATGTCAGGGTTTCACGGACGCTTCGAGCCGCTCCCCGAGTCCCTGCCAGGTGAGCGCCCCCGAGCTGACGGCGTCGAGCTCGCCTCCGAGGCGCTCGTGGAGATCGGCGAGCCGACCGCTGTCGTCCGAGGCGGCGAGCAGGGCGGCGGCCTCGCGGTCCTCTGTCGTGCCCGTTTCGACGAGGTGCCGCAGGTCGGCGAGGATCGCGTCGTCGAGGTGGCTCGCGCAGTTCCGCCAAGCTTCCGGCGTCAGGCGTCGTCCCGCCGCCCAGCGTTCGTGGGCGAGCGACGAGATCGCCGCGGCCAGCTCCGCGTTCCTCCTGCGGTCGATGCCCTCGATCCGATGGAGGGGGCGCTGGATGAAGATGGCTTTGAGCACCATCTGGTTCCAAGCCTCGTCGGGGAAATGCCGGGCGGGGAAGGGGTTGTCGAGCGTGATCGAGTCGAAAATATCGACGACGTTGGACCTCAGTCCGTCCCGCGCGAACTCGACCACATCCTCCTGGTGGGGGAGCAGGGGGAAAGCCGAGAAGATCGCGGCTTGCTCGCGGAGGTCGGCGGTGTCGAGCAGCGCGGAGAGCGTTTCGAGAAAGACGGACCTCTCCTGTTTCGCGAGCACGAGCAGCAGCAGCACCCGGGCGAGGCGGAACTGGTCCCACCGTTCCACCGCGAGATCGGGCGCCAGCTTCGAAAGCTCGGCGGCCTGCGCGACCGGGACCTCGACCGCCGCCTTTTTGGGGAAGTGGCGGGAGACTCCGCTGAACGCGTAGTAGAAGGGGCGGCGTTGGAAGTCCGCCTCCTGCCCGGAGACGGCCTCCTCCAACCACGAGACGGCTTCGGGCGGGGCGGAGGAGCGGAGGATTTGGAAAAGCGGATCGCGCATGGCGTTCCAGAAAATCGGGTGGATTCGACGGGGCGTCAAACATCTTGAGATTCTTAGTGGGGACGCAAAGGTGTCGGCATCATGAAGCGTTTCTCCTTCGTATCGGTCGCGGTCCTCGTCGCCTGCTGTCTGGGGTCCTGCGGAAAGCCGGATAGCGAGCACGGTGCGGGCGATGCCCCCCGGCCCTTCGTCGTCGGGATGGAGCTCGCCTATCCGCCTTTCGAAATGCGTGGCCCCGACAACCGGCCCGACGGCATCAGCGTGCGCATGGCCGAGGATCTCGCCGCCCGCCTCGGTCGGCCCCTCGAAATCCGCGATGTCGCGTGGGACGGGATCATCCCCGCGCTCCAGTCCGGCAAGATCGACGCCATCATCTCCTCGATGACCCGCACGCCGGAGCGCGAGAAAGCCATTGCCTTCTCCGACGGCTACGTCACCAACGGACTCTGCCTTCTCGTGGCGAAGGACTCGTCCATCCAGTCCGGCGGCGACTTGAAGGTCGGCGTCCACAAGGTCGTCGTGAAGCTCGCCACCACCGGCCACCAGTGGGCGCGCGCCGCGCTGCCAGGGATCGAGATGGCCGTCCTCGACACCTCCGCCGCCTGCGCCCTAGAGGTGGCTCAGGGAAAGGCCGACGCCTTCATCTACGACCAGATCTCCATCTACCGGCATTGGAGGGCGGACGAGGCGAGGACCCGCCCCATCCTGCACCCCATCCGCGAGGAAACTTGGGCCGTCGGGTTGAGGAAGGCCGACACCGAGTTGATCACCGAGGTCAACGCCTTCCTCGCCGACTACCGGGCGAAGGGGAAATTCGACGAACTGGCCGAGCGCTACATGGCCGGGGAGAAGGCGGCCTTCGAGGCGATGGGCGTGCCGTTTATTTTCCATTGAGGGGAGACGGCCCTCCGCAAGGGTTCGACTATCGATCCGCCTCCACCTTGACATTCCCGCTCGATGCGGCGTAATCCTCTCCGCATGAGCACGGCCACTCTTTCCCAGACCCTGCCCGACGCGAGCGGGCACTTCGGCACCTTCGGCGGGCGTTTCGTCCCCGAGACGCTCGTGGCCGCACTCGACGCGCTCACGGCGGAGTATTTCCAAGCGAAGGACGACCCCGCTTTCCAAGCCGAGCTATCCCGTCTCCTCGCCGAGTTCTGCGGTCGCGAGACGCCGCTCTATTTCGCGGAGCGCTGGACGGAAAAGCTGGGCGGGGCCCGTATCTACCTGAAGCGCGAGGATCTCCTCCACACCGGGGCGCACAAGATCAACAACGCCCTTGGCCAGATCCTCCTCGCGAAGCGGCTCGGAAAAAAACGCATCATCGCCGAGACCGGGGCGGGCCAGCACGGGGTCGCGACGGCGACGGTGGCGGCGCGCTTCGGCATGGAATGCGTCGTCTACATGGGCGCGACGGACATGGAACGCCAGCACCTCAACGTCGTGCGGATGCGCCTGCTCGGGGCCGAGGTGCGCGGGGTCGAGGCGGGGCAGAAGACGCTGAAGGAGGCGGTCAACGAGGCCCTGCGCGACTGGGTCACGAACGTGCGCACGACTCACTACATCCTCGGCAGCGCCCTCGGGCCGCATCCCTATCCGATGATGGTGCGGGACTTCCACCGCGTTATCGGCTTGGAGGCGCGACGTCAGATCCTCGAGCGGGAGGAGCGCCTCCCCGACCTGCTCGTCGCCTGCGTCGGCGGCGGCAGCAATGCGATTGGACTCTTCCACCCCTTCCTCGGCGACGAGGGCGTGAAGATGGTCGGGGTCGAGGCGGGCGGCCACGGCATCGTGCCGGGAGGGCACGCGGCCCGTTTCCAAGGCGGCAAGCCCGGCGTCCTGCAAGGCACGAAGACTTGGCTGCTCGCCGATGAGGACGGGCAGATCGAGCTGACCCATTCTGTCTCGGCCGGTCTCGACTACGCCGCCGTCGGACCCGAGCACGCCTTTTTGCAAAGCGAGGGGCGGGTGGATTACACCTACGCCACCGACGACGAGGCCCTCGCCGCCTTCTCGGAACTCGCGCGGACCGAGGGCATCATCCCCGCGCTGGAGACTTCGCACGCCCTCGCCCATGTGCGCAAGGTCGCGCCTGGGATGGACCGCGACCAGATCATCGTGGTGAGTTTGTCCGGGCGGGGGGATAAGGACGTGGAGCAGGCTTCGCGGTATTTGCTGGCTTAACGCTCCTACTCCTCCTCATCCTCCTACTCCTACTCAATCCGAACGTCGGGAGACCTCCGATTTTGAGTAGGAGTAGGAGGATGAGTAAGAGCAAGAGCGGCGTTCACTCCGGAACCTCACCCGAAACCACTCCCCCGGTCGCGGTGGGAGTCTTCACTGGCGGGGTGTCCGTTCCCGGCTCGGTCGCGGTGCTCCTCGTCATCTTGATGAGACGCTCCCCGCCGGTGATCCGGTCCACCAGCTCCTCGACGAGGTCGCGTAGCTCGCGCACCTCCTCCTCGGAGAGGATTTCGCCCTCGGGCAGGTCGGTCCTCTTCTGGATGTCGAGCAGGCTGGCGTGGAGATGGGAGACCGTCCCATTTTTCTGGAGGCGCGGCTCCAGCGTTTCAAGGTTCAGGACGAAATACTCCACGACGTCCGGCTTGGCGAGGGTCGCCGCCTTGGCCGGGTCGTAGGGGGTCAGCGAGGCGGCGCAGCCGATCTCCAAGGCGCGGAGCCAACCACCGAGGCTGATGAGGTTCGCCGAGTCGACATCGCGGATCAGGACCATCTCCTTCTCCACATCCTTTTGCGTGCGCACCAGCTCCTCCTTCAACTCGTTCCATTGGCCGCTCGCGCCTTTTTCCAAGACGCTCTTCATGTGGCTGGAGATGCGGGCGCCCGACCCGAGCACCTTGCCGTGGTTGAGGAGAGTGCGCCCGATCGGCTCAAGGTCGAAGAACTGCTCGGCCTCCACCGCGAAAAAGCCGTCGCCGAGCAGCACGCCCATCAGGAGGGACAGCCGGGGGCGGTCCTGCGGCGGTTGATCGGGCAGGGGACGCTTCAACTCGTCGTAGGGGAGCGGGCGCAGCTTCTTGAGGTCGTCGAAGATCTTGCGGATCGAGGGGGTGGTGAACTCGTTCACGCCCATCTCCTCGCGCAGGTGCTCGTCCTCGAGGAGCTCCTCGGGGATCTCCGGGTCGGCATCGTCCTCCGCCGCTTTCGCCGCCACCTCCTCCTGTCCATAGGCAAAGGGCATCGGCAAGGCTGGCAGGGCGATGCAGAGGAGGGCGAGGAGGAGCTGTCTGGGAAGAAGCATGGCGTGACTCTCGAAAAGACGTGGCGGAACGCGGAAACGTTAGATTCAGGTGGCGGAATTCGCCAGCGGATTCGCGCCATCCGGGGCAGCGCGGGAATTCGGCTTGAATTCGCCGCCCGGACTGCCTAATCTGCGTCCATGGACGTGTCGAAACCAGGCGGACCGGGCAGCCTCGCGGGATTCCTCATCGGCGGCTGCCTCCTTCTCGCCGTCGGTGCGGGCGTCCTTCGTTCGGCCGAGCGCGTCGCCCTCGTCATCGGCAACGACAACTATGCCCACGTCACGCCCCTCGGCGAGGCGCGGAACGACGCCAACACCATCGGCAAGACGTTGGAGGGGATCGGCTTCACCGTGGAATACCTCCTCGACGGGGAGTGGAAGGCGTCGAGGGTCAAGATCGAGCAATTCGCGAAGGACCACGCCGACGCCGCCCTCGCCGTGGTCTATTTCGCCGGCCACGGCGTCGAGATCAAGGGCGAGCATTACCTGCTGCCGATCGATAGCAACCCGACTTCGGAGGGTTCCTTCGAGCACGAGGCGATTTCGCTCGACTTCCTCCTCGGTCAGCTCGCGGACCACCAGAACTGCCTCCGCGTCGTCATCCTCGACGCCTGCCGCAACAACCCCTTCGCCACGACGCGCGGAACGCGCAGCTTCGGCGGCGGGGCGGGATTGGGCGCGCGCACCAAGCCGGCGCCGAAGCAGACCCTCATCGCCTATTCCGCCAACACCGGCCAGACGGCGCTCGACGGCATGTACACCCCGGCCCTGCTGAAACATCTGAAGGACACGGGGCTGCGGGGCGAGGAGGTCTTCTACGCGATCAACAACGAGGTTTCGGACGCGACCGGTGGTCGGCAGGAACCCGCGATCTACATCACCGGGGGGCGTCCCTTCAGCTTCCATTCCGACCAAGGGGAGTTGCCCCAGCCGACGAGTCCTACGCAGTTGTCCACGACGGCGACGGCAACCGCCACCCCTCCTCCCGCTGCGCCGGAGGAGCCCCGCCAGCCCGAGACCTCCGCGACGGCGTCCGACTCCTTCCCCAAGGAGGAGATCGAGGGCTTTTTCTGGCGCTGGATCGACGCTTGGCAGTCGAGGGACAGCGCCCGCTACCAAGGCCACTACGGGAGCTGCTTCGCTGGCACCACCTACTCCCACGTCTCCGGCCACAAGAGCATGACGCGCCGGGAGTGGATGGCCGACAAGGCCGGAAAGTTCGCCCGTGCGACGGGCATCGAGGTCGGCGTGGAGAACGCCCGCTACCAGATCGACGGGGACGCCGTGCTCCTCGCCTTCACGCAGAAGTTCGTCACCACATACAAGAGCGGCAGCAGACCCTACCGCGACGTGGGCGAGAAGGTCCTTGTCCTCCGCCGCGAGGGGGGCGGGCTCAAGATCATGAGCGAGAAATTCTTCCCTCCCGACGTGCGGCATTCCCACAGCACGGCGGGCGACTCCGGGCTCTACTCGGTGGTCTCCACCTTCGTCCGCGACTGGGCCGACGCTTGGGAATCGCGCGACCTCGGGCGTTACCGGGCCTTCTACCACACCGGTTTCCAAGGGAAGAAGGGTTCCGGCATGCTCGGCTACGATGCGTGGATGGACGACATGGGTTCGAAATTCCGCAAGGCGAGTTGGATTTCCGTGGAGATGGGCGAACTGGACATCCGCGAATCGGGCGACCGCTACACGGTCCGCTACAAGCAGACTTACAAATCCTCGAACTACTCCGACGTCGGCTACAAGACGCTGACGCTGGTGAAGGACGCGGGCGGGGACCTTCGCATCGTGGGCGAATCGTGGAGCGCGAAATGACATCGAACTCGATCCGGATACTCCGCCTGTGGGGCTGCCTTCTCGGCGGCCTCCTCTGCGCCGCGCTGCTCCCAGCCGAGGAGTCGGCCCGGAAGGGGGAGGGGGCCTTCACGCTGCCCTTGGGGAAGGAGGAGGTCGAGTTCTTCGTCGAGGGCGACCCGGCGGCGGGCGGCCCTCTCGTCGTTTCGCTGCATCGCAACGAGAACACCGCCTTCCCCGTCGTCCGCGAGCTTCTTTCCTCCCAGCCGGGCCGCTTCGTCGGCATCCGCACGCCGGGAGGCCGGCGCCTTTCCCTGAAGGGCGGCAGCCGGGCCTTCACCATCGACCCCAACCGCATCTTCAGCCGGACCGGGATCGAAGGCGACTTGAGGAAGTTCAGCTTCTTCAGCGAGGAGATCGCTTCGGAGATCGAGGGATTCGCCGCCGCCTACCTCGACAAGGCGGGCTTGAAGAAGGGCGCGACCGTGATCGCCGTGCACAACAACACCGATGGGGGCTACTCTCTCACGAGCTACCTGAAAGGGGGGAGCGAGTCGGCGGCGGGCGCGGAAGTCCACCGAGTCGAGGGGCTGGATGCCGACGATTTCATCCTCGTCACGAACCCCCGCCACTTCGAAGCCTTGCGGCAGGGCGGCTTCAACGTCGTCCTGCAAGACAACCAGCGCGCCCCGGACGACGGCTCCCTCTCGGTCTATTGCGGTCGGCAGGGGATCGACTATTTCAACGTCGAGGCGGATTTCGGGAGCAAGGCGGAGCAGGGGCGCATGTTGCGGGCGGTCTTCTCCCTCGCCTCCGGGAAGAGCTTGCCGCCAGCGCCCCCGCCGTCTCCCAGCAAAGGCAAGTCCGAAGGCAAACCTGTCGGGAAGCCTGCTGCCAAGCCCGAAAGCAAGCCCGTCGGAAAATCGTCCAAGGGCGGCCCGGCCCGGCCCGAGGCTCCCCCGGAGGAGGCGAAGCCGTCGGGATTTCGTCTGTTCAAGCCCCTGAAACGGCCTTGAGCCGGCTGATGGGACGGACAAAACAAGCGAAAGGCGGTAGGACGGCTGGCTCTCTGCCGTCTCTTGCTACCGAGTTTCCAAAGCCGACCGCGTCACGATTCGGTCTTCCCTTTCGGCCTCATCGACGGCAGTGGCTTCACCAATTCGATCTCGACATCGTTCTTCAAGTCCGGGCCGGGGGTGGTGCGCCCCTGCCGGATCGCCGTAGCAGCCGAGGTAGTGGTTGAGGTCGTCGGAGACAAGGAAGGGGACATTGGGCCGGTCCGCGACAGGGGCGAAGACGATGAGGAGGAGAAAAGCGAGAGTGAAGAGGGTTGGCTTCATGGGGAAAGAGGGTTGGGTCGGAGGACAGGATACTCTGGAATCGAACTCCGGGGGAAGCCCGGAGTTTCGGGAGGGCGTGTTTGCGGGGCGCGGGACAGTCCGCCCGATAGGCGGAAAATCCGTTGCCGCGCATCGTCCAGAATGCTTAGAATCCGGGATGCCGTCCGATACCAGAGCCACGAGGGCCATCCTTCCACCACATCCGCGTTCACGCCCCGTCCTATGAACGCCGTCGAAATCGAGGAAGCCGTGTCCAGACTCGCCGAAGCCCCCTTCGACGCGGGCGGCTTCCCCTACGCCTTTCTCGAAGCCTTCGGCAACAAGGCCGCCACCATCCAGCGGCTGAGGAGCGGCAGCACCAACCAGTCCGATCTCGGCGGCGTGCTCCAGCGGAGCAACATCCACCTCAAGACCTGCGCGGTGGGCGAGGTCGCGGCCACCCTCGCCGCCCTGCGCGAAAGCCCCGCGACCACGCGGCACAAAGCCAAATTCATTCTCGCCACCGACGGCGTGGAGCTGCAGGCCGAGTCGCTCGATGGCGAGGGCGAGACGCTTGCCTGCGCCTACCCGGACTTCGGCGACCACTTCGGCTTCTTCCTCCCGCTCGCCGGCATCTCCACCGTCCGCCAGATCCGGGAGAATGCCTTCGACATCAAGGCCACCGGCCGCCTGAACCGCCTCTACATCGAGCTGCTCAAGGACAATCCCGAATGGGCCAGCGCCGCCCGCCGCGAGGATCTGAACCACTTCCTCGCCCGCCTCATCTTCTGCTTCTTCGCCGAGGACACGTCGATCTTCCGCAGCGAGGGCCTCTTCACCGCCACCGTCGGGCAGATGAGCGCGCGGGATTCCTCGAACACCTACGAGGTCATCTCCGAGCTCTTCCGCGCCATGAACATCCCCGTCAGCCACGGGGGGAGGCCGGACAACCGATATCGCGAGGCGGCTGGGATCAAGAGCTGGGCGAACGTCTTCCCCTACGTCAACGGCGGGCTGTTCTCCGACAGCGTGGACGTGCCGAAGTTCTCGAAGATCGCCCGCACCTACCTTCTCCGCGTCGGCAGCCTCGACTGGACGAAGATCAATCCCGACATCTTCGGCTCCATGATCCAAGCCGTGGCCGACGACGAGGAGCGCGGTTCCCTCGGCATGCACTACACCAGCGTGCCGAACATCCTCAAGGTGCTGAATCCCCTCTTCCTCGACGACCTGCGGACGAAGCTCGACGAAGCCGGAGAGAGTCCGCAGAAGCTCCTCAACCTCCGCAAGCGCCTCGCCCGCATCCGCGTCTTCGACCCCGCCTGCGGCTCGGGGAACTTCCTCGTCATCGCCTACAAGCAGATGCGGGAGATCGAGGCCGAGATCAACCGCCGCCGGGGCGAGATCGAGCGCAAGTCCGACATCCCCCTCACCAACTTCCGCGGCATCGAGATCCGCCACTTCTCCTGCGAGATCGCCCGCCTCGCCCTCATCATCGCCGAGTATCAGTGCGACGTGCTCTATCGCGGCGAGCAGCTCGCGCTGGCGGAGTTCCTGCCGCTGGAAAAAGCCAACTGGATCACCTGCGGCAATGCGCTGCGGCTGGATTGGTTGAGCATCTGCCCGCCTACGGGAAAAGGGGTGAAGAACAAAGCGGATGATTTGTTCGAGGTGCCGCTGGATCAGTCGGAGATCGATTTCGAGAACGAAGGCGGGGAAACCTACATTTGCGGGAATCCGCCGTATCTCGGCAGCACTTGGCAATCCAACGAACAGAAATCCGACCTCAAAGCCATCTTCGACGGTCGAGCCAGAAACTGGAAATCCCTCGACTACGTTTCCGGCTGGTTCATGAAAGCCGCCGACTACGGCACCCATGCCCAAGCCGCCGCCGCCTTCGTCTCCACCAACTCCATTTGCCAAGGCCAGCAAGTTCCCATCCTTTGGCCGCTCATTTTTGAAACTGGACATGAAATCTTCTTCGCTCATACCAGCTTCAAATGGGCCAACCTCGCCAGCCACAACGCGGGCGTCACGGTGGCCATCATCGGCATTTCCAACCATCCGGGAAAACTCCGTTCTCTCTACTCTCTGAACGAGAAAAACGAGGTCACGCTCAAGGAGGCGGAAAACATCAATCCCTATCTCGTCGCCGGGTCGAATGTGATTGTCGATAAGTTGTCTCGACCACTGACCGACGTTTCGGACATGGATTTCGGAAGCAAGCCAGTGGATGGGGGTAATCTGTTTCTCGACTTCACCGAGAAACATGCTCTGATCCAGCGGTCGCCGGATGCAGCGCCGTTCATCCACGGGTTCTCCAATTCCGAGGAGTTTATCAACGGCAAACAACGGTTCTGTCTGTGGATCGATGATGATGGGGTTGCCGATGCGCGCACGATAAATGAGATCGCACGGCGCTTGGATGCTGTCGCGCAAATGCGGTTGGCCAGTCCCAAGCTACAAACCCGACAATCAGCCAGCACGCCCCACCGCTTTGGTGAGGTTCGTCATCGCAGTAGCAGCTACACGGTGGTTATCCCGCGCGTCAGTTCGGAAAACCGTGACTTCCTTCCTGTTGGCCTTGTGACTGGCGGAACGATAGTCGGCGACCGAAACTTCGCCCTCTACGACGCCCCGCTCTGGAACATGGCGCTCATCGCCTCCCGCCTGCACTGGGTCTGGATCGGCACGGTCTGCGTGCGGTTGGAAATGCGTTTCTCCTACTCCAACACCCTCGGCTGGAACACCTTCCCCGTCCCCACCCTCACCGAACAGAACAAAGCCGACCTGACCCGTTGCGCGGAGGACATTCTGCTCGCCCGCGAGGCGCATTTCCCCGCCACCATCGCCGATCTCTACGGGAGCGCGAGTGCCCCCACTCGCATCGATGGAGTGGAAGCGGATGGGGGCATCCGCGCTCCCGACCTCCGCGCCGCCCACGACCGAAACGACGAGACCCTCGAGCGCATCTACATCGGCCGCCGTTTCAAGAACGACACCGAGCGCCTCGAAAAGCTCTTCGACCTCTACACCAAGATGACCGCCAACGCCCCCGCCACCAAGACGGCAAGGAAAACCGCCCGGCGCAAGAAAGGGGGCGAGGCGTGAAAGGAATCCGCTAAGGACCGGATGGAGCGCTCCGGCAAGAGCAGTCCAAAAAGATGTGATGGAGGATCAAGACGCTGCCATCCGCCCGCCCGTGCCGGCTCTCGAGCTCCCCTGCCAGATCGGCTAGGACGACTTTGGAGACGAGTCCCTGCATGATGGAAAGCTGCGGAACCGGGCTTTCCGTATCCTGATCGAATCTGCGACGGAGCTCATCGTGCCAGTAGGAAACGGTCTGGTTCTCGAACAAGCCGACCATGGCGGCCTCGGGCGCATCCGCCGCATAGCGGCCCGACACGAGATCGCCCATGCCGCCTTCCCCCACATATTCCCCAATGGGAAAGCCGCCGGTGCGGAGGCGCTTCGCCTCCAATACATAGGTGATCCTCGGACGGATGCCGTTGCGGATGATGGTGATGTCGAGCCGCAACCGGTCGTTGCCAAGCTCGCCCGCAGGGCTGTGCGGCTCCTGGTCGCCGATCCAATAGCAATCGAAGGCCTTCGGTGTGCCGGGGTGTTCGCTGAGCCGCCGTTTCATCGCATCGGCCAGCAGGCCGGTCATGCTCGGCTCGTCAAGGCCGGGATGAAATCGGTCGCGGACGTCCCCATGCGCCCAGAGGAGCAATTGATGCGCATGCAGGCGAAACGCTTCGCCGTAGCGGCCCCACATCCTGTCGAGACGGTTCAGGGTCATGCGCGGCGGGAGGATTCGACGGCCTCGGCGATGACATCGTCCGCGTCGAGCATGGCCTGCGTCTCCGTCCACTCCAAACGGCGGGGCGGTTTGACGAGGTGGATCGTGTCGCCATCGAGCAAGCGCACGCTGCGTCGCACATACACCCATTGGCAATGCTTGTGCTCGGCGGCGGCGAGAAGCGTGTTCAGCGTCTCGGCCTCCTCGCCATTGGCCGGCACCACTTCGATGGGAATGGCCTGCGGTCGGTCGGTCAGGGTGACCGAGACGGCGATGCCCCGCCCGGAATGCCTTACGGCGACCCGGTGATGCGTCTGGTTTGCGAGAAAGCCGTCCAAATCGTCGCGAAGACGGGTGGCGTAGAGGATGAGTTCCGCTTCATCCGGCCGATGCCGCAAGGCGGGCGGGTTCTTGCCTTTGTTGAGCTGGTAGCGAACCCGGAAAAACTCGCCGACAACCAAGGCCACCGAGGCGGGAATCCCCAGAACCCGCGCGACCCGCTGATCCAGCAAGCGCTTCACCTCGCTGAAATCAGCGCCTTGCCTTTCCAGAGCGGCGGCCTCTTCCCATGCGGCGCACAGCCCTTGCTGCCTCTCAGGCGTCCACTCGGGGAAAGGGAGGTTTTCGGCGTCGCCTTTGTCGATGAGGCTGCGGTCGATTCCCCACTCCGAACTGAGCACGAAAAAAAGCAGGTAGGACGCGTAGCTGGAATTCCAGATGGCCGCCACGGCCTTCATTTCCTCTGCCGTTCCACCGGCAAGGCCGACTTTTGAATGTCGAATAATGAATGGCTGATCAGTATAGGCGGCAAAGTCATTCCACAGGAACAGACGTGGGCCTCTGGATAGATGAACTCCTTTAGTTCCTCCTCGGACGCGGACAAATATTCCCAACGTGTTCTCTATCAAAAACCGTGAATCAATCGTCAGATTTCTTTTTCCGGCTACCAATGCCTTGTGATCCAGAAGTTCCAACCCCTCTAAAACGTTGCGCCCCTCCTTGTCCAAGATCTCTTCGTTTGGATCCTCGTCGGACCCCTCATCTTGCCGCAGTTGAAGCCCGAGGGCGATCTTCCAGTTTCTGGCTTCGGCAATCCCGCCAAGGGTTGTCGAAAAGACAGCCTGAAGCCTGCGGAGCGCCATTTCATCGCGCGGTCCGGCCCACAGGCTTTGCTTCCAAACCGATGCCTTGCCGGAAGCCGCTTGGCTACGCGGAACGACTTTGATCTCCGACTCGGAAAATCCGATCGTCCACGCCCGTCGTTTGCCACCGCGTTTGGGCACGGTCACCCGCTGGTTGGCGACAAACGGCCCGAAATGAAGGATGCCACCCTCTGCTTCGTCCATCTTGGGTGCAGTGTAGACAAGAGTCATGCACGGAGCCTGGGCCGACGCGAAGATGATGTAGGCGAGGTTGGCGAAGTTGGTGACGCGCCGCACGCGCAGACGGCTGAAAAACTGCTTCCTCCAGCCTTCGAGGTGATCGTTGGTCAGCGTCTTGGCATGCAGAATGAGGCCGACGGCGCCTTCCTCCGCGAGACAGTCCATGACCCGCCACGCGAAGGCCTCGCCTGTGCGCGCACGGGCCAGCGCATAATCCTTGGCATGCGCTTTCGACCAAGCGATGAGGTGCGCGGAGTCCGGATCGTCCTTGTCCAACTCGACCCAAGGAGGATTCCCCAGGATGGCGTCGAAGCGGATGCCCTTCCCTTCGGGAGAGACGATCTGCCGCCAGAATCGCCCTTGCTCATTGAAGAAATCCTCGTCGAAGAGATTGTTGCGGACAAGCGTAGGGAACTTGAAGGCCTTGTTCCGATGCAGTTCCGGCGGATCCACATAGCCCAGCATGGCGAGGATGAGGCTGAATCCGGCGATCTGGCAGGCGATGCGGTTGCGCTCGACCGCGTAGATGCTGGAGGTCAGCAGCTCACGCAGTTGCGAGGCATTCAGGTTGTCCCGTCCTTCCTGACGGCAGCGCATTTCGACCAGCCGGCGGAACGCCACGACGAGGAACACGCCGGAGCCGCAGCAAGGGTCCAGCACCCTCATTCCGGGCTGAAGGGTGCGCACGGCATTGACTTCGGAGACGAGATATTCCGCCAACGGTTCGGGGGTGTAGTGCGCCCCGCGCTTTTCCGGGTCGGAGGCGTTCTTCGTCCTCTCCTCCCCCTCCTTGTCCGAACGATGGATGAACTGTTCGTAGATCGAGGAGAGGAATTCCACGGGAATGGAGGCGAAGTCGTAGGCGCGAAATCCCAAGTGCATCTGTCCGGCGGCTTCCTCGCCGGCAAACACGCGGGCCACGAGCTGGACGGCGGCCGACTTGGGCGCGGAACGGCTGCCCCAAGCGATGGGAAACAGTTGGCCGTTGAAGCGCTTTTCGATGGCTGCCACCAGCTTGCGGAAACCGAGCAAGGTGATGTCCGGGGCAAAGACCTCGCCATTGAAAATGGTGGCCGGATCGATCCCCACGTCGTCGCGAAGCCATTTGTCGGAAACGATGTCCCTGGCCCTCAAATAGCTGAGATAGACGAACTTCCCGATCAAGGCATGGCATGTGTCGCGTGGAAGCGCGAAGCGGGCTTCCAGCGCCCCCGCGAGGGAACGCAGATTTTTGAGCAGGGTCGTGTCCACCCGCTGCTCGGAACCCAGATGCGCGGCGTTCCGCTCCCAGATCTCGCCGCGATCAATGGCGTCGGCCGTGAAGGCGGACAAAGCTTCCAGAACCAGGCGAACGCCGCCCTCCGTCGGAACGGGCCATGTGACCGCCCCGACTTCCTCCTTGGCGGGATCGTAGGCAAAACCGGTATAGACGCGCACTTGGCCGGGAAGCAACACCACTAGAAAGGGATGGATTCCCTGGTTCCAAAGCTTGCGATGGATCTCGCGGGCTTGCTCGGGGGTGTCGGCCTCGGCGACCTGCACGGCGGGACGAACGCTAGTGGACGTCAGGTCGGTATCCGGCGTGGCTTTGAAAAAGTAGGTTCCCTTTGCCTTGGCCCGCCTGGCGGACCGCAACCAATGCTGGTCTTCCGGTGCAACGAGGCCTTCGCCATTGTCCTCCCGGTAGAGGGGGGACTGGCTGTAGCCAAGAGCATCGGTAAGTTCGGAAAAAAGCACGGCAAGCAGGGGCAAAAGGAAGCTACTCGCAACGATTCAGCTTTCAAGGCTTTCAGCGGGTGCCGAAGGGTTGGAGGGGAGCAGAACAAAGTCGACCCGCCCCGTTGCACGGTGGACATCCTGCTGGCCCGCGAGGTGCATTTCCCCGCCACCAAGAAGACGGCAAGGAAAACCGCCCAGTGCAAGAAAGGGGGCGAGATGTGAAAGGAAAGATTTCCCCTCAAAAATAAACGAAATCCGGCGCAGAAAACGCTGTAAAAGTGTAAAATTTACTGTAAAATACCCGCTCCGCCAGCCATGTCCGATTTTTCCCTCAACCACCCACCGCTGATCTGCGTCGCCGCGCGTGTGCAGTTCATGCCGGTGGAGAAGATTTCCGCCTACATCTCAGAGCTGCAGGAAGCGCTGCGTCTGGCAGGCTACCCCCACTTCGAGGAGCAACGGACAAAGGTCTGGCAGATCGACGACCGGGCGGAAGCCGGAATGAACGTCAGCTTTCAGGAAATTTCCCGCTGGGATTTCGCCAATCTGGAGAAGACGGTCACCATTCGCGTGGATCGGGAGAGCTTGACCCTGCTTTTCACCGATTATGACCATTTTTCGAATGCCGAGCCCCATTATCGGACCATTCTCAAAAAGGTGGAGGAGAAGATCCCTTCGCTCCTTCCACAGCTCGTTCAGCTGCGCTACATCGCCTGCATTCCCCTACCAGAGGGCGCCAGTCCTACGGATTGGGTGACTCCCTCGGTGCTCGGCATGCCAAACCTCGACCGTCTGCAACGTCTCGGCAGCGTTTCGGAAACCAGCTTCCTCACGCCGGAAGGCGGACAGTTTGTGACACGCTGCATGTCGCTCGGCCCACAAGGGCTGACTCTGCCAGCGGACCTCCTTCCTTTGAACGCGAAATTGAAGCATCCCCTTCAGAGCGAAACCCCCTTCCTGCTTTTGGAAAACCTGCACCAACGGCAAGCGGAGGTAGCGACCTTTGCCGCGGAGTCCTGCCTCACGCAGCTTTCCTCGCTCCGCGCACAGAATGCCGAAGTTTTCCAAGCCACCGTGACCCCGCAAGCTCTGGAATCATGGAAATGACCCTGTCTCATAATAATATGACGGTCGCCGATTTTTCCAATCGGGTGAAAGGTGGCGGCTGGTCCCCCCGATCCGTGATTGGCGGGTGCCTGTTGAGCCTTCTGGCCGCCCCTGGTGCGGCATCCGCACCATGCCTGCGTTCCTATTTCTTGAATTCCTCATGCCCTCAACAAAGCCAGCCCCTTTCCTATGCGCCCGTTGAAGCCTCCGCCTCCGTTTCACCAATCGGTGACCTGATCAACACCATCAGGAATGACTGGCCGCTCAACATGACGGAGCTGGCGGAGATTCTCGGCGTCTCCCGCCCCACGATCTACAACTGGCTGAAAGGTAAGGGGGCACCCGATTCCGAATTACAGAGGCATCTGCAAACTCTGGCCGCCGCCGCCGCTGGCTGGAAAGAATCCACCGCAGGTTCCAATTGGGATTTCCTGCTCGACTACACCGGGCCGAAAGCCGACCAAGAGACGATCAGGGCGACACTGAAACGGCCGGAAGTGAGTGCAAACGAAATCCGGGATTTGATCCGCTTGCGTCTGGAGCAATACAAAGAGGCCTACGCCCAATCGCGTGAAATCCTGGGCGAACCCGCTCCTCTGCCTTCATCCATGCCTCCCGACAGCGCCCGACGGCTGAACGCGCTTTGGGCGGAAAACGCCAAAGCCCTGCACGCTGCCCGGAATCGTTGAATGTCGGATTTGCGCCAAGATTTGATCGATGTCGGATGGCGGCAAGGGGTCATGTTGAAACCCGCTCCGGGACTATTGGAGAGCGAGGGGGCGTTTGCATTTCTGGTGCTGAATCAAACTTGCGATTGCATCAATCCCGACTTGGAAAAGGAGCCGTATCTGGAATTGCTCCCTCTCGAAAAACTCAACGGAAAACCGGATTCCCGCCTCAAAAACGGCTGCAATCCACGCCAGATCCATTTTCAGATTCAAGAAGACGGACAGGCAATCTGGGTCAATGCCAAAGTCACGGAGATTATTTCGTTTGATCGATCAGCGTACGAATCGTTGGAGATCACATCAGGATACTCCATCGAAAAAAACGTCTTGAATGACCTCGTTCAATGGCGGGCGCAGCGTTATGTGCGAACGGCCTTTCCCGATTCGTTCGAGATCGCATTTCGCTCCCTTTCTAAAGATTTTGGGGGGCTGATGGCGAAACATGCGGACAGTATCGACTCATTGCTCATCTCCCTTTTACCCTTTGATGAGCTCGAAGAGGGTGACTGCTACTCCATGCAGCTCCATCTGATGGTGAAACCGGAACTCATGGGGAAGCCGGAGATGATCGAGGAGCTTCAAAAGACAGCGAAGGAAATCACAGAGCTTCTCAAAAAAGTGGATTGCTTTGATTCTCCCATATGCAGCGTCACCAGTCTTGATAAAATGTCTTTATGGGAGGCACGGAACTTCCTCGATTTCTCTCGCTATGACCACTTGTCCTTCGGGCAAGAGGATTCCGCTCCCGATCATCCCGACGCTTCATCATGACAGCACCTCACGCCATCCCCTCCGTCTCCGTCACCTACGCGCAGGATGGCAGCTCCACCCGCGCGAACGCGTTCGGGATGCGCCCGATGCAGGAACGCGCCTACCAGAGGCGCGGCGAGCCGTATCTGCTGATCAAGTCGCCTCCGGCCTCGGGCAAGAGCCGGGCGCTGATGTTCATCGCGCTGGACAAGCTGGAGAACCAGGGGATCCGGCAGTCGATCATCGTGGTGCCGGAGCGCTCCATCGGTGCGAGCTTCCACGACGAGCCGCTGAGCCAGTTCGGGTTCTTCGCCGACTGGCGGGTGGAGCCTCAATGGAACCTGTGCGACGCCTCCGGTGCCGAGAGCGGTGGCAAGGTGGACGCGGTGAAGGCCTTTCTCGATAGCGGCGATCCGAAGGACCGGGTGCTGGTCTGCACCCATGCCACGTTCCGCTTCGCGATGGAGCGGTTCGGAGCGGAGGCCTTCGACGACCGGCTCATCGCGGTGGACGAGTTCCACCACATTTCGGCGAACCCGGACAACCGTCTCGGCGAGCATGTCCGCCAGCTCATGGCACGGGACAAGGTGCATATCGTGGCCATGACCGGCTCCTACTTCCGCGGCGATGCCGAGGCGGTGCTGCACCCGGACGACGAATCGAAGTTCGACACCGTCGCCTACACCTACTACGAGCAGCTCAACGGCTACGAGCATCTGAAGCAGCTCGACATCGGCTATTTCTTCTACAGCGGCAGCTACATCGACGACATCGCCAAGGTGCTGGACTCCGACCTGAAGACGATCCTGCACATCCCCCACGTCGCCTCCCGCGAGAGCACGAAGCGCGGCAAGGACACGGAGGTCGGCGAGATTCTCGGAGCGCTGGGAGAATGGAGGGGCAAGGACCCGGCGACCGGATTCGACCTCGTGGAAAGGGCGGATGGACGGATACTGAAGGTCGCCGACCTGGTGGACGACGGCCCCGACCGGCACGCCAAGGTGCTCGCGTCGCTCAAGGACCCGGCGTAGAAGAACAACCGCGACCATGTGGACCTCATCATCGCGCTGGGCATGGCGAAGGAGGGCTTCGACTGGATCTGGTGCGAGCACGCGCTGACGGTGGGCTACCGCTCCAGCCTTACGGAGATCATCCAGATCATCGGACGGGCCACCCGCGACGCGCCGGGCAAGACGCGCGCCCGCTTCACCAACCTGATCGCCGAGCCGGACGCCAGCGAGCAGGCGGTGACGGAGGCGGTGAACGACACGCTCAAGGCCATCGCGGCGAGCCTGCTGATGGAGCAGGTGCTGGCCCCGCGCTTCGAGTTCAAGCCGAAGAACCCGGACAACGGTCCGACTCCCGGCTACGACTACGGTCCGGACGGCTACGATCCGGGGAAGACGAACGTGGGCTACAATCCGGCGACGGGACAGATCCAACTGGAGATCAAGGGACTGGCCGAGCCGAAGAGCAAGGAGGCGGAGCGCATCTGCCGCGAGGATCTGAACGAGCTGGTGACGGCCTTCGTTCAGGACAAGCCCTCGCTGGAGAAGGGGCTCTTCGCCGGCGAGGAGCTCGTGCCCGAGGAGCTGACCCAGGTGCGCATGGGCAAGATCGTCCAAGAGAAGTTCCCCAATCTCGACGACGAGGACCGCGAGACGGTTCGCCAGCATGCCATCGCCGCCTTGAACCTCGTGCAGCAGTCGAAGAAGGCGCTCGATGAAAGCGGCGGCTCCGGAGGCGGCACCACGGGCGGGAGCGATTCCAGAAACACCTCGTTGATCGATGGCGTGAGGAAGTTCGCCATGGACATGCAGGAGCTGGACATTGATCTGATCGACCACATCAACCCTTTCAGCGAGGCCTACGCCATCCTTGCCAAATCGATGAACGAGGACAGGCTGAGACAGGTGGCGGAAGCGATCGCCGCGAAGCGCACCAAGCTGACTCCCGAGGAGGCGAAGGATCTTGCCATCCGGGCGCTCCGGTTCAAGAAGGAACGGGGACGCCTGCCGTCCGCCACAGCCCAGGACGCCTATGAGAAGCTTCTGGCCGAAGGAGCGGCGGCGTTCGTCCGTTTCAAAGATGAAGGGCGCTATGAGTGAGATCGACCTCGACGAGCTCCGTTCCGAGCTGAGCGGCTTCGCGGCACCCGTGAAGGGCGAAGGCGCGTCCGCGCGGGAGCAGCGCATCATCGCGGGCTTCGAGGAAATCGAACGTTTCGTCGAAGAGCACGGCAGGCTACCCCGGCATGGGGAGGATCGGGACATTTTCGAGCGGCTCTACGCCGTCCGGCTGGATCGGCTGCGTGCCTCGGCGGAATGCAGGGCCGCGCTGAAAGGGAGGGATAGCAAGGGACTCCTCGAATCCGCCCCGGATGTCCGAAGGACCGACCTCGTCCGCGAAGACTCCGTCGAATACCGCACGAACGCGAGCGATGACGGCGAACTCAGCGACGACGAGCTGCTCGACGCCCTCCGCCAGGAGACGGCGCAGGCAAGCGACCTCAAGGACCTGAGGCATGTGCGCTCGCGAGAGGAGATCCGCGCGGCGGAGGAAGTGGCGAAGCGGACCCCCTGCGGCGATTTCGAGACGTTCCGCCCCGTCTTCGAGAAGGTTCAGAGCGAACTGACAAGCGGTGAGCGCCGGACGCTGAAATACAAGGACAATGCCGAGGTGAAGAAGGGCAGTCTCTTCATTCTCGACGGGCAGAAGGTTCTCGTGGCGGAGATGGGCGAGGAGTTCGTCGGCGAGCACGGTCGCCCCGACCGCAGGCTGAGGGTCATCTACGACAATGGCACGGAGAGCGATCTGCTGCTCCGCTCGCTGCAACGCGCCCTGAACAAGGACAAGGCGAGCCGACGAATCACGGAGCCGGACTACGGGCCGCTCTTTTCGAATCTTGAGAACGAGGACGATCTGCCAGCAGGCCACATCTACGTGCTCCGCAGCCTGTCCGACGATGCGTTCATCGCGGAAAACCGATCAGTGATCCATAAGATCGGGGTGACGGGAGGGGATGTGAAAAGCCGGATCGCGAATGCGCGAAAGGATCCCACCTACCTCCTTGCCGATGTCGAGATCGTGGCCACGTTCAAGCTCGCGAACATCGACCGCCGTCGTCTGGAGGCCCTTCTCCACAAGTTCTTCGCCCCGGCACGCCTCGATTGCGAGCTCCGGGACCGATTCGGCTTTCAAGTCGAACCGAGGGAATGGTTCCTTGTCCCTCTTCCGGTGATCGAAGAGGCCATCGCAAGGCTGATGGATGGAACGATCGAGAACTACCGATACGATCCGGAATCGGCGTGCCTCGTGGAAGCCTAGAATTCCACGTCACCTCCCCTTCCCCTTCGGCACCTCCCACCTCGGCTCCCACTCGGGCAGCGGGGTGCGGGCGGTCTTGAGGTGGTCGCCGATTTTGGCGGCAATGTCAGGATGCTTCTCCGCGACGTCGTTCTGCTCGGCGATGTCGTTTTCCTGATCGTAGAGCCTCACCGGCGCGTCGGGGCCACCTTGGCGGATGCCTTTCCAGCGGCCTTGGTATAGCGCGGCCTGCTGGAAACCGCCTTCGTGGAATTCCCAGTAGAGGAACTCGTGCTGCTTCTGCTCCTCCGGCTTGCCGCGCAGAGTCGGGACGAGGCTGAGGCCGTCGAGCTTCGCGGGGGCTTCCGTTCCGGCGAGTTCGGTGGCAGTAGGGAACCAGTCAGGGAAATAGCCGACATGGGCGGACTCGCCGGGCTTCACCGTGCCGGGCCACCAGGCGATGAAGGGCACGCGGATGCCGCCATCGGTGAGGCTGCGCTTGGTCCCGGTGTAGGGGCCTGAGGGGTTGAAGCGCGAGAGATCGTGCTTGCTCTCATTGTGCGGACCGTTGTCGCTGGTGAAGACGACGAGGGTATTCTGGTCGAGACCAAGTTCGGCGAGGCGGTCGAGCATCCGGCCGACGTAGCCGTCCATTCGCGTGATCATCGCAGCATGGCCCTTGTCCGGGTCGGGCCAGTCCATCTTGGCGTAGGAACCGTAGTCGGGAACGTGGGCGCCGTCGCCGAGTTCCTTGGCCCGCTCGTTGTTGGCGTGCGGGAGGACGAGGCTCCAGTAGAGAAAGAAGGGGCGATCTTGGTTTTTCGACACGAACTTCAAAGCCTCGTCGGCGAAGAGGTCGTCGGCGAAGAGGATACCGTCCTCGGCGTAGCCCGCGCCGTCGCCGCCGACGGGAACGACGACGTTGGGCAGGGCGATTTTCTCCTCGTTGCGCCAGAGGAAGTCGGGGAAATGGTTGTGGGCGTGGCGCTGGTTGAGGTAGCCGAAGAATTCGTCGAAGCCCTGCTTTCGCGGCAGTCCGGTCTCGGCGGGGCCGGTGTCGCCGAGTCCCCACTTGCCGATGAGGGCGGTGCGGTAGCCGGCCTTCTGCAAGGCGGCGGCAACGGTGAAGTCGTCCGGCTTCAGGGCCTGGGCCTCGGGATTGTGCGCCCCGGAATTTCCCCTCACCCGCGTGTGGCCGTGGTGCAGCCCGGTCATGAGGACGCTGCGCGAGGGAGCGCAGACGGTGGCTCCGGCGTAGAAATGGGTGAAGCGCAAGCCCTCGGCGGCCATGCGGTCGAGATGCGGGGTGCGGGCGACCTGCTGCCCGTAGCAGCCGAGATCGCCCCAGCCGAGGTCGTCGGCTAGGATCCAGATCAGGTTGGGACGCGGAACTTCGGCGGAGAACAGTCCGCCTCCGGAGAGGACGGTCGCGGCGAGGGCGGAGAGGAGGAGGGGGCGCATGGGTCAGGGGGGCGGATATTTCTACCAAGGGATCATCGCGATGCCGTGCCGCATCTGGAGGCGGAGGGCTTCGGAGGATCTCCCTCGTGCCACCAGTCGCCGGGCGGCTTCCGCGCTCACGGCGACACCCGCGTCACTCCGTCTTCTTCCCTTCGTCCTTTTCCTTCTTCTCCTCCTCGCCGTCCTTGGGGAAGGGGACGAACTTCAGCACCGTGCCGTTGATGCAGTAGCGCTTGTCCGTCGGCGTGGCGAAGCCCTCGCCGTCGAAGACGTGGCCGAGGTGGCCGTCGCAGATTTTGCAGCGAACCTCCTTCCGGGCGTAGCCGAGATGGTAGTCGACGCTGTATTTCACATTCTTCGCCTTCGACGGATCGTAGAAGGAGGGCCAGCCGCAATGCGAGTCGAACTTCTCCTTCGACGTGAAGAGTTCGGCCCCGCAGCCCGCGCAGTAGTAGGTGCCGCCGCCTTGGGCTTTGAACTCCTCGTAGACCTGCCCGTTGGCGCGCTCCGTCCCCGCCTCGCGGAGGATGTGGTACTGCTCGGGGGTCAGGATTTTCAGCCACTCCTCCTCGGTTTTCTCCACCGGACCGCCTGGCTGTGCGGGGGCCGCCGGGAGCACTTCGATCACGACCGCTTTCTTATCCGATGCTGTTTCGCCGGGCTCCTTCTCGTCCGCTTCGGCGCAGGAGGAGGCGACGACCGCGACAAAGGCGACGGCGAGGCCGGCAGGGGAGAGGGGGCTTTTCATGCGGTCAAAATAGGGGTGATACCGGCCTTGGTCAACGGCGCGGAATCCCGATGCGGTGGCCGGTGGGCGAAGAGGAGGGATCGCATCATTTGAAATCGGAGGGCGGAGGGGTAGTGTTTCGTCCGCGAGGCTATCGCGGCAAGGGCGCATCCGCGTCCGGCAAAAACCTTCTGCGGAGTGTCGCCGATGGCCGCCCCCGCGACAAGACCCTTTGGTTTCCCTTGTTTCCCGATCCTTTTTCCATGAAACGCCCTTGTCTTTTCCTTCCGGCGCTGGTCGCGGCGGTCCTCGCATTCGCTCCCTCGCCGCAGGCGCTGGCCATCGGGATCTGGCACCGGGACTACCCTTCCGCCTTGGAGGAGGCGAAGGCGGAAGGCAAGAAGCTGCTCGTCGTCTTCAGCGGTACGGATTGGATCGAGATGTGCGCGAAATTCTACGACGAGATCCTCGGTGAGCCCGCCTTCATCGAGGCGGTATCGGACAAGTTCACCTTATTGAAACTGGAATATCCGAAGGACAACCGCCTCCCGCGCGAGGAGGCGGCGCAAAAGGCCCTGCTGCGCGACGCCTACCGGGTGCGCGGCTTCCCGACCGTCGTCCTCACCGATGTCGAGGGGCGGCCCTTCGGGCTGAACGGCTACCAGATCTCGACGCCGGAGGAGTACGCGTCGCAGCTTCTCGAGATCGAGGCGGCGCGCGAGGCCGGTCTCGCCGCCGCGAAGGAGGCCGGGAATCTGTCGGGCGTGGAGAAGGTGAAGGCGCTCGCCAGTGCCTTGCCCGACCTGCCGGGAGTCCTCTTGGCGCGTTTCTTCCGCGAGGAGATGCAGGCGGTCCTCGCCGCCGATCCCGGTGACAGCCTGGCATTGGCGGAGCCCTTCCGCCTGGCCATCCTCGAGTCGGATTTCGAGATGGAGATGCAGATCCTCGCGAGGCAGCGGAAGTGGGAGGAGATGATCGCCCGCACCGACCGCCACATCGCGGAGCGGAAGCTGGAAGGGGAGGCGAAGCAGGCCGCCCTCATCAACCGGGCCGGCTACGAGCTCCGTGCCGGGCAAGCGGAGAAAGCCGAGACGACCCTGCGCATCGTCGTCGCGTTGGATTCGGAATCGGTACCGGGGAAGGAGGCGGCGAGACTGTTGAGGGGAGCCGACAAGGACGGAGAGGAGAAGAAGACCCCGGCCCCCGAACCGACAGGGGTGCTCGGCCCGGACCCCCGCTGAGGGGCTCGCTCCAAGTCAATCCAAGAGCGGGGGCTTTGGCAAGCCCCTTCCCGGTCGGTCAGCCGTTTTCAGGCTCAAGCCTGTCCGCCGCTCTCGACGAACACCGTGTCCTGCGTCTCCGGCACGCCGGGGATGCGCATCGGGGCGATGGGCATGGAGGCGCTCAGGTCGATGACGTCGGGCACGAGCTTCTGCTGCGCGTTCCACATGTCCTGCCAAGTGATCCGTTTGCCGGAGTAGCAGGCGGTGCGCCCGAGGATGGCCAAGGTGGTGGAGTGGCCGATCCAAGAGGCGTCGTCCTTGCGCTCGCCGGAGCGGATCGCGGCGAAGAACTCCTCGTGTTCGAGATCGTACATGCTCCTCGGGGTGCGGGGCTTGCGCCAGTTCCAGTTCGTCTCGCCGATGATTTCGGCCGAGCCGGCCCCGAATTTGGCGATGCCCTTGGTGCCGTAGTAGGTGTCGCCGGTGAATTGGTAGGAGTCGAGGAATTGCCGCCACTCGACATGGGCGAGGACGTCGCCGGGATACTCGTAGGTGATGCTGAAATGGTCGTAGATGGTGCCCTCGTTGTTCGGGCGGGTGCGGCCCCCCGTGCCGAAGGCGGCGACGGGATCGGCGTTCTGGAAGGCCCAGGCGACGCGGTCGACGTTGTGGCAGCCCTGCTCGACGATGCCGTCGCCGCTCAGCCAGGGGAAGTTGTACCAATTGGCGAGCTGCCATTCGGTGTCGCTCATCCCGTCGGGGCGGCGGGAGGGGTCGGGCATGGCCTTGACCGGACCGGCATGGTAGATCGAATGGATACTGCGGATGTCGCCGATGGCTCCGTCGTGGAGCCGCTCGAAGAGGGCGCGGCCATGTTCGCTGTAGCGGTAGCAGAAGCCGCAGAGGACGGAGAGCCCCTTGTCGGCGGCGAGCTTGGCGGTTTCGAGGAAGTCCTTCACCCCCGCGATGTCGGTGGCGCAGGGCTTCTCGACGAAGGAGTGGATGCCGGCCTCGACCGCGGCCTTGAAATGGACGGGGCGGAAGGCCGGGGGCGTCGTCAGCAGGATCACGTCCACCCCGGAGTCGATCACTTGCTTGTAGGAGTCGATCCCGCCGAAGACGCGGCTGTCGAGGCTGTCGGAGAGCTTGCCCTTGGAGGCGGAGTTCTTCCTCACCATCTCCAGCTTCTTCTCCGCCTCGGTGAGGTAGAGGTCGCCCATGGCGTGCAGCTCGACGTTGTCGTCGGCGGCCAGCGCGTTCAGCATCGCCCCGCCGCCGCGTCCGCCCGTGCCGACGACGCCGATTTTGAGCTTCTTGTCGTTCGGAGCGCCGAGGGTGATGCTGGGGAAGCCGACGGCGGCGGTGGCCGCTACGGCGGCCCCGGCGGTTTTGACGAAGGCTCGGCGGGTCGTTTCGGAGGAGGGGAAGGTGTCGGAGGTGTTGCTCATGGCCGGGTAAGGAACGCGGGTTTCGCGCAAGGGGGAACGGAAACGCAAGTTCCCCCGCCTGTCAAAAGCCCTTCTCCCCTCTATGCGTGACCCGAGGACGCCGTTCGCGTTAAAACCGGTTCCGCCACATCATCGATTCGACGGGCAGGTGGGTGCGCTCGTTGTATTTGGCCGAACCCTTCGAGTGGTAGGGGTGGATGATTTTCCCCTCGACGAGGAAGTAGATGAGCTGCCCGATGGGCATGCCCTCGTAGACGCGGACCGGCTGCTTCACCGAGATTTCGAGGGTCCAGTGGTTGCAGAAGCCCACGTCGCCCTTGCCCGCGGTCGCGTGGATGTCGATGCCGAGGCGTCCGACGCTCGACTTGCCTTCGAGGAAGGGCACGGTGGCGTGGGTTTCGGTGTACTCGATGGTCGAGCCGAGGTAGTTGATCTGCGGCTCCAGAACGTAGCCCTCGGGCGGGATCTCGAAATGCTCGATCTCGTTGTGCGCCTTCGCGTCGAGGACGCGCTTCTTGTAGGTCGCGAGATGCTTGCTGAGGTGGACGTCGTAGCTGTTCGTCCCGAGGCACTCGCGGCGGTAGGGCTCGATGACGATCTCGCCCCGCTCCATCGCGGCGAGGATTTCGGAATCGGAAAGGATCATGGTCGTGTCCCACCCGTAATAGAGCGCCGCCGGGGCGGGCAAGCGCTTTTTGCGTGGCGGATCGAAGATATGGGGTTCGTAAAAACTCCCCCATCCGCGAAAATCCGCGCTTCATCCGTGTAAATCTGCGTTCCCCAATTCTTTTGACGCAGATGGCCGCAAATGCCCGCAAATTTCCGCAGATGGGGCGACCGCCCCAAATCCGAGAAAGGTGATGCGGAAGGGGATAAAATCCGTTGCGGGCAGGGAGGGTGCGGTTCACGATGGGAGGGTATGGATGGACGCGACACCCTCATCATCGCGATCGACGGCCCGGCGGCCTCGGGCAAAAGTACCGTGGCGAAGCGGGTCGCGGCGGCTTTGGGGATCGTCTTCGTGAACTCGGGGGCGATGTACCGGGCTTTCACCTGGTGGGTGTTGCGGAACGGGGCCGATCCCGCCGATACCCCGGCGGTGCTCGACCTGCTCGCCCGCACCGATTTCGTCTGCGGCGAGGAAGGCGGCGTCGGCACCGTCGCCGTCGGCGGCATCCCCATGACCCGTGCCGAACTCGCCGCGCCCGAGGTCAACGCGGGTGTCTCGGCCATCGCCGCGATCCTCGAGGTGCGCGAGCGCCTCGTCGCCGAGCAGCGCCGCTACGCCTCCGAGCGCGGGGTCGTGATGGAGGGGCGCGACATTGGCTCGGTCGTCTTTCCCGGCACCCCCCACAAGTTCTACATCGACGCCTCGCCCGAGGTGCGCGAGGCGCGGCGGCGTGCCGAGGGCATCGCCGACTCCATCGCCAGCCGCGACAAGATCGACTCCAGCCGCAAGGCGTCGCCGCTGGTCGTTCCCGAGGACGCCCTCGTCGTGGACAGCTCCGAACTCGGGATCGACGAAGTCGTGGCGACGGTGTTGGAGGCGATCCAAGCGAAGGGGACGCCCCGGCCAGGTTGATGGGGCGAAGCGCTCTGCCGCTTCCGCGTTGACACCCCGTCGGCATCGCTTACAGTTGCGCGCCTCAGTGTCGAGGCTGTTCCCTCCCGTCGCCCCCGCACGGTCGCAGCCCGTCTCCCTCCCGCCGGGGGCCGCTTTTGCCTTCCTGCCTTCACTTCCCGCGCTTTTTCTCAAGACAACCCACCTCGATCCAAACGAAAACCATGGCCAAAAAAGCAGCCACCAAACCCGCCGCGAAAAAGTCCGCCCCCGCCGCCAAGAAAGCAGGCGGCAAGTCCACCAAATATGTTTACACCTGGGGCGCCGGCAAGGCCGACGGCAACGGGTCGCAGAAGGCGCTGCTCGGCGGCAAGGGCGCGAACCTCGCCGAGATGACTCTCATCGGTCTGCCCGTGCCTCCCGGGTTCACCGTCTCGACGGAGGTCTGCACCTACTACTACGCCAACAAGCGCACCTATCCCGAATCCCTGCAAAAGCAGATGGAGGCCGGCGTCGCCAACATGGAGAAGATCATGGGCGCGAAGTTCGGCGGCACCTCCGGGATGCCCCTCCTCGTCGCCGTCCGCTCCGGCGCGCGCGACTCCATGCCGGGCATGATGGACACCGTCCTCAACCTCGGCCTCAACGACCAGACCGTCGAGGCCCTCGTCAAGGCCACGAAGAACGAGCGTTTCGCCTGGGACTGCTACCGCCGCTTCATCCAGATGTACGGCGACGTCGTCCTCGGCGTGCAGAAGCGCGAAGGCGAGGACCACGAGCCCTTCGAGGTCGTCATCGAGGGCTTCAAGCACGAGAAATACGGCAAGGACATCATCGACAGCGACCTGACCGCCGATGACCAGAAGGAATTGGTGAAGCGCTTCAAGGACCTCGTCAAGGATCGCACCGGCAAGGGCTTCCCCAACGACGTGTGGGAGCAGCTCCGCGGAGCCGCCGGGGCCGTCTTCGGCTCCTGGATGAACGACCGCGCCATCGTCTATCGCCGCAAGTACAACATCCCCTCCGAGTGGGGCACCGCCGTCAACGTGCAGGCGATGGTCTATGGCAACACCGGCGACGAGTCCGGCTCCGGCGTCGCCTTCACGCGCAACCCCGCCAACGGCGTCAACGAGTTCTACGGTGAGTTCCTCATCAACGCTCAGGGCGAGGACGTCGTCGCCGGCGTGCGCACGCCCGATCCGGTTGCCAAGCTGGAGAAGGTCATGCCCAAGGCCTACAAGGATCTCCTCAAGGTCCGCAAGACGCTCGAGAAGCACTTCAAGGACGTGCAGGACGTCGAGTTCACCATCCAGAACGGCAAGCTCTTCATGCTCCAGACGCGCAACGGCAAGCGCACCGCCGCCGCCGCGCTGAAGTTCGCCTCCGACATGGTGAAGGAGAAGCTCATCGACTGGGAGACCGCCGTGCTCCGCAACCCCGCCGACCAGCTCGAGCAGCTCCTCGCCCCCGACTTCGACGCCGCCGAGATCAAGAAGGCCAAGGCGCTCGCCAAGGGCCTGCCCGCCGGTCCCGGTGCCGCCTCCGGCATCATCTACCTCAACGCCGACCGTGCAGCCGCCGCCGCCGAGAAGGGTGAGACCGTCCTCCTCGTCCGCAACGAGACCTCGCCCGAGGATCTCCGCGGCATGATCGCCGCCGCCGGCATCCTCACCGCCAAGGGCGGCGTCTCCTCGCACGCCGCGCTCGTCGCCCGCCAGATGGGCAAGGTCTGCATCTGCGGCGCCAGCGCCGTGGAGATCGACTACGACAAGAAGACCGTGACCATCGCTGGCCAGGTCTTCAAGGAGGGCAAGGACAGCCTCAGCATCGACGGCACCGCCGGCACGATCTACGGCGGCCTCATCAAGACTGGGCCGTCCAGCATCGTCATGGGTCTGCTCAAGGGCGACAAGGCGGCGCAGAAGACCGAGAAGTTCGCCCAGTTCAAGGAGCTGATGGCTTGGTGCTCCAAGGCCACCCGCCTCGCCGTCCGCACCAACGCAGACAACCCCGAGCAGACCGAGCAGGCCATCGCCTTCGGCGCCCAGGGCATCGGCCTCACCCGCACCGAGCACATGTTCTTCGAGGGCGACCGCATCGACGCTGTCCGCGAAATGATCCTCGCTGAGACCGAGGAAGGCCGCCGCGCCGCCCTCGCGAAGATCCTGCCCTACCAGCGCGAGGACTTCGTCGGCATCTTCAAGGCGCTGAAGGGCCTGCCCGCCACCATCCGCCTGCTCGACCCGCCGCTGCACGAATTCGTCCCCCACGACGACAAGGCCCAGGGCGAACTGGCCAAGAAGCTCGGCGTCTCCAAGGCGAAGGTCGCCGCCCGCGTCGCCGCCCTGCACGAGTTCAACCCCATGCTTGGCCACCGCGGCTGCCGCCTCGGCATCGCCTACCCCGAGATCACCGAGACCCAGGCCCGCGCCATCTTCGAGGCCGCTGCCGAAGTCCAGAAGAAGGGCATCAAGGTCAAACCCGAGGTCATGATCCCGCTCGTCGGCTTCAAGAAGGAGCTCGACCTCCAGGTGGCCATCGTCCATCGCGTCGCCGCCGAGGTGCAGAAGGAGAAGAAGGTCAAGCTCAGCTACCAGGTCGGCACCATGATCGAAGTCCCGCGCGGCGCCCTCACCGCCGACGAGATCGCCGAGACCGCCGAGTTCTTCAGCTTCGGCACCAACGACCTCACCCAGACCGCGCTCGGCATCAGCCGCGACGACATGGGCAACTTCCTGATGCCCTACACCGAGAACGAGATCTTCAAGAAGAACCCCTTCGCCACCCTCGACCAGGACGGCGTCGGCCAGCTCGTGAGGACCGCCATCGAGAAGGGCCGCAAGACCCGTCCCGACATCAAGCTCGGCATCTGCGGCGAGCACGGCGGCGATCCGGACAGCGTGAAGTTCTTCCACAACGTCGGCCTCGCCTACGTGAGCTGCTCGCCCTACCGCGTGCCCGTCGCCCGCCTCGCCGCCGCCCAGGCTGCGATCGAGGAGAAGCGCGCCGCCGCGACGAAGGGAAAGAAGAAGTGAGGCTCGCCTGACAAATGCATTCCGAAAGGGCGGTTCCACGAGGGGCCGCCCTTTTTGTTTATGCGGCACCCAAATCGTTCTATGGACGAGGTTCCATGCCACAAGGAGGGCCGACATTCCTGTCGGCCATCAAGCCCAGCGACGGCAGGACCAGTCGGCCGACAGGAATGTCGGCCCTCCTTGGGCTTGCTGTTGGAATTTCATACCAAACCGTTGTTGGAATGGGTATGACTACCGATCAAACACCACCGCTCCATGCGTGGACGGCTCGGGGTATTCGAAGGTGCGGCCTTCGAAATTCCGGATCAGGGTCCGTTCGGGCGTCCGTTGCAGCACGTAGTCGGGATTGACCGGCACTTTTCCGCCGCCGCCGGGCGCGTCGATGACATACTGCGGCACGGCGTAGCCGGTGGTATGACCGCGCAGGCCTTCGATCAATTCGATGCCTTTCTTCACCGGTACCTCCAGATGCGAGGAGCCCTGGATGAGGTCGAGTTGGTAGAGATAGTAGGGCCGCACCCGGCACATCAGCAGCTTTTGAACCAGCGCCTTCATCGTCGCGAGGTCGTCGTTCACCCCCTTGAGCAGCACGCTCTGGTTGCCGAGCGGGATGCCGGCGTCGGCGAGGCGTTCGAGGGCCTCCTTCGACTCGACCGTGAGTTCGCGCGGGTGGTTCACATGCACGCTCATGAAGAGCGGATGGAATTTGCGCAGCATCGCGCAGAGCTGCGGGGTGATGCGCTGGGGAAGGAAGACGGGGACGCGCGAGCCGATGCGGAGGAACTCGATGTGGGGGATGCGACGGAGGCGTTCGAGGATTTTCTCCAATTTTCCGTCGGAGAAGAGCAGGGGATCGCCACCGGAGAGAAGCACGTCGCGGACTTCGTCGTGCTGCTCCAGATAGCGGAAGGCCGCCTCGAAATCCGTCTCCAGTTCCTGCTCGCCCGCCCCGCTGACGACGCGGCTGCGAGTGCAGTAGCGGCAGTAGGAGGCACAACGGTCCGTCACGAGGAAGAGGACGCGGTCGGGATAGCGATGGACGAGGCCGGGCACGGGCATGTGCGAATCCTCGCCGCAGGGGTCGGCCATTTCGTAGGGGGAGACGAGGGTCTCCTCGACGCGGGGCACGACCTGCCGCCGGATCGGGCAGTCGGGGTTCTCGCGGTCGATGAGGTTGAAGAAATGGGGCGTGATCGCCATCGCCAGCTTCGTCCCGGAGAGGATGACCCCGTTGCGCTCCTCGGGAGTGAGGACGAGATGCTCCTCGAGCTGGCGCAGCGAGGTGACGCGGTTCTTCAACTGCCAGATGTGGCTGTTCCAGTCCTCGGCGGAGACGCCCGCATCCGCCCAGTAGCCCGGAGCGTGGGAGCGGAAGGTTTTTTCCAAGTCGAGTTCGGGAGGGTGGTGCATGGTCGGGGCGCGGGAGTCGCCGTGTCGGGGGAATCCATCCCTTGGGACGGCGGCGGACTCCGATCCTTACCGCTGGGGAGAGGATAAAATGAGGCTGGGCAATGTCAATCCGGGCCTTTTTTCACCGATGGCGTGATAATTTTAGCGGCATCCTCCGCAAAGTGCTGTTACAAAACAGGTTCGGGTTTGGATCGCCTTGACCTGGCCCGCCTCCCCGCTATGCTCCCGCCCCCGATTTCATCCGACCTGCCGTGACTCCCTATCTCAAAATCCTGCGCCGCCTCAGCAAGCCCCACTGGTTCGACATCCTGGAGCTGGTCAAGTGCTCCGGCGGGATCTCCGTGGGCGACTTGGCCGAGGCGCTGGGGATGAGCTACATGGGCGTGAAGAAGCACTGTCTCGCGATGCAGAAGCTCGGCTGGCTCGACACTTGGCGGAGTCCCCAGGAGGTCGGGCGTCCGCAGAAGCTCTATCGGCTCACCGCGAAGGCGGCACCGCTCTTCCCCGGGATCGGGGACGGGGTCTGCCTCTCCCTGCTTGAGGTGGCGGGGCAGTTGGAGACGAACGCGGCGGAGAAGATCCTCCTCGCCTTCTTCCGGGGCAAGGCCGAGCGTCTCTCGGAGGTCGTGACGGGGGACTCCGTGCAGGAGCGGGGCGAGAAGCTGGCGGCGGCGCGCACGGCGGAGGGGCACTATTCGCGATGCCAGCTTGTCGAGGAGGAGGCGCTGCGCATCGAGGAATACCACAATCCCCTCCAACCCCTTTTTGATCGCTATCCGACTCTCGAACGCATGGAGGCGCAGATGTTCGAGCGACTTCTCGGCGCCCGCGTCGCAAGGTCCGTCACCCAGGTTTCGGGCCTGGCGAGATACCGGTTTGACATCTCGCCTCGCTAGTGTCGATTGCCCGGCGATGGGAAAATACGCTGACGAAAACGTGCTGGTGGTCTCGCGGGAGCTGTTCGACCGCCTCGGGGCCTTCGATGGGATCACTTTCGAGACGGAGCGCTACCTGCCGCATCTGCTCGATCCCGCGAACAACTATTTCCTCAGTCGCGACCTCGCCGAGGACGACCCTTCCCACAAGCAGATCATCCCCTATGCTATCTTTCGCCACGGGGATCGCTACCTGCACTATGTCCGGGGAGGCGGGGGAGGGGAGAAGCGGCTCGCCGCGAAAGGATCCATCGGCATCGGCGGACACATCAACGACACCGACTACGCGGCCTCGTCCCTCGACAAGGACACCTACACCATCGGCGTCGAGCGCGAGATCGGCGAGGAACTGAACCTCTCCGGCTCGCATACCCAGGAGATTCTCGGGCTGATCAACGACGATTCGAACGAGGTGGGGCAGGTCCATCTCGGGGTGGTGCATCTCTTCACCCTCGACAGCGACGAGGTGAGCGCGGGCGAGGACAATATCGAGAATCTCGCCTTCCTCACCCTCGAGGAATTGTCGGAGCGGCGCGAGGCATTGGAAACCTGGTCCCGCATCTGCCTCGACGGACTGCTTCAGCTCCGCCGCGCGGAGTGAAGAAGTTTCGCCAGTCCGAAGCCGAGGCCCAACCCGTAGAACAGTCCCCAAGCGAAACGCGCCACCGTCGGAACGGTGGATTTTTCCAGCGGCAGTTCGACCGCGAGGACGCCCCGGTTTTGCAGGGCTTGGTAGGCGAGTCCGCCGATATAGTAGCCTAGCGTGTGCCAGAGGAAGACGATGGCGGTGGCGGTGAGGAGGTCGTGCGGGGAATCCGTGCCGCGCTTCAGAATCGCTGTCAGCCCCAGCAATCCGAAAAAGGAGCCGATCACTTCGCCGAAGGTATCGTGGAAGGTGAACCAGGATACCGACCAAACCAGCGCATAGACCGCAAAGCCGAGGGCGAAGCGCAGGCATAGGCCGACGGCGGCTCGGCCGCCCCGCAGGCCCGACGCCGGGAGCAGGGCGAGCCCCCCGAGGCCGAGGAAGACGAGGGCGCAGAGCGCGTACATGCCCTTTTCCGTGGAATACCAACTTGCCCCCACGGCCCAGACCGAGAAGGAGAGCAGGGCGACCAAAGCGAAGAGCGCGGCGGATGAGAGGGTTCGAAGATTCATTCGATAGTCTCCAATGAATTGACGATTTAAACGTATCGATAGTACCAAAGCGCTTTACAAAAGCCAGAGGGAGTTTTAATTTCAACTCTGCTTTCGCGAAAAGCTCATCAAAAATAAACACATGGCCAGTAAATACGATCAAGGAACCAAGGACGAGGTGATCGCCTTCATCCAAACTTACAACGCTGAGAACGGACGCGGGGGGCAGTCCGCCGCAGTGAAAAAATGGAATCTCAATGCCGTCACGGTGAAGTCGTGGCTGGAGAAAGCCGGCGTGGGCACTCCCGGACGCGGGGGCAAGGCCAAGGCCGCCAAGGCCGCCAAGGCTGCCAAGACGGTGGCTGAAGGCGATGCGCCGCAAGCGTCGGCGAAGCCCGGTCGCAAACCCGGAAGGAAGCCCGGTCGCAAGCCGGGACGGAAGCCTGGCCGCAAACCCGGACGCAAGCCGGGGCGGAAACCCGCTGCCGCCGCGTCGGCCGCCGCTCCTGTCGGTGGCGACCTCGTCTCCATCCTCAACCGCCTCGTCGCGGTCCGTGCGCAAATCGCCGATCTCGAAAGCGAATACGCCGCCCTCAAGGCGAAGCTTTGATTTTCGGAACCCGGAACGATTCGACAAGCCGCAACGGGTCCGCCTGTTGCGGCTTTTTGTTTTTGATATTCCTATGGCGACGATTTTGCGGTTCCTGCTTTGTTCCTTGGTGTGGATGGCGATGCGATATTCCCCGGAAATCATGGCGGCGGATTCGCATCTCGTGGTCGATCACGCGAGCGGCCATGTTCTCGACGCGAAGGACGCGGACATCCCTCGCCAAGTCGCGAGCCTTACGAAAATCGCCTCCGCCGTGGTCCTGCTCGAATGGATCGAGGAAAGCGGCGTCGATCCCGCGACTTGGCTCGTCACCGTGCCGCAGGAGGCCCTGCGCGGCGGGGCCAATCCGCTGGTCCTCCGGGCGGGCGATGAAATCTCGCTGGAGACGGGTCTTTTCGCCGCGATGATGGCCTCGGACAACACCTCGACCCATGCCATGGCGGCGGCGGTGGGCCGGGCCATCGATCCGCGGGCCGAGGATGGCGTCGCCGTTTTCGTCTCGCGGATGAACGAACTCGCGCGACGGCTCGGGATGGCCTCGACGCGTTTCGTCAATCCCCACGGACTCGACGAAGGGAGCGATCTCGGCGTTTCCACCGCCGCCGATTTGGCGAGGCTCGCGATCCATTTCCACGACCGGGCCGATGCCGTGAAATACTGCGGTGAAAAGGAGCGGAACGTCGTCGTGCTCCACGCGGGCAAGCGGATCGAGAAACGCCTCGTCAACACCAACGAACTCGTCGGCTCGCGCGGCATCGACGGCACCAAGACGGGCACGACGCGCCGCTCCGGCCCCTGCCTCGTCGCCTCCGCGACTCGCGATCTGATGGTGGGCGATACCACGAGTCAACAGCGTCTCGTCGTCGTGGTCCTGAACGCCGAAGACCGCTTCCGCGAGGCCGTCCTCCTCCTCGACCGGGCTTGGCCGGCCTGCGCGGAATGGCTCGCGGCGGGTGGCGAAGGCGACTCCAAACAGCGCTTGCGCGGCGGGGGGAATTGAGGCTCGTTCCGCGCCATGAGAATCGGATTGCTCAACGGAGGAGGGGATTGCCCCGGACTCAACGCTGTCACCCACGGAGTCGTGGGGACCGCCACCCGTCTCGGCTGGGAAGTTCTCGGCTTTCGCGACGGCTACGAGGGCCTCCTCGCGCCGGGCGACTACAAGATTTTGAAAGTGGAGAAAACCGAGGGCATCCTGAAGCTCGGCGGCACCATCCTCGGCACCTCCAACCGGGGCCATTTCGCCGGGAAGGTGGGCGAGGGCGGGGTGCGCCGCATTCCCAAGGAGCTGATGGAGGCCGCCTTCCAGACCCTGCGTCGCCTCGACGTCTCGGCCCTGATCTGCGTCGGCGGCGACGGCAGCCTCACCACCGCGCTCCAGTTCCACGAGGAGGGATTCCCCGTCGTCGGCGTGCCGAAGACCATCGACAACGACCTCGACGCCACCGCGACCTCCTTTGGCTTCGACTCCGCCGTGCAGGTCGTGACCGAAGCGCTCGACCGGCTCCACACCACCGCCGAAAGCCACCGCCGCGTCATGGTCTTGGAGGTGATGGGCCGCCACGCCGGCTGGATCGCCCTCTACGGGGGCATCGCGGGCGGGGCGAGCAGCATCCTCATTCCCGAGATCCCTTTCGCTTACGAGAAAGTCGCCGAGGCCATCCTCGAACGCGAGCGGCTCGGCTTCCACAGCGCGCTGGTCGTCGTCGCCGAGGGCGCGGCGCCCGCGGGCGGTTCCCTCGTGGTCGAGGACGCGGGCGGCGGCGGCGAGGTGCGCCTCGGTGGCGTCGGCGATCTCGTCGCGAAGCGCCTCGCCGAACTGACCGGCAAGGAGACACGCTGCACCCGCCTCGGCCACCTCCAGCGCGGCGGCAGCCCGACCTGCCTCGACCGCGTCCTCGGAATGCGTTTCGGGGTCGAGGCGGTGAAATTGATAGAGGAAAAGCGATTCGGGCGTATGGTCAGCTACCAGCAGTATCATGTCGGCTCGGTTCTCATCGAGGACGCCGTCCGCAAGCTGAAGCTGGTCGATCCCGAAGGCGAAATCGTCGAGGCGGCGAAATCGGTCGGGATCTGCTTTGGAGACTGATTGGGGAGTTGAGAGTTGATGGTTGAGAGTTGAGAGTAAAAAATCAGCGGCTTGCGCCGGAAACTTCCGTTCCCCTGAAGGGTGAATCCCTTGCCCGACATCAACCAAATTACCAGTCTTCCGACTCTCAACTCTCAACCACCCACTCTCAACTCCGGCATGGATGCCCTATTGGAACTGCTGCAACAGGACGCGCGTCTCTCGACGGCGCAGCTAGCGGAACGTCTCGGTCGCCCCGAGACCGAGGTCGCGGCGCTGGTCGCCGATCTTGAGGAGAAGCGGGCCATCCTCGGCTATCACGCCGTCGTCGATCCCGAACGCGCCGGGCAACGCCATGTCTCCGCCCTCATCGAGGTGAAGCTCACCCCCGAGCGCGACGGCGGTTTCGACCGTCTCGCCCAGCGCATCGCGCGTTTCGGCCAAGTGCGGGGCTGCTGGCTCATGAGCGGCGGCTACGACCTCGCCGTGCTCGTCGAGGGCGAGGATCTGCGCGAGGTCGCCCGCTTCGTCAGCGAGAGGCTCAGCACCCTCGACGGGGTGCTCTCCACCGCGACCCATTTCCAGCTCAAGGTCTACAAGCAGAGCGGCTTCGTCGCCGGCGAATCCCACGCCGACGAGCGCCTCGCCGTCTCGCCCTGAACCGTCCCACCGGGCCGCTCCGGCCCCCTGCTTGAGAGAGTCGGGGCCGGGTCGGCCTCCGCCCCTTCCGTCCTCCCGACTTGATTCCTGTTTTCTCATGAAACCCCTGCAAGAGCGCATCGCGAAGCATGTTCGCGACATCCCCCGGTCCGGCATCCGGGACTTCTTCGAACTCGTCGTGGGCCGCGACGACGTCATCTCCCTCGGCGTCGGCGAGCCCGACTTCTCCACGCCTTGGCACATCCGCGAGGCCGCGATCTTCTCGCTGGAGCGCGGGCAGACGAGCTACACATCGAACCTCGGGCTGCTCTCCCTGCGGCAGGAGATCGCCGCCTATGTCGAACAGCTTTTCAAAGTCTCCTACGACCCCGCCAGCGAGATTCTCGTCACCGTGGGCGTGTCCGAGGCCCTCGATCTCGTCTTCCGCGCCCTTCTCGATCCCGGCGACGAGGTGGTCTATCACGAACCTTGCTACGTCAGCTACAGCCCCAGCATCGTGCTCGCCCACGGCAAGGCGGTGACCGTTCAGACGCGGGTGGAGGACAATTTCGTGCTCCGCGCCAAGGACGTGGAGGCGGCGCTCACCGACCGTACGCGAGTCATCCTCCTCAACTTCCCGACCAATCCGACGGGTGCCGTCGAGCCGGTCGAGGAACTGGAGAAAATCGCCGCCCTCGCGGTGGAGCGCGACCTCATCGTGGTCTCCGACGAGATCTATTGCGAACTGCTCTACGGCGGACCCGACGGCATGTCCCCCGGCGAGCACACCTCCATCGCCAGCCTCCCGGGGATGAGGGGGCGCACCGTGCTCCTCCACGGCTTTTCGAAGGCCTTCGCCATGACCGGATTCCGCCTCGGTTACGCCTGCGCCCCGACCGTATTGACCGAGGCGATGATGAAGATCCACCAATACTCCATGCTCTGCGCGTCCATCATGAGCCAGCAGGCGGCGATCGAGGCCTTGCGGAACGGCGCCCCCGAGGTCGAGCGCATGCGCCGCGCCTACGCGCAGCGGCGCAACCTGATGCTGAAGCGCTTCGACGAGATGGGCCTGCCCTGCTTCGCGCCCGGCGGGGCCTTCTATATGTTCCCCGACGTGCGGAAATACGGACTCACGAGCAAGGAGTTCGCCCTGCGTCTTCTTGAGGAGGAGAGCGTCGCGGTCGTGCCCGGCAGCGCCTTCGGTCCGGCGGGCGAGGGCTGCGTGCGAGCCTGCTACGCGACCGCCTACGACAAGATCGAGATCGCCATGGACCGCATGGCCGCCTTCGTGAAGCGGCTGGGTTGACCCTCTGTTCTTCAGACATCACCCACATGAGCCAAACGACCAAAGCCGTCATCCTCGCCGCCGGACGCGGCACCCGCATGAAGGAGCTCACCGACGAGCTGCCCAAACCCATGATGCGGGTCAAGGGCACGCCCATCCTCGAATCCATCGTGCGCGGCCTCGTCGCCAACGGGATCGAGCGCATCCTCATCGTCGTGGGCTGGCGCAAGGAGGTCGTCATCGATCACTTCGGCGACGGTTCGGCCTTCGGCTGCGGCATCGAGTATGTCGAGCAGGTCGTGCAGGACGGCACTGGACGCGTCGTCGAACTGGCGAAGGACTTCGCGGGGAGCGATCCCTTCATCCTCAGCTACGGCGATATTCTCGTGCCGCCCGCCGCCTACGCGCCCCTCGCCGACTTCACCGGAGTCGATGGGAAGCTCAGCGTGAAGATCGACGAGGATGTCCGCAAAGGCGGGGCCGTCTTCATTGAGAACGGAATGGTCGTCGATTTGATCGAGAAACCCGCCGCAGGCCAGCCGACCAGCCCTTACTACAACGCCGGTATCTACGCCTTTTCGCCTCGCATTTTCGACTACACCGCGAAGCTGGAGCTGTCCCCGCGCGGCGAATACGAACTCACCGACGCCATTGCCGCGCAAGTCCGCGACGGCTTGAAGATCGAAGCCGTCGAACTCGCTGGCGACTGGGCCGACGTGCGCGATCCCGAAGTGCTGAAGGAACTGAACGAAGGGTGAAAATCCGAAATCCGAAATCCGAAATCCGAAGTTCGAAATCCGAAATTCGGATTCAAGTCGCGTGAGCCGCCCGAAATGAGGTTGAGGAGCGGGGCGGTAGCGATACCTTCTCGCCTTTCCCTTTCCGCGAGTCCTCCTCCGTTCCTTTTCCAAAAACCCATGTCTTCCGTCCTTTCCCAAGCCCATCCTTGGCTCGATGGCCTCGTCGCCTACGATCCCGGCAAACCCATCGAGGAGACCGCCCGCGAGCTGGGTCTCGATCCTGCGGACATCATCAAACTGGCCTCGAACGAGAATCCGCTCGGCCCCTCGCCCAAAGCCATCGCGGCGATGAAGGAGGCGGCCGAGGGCGTCCACATCTACCCGGACGGGGGCGGCTACAAGCTGCGCACGGCCATCGCGGAGAAGTTCGGACTTGATCGCGGCCAGGTCGTCATCAGCAACGGGTCGAACGAGATCATCGAGCTGATCGGCCACGGCTTCCTCAACCCCGGCGACGAGGTGGTCGCGGCGGAGCACGCCTTCGTCGTCTACAAACTGATGGCCACCCTCTTCGGAGCCGAGACCATCGAAGTGCCCGATCCGGATTTCGTCCACGACCTCGACGCGATGGCTGCGGCGATCACCCCGCGCACGCGCATGGTCTTCGTCGCGAATCCAAACAACCCCACCGGCACGATGGTCGACGGGGCCGCCATCGACCGTTTCATGGCCCGCGTGCCGGACCATGTCGTGGTCATCTTCGACGAAGCCTACCACGAGTTCGTCCCCGACGCGCCGGACACGCTGAAATACCTCCGCGAGGGTCGGAACGTCGTGGTCATGCGCACCTTCTCGAAGATTCAGGGGCTCGCCGGGCTGCGCATCGGTTTCGGCCTGACCACCCTGGAGATTGCCAGCGTCCTCCAGAAATGCCGCCAGCCCTTCAACACGAACTCCATCGCCCAGGCCGGGGCCGTCGCCGGACTCCTCGACGAGGAGCATCAGCAGCGGACGCGGGAGCTGAACGACGAGGGCCGCGCCTATCTGGAGCGGTCCTTCGCGGAGATGGGCTTGGAGTATGTGCCGAGCCACGCGAACTTCGTCCTCGTGAAAGTGGGCGATGGCGACGCGGTTTTCCAGGCGATGCTGCGGCGCGGGGTCATCATCCGGGCGATGCGCGGCTACAAGCTGCCCGAATGGGTCCGCATCTCCGTGGGCACGATGCCACAGAACGAACGCTGTGTCGCGACGTTGAAGGAGGTCCTCGCCGCGTCATGACGAAGCACGAATGGCGCGAGCGGGACGAGGAGGGCTGCCTCGTCTACTACCGGGCGGTCCACCACGCGGGGCGCTGGCAGTTCTTCTCCACTCGCAAGACCGATCCCGATTGGAACGCCCACGAGGCGTTGCCCCTCGAAGCGATGGAGTCACTCCGCGAGGTTTTGTGGAACAAGCATCAGCGCCGCCGCCTCCCCCTGAAGCATCTGGAGCAGATCGAGGAGATGCTGGAGCGTCTCCGCGAGGAGGCGGAGGAAAATCCGGAGTCCGAAACCTAACCGGGAGGGGGACTTTCCAAGTCCCCATGGGCGGAAGATCGGTAGGGACGGCTGGCTCAGCCGTCCGCCGCCAATCCAGCGGCGTCTCCTGCGCTTCCGGGGGGCGTCATCACGGCGGGCGACCGGACGAAACGTTTCGCGGGGTTCAGGGTATTCTTCCTTGAATCTCCCCGTTTCCCTTGGATGAAACCGCTTTTTCTCCTCTCGACCCTTCTTGCCGGCATTTCGCTGACAGCATCTCCCACGAGGGCCGGATCCCCGGAACGCGAATTCGACATCGCCGCCGCTGCGGCGAAGATCGACTCCTTCATCGAGGCGATGCTCGCGAAACAGGGTCTGAAGCCGAACGCGGACATCGACGACGAGACCTTCGTCCGCCGCGCTTATCTCGACATCGTCGGCCGCGTTCCCACCATCGAGGAAGCCGAGAACTTCCACGGCTCTGACTACCCTCGGAAGCGCGCCCAGCTCATCACCGACCTCCTCGAAAGCGAGGGGCACGTCAGCCACGCCTACCATTTCTGGGCCGACATCCTGCGGATCAACTCCGGTTTCGGCATCGGCGCGCCGGAAGCCGAGGCCGCCTACCAGATTTGGATCAAGGACGCCATCCGCGAGAACAAGCCCTACGACGACTTCGTCCGGGAGCTGGTCTCCGCCCGGGGCATGATCTGGGAGAACGCTGCCGTCGGCTACTACATCCGCGACCGGGGC
The DNA here is from genome assembly GCA_002344525.1 of Akkermansiaceae bacterium UBA2367. Lineage (GTDB taxonomy): Bacteria > Verrucomicrobiota > Verrucomicrobiia > Verrucomicrobiales > DEV007 > Arctic95D-9. The sequence goes on from DDTJ01000042.1 coordinate 61,874, forward strand.
ATGCCGCTGGACAACATGTCGAACACCGTCCGCGTCTTCCTCGGCACCCGCCTCGAATGCGCCCAATGCCACAACCACCCCTTCGACAAGTGGACGCAGATGGACTACTACCAGATGGCCGCTTTCTCCTACGGGATGGACGCCCGCCAGTATCCGGCGGGCAACCGCAAGAGGATCGAGGACAAAAACCGGGCGGACCGGGCCAGCCTCATGGCGTCGGTGACCGGGAAGGAGCGCTTCCCCCAGATCACGAACCGGGTCGGCCTTGAGCGCTTCGTCTCCAACACGGACCGCTACGAGACCTTCCTGCGGCGCTCCGGCATGGACGACAAGCAGTTCCGCGAGCTGGCGGCGAAGTCCATCGCGGCCTACGAATCCTACGAGCACAAGACCGCCGGGGTCAGGGAGGCCATCAACGACATCTACGACCCGCTCCGCTACGTCCGCGCGGAGGAATTGGAGAAGACCCTGAAACTTCCCCACGACTACCAGTATGACGACGCCAAGCCGCATGATCCGGTGACGGCCCGCACCATGTTCGGCGCGGAGATCGACCTCGCCAAGATCGACGACCGCGCCATCGACGCCTACGCCGGCTGGATGGTCTCGAAGGACAATCCCACCTTCACCCGCGTCATCGCCAACCGCCTCTGGAAGCGCGTCTTCGGCCACGGACTCTTCGAGCCGGTCGACGAGCTCACCGACACGACCCCCGTCTCGAATCCCGAGCTCCTCGCCTTCCTCGAAGAGACGATGAAGGCCCTCGACTACGACCTGCGGAGGTATCAGGAGATCCTCCACAACACCCGGGCCTACCAGCGCGCCGCGCACGCCGAGGAGGTGGCCATGGGAGGGCATTACTATTTCCCCGGCCCACTCCTCCGCCGCATGAGCGCCGAGCAGATCTGGGATTCCATCGTCGCCCTCGCCCTGCCCGAGGCCGACGGGTACCAGCCCCGCCTCGCCCAGCAACTCACCTCGGTCGAGAAAGTCCGCCGCATCCACGAAGCTCTCGAAAGCCGGGGCGAAGAGGAGTTCGTCGCGATGGTGGAGGAGGTCGCGGCCGCCTACGACGCGGTCCGCCCGGAGGCCGACAAACTGCGCAAACAGGCCGCCGAGGCGATCGAGGCCGGCGACAAGGCCCGTTTCGACAAGCTGCGCGGCGAATTGGGTTCCCTGCGCCGTCGCGCCCGCGACGTCGTCTCCGAGATCGCTCACAAAGGTGTCGGCGAGAAAGTGGACGGGCGCGAACTGCTCGCCGCGATGGGCCTGACGGAAATGGAGATGTCCGGCGGCGGAGGTACCGCAGCCATGGCCATGGACGGCGGGGAAGGGGAGGGCGAAAGGGCCGTCCTGACCCGTCTGCCGAAGCCTGAGATGCCCGAGCCGCCTGCTGACCTCCGCGACCAGAAGCAGCGCAAGGCTTGGCGGCAGCGCCAGAACCAAGCCTATCAGACCTACACCAAGCTGGTCGCCCAGATGGCCCGCGCCTCCGATCTCGAATCGCCCGCTCGGCGTGGCCATTTCCTCCGTGAGTTCGGCCAGTCCGACCGCGAGGTCATCGAGAATGCTGCCAGCGCCGCTTCCGTGCCCCAGGCCCTCAACCTCCTCAACGGCCCCATCGTCGAGTCCCTCACCAATCCCTTCGCCACCTTCGGGCGGCGGCTCCACGAGGCTGGAGACGCCGACGGGAAAATCCGCCTGATCTTCCAAGCCATGCTCACCCGCGAGCCGACCTCGCGCGAGATGGACCTCGCCCGAGCCGAGATCGAGGCCGACGGCGACGACGCCTACCCAGGACTCGTTTGGGCGCTCCTCAACACGCAGCAATTCATCTTCATCCAGTAGTCTCGAAATCCGAAATCCGAAGCCCGGTACCTTTTACCTTTCACTTTTCACCTTTTACAGCGGCGAAGCCGCCCCCAGCCATGAACACCGCCTTCAAATCCGACGAATGGACCCGCCGCCGCTTCATGGAGGGCACCGCCAAGACCTTTTTGGGAGTCGGCGCCCTCGGCCTCGCCTCGCGCTCCGGTGCCGCCCCCGGAGCCGGGCCCGCCGAGCGCCCCGGTGCCGCGAAGCATGTCATCTACCTCTACATGAACGGTGGCATGACCCATCTCGACACCTTCGACACCAAGCCGGGGCACGAGAACCAAGGGGAGACGAAAACCATCGACACCGCGGTCGACGGCATCCAACTCTCCGCCTACCTCCCCCGGCTGGCGCGGCAAACCGACAAGCTGGCCATCCTCCGCTCCCTCACCTCCACCGCCGGGGCGCACGACCAGGGGAACTACCTGATGCACACCAGCTACGAGCAGCGGGCCACCATCCGCCACCCCGGGATCGGGGCTTGGGCGCTCAAGTTCAAGGGCCGTCTCAACCCCAACCTGCCCGGCACCGTCTACATCGGCGGCGACAGCCGGATCAATGGCGGCGGTGGTTTCTTCGAACCCGAATACGAGCCGCTCGCGATCAGCGACCCGAAGTCGGGATTGAAGAACTCCAAGCTCCGCAACATGAAGCAGGAGGCCTTCGACAAGCGGCTCGCCCTCGCCCGCGAGTTCGACGCCGAGTTCCACCAGCGCTACAACCTGAAGCAGGTCCGCGCCTACACCCAGATGTACGACGATGCCGTCCGTATCATGCAGAGCAAGGATCTCAATGCTTTCGACTTGGCCCAGGAGGACGATGCCACCCGGAAGCGCTACGGCGACAACCCCTTCGGCCAAGGCTGCCTCCTCGCCCGCCGCCTCGTCGAGAACGACGTGCGCGCCGTCGAGGTCGGCTTCGGCGGATGGGACATGCACAACAACGTCTTCGTCGCCGCGCCCGAGCACTGCGAGACCCTCGACCGGGCCCTCTCCGCCTTGCTCGACGATTTGGAGAGCCGGGGCAAGCTGGCTGACACCCTCGTCGTGCTCACCACCGAATTCGGGCGCACGCCGCGCATCAACCAGAACGCGGGCCGCGACCACTATCCGAAAGCCTTCAGTTCCGTCCTCGCCGGCGGCGGGGTCAAGGGCGGCATCGTTTACGGAAAAACCGACGAAGGCGGTGAGAACGTGATCGAGAACCCCGTCAAGATCCCCGACTTCAACGCCACCATCGCCCACGCCCTCGGGCTGCCGCTCGACCATGTCCTATACAGCCCCAGCAAACGCCCCTTCACCGTGGCGCACAAGGGCGAGCCGGTGCTTTCGATCTTCGCGTGAAGGGGGGGAATCCGAAGCCCTATTTGGCGGTTGTTGGGGGGATTTGCATCGGTAGGCGTCGTGGAGCCGTCCGGCCCGGCCTCCATAAAGCCGGTTACAGCGTTGTCGAGTTCTGTGGCGGGCGGAATCTGTAGCCGACGCGCATAACGTCCGCTGGCTCCCCTTGAATCCATCCGGCGACCGCGCTAATAGTCGCCCTATGCCGGACCCGCTTTCACCCGAGCATCGTTCTTGGCTCATGTCCCGCATCCGCAGCGAGGACACGAAGCCCGAATGGGTCCTGCGCTGCGCCCTGCACCGCCTCGGCTTCCGCTTTCGGCTGCGTGACCGGAAGCTGCCGGGCCGTCCTGATCTCGTCCTTCCCAAATACCGCGCCGCCATCTTCGTGCATGGCTGCTTCTGGCACCAGCATCGCAAATGTCGCGAGGCGAGCGTGCCGAAGACGAACACCGCCTTCTGGGAGGAGAAATTCGCCCGCAACATCGCCCGCGACCGCCGCAACCGGACCGAGTTGAAGAAGCTGGGTTGGCGCGTGCGTGTCGTGTGGGAGTGCGAGCTGCTCAAGGACACCGTCGCGACCGTCGCGGCGGCGGCGGAATGGCTGCGCGAGGAGGAGACGGCGAAGCCGAAGAAGCGGAAGCGGGTCCGCTACGACGAGAGTTCCGTGGACCGTCGCGCCATCCTCCTGCTCGCCGAGGAGAAGGTCGAATACCGGCTCTCCAAAGGTCGGCCGAAGCCGGAGTGATACGAAATCGATAATGGTTTCGGAATTTGGGAGAGCCGCCCCATCTGCGGAAATCTGCGGGCATTTGCGGCCATCTGCGTCAAAAAGAAGGGGAACGCAGATTTCCACGGATGAAACGCGGATTTTCGCGGATGGGGGAGTGCCGAGAGATTCCTGCCGCAAGCTTCCCATGCGGACTCCGAAATCATGGCGCGGAGCAGTCTATCCATGCGAGCCGGATATCCCATCGCCGTTCCGGGCATCGGGTAGGGCGGTTCGGCTCGAACCGCCGGAAGGGCGCTCTGGGATACCTGTGCGCCCAACCCCGACCGGGCCGGTCGGGTCTACCCTCGCGTGCCTCGCCTGCGATGCCCCTTCACCCCTGATACAGGATTTCCACCAAATCGAGCGACTTGCGATTGGGGAACAAACCTGACTCCATCTGGTTCATCACATAGGCGAAGGACCAGCCGCCCTCCGGATCGGCGAAGGCGTGGCTGCCGCCCGCGCCGGGCTGGCCGAAGGCGGCGAGGGAGGGACCGAAGACCGAGCGGATTTTCCGCCCCGCCGCATCGATCGGATCGATCTGGAATCCACCAGCGAAGGCGGTGGGGAGGAGCAAGGTCCGATCCGGCCCGCTCGCGAGCAGGGTCCGCGCGGTGCGCACGACGCGCGAGGGCAGGACCGTCACCCCGTCGTGCTCCCCGTCGCGGGCGAGGATCTGGTAGAACTTCGCCAAGGCCCGCGCCGTGCCGATGCCGCCGAAGGCGGGGAATCCGGCTTGGAGGATTTCGAGGCGGTTGATCTCGCCGAGGGTCCGCATCCCTGCGGGCGAGGAGAAGGCGGCGAGGGACAGAGAGTCCGGTTTCACCAGTTCGCGGTAGAAGGGCAGCTCCTCCTCGGCGGGGCGGTGCGCCTTCGGCGGGACCATCGTGGCGAGGCGGTCGAGGAGGCGGGCGGGGAAATCGCCGATCCAGAATTCGAGGCCCAGCGTCTCCGCGACGTGGGTGTTCCAGTAGCGCCCCAGCGGGACGCCCGCGAGACGGCGCACGATCTCGTCGAGGAGGAAGCCGATCGTGCGCGGGTGGTAGCCGTGGCCTGCCCCCGGCGTCCAATACGGCGTCTGCCGCTCCATCGCCGCGACGACTTCGCCGTGGGAGAGGAGATGGGGTCGGTTGTCGGGGGAGAGGGCGGGCAGTCCGCTCTGGTGCGAGAGGAGTTGGACGAAGGTCAGGCCCCCGTTCCGCGCGGCGGTCAACTCCGGCCAGACCTTCGCCACGGGATCGTTCGGAGAGAGCCCAGCGCCTTCGAGAGCGAGGAGGAAGGAGATGGCGGCGGGGCCTTTCGTCGCCGACCAGACCGGGACGAGGGTGTCCGCGGTCCAGGGGATCTCGCGTTGCGGATCGCGCCAGCCGTGGGCGAGGGAGACGACCTCCGCGCCGTCCTTCCAGATCGAGATCGAGGCGCCGAGTTCGCCGCGTTCGTCGAAATTGCGGTGGAAGCGTTCTTCAAGCGTCTCCATGCAGTCGGTCAAAGATGGCCCACAAAAAATCAGCGAAAATCAGTGGAAATCAGCGGTCCAAACATTTTCTCCGTTCCGGCATCGTCGGCTTGGTATCAAATCTCGTCCCGGATCGCGGCGAGGTCGGGGTCGGCGAGGGCGCGCTCGCGGAAGTGGCGGTCCATCTCGATGGAGAGCCGCAGCCAAGTCAGGGCCGCCTGTGCTTTGCCGAGGGCGAGTTCGTAGCAGGCGAGGTTGTAGAAATAGACCGGCTCCTCGCGCAGCGTCTCGGGGCCGGACTGGAGGTGCTCGATGGCGTCCTCGGTGCGGTCGAGGGCGTGGAGGCAGTAGGCTCCCTGGATGAAGCCGGCGTGGTTCTCGGGATGGAGGCTGCAAAGGACGCCGCAGAGGGCGAGGGCCTCGTCGAGGTGGCCTTGTTCGAGGCGCACGACGATGCGCATCTCGCGCGTTTCGGGGCGCTCGCGCTTGTCGGGGGGCAGGCGGTCGAGTTCGCGCCAAGCCTCCTCGTGCATGGAGAGGTCGAGGTAGCCTCGGGCGCGGTCGAGCCAAGAGGGTTCGGTCATGGGGTTAACAGGGTCTCAAATGAGGCCCTCGCAAGGGCGCTTGTCAATCGAGGTGCGTCCCGCTTCGGTCGCGCCAATCGCGGAGCGCCTCGCGGAAGCCCGCCTCCTCGGCAAGGTCGCGTTCCCTTCCGGCGTAGGCGGTGCGGTAGTGGTAGGCGACGGCGTCGTGGACGACGGCGGGTACGGGGCCTTGTTCCGCGAGGCGGGCGAGGAGTTCGCGCCAAGTCTGTCCGGGACGGCGGCGGAGACCGAGGGCTGCGGCGGCTTGCTCCAGTTCGCGGAGGAAGCCGGGGAGGTCTTGGCTGCCGGAGGCGTCCGTCGCCGCTCCGTCGCGGGCGTGTCGGGCGCTTTCCCGTCGGCCGGGCAGGAGCCACCACAGGCCGCCGAAGAGTCCCAGTCCGGCGGCGGTGGCGAGGAAGAAATGGCGCGAGAGGAAGGCCACGGCTTTATCGATGAGCTCCCCGAAGACGCCCCGCGTTGTGACCGGAACGAGGCCGAAGTCGGAAAGATCGTGGTAGGCGGTGTCGTCGACCGTCGGCAGGGTGGCCGAGGCGGACACGCGCGGGGCGGCGGAGGGGACGCGCGGGGTCGTGTCGAAGATCTTCCACTCGTTCTCCGGCGTGAGGATTTCAGCCCAAGCGTGGAAATCGCTGTCGCGGAAGGCGAAGACTCCCTGGCCCGCGTCGGCGATCCCTCCGGCGTATCCGTAGGCGACGCGCGAGGGGATGCCGAGGCAGCGCAGCATCAGGACGGTCGCGGCGGCGTAGTGCTCGCAATGGCCGCGTCCGTGGCCGAAGAGGAATTCCGCGAGCGGGCTGGAGCCCTCCGGCGTTTGGAATTGGAGGGCGTAGGCGCTGCGCTCCGCAAGGAGTCGGCGGATTCCCGCGAGGGGATCGCCCCGGTCGAGGTCGCGGCAGAGTTCGGCGATCCTCCCCGGGAGCGGGGAGGGCGGGAGTTGGAGGTAGATCGAGGGAATCTCCCCGTGGCGGGGGCGGGTCAGGTCGGCGGGCTGGATTTCCGTGACCGGGCCGGGCGGGGCGGAGGCGGTGTAGCGCAGGTGGGCGATCCCCTCGACGGGGGAGATCTGATACCAATCGTCGGCGAACTCGTAGACCGAGGGGAGGAAGAGTATCTCGCTGCCGCCGACGAGGGGAAGATGCCCGATGGATTCTCGACCGATGTAGAAGGTGTGCAGCCTCCCGGGATCGAACGCGCCGTCGTCCCTCAAGACGCCGTCGAGGGGGATGGCGCGGTCGTCGCGCCCGTCGTCCAAGTCGTCGAGCCAGCGTCCGGTGCGGATCGGGGAGAGGATCTCGTCGCTTTCGAAAAGGGAGAGCGTCGAGGTGCGGAGGTAGAGCGGCGGGCCGCTCCAGGAGCGGAAGAGGGCGGCGGTGTGCGGCTTCATCCGCACGAGGATTTCGTGGCGGAAGCGCACGTTCGATTCGCGGGGGAGGCGGCGGGAGACGCCGTCGCCGAGGGTGCCGGTCCCGCCCGGCTCGGGGGCGCGGGCGGTGGGTTCGGCGAAGTCTTGGACCTTTTCGGGAAAAAAGAGGGAGCGCAGCCGCTCCGTCGCGGCGGAGGAGGCGAGGACGAGTCCGGCGAGGGCGAGCGAGGCGGGGAGGACGGCGCAAACCGCCCGTTTCGCGAAGGGCGTCGAGGGCAGGAGGAGCCACGAGGCCCAGAGCGCGAGCGGCAGGGCGGCGACGGGATGCATCGTCCAAGGACCGAAGTCGTGAAGCGACGTGCTCGCCGAGGCCCCGAGGACGAGGAGGCCTCCGGCGAGTCCGGCGAAGGATCTCGCCAGACCGGAGAGTTCGTCCTCCCGCTGGGCGCGGAGGGTGCCATCGACCGCCGCCCACCAGAGCGCGGCGAGGCCGGCATGGTAGGCGAAGGGCGGCTCCGCCCGCACTGCGAGGGCGCTGCCATCGTGGAAAAGGCGGATCTCCAGCCACGCCGCCGCCCCGACGACGGAGGCCGAGACGAGGTGGCGGACGAGCGGGCCGGGCCGATGGCGCGGGAGCAACGCGCCGCCGATCAGGGCCGCGAGCAGGAGGACGACGCTGAGCCCCATCGACACGGGCGAGCCGGAGAGCATCCATCCGGCGAGGGCGGCGGCGAGGACGGGGGCTTTAGGTCCGGTGTTCAAGGTTCAAAGTGGGGAGGGCTTGGTTCGGGCGAGCAGGGCCGGGCGCGAAGCCGTCGTGAGCGCGGTCGTGTCGAGGCAGGTGCAGCGTGGGAAGCGGGCGCGGGCGGCGTCCTCCCAATGGGCGAGCGGGCCGTCGCCGAGGACGAAGACCTCGTCGCACGAGCGGAAGGGATCGTCGTCGCGGCTGCAGGGCGGGGCGAAAATCCGGTCGAGCGACGAGAGGGGGAACCGCAGCGAGAGGGCGAGGGCATCGAGCCGCTTCGCGAAGGCCGTGCGGGAGGCGAGCCGAAGCGCCTTTCCCGGAGCCTGACAAAACACCGTCGGGATCTCCTCGCGCTGGAATCGCAGGAGCAGCCCGGCGGCGATGCGCAGGATCTGCTCGTAGGCCTCCGGCACGACGACGCTGCCGGGGCGCTCGTAGGAGTGCAGGATGATGCCGTAGCCGGGCGGCTTGGGCCGGGGCGGCTCTGTCTCGGCGAAGAGAAGCCGACCCGACCGGAGGCTCGCGGGCCAGCGGATGCCGCGCACCGGATCGCCGGGGCGGAACTCGCGGAGGAGTCGGAATTCGGCGAGCGGGTCCGCCGCTTCGAGGGGGCGTTCCGCCGAGGCGGACGACAGGCTTTCGAGCCGTTCGAGGAGGCGCGGCGGCAGCCAGGGCTGCGGCAGGACGAGGGTGGCGTGGTCGTCGCGGAAAGCGCCTTGCCGTTCGGTCAGGAAGAGGCCGAGCGGCCAAGTCGAGGCGAGGAGCCAAGGCCGTGGAGGGAGCGGTCCGCGACGGTGGGGGAGTCCGGTGCAGCGGAGCGTTCGTCCGCCCGGCGCGGGGAGATCGAGCGATCGTTCCCGCATCGCCGGGGCGAGGGGATCGGTGAGACGCACCGTCGCGTCCGTAGGGAAGCGGGGTCCGGGGCGAACCCGGATCTCCATGGGGAAGCTCTCGTGCGCACGGGCTCGTCGAGGCAGGTCGCGTTCGACCGAAAAGCCGTCGAGGTGCCGCGCCGCGAGAAGGCGGCCGAGGAGAATGAGCGAGGAGGCGGCGAGACCCACCGCGAGCGTCGGCCCTGACAGAAGCACCAATCCCGCCGCCACCGTCGCCGCCGCGAGGGCAGAGGCGGCAAGACCGAGGTTCGTGGGACGGGGCGGGGGCATGGACCGAGTTTACAGGAAGCCAGTTGAATCGCGCAACGGGTCTTTCTGGAGTGGTCCCCGGCAAGGTCGGCTCCGGGATCTTCGACCCGGCCTCAGTGAGGCTGGCATTTTTTTGGGGACGCGAATGGCCGCAAATGAGCGCGAATCGCCACGAATCCGGTCCCGTGGAGAGGCTTGCTCACGGAATCTTTCCCTGCCGAATCCCTTTCCGTGCTTTTCAGTGGATTCCGTAGGCAACCCTTTCCTCTTTCCACGTTCAAGGCTTGACCCGCAGATAGGCCCGGTTCTCGCGTCCGGTGGCACCCTCGATCACGCGGATTTCCCAGAGGCCGGGGTGGTCGTTGGGAGCGAGGTCGAGCTTCACACGCAGGACGCCACCCGCTGCGCCATAGTGGCCGCTCGGTTCGGCGGGCGCGCCTTCGGGATCGACGATGCGCAGCTCGACGGGCACGACGGCGTCCACCGGTTTTCCAGAGGCGTCGGCAACGGTCACGGTGATCTCGACGGAGTCGCCGGGCTTGGCGGTTTCCGGCGCGGCGAGGTCGAGACGCTCGACGGGATTCCCCGTGACCATCAGCAGGCGGCCTTCGCAGGGTCCGAGCGAGAGGGGGATGGCGAGCCTGCCGTCCTCCTCCACGGTGGCGGGCAGCTCGTGCTGGGCGAGGAGGTCGTAGACGTGGCCGCCGCCCTCGCGAGTCAGGCGCAGGACGGTGTCGGAGGGCAGACCGTCCTCCATCACCAGGCCGTAGCCGCCGACGTAGCCGCCCGCCTCGCGGTGATCGTTGATGGCGAAGAGATAGTCCGTCGATCCGGCGATGCGGCGGCGGGTCAGCACGCCGGGATTCTCCGAGGCGAGGGGCCAGCGGTAGCCGGCGGCGGCGAGGTCGCTGCGCAGCGTTTCCGCCAAAGCCGCCAGCGCGGCGTAGTCGGCTTTCGCGGCGTTGGTCCTGCGGTAGCGAGGCACGAGCAGGTCGGGCCGGATCGCGGGGCAGAGCTCCGCGTCGCCGACGACGAGGCCGCCCGCTTTCTGAAAGGCGAGCACCGCCGCCACGACGGATTCGGTGAGCACGTCGCAGTCGCCCATCACCAGCACCTTGACCCCGTCCAGTCCGCCGTCGAGAAGGGTCTGTTCGTAGAGGATGCGGGCTTGGAGCTGCGCTTGGGAGACGATTTGGTAGAGGTCGCCGCCCCAGCCGCGTCCCCAGCCGTAGGTGCCGCGCCGGGCGAAGATCTGCGAGGTGAAGCTCTCCAGAAAGGCGACGTCGGCGGGCGGGTCGGGTACTTGCAGCAGGGTGGGGCCGAGGGGCTCGACGACTTCGGAGACGAGGCGTTTCAGCTCGGGAGCCGTGTTGGGATTGGTGAAGACGTAGCCGCCGGGTGGATCGACCTGCACCAGCGAACCCCAGCCGTGATACATGATGCCCGTGACGGGCCGGGCCAGCTTCAGCCAGAGCGCCTCGCGCAGGTGCATGGGCGCGATGGTGATGTAGGCGGCCCCCGGATCGTAATCGACCCAGGGCGACTCCTGCACGCCCTCGGGCGGGGAGATAGGCGCAGTCTGGGAGCGATACCAGATGAGCTGGGTCATTTTCATCACCTGCTGGCCGAGTCCGTTGGCGCGGGCCATTTCGAAGAGTTCGTCGGTGCAGAGACCGATGCGGACGGGATCGGGATAGGTGTAGGTCCAGTGGGAAATGACATCGACGGCTCCGCCGCTGCCTCCGACGCTGGGCACGCGCACGGCGGGGTCGAAGAAGGTCCAGAAATCCTTCCGGTCCATCGCGCCTTGGAGACCCTCGTGGAGCCGGGTGTGGAGGGTGTTCCAGCCGTCTCCCTCGGTCCAGAACCAGCGGTAGAAGGCGAGCAGGGGATCGTCGTCGGGGATGACGCGGTTTTCGGGGAAATCGGGCAGTTTGGCGTATTCGACGCCGTTCTTGATCTTCGCCGCCTCGGGAATGTCGCCCCCGATGGCCTTGCGGGCGGCCTCGATTTCGAGAGGATGGAAGGAGAGCTGGCTGTGGTCGCGGATCTCGGTGCTGACGAGGGCGGCGGCGAAGGCGGGATGGTCGCCGTAGGCCCGGCCCAGCGAGGTGCCGACATTCTGGAAGAACTGCTGCACCTCGGGGAAGAGGCCGCTGATGTTCTTGTCCTTGAGGAGCTGGCCTTCGCGGTCGATCCGCAGGAAAGGTTCCCCGGCCTTGGTGTCCTTCAGCCAAGCTCCCGGCGACACGGAGGCGATGATGCCCACGTCGTTGGCCAGGGCCGTGTCGAGCAGATCGCGCCCGGCGCGGAGGCCCTCGGGGGTGGTCGCGGGCGTGTCGGGACCGCCTTCCCAGATGGCGGCAGGGTCGTGGCGCAGGCCGAGGCAATGGGTGAAGCCCAAGTCCTTGAGCCGGGACAGCTCGTCCAGCACTCCGTCCGTGCCGCCGAGGCCCCACATCACCACGGGCATGCGGTGGGGGAGGGGGCGCGGCACGAGGACGAAGGGCAGGCGTGCTTTGGTCTCATGGACGACACCCTCGCCGCCCCATCCAGGCACGGTCGCGACGATTTCCGCCGTGTATTCGCCGGGACGCAGAGAGGCGTCGAGGGCGAGGTCCAGCGGATGGCTCGCGCCCGGCGCGAGGGCGGGCAGGGGCAGGGTCGCGGGCTTCGTGCCGGGGAGGACGATGCGGACCTCGGCCCCCTCCAGCGCTGTCGAGGAGAGATTCCGCAGCACCGGCCGCAGCACCGCCTTCCCGTCGAAGCGGCGGAAGGCGGGCCGTGCCGCCTCTGTGTCGAGCCGCACCGGGCGGAATTCGCGGACGCCCTCGCTGAAGCGGATCTCGTCGATCCATCCGGGAAAGCCGTTGTAGTTCGAGCCGAGACGGTCGCCGAGGGATAGGTCGCGGGCCGCGGCGGACATGGCCCCGCCAGACTTGGTGGAGCGTCCGACCTCGGCTCCGTCGAGCCAGAACACGACCGTACCCTGTCCGTCGTAGGTGAAGGCCGCGTGCCGCCACTCGCCGGGCGTCAGGGCGAAAGGATCCGAGTGCCAGTTTTCCGAGCGGTCGCCGAGGCCGATCACGATTGAGAAGCGCCGTTGTCCGTCGCCTTGGGCGGGGCTGATGGCCCACTGGAAGCCGTTGTGGTTGTCGGGCACGTATTTGGAATCGGCCAGTACCGGACGCAGCTCGGCGGCGAATTCCTCGACGGGTTTGGCCCGCAGCCACATTTCCAAGGTGAAGGCCCCGGTCGGGGACGGAGCGGAGGCGCGGGGCACGACGAAGGCGTGGCGCTGGTCGCTTACCGGCCAGCCTGCCGAGCTTTCGAAGCCGCCGCCGAAGCGTCCCTCGGGATGCCATTTCGCTCCAGCCAGCTTGCCCGCCGCGCCCTTGGACGAGGCGTCCGCGCCCGCTTCGGCCTCCGAGTCGAAGCGCCAGAAGCCGAGCACCTTGGGGCCGTTGATTTCGGCTCCGGCGATAGGCTCCCACCAGCGCGAGGCGGGTTCGTTGGGGAAGGCCGAGGAAGCGAGAAGGAGGAGGGCGACGGGGAGGAGGGAGCGGGTCATGGGGTGAAGGTGGCATTATGGCCGTCGATTCCCTTGTGGTCACCTTCGTTTTCGCGCTGTAAAGGGCTGGCCTTGAGGCGGGGACGGCATGGAAGGGGCGTCGAGACCAGCCCTCAAACCACAATCCTCGCCCCCGCCGCCGCCATTTCCTCCAAAGCCCGCTCGGAATCGCCTTCCGCCAGATTCACGCCGCGACAGGCGGCGGCGAGCACTTCGACCTCGAAACCCTCGGCCAGCGCGTCGAGCACGGTGAACTTCACGCAATAGTCCGTCGCCACGCCGACCACGCTCAGGCGTTTCGCGCCGTGCGCTTTCAGCCATTCGCCCAGGCCGGTCGAGCTGCGGTGGCCGTTGTCGTGGAAGCCGCTGTAGCTGTCGATGCGCGGGTTCGAGCCCTTCGGGAACACTCTCGCGACCCGTCGCGTGTCCAGTCCCGGCGCGAAGAGCGCCCCGCCCGTGTTCTGCACGCAATGCACCGGCCAAAGCGTCTGCGGCAGTCCGTCCAGATCGATTTGCTCGAAGACCGCCCGCCCCGGATGGTTCGCCGCGAAGCTGCCGTGGTTCGGTGGATGCCAGTCCTGTGTCGCGACGACCAGGTCGAAGTCGGGCAGGAGGGCGTTCACGATGGGGATGACCTCGTCCCCGCCCGGCACGGCCAGCGCACCGCCGGGCAGGAAGTCGTTCTGGAGGTCGATGAGGAGGAGGGTTTTCATTCTCGGATTTTCTTCATTCGTGGCCATTCGCGTTTCATTTGCGGTGATTCGCGTACCCGGTTCTATTTGACGAGAATGGTCGCGAATCTCCGCAAATTTTCGCGAGTCAATGCGCCTTCGCCCTCCGGATCATCTCCGCCTTCCGCTCGTGCAGACTCCGCTCCACCCCGGCGGGATATTCGTGAGGATGTTGAAGACGTTTCACCGACGCGCCCAACTTCGCAAGCTGCTCGCGACCGCGCTGCTGGATTTTCGGCAGGGTCGGCAGATCCACTACCAATTCGCCGCCGCGATAGACGGGCTGGAGGAGATCCTCCCATGTTGCTTCTTCGGGCATCGTCTTCGTCCGTGTCGCGTCCGCCGGATGCATGATCGTCACGGGCTGGGCAAGCCCGCTTTCCTCGTCGAAGATCGCGTCGCCGCGAAATTCGCCGTCCAAGGTGAAGCGCCGCACCTGCTGGATGCCCGGATTGCTCGTCTTCACCGCCTGCTCGCTGAGCTTGATTTTCGGCTCCCACGCGCCTGCCTCGTTGCGGATCGCGCCGAGCTTGTAGACGCCGCCCAGCGCCGCCTGCTCGCCTCCGGTGACGAGGCGCGTGCCCACGCCCCACACGCCGATCTTCGCGCCTTGATGCTTCAGGCTTTCGATGAGGTGCTCGTCGAGGTCGTTGCTCGCCACGATGGAGGCCTCGGGAAATCCGCCTTCGTTGAGGATCCGCCGCGCTTCGATGCTGAGCCACGCGAGATCGCCAGAATCGAGGCGAATGCCGGACAGTTTGTGCCCGCGCTTGCGCAGTCGCCGACCCACCTCCACCGCGTGCCGGACGCCTTCCAGAGTGTCGTAGGTGTCGACGAGGAAGACGCAATTGTTCGGCAGGGCCTCCGCGTAGGCCGCGAAGGCCTCCGGCTCGCTGTCGAAGGACATCACCCACGAATGCGCGTGCGTGCCGCGCACGGGGATGCCATGCCGCAGGCCCGCGAGCACATTCGAGGTCGCCGCGCAGCCGCCGACGAAGGCCGCGCGGCTCGCCATCAGGGCGCCGTCCGGTCCCTGTGCCCGCCGCAGGCCGAACTCCAGCACCGGCTCGCCCCGCGCCGCTTCGCACACGCGGGCCGCCTTCGTGGCGATCAGCGTCTGGAAGTTCACGAGGTTCAGCAGCGCCGTCTCCACCAGTTGCGCTTGCAGCAGCGGCCCGCGCACGCGGAGAAGCGGTTCGTGGGCGAAGACCGCGGTGCCCTCGGGGATCGCGTCGAGGTCGCAGCGCCAGCGCATTTCCCCTAGGTAGTCGAGAAAGCCGCGTTCGAACAGCGGTGCTCCGTCCCGTCCCGGCAGCGAGGCCAGATAGGCGAGTTCCGCGTCGGAGAAGCGGAAGCCCCGCAGCCACTCCACCACATCGCCCAGCCCGGCGGCGAGCGCGTAGCCGCCTCCGAAGGGCAGCTTGCGGAAGAAGAGGTGGAAGACGGATTCCTGCTCCGCCTTGCCGCATTTCCAGTAGCCCGCAGCCATGGTGAGCTGGTAGAGGTCGGTGAGGAGGGGGGTGTTGGCGTTCATGGATTTCAATAGGGTGGAAGGAAGCGCCGGAATCCGTGCAGAAGCACCACGGCGAGGAAGAGGGCATTTCGCATCAGGACGAAGGGCCAGAAAATGCGGGGTGCGCTGCCAGCGCCCGTCTCCATGGCCTCCGCCAGACACCGGAGATGTGCCACGGAGCGCGGCCAGTCGCAGATGCCGTCGATCCATGCCTTTGGAATGCCCGGCTCGCCCGTTTCGGCACCACAGATGCCGCCGGTGATCGCGGCGACGGTGTCCGTGTCGCCTCCACAGGCGATCACCGAACGCACCGCCGACTCGAAGTTCCCGCGATGCCTCAACCAAGCGTAGAGCGCCACCGCAACGGTGTCGGGAGCGAAGCCGCTTACACGGTTTCCGCATCCGATCCCATCCGCAAATTCCGCAACCGTCCGGGCAGCGGCCAAGTCGGTCTTCAAGGTGGCGAAACGCGATCTCATTTCGTCGCTTTCCAAGTGCGTCTCCAGCGTTCCGATCACTTGGACGTTGGGAACGGAATTCGCCGCCATCGCCGCCGCCTCCGCGACCAGCACGGCGGATTCCTCGGCGCGAGGGTCGCGGTGGGTTACGCGGCAGGCGGCGAGGGCGAACTCGCGTCGTTTCTGCGGTTCATGGTGGAAGAACACCCCGACCACCGCGCTGCGCATCGCCGCTCCATTGCCCGCCGAGCGCACTCCCGCTTTCGAAGCTGGAAACCCCATCCAGAGCCGCAGGATCGCCTTTGCCGTGCCCAGACCGACGCCTGCCGGAAGCCCCAATAGCCACCATCGCAATTTCCAAGCAAAGGCCCGCTGGAACTGCGACGCCTCCTCGTGATGACCCAAGAGGGTCGAGGCCAGCATCAAAGAGTGTTCGGTGTCGTCGCTGAACAGACCCCGCCCGAAAAGCAGCCGGTGTCGGATCTCGCTAAAGGCCGTGACGCGCCTCCGGGAAAGGCCCTCGTAGGGTAGGCCGAGCGAGTCTCCGACCGCCGTGCCGAGGAGGGTGCCGAGGAGGGGAGAGGGATTCATGGAAACTGGATGAATTGCGGCGGAACCTGCTCCACGAGCCAGACGCCGTTGGTGCTTCGAAAGAACTCGTGTCCGGCGAGATGCATTTCTCCGGCTAGGATGGTGAGGAGCACGGGTTTCCCATGCCGCGCCCCGACTTCCATCGTGATCTTCGTCTCGGCGGAGAGATGGACGTGATGTCTCTGCATCTTCAGCAGGCCTTGTTTGCGGATGGAGTCGAGAAAGCGTGTCGCCGTGCCATGGTAGAGCCGTTCGGGAGGAGATTGTGGCGCATAGTCCAAGTCAACCTCCACCGAATGCCCTTGGCTGGCCCGGATGCGTGTGCCGTCCGCGCTGAATTCGAAGCGCTTTTTCGCATTCGTCGCCACGACTTGCTCCAAGTCCGTTCGCGAGAGCGGGCGGCCTGCCTTGGCGCAGCCGGCGAGCAATGCCTCGACAGTCGTCCATCCAGCCGGGTCGAGCGTTATCTGGGCTTCTTCGGGCCGGTGCCGAAGGACGAGGCTGAGGAACTTGCTGGTTCGGGTGGTCTGTTCGGGGGACATGGGGAATGAGGGTTGGTTGGACGGTGATTTCTTCAGCCCGCCGCCTCGCAGACGAGGATTTGCTTCGGCGACCGGGCCGTGAAAGGGCTGCCGACGTAGTCGCCGAGACGTTCGACCACCTTCAAGCCGTTGAGCTGGCAGAGCGCCAGCAGCTCCTGCGGGAAGAACACCCGCATGTTCACCTGCTTGGTTCGCAGGAGTTGGCCCGAACGGAGATAATAGAGATCGAAATGGAGCACTTGGGTGTCGGCGGCATATTGGCTGGCCACCTCGACGGTGATGGGACCGTCTTCGGCTTGGGGGATGGTTTTGAGCACGTGCCGGTCGGCGGGGGTCTTCAGGAGCTTGGGCAGGGAGGGATTGAAGACATCGATGACGAGCCTCCCGCCGGGCAGAAGGCCGGAGCACGCGCCACGCAAAAAGGCGCAGGCGGACGCCACATCGAGGAGATGCTGCATGGCGTTGGTGGCGGAGAACATGAGCGAGAAGCGCCGGGGAAGCCGCATTTCACGGCAGTCCTGCTCCAGCCAGGCGATGTCCACGCCGACGGCGGCGGCGTTGAGGCGGGCCTTGGCCAGCATGGCGGGGGAGACATCCAATCCGGTGATGTCCACTCCCTCGCGGGCGATGGGGAGGGTGAGCCGTCCCGTTCCGCAGGCCACCTCCAGCACGGGGCCGTCGGCGGCGCGAGCCAGTTGGCGGAAGAAGGGCAGCTCATGGTTCCGCTCGGCGAACTCCATGTCGTAGAACTCGGCGTCTTCGTAGAGGGACAGGCAGTCGAGAGGGATCATGTGGCAAAGGTTAGGAGACTGTCGAAAAACCCCGCAATAGAAAATCTTGGTTGTTTTCGGCTGGGAAATCAGCGGCTTTGCCGGGAACGTGTTCAATCGACCCTGCGGGCGGCGTCCCTTTTCCCGTCTGGCTGCGTTGCTCCTCGGTCGCGGGGGCAGCCCCGCTCCTTCGTCGCGCCTTGCCATACGGAAAAATGACTCGCCGTTTTCCATCACGGGATTTTTCAACAGCCTCCTAGACTGCTGAGGAGAGTGAGGTCGTCGCACGGCGATCCGAAAACGCTCGCGGGCAGACCGAGGACGCCCTGGTCGAGCAAGGCGTCCCATCGGCCCATGACGGGCACGAAGTAGCTCGTGGGATCGACTGGCATGGGTTCGCAGGGAAGGCTGTGGATCGCGTCGAAAAGGCGTTTTTGGGCGGAGACGAGCGCCTCGGCCACTTTCTCCGGCAGGTCGGCGTGCCGGGACATCAGATGCCTCGCGGTGGCCAGATGGGATTGCGGCGGCGCTTTGTCGCGGAATACAGGAATCCAATCCGACGCATCCTGCTCGGGTATGAGCACGACGCCGAAGCAGCGAGGGTGCAGCCAGCCCTTGGTCAAGGAATGCAGCACGATGGTCTGCTCCGTTTCGAGGAGCCGCAAGGTGAGGTCGTCGAAACGCGTTCCGAGCTGATAGACCGTGTCCAGCAGGATGCGGCGGCGGTGGTCGACGGCGAGCCAGTCTTCAGCGTTTTTTGCACTCAAGGAACGACCTCGCGGCTTGAGCGGATGCGTGATGAGCAGCCATTCGTGCTCCACATCCGCCGGGAGCGGTTCCTCCGGCCAGCGTTCGACGGGCAGCGTGGGAAAGGTCCTGGGGCGATGCCCGTTCGCCTTGGCCAGCTCGTGATACACGGGGTAGTTGTCCGACGGCAGCCAGAGCAAGCATCGTTTTCCCGAGAGGTGGCGGAAGAGCGTGTCGAGGCCGTCCCGCACGCCGCATGAGACGAAGGCGCGGCGCGAGGTCTCCTCCGGCAGGCCGTGGAGTTCCGTCCATTGGCTGGCGAGGTGGCAGCGATGCACCGTCCCGTCCGCGGGCGGGGCCGGTTCCGGAACGAGCCGCGCGAGGGCGCGGTAGAGGTTGGTTTCCGCGAAGTCCCGCAAGGACGGGCGCTCGGCGAGGAGGCGGGAGCGGAGGGGTTGGAACTCGGCGAAGTTCATGCGGTCAGAGCGAGGTCGATTTCGCTGTGGCGGTCCTCCAGCGACACGAGGCAGCGGCCGTCCGCCATCAGGTTCCAACTGCGGGCGATGCCGTGGTGCCGCTCCCAGAGAAGGCTCGGCTCGGTGTAGGCGGCGATCCGCATTGGGACACCCCGCCATTCGCCGAGGAAGACGGGCGCTCCCCAAGGCAGACGGTCGGTCTCCGTGAACCCATGCTTCGCGGCGAAATCGAGGACCAGAGAGAGTGGCGCCTGGTGTTCGTGGCTCCACGCATTGGCCGCGTGGCGGTGATAGACGGATTCCACGCTGGTGCTCACGTAGAGCTCCTTGAAGCACAATTCGCCCACCCCGAGGCTCGCCGCCCAAGCGACATATTCCTCCATCGATTCCAAGTCGTCCACCCCGCCGCGCTGGAGCACGCAGGTGAGGCGGAAGCGCAGCTCCGGCCAGCGTTCCCGGCCCTTGCGCCAAGTGCGGGCGAGTCCGGCCACATCCGTCTCCAAGCTCATGAGGCGGGTGCTCGTGTCGTCGTCGTGATGGTGTCTGGAAACGGCCAGCACCTTCAATCCGGCGTCCGCATAGTCCTCCATCATGCGGGTCCGCGCGTCCCCGTCCTTCCGGGCGAGATGGTGTCCGTTGGTGATGAGCACCGCCTTTCCCAGCGGCTCGCCGGCTCGGATCAGCCCGCGCATCAGCTCGTGGCGCAGCAGGCCGGGTTCGCCGCCGCCGGTGATCACGAAACGCTCCGCTCCCCGCCACGCGGCCTCGTGGACATGGCGCAGGACGGCCTCCAAATCCAGCCGCGCCTGGTCCTGCTCGGCGGAGGCCGAGGCGTCCGAGAAGCAGAAGGGACAAGCCGCTTGGCATCCCCGCGCCACCGGCAGCACGGAGAAGGATCTCGGCCGCAGAGCCTCGAAGGGATGCAGGCGTTCATGTCCGAGCCGGAGCGCCTCCGCCATGACCTCTTCGAGAATGGCGGGAACCGGATTTCCCGCGGCATCCAGCCACGCCACTCCGTTGAGGCGGATCCACCCGCGCTCCACGTAGCGGCCGATGCCGGTGCGCGTGTTCTCGCGCAGGTCCTCCGTCGGCACCTGTGTTTGCAGCGCGACGAGCCGGTCGCCCGCGATTCCCAATTTCGCGAGCAGCCTCCCGGCCTTGTGGATTCCGGCGGGCAGCTCCGCCTCCCGCAGCAGGAAGAAGCGGTCGGGGAAAGTGCTCTCCGGGATCGCCTCCTTCGAGTAGCGGCGGGCATACTTGTCGTAGCCGCGCGCGAAGTTCGAGAGGACGATGATATGCCAGAGGGTTTCGGTGCTCATGGGTTTGGAGGGAGGGATTCGCAGAAACGTCCGAAAAGCGTCCGCAGGTCGTCTTGGCGGGGCAAGGCGGCGACCCACTCCGGCGGGATGGCCTGTGTGCCATAAAGCAGGCCCGCGAGGCCTCCGGCGACGCATCCGGTCGTGTCGGTGTCGTCGCCGAGATTGACGGCTTTGAGGACGCATTCGGAGAAGCTCGTCGTCGTCAGCAGGCACCAAAGCGAGGCGGTGAGGGTGTGGATCACGTAGCCGCCCGAACTGACTTCGTTGGAGGGCCAGTTTGCGAAAGATTCGGAGAGCAGATCTTGGAATGCGTCCGTCTCGGGGCCGTAGGGGAACAGGGCTCGGAAACGTCGGCGGCAACGTTCCAGCGCCTCCTGCGGCGGACGGCCACCGAGCAATTCCGAAACGAACATCGCGTGGAAGACGCAGGCGAGCCGGGAGCGGTCGTGGCCGTGGGTGATGGCCGAGGCGCGTTGGACGTGATCCGAAAGAAGGTCGTCGTCGAGGTCCGCGCAAGCCAAGGCCACCGGCAGGATGCGCATGAGCGAGCCGTTGCCGTTGTCGTATTGACCTCGCCCGCCCGCTTGCTCCGCCGGGATGCCGGAACGGATGAGCCCGAGGGCGTTCCGGGTGGCGATGCCGATGTCGAAGACCTGACCGTGCGCGGTCCAGTGTCCGAGATCGAGCCATTTCACGAAACGTTCGCCCATGTCTTGTGGATCGTAGCCTTTTTCCACGAGGCTTTCCACGGAGCAGAGCAGCAGGGCTCCGTCGTCCGACCAGGTGCCGGCGGGCTGGTGGTGCGTGCCGTAGGCCCGCATCCCGGTCACCGGGTCCGCCTCCCGCGCCTTTCGCGGGGCGAACTCCACCGGCACGCCGAGCGCGTCGCCGACGAGCGAGCCGTGGAGGCCGCCGAGAATGCGATCGGTTCTGGTCATCGTCCTGTCCTCCATTCTTGGACGAAACGCTGTTGCTGCCAAGTCTCGGGAATTTCCCCGAAATGCCGATGCGCGTGCGCCGTGAGCCGACTCAGCCTTTTCAAAGGGTCCGCTTCGCCATGTCGGGCCAGCCAGCAGCCGACGACCGTGCAGGTGCGCCCCCGGCCTCCCCAGCAATGGATGTAGAGACCGGCGTCAGTGGTGAGGACGGCGTCGATCCAGTCCAGAATGCGGACCATCGCCTCACACGAAGGTGTTTCGAGATCTTGGATGGGAAAGCGTTTGCACAAGGCCCACACGCCGCGCTCTTCGGCGAGGCGCCGGAATTCCCCGTCGTAGGCTTGGAAAGAACGGCCCGCATGGTCTTTCTCCTGTGGTTCCATCAGGTTGAGGATATGCGTCACACCGCAATCCAGCAGGGCTTCCAGCTTGCCGCGCATGACCGAGGGATCGCGGTCGCCGGGATAGAAGCCCGCGAGGAAGCGGCCGGGGATGACGGAGTAGCTGCGGGTGAAGGGCAGCGCTTCGGGGATGGGTTGGGGTCTCATAGTTCGAACAAAAATCCTTTCTTCTTGAGCCGTCGGTATTTCGCCGGGTCGAAGCGAAAGAGCTGGGCGGGGCGGTGCGCGCCCTCCCGGTGCGTTTCCTTCAAGGCGACGAGGAGATCATAGCCGAGCACCTTTTTGCGGAAGTTTCGCTTGTCGAGCGCCGTGCCGAGGACGGCTTCGTAGAGTCTCTGGAGCTGGCTGAGGGTGAATTTCGGAGGCAGCAGCTCGAAGCCGACGGGTTCGCGCCGGAGCTTGTCGCGCAAGCGTTCGAGGGCGGTGGCGAGGATCTCGGCGTGGTCGAAGGCGAGGGGAGCGGCCGAGGCGACGGGGAACCAATCCGCCTCGGCGGCGTCCGTCGCGGCGGTGGCGGCGGAGGGCTTCACGAGAGCGAAGTAGGCCACGCTGACGACGCGCTCGCGCGGGTCGCGATCCACCGCGCCGAAGGTGTGGAGTTGCTCTAGGAAAACCTCCCGCAGGCCGGTCTCCTCCTCCAGCTCCCGGCGGGCGGCCTCGTCGAGGGTCTCGTCGAGATGCACGAAGCCGCCGGGGAGCGCCCAGCGGTTCTTGAAGGGCTCCAAGGCGCGTCGGATGAGCAGAACCTGCAAATCCCCGCCGTCGAATCCGAAGACGACGCAATCGACCGTCAGGGCGGGGCGGGGGTATTTGTAAGTGTGAAGCATACACGAATAAGGTGTAAAATGGACACTATGTCAAATCCGAAATCCGAAGCTAGAAATCGAAACCGCTTCGGGGGACCGCTGATTGGCGCTGATCTTCGCTGATTTTTCCCACCACGAAAAAAGATCAGTGGAAATCCGCGAAGATCAGCGGTCGCCGGAGGCAAACCCCGGAGTCCCATTTCGGATTTCGAGCTTCGGATTTCGGATTTTTTCCCTCCCCATCCTCGCGATTCTGGTTCAACCTTCCTTCCGATGTCCATTTCTCCGACCATCGAGAGGAGGCGCGGTGGAGGCGTTCCCACGGGACGGGAGGCCACGCTGCCGGGGCGGGTGTGGTCCGTTGTCGGCAGGGGAGGCTGGTGGATGCTTTTCTTGGCCTTGGCGTTGACGGTCACGACCTCCTGCGATCGTCGTGGCTCCCCGCAGATCGTGATCGAGCAGGAGCCTTCGGTCGAGGCACTCGTCTCCACCGTGTTGAATGGCGGCGGCACTTTCCGCGATGTGCCCTTCGCCAAGCTCGTCGAGATCTCGGCGGGGAAGCAAGTCCTGCCAGTCAACCCTGACGATCCTGTCGACGCCGAGATCCTCGCGGGCATCGAGGAGGCGCTGGGGCACGTCCTCGCTCGCTTCAACGCACCGGATTCGATCACCCACCGCGCCCCGCGCATCAACGAGGTCAGCGCCTACTTCGAGACGGCCTTGATCGAGGAGATCGACCGCCTCCCGGAGCTGGAATGCTCCTACCCGCGCACCGCCGAGGGCAATCTCCAGCGGGCCGGATATCCCGATCTGATGATTCGCCACCGCGAGAGCGGGCGCGTCGCCTACCTCGATCCGAAGCTGGTGCAGCAGGGCTCGCTCGGTTCGGACCTGCGCACTTTCTACTTCACCCCGACCGTGCAGACGCGGAAGGTCCTCCACGACGCCCATCACCTCCTCGTCGGGATCGAGCACGACGGGAACACGGGGAAATGGAAATACCTGCGTTGGCACCTCGTCGATCTCTCGCGCTTCAAGGTGCGGCTGAAGGCGGAGTTCCAGGCGAGCAACCAGGATCTCTACCGACCTGAGTTGATGATCCGTACGGGCGAGGCACCGTGAGAAGGGATGAAGGAGCTGCTCCTCGGATGGTCGATGCTGTGGCGGTGGAGGCGGTTTCGCGGGATGCTGGAATGACCGAAGGAGACTATCAAATCGCCCTTCGTTCCCTGATCGGACAACCCGCCGAGGATCTCTGAATGCCCGATAATGGCAAGGTAGTGACTCATTCCAGCGAAGCTGAGGGTGGGAACCTGTAGGCGAGGTCACTGACCTCGCTCGGGCGTCGTTTGGACGTTCGATCCGACCTCAATGAGGTCGGCTACAGCGCTGGCGCATCCTCCGAAGTCTTTCAACGCCTCCACCCATCATTCTTGCTGGAATGGACCGGTAGTTCAGCGGAGTGGTGTCCGCGACCACGACCGTTTGCCGATTCATCGTTCCAGGAGCGACTTCAGTTGCTCCGACGCCGCGTGTTGCTCCTCCCAGGAAGCCTGCTGCTCGGCTCCGTGGACTCGAAAGAACTGTTCCGCCTCATGATAGCCCATTCCGAGCATCTCGGCGGCTTGGCCTCGGGAGAGCCGACCTTCCCGGTAGCCTTCGAGAACCAGCATCTGGCGAACCCGCCTTGGCACGTCCCCGGCATCCAAGCCGAGGAGTTGCTTCCATGCATCGGGCAGTTCGAGCACCAAGGTCATCTTCTCCAAGAATAACGCCGATACCTAGCATCGCAACACCAACCCATCTCCGTCGGGTCGCACGGCCCAGCGGGGATGCCATCTCCGATCCGGAACCCGATCCGCAATCGTCCGGATCTTTTCGGAATTTCGGATCACTCCAGGATCCCGTCGAGGACCTGGCCCTCCACGTCCTTCATCTCGATGCCGAGCAGTTTGGCGACAGTGGGGGCGATGTCGATGTTGCCGATGCGGTCGAGGGTCACGCCCGCCTTCACCCCGGCTCCGCTGGCGAGGAAGCTGGCGTCCATCAGCGGGTCGGAGGGGGAGTAGCCGTGGGCGCCTTTCTGCGTCTCCAAGGTCGTGACCGTATCGTTCCCGGCCACGCTGTTGCTGAAGTTGTAGCCCTCCTTGGCCGAGAGGATCAGGTCGGGCATGCGAGGATCTTCGGCGACGGTCTGCAATCCGTATTTCGCGAAGTCCGCCTCGGTGATCACTTCGGAGACGCCCTCCAGCGCGGCGAGCTTGGGGGTGATGTCGGCGAGGAGCGCGGCGCGGTCCGTCTGGTCGAGGAGGTAGATGAAGGCCACGCCTTGCGCGAAGCTCCACACCTTACGCTCGACCGGCTTGCCGCCGAATTCCTTGATCAGCCCCTCCTGCTTGAGCATTACGTTGGGCTGGACGGTCTTGGTGTAGTTGATGAAGCCGTGGTCGGACATGATCACGAAGGTGGTCTTCTCCTTCAGTCCGGCCTTCTCCACCGCCTCGACGAGGTCGCGGACGTGTTCGTCGGCCTGCTTGATGGCGAAGTAGGCCTCGGGGGTGTGGCTGCCGTGGGCGTGCTGGAGGGAGTCCACCGCGACGAGGTGGAGGAGGAGCAGGTTCGGCTGGTGGGTTTCGATGAGGTGCCGGGTCAACTGGGTGTAGAGCCGATCACGGAGGAGGTAGCCGAAGGGGCCGGCCTTGCACCATTCGCCCTGCTTGTCCACGGGGATGCCTTTGGCGCGGGCCTCCTCCAGCAGGCTGGGGGTGCTGTAGCGGTCCCAAAGCTCTTGGGGGAAGACGTCGGGCACGGTCCAGTCGAGGCTTTTTGCGTTGCGGCTGGCGGGCCAGATGATGCCGGCGGTTTTCAGGCCCGCGTCGTGGGCGACGTCGTAGATTGTGGGGACTTTCACGATCTCGTCCTTGTCGAAATGGGGGTCGGGGATGAAATCGACGGATTGCTGGGTCTCGCGGTCGAAGTAGTTGTTGGCGATCACCCCGTGTCGTCCCGCCCGCACCCCGGTCACGAGGGAGGTGTGGTTCGGCCAAGTCACGGTCGGCAGGGTGGTGGTGACGGCTTTGGCCCTGGCTCCCTCGGCGGCGAGTCGGCGCAGGGTGGGCATCTCGGCCAGGGGATCGTCGAAATAGAAATGGGCGAGCCCGTCGATGCTGATGAAGATGACGTGGCGGTCGGTCCGGGGCTCGGCTTGGAGGAAGGATGCTCCGACGAAGGCGCAGAGGACGAGGAGGCTGGGGAAGGGGAGTCGAGTCATGGTGGCGGTGGGGAAGCATGGAAGGAAACGGGCTTGTCCGTCAACCTCCCGCCGCGCCCTGAACGCGCCACCTGAATCCAGAGAGGAGGAATCAGAGCAGGGGAGTGGCGTTCCTGGACGCGGATTTTTTGCGGGAGAGAGGAGGCTCGCTTTGCGCCGGGGAGAAACTCAGGATTCGTTCCACCGCCCGTCTCAGTCGTTTCGCCTCCGCAGGAGTCAAAGGCAGAGGGAGGCTGTCGGGGATGGACTCGGGAAGCCGACCGCTGCTGCGCGGCTCATCTGGGGCGGTTTCGTCGCTCATTAAGAGAAAGTGCATAATAGGCAACGTCCTGTCAAAGGAAACGCGTTACAATTTTCCGTTGACGGATCGGTTTTGGGATCGAATGGCTATGAAACATGATCAGATTTCGCGAATGCCTATCCGATGTGCTCCTGCGAACCGGGTGGAAGCAGGCCGAGTTGGCGCGTCGTTGCGGGGTCAACCCGGCCAACCTGTCGCGCTGGGGGCAAGGGCAGACGCTCCCGGACCGGACCGCGCTCGCGAAATTGGTGGAGGTGGTGCCGGAGGAGGAGGCGGCCAGGCTGGTCGTGGCGTGGGTCAAGGACATGCTGCCGCCCGCAGCGGAGGATCTGGTCTCCGTCACCCTCCGACATCCCGTTTCGAGAGTGCGGGAGCCGGATCCGGACGACGAATGGCCCTCGGGGATCAGCGAGACGACGCGGCGGAAGTTCTTGGATTTTTCGAGACTGGCGATGAAACACTCCGATGTGATGGACATCGTCGATGTCCTCCACGGAGCCGCGATGCGGACGCGGAAGCCGTGACCTGCGCGACGGCCTCTTTTCCCCTTGCCCGGACCGGCTTTCCGGCGCATGGCTGAACCTGTGATCTCCCTCGCCGAGACGGGCCATGGCCCTGATTCCCTGAGCCGCTTCGCCTCCGTCTTTTTCGGAAAGGGCGGGGCGCTCTCGCGTCTCGGCGATTTCGAGTTCCGCCCCGAGCAGCAGCGCATGGCCGTGGCCGTGGCGCGGGCGCTGGAGGAGGAGCGCCCCCTCGTGGTCGAGGCGGGCACGGGCGTGGGCAAGTCGCTCGCCTACCTAGCGCCCGCCGTGCGCAAGGCGCTCGACGAGGGACGCAAGGCGATCATCTCGACCCACACCATCAATTTGCAGGAGCAGCTCGTCCACAAAGACATCCCCCTGCTGCAATCCGTCCTCGGCGAGCCCTTCCGCGCCCTCCTCTTGAAAGGCCGTCGCAACTACCTCTGTCCCCTGCGGCTCCAGATCGCGATGTCGGGGGGAGGGGAGATGTTCACCACTTCGGAGCTGGAGGAGCTGAAGTCGATCTGGGAATGGGCGGGGAAAACGAAGGATGGCACCCTCAGCGACCTCGATTTCGCCCCCTCGCCGCGCGTCTGGTCTCAGGTGTGCAGCGAGAGCCACGCCTGCACCGCGAAGCGCTGCGCCGGGTCGGGCGGGTGCTTCTACCAGGAGGCGCGCAAGCGCATCGCCGAGGCCCATCTCCTCGTCGTGAACCACACCCTCTTCTTCACCCTCCTCAACGGGCAGGAGGAAAGCAGCGAAACGGGCGGGGGCTTCCTCTTCGCGAAGGACTTTCTCATTTTCGACGAGGCCCACACCTTGGAACAGGTCGCGGCGCGGCAGCTCGGGCTGTCCCTCTCGCAGACGGGGATGAAGTTTGATCTGCACCGCCTCTTCAATCCCAAGAATAAAAAGGGGCTTTTCCAACTCGCCGGGGACGCCGAGGGACGCCGCCTCACCATGGCTGTGCTCGACGGGATCGACGAGTTTTTCGACACCGTGGAAAGCCGCTGCCGCTGGGGCGAA
Source organism: Akkermansiaceae bacterium UBA2367 (assembly GCA_002344525.1). Taxonomy (GTDB): domain Bacteria; phylum Verrucomicrobiota; class Verrucomicrobiia; order Verrucomicrobiales; family DEV007; genus Arctic95D-9. The sequence continues at coordinate 89,154 of DDTJ01000042.1, forward strand.
TACGGTCGCGAGTGCCGCGTCCGCGAGGCCGAGTTCGTCGAGGACACCCTCGGGGCGGGCCTCGTCGAACTGAGCCGCCGCGCCCGCACCATCGCCGATCTCGCGAACGAGACGACCAAGGCCGAGCTCGGCGAGCTGGCCCGGCGTCTCGCCGACTGCCGCTCCGCCCTCGCCACCTTCCTCGACCAGCGCGACGAGGGGTTCGTCTACTGGGTCGAGAAGAATGAACGGGAGTCGCTCTCGCTCAACGCGGCTCCGGTGAATGTGGCGGAGCTGCTGCGGCCCGTCTTCTTCGACCGGGACCGCCCCTGCGTCTTCACCAGCGCGACGCTTGGGACGGGGGACCGGGATCTCGCCTACTTCCGCAAGCGGGTCGGCGCGGGAGAGGTCGAGGCCATCCGCATCGGCAGCCCCTTCGACTACGCGAGGCAGATGACGATCCACCTCGTCAAGACGATGCCCGAGCCGGGCGGGCGGGACTACGAAGCCGCCCTCGCGAAGTGGATTCGCTATTTTGTCAGGAAGTCTGGCGGGCGGGCCTTCGTCCTCTTCACGAGCTACAAGCTGCTCCAGCGGGTCGCCGCCGAGTTGGACGACTTTTTCCGCACGGAGAAGATCCGGTTGTTGGTGCAGGGGGGAGGGGCCTCGCGCCAGCAGCTTATCGAAACCTTCAAGGAGGACGAGACGAGCGTGCTCTTCGGCACCGACAGCTTCTGGACCGGGGTCGATGTGCCGGGCAAGGCCCTCAGCAACGTGATCATCACCCGCCTGCCCTTCGCCGTGCCCGACCATCCCCTGACCCAGGCGAGGCTGGAGTGGATCGAGGAGCGCGGGGGCAACTCCTTCATGGACTACAGCGTGCCCGAGGCCATCCTGAAGCTGCGTCAGGGCGTCGGCCGCCTCATCCGCAGCGGCACGGACCGCGGCATGGTCGTGCTGCTCGACAACCGGGTGCTCAGCAAGCGCTACGGGAAGCTGTTCCTCGAAGCGATGCCGGAGGCCCCGGTCGTTGTCGAGGAGTGAAAAAAGCGAGGGGAATGGAAAGGCAATCCTGCGGCCAGCAATCGGGCGTTGCCAAGCCCAATCCGCTCGGCTACCCTTCCCGTATGTGGCGGACCCTGACGGCGCTGATCCTCGTGTGCTCCCAGCTCGCGCTGGCGGGCGCCGCGAGAGCTTCGTCGGTCTATTGCACCGCCACGTTGACGCCGTGCCCGACCAAGGTGTCGGAGGGATGCGGCGACGGGCGTGAGGATTGCTGCCCCAAGCACAGCGAAGGCGAATCCGAAGCCCCGTGCTGTGTCGCGGTGTCCGAGGATGCCGGCGGCGCGCCCCTGCCGTCCGCGACCAAGCTCCCCGATCCGGTGGTTGGCGCGGCGATGGAGCTCACGGCGGCCTCGTGGGGAATCGAAGCGGGCTTCGCTGTTCCGGCTTGCTTGCGCGAATGGCCCGATCCCCCCGTTCTCGCGGGCAGGGATCTGTTGGTCCGGGTGAACCGGTTCTTGGTTTGATCGTTTCGGAGTCCGCCGTCGCACGTCGCGTCGGCGGTTCGTTGCGGCGGTGTCGTCCGCCGCGTCTCCTCCGAAGCCTCTTGCCAATCCCTTCCCTTGAATTCGCCTTTGCCGCCATCCCCTTTTTCCCTCGCCTCCGGGTCGCCGGAAAGCCCCTTCGCGTGGCAGAAACGTCTCGCCGCGATGCTGCCTTGGTTCCTGCTGCTGGGCTTCCTCGCGATCCTGTTCGCCCTTTTCGGCGACCGGCTGGCCACGGGCACTCCCGTGCTCGTCGAAACCGTGGTGACGATGAGAGCGTCCGCCGTAGCGGGGGAAGCGGCGTCTCCCGCGAGCACTGCGGACGATCCTTGGGAATCCTCGATGCGCTTCCAAGCCTCCGGCTGGATCGAACCCGAACCCCTGCCGCTGAAAGTGACCTCCCTCGTCGATGGAGTGATCGAGGAAGTCCTCGTCTTGGAGGGCGAGGCGGTGCGAAAAGGGCAGGTTCTCGCCCGCCTCGTGCGCGAGGACTTCGAACTCGACCTCGCGGGAGCGCAACGCGCCCTCGAAACGGCGCGGGCCGAGGCCGAGGCCAACGAGGCGGCGGTCCGGGCGGTGGGGGCGCGGATCGCCACGCTGGAGAAGGAGGTGGCCGCCGGAAAGCTGCGGCTGCTGGAGCTCGAGGACCGGCGCGACCGGCTCGCCGGGGTCTCCGGAGGAGGTGTCTCCGATGAGGACATCGCCCAAGCGAAGTTGCGCGTGCAGACCCATCGGGGCGAGCTTGAGGCGCTCGCGATCTCGCGGGCGGAACTCGAAAGCGGGGAGGCGCGGCTCCTCTCCATGCGCGAGGCCCATCGCGCGAAGGTCGGGGCCGCCGAAACTGAAGTGGCTCGCCGAAGCCTCGCCTTGGAGCGGACCGAGGTGCGCGCGCCGATGGACGGCAGGGTCCTGCGCCTTTTCGCCGTGCCCGGCAAAAAGAGCATGCTCGGCATGGACGACATGGACTCGGCCACCATCGCGACGCTCTACCAGCCCGAGCGTTTGCAGGCGCGAATCGACGTCCCCCTCGAGGAGGCGTCCGGCCTGTTCGTCGGTCAGGCGGTGCGGGTGCGCTCGAATTTCCTGCCCGACCGGCCCTTCCTCGGCCGCGTCGTGCGCCTCGCCGGCGAGGCCGATTTGCAGCGGAACACCTTGCAGGTCAAAGTGCTCCTCGAAGACCCCGACCCGCGCCTGAGGCCCGAGATGCTCTGCCGGGGCGAGTTTCTCGCGGCTCCCGCCGAGAGACCGTCGTTTCCCCCGCTCGAAACGAACGAAGCCGCCGAACCGGGCGGGACGGAGGGACGGGTCGAGCTCTACGTGCCCTTGGAGGCGATCCTCGCACGGGACGGAACGAGCGCGAAGGTCTGGGCGCTCGACCGCACCGGGGCGAGGGTCGAGTCCCGTAGCCTCGTCCTCGGCGTCACGGAGCGCGAGGGCTATCTCCTCGTGAAGGAGGGATTGAAACCCGGCGACCGCGTCGTCTTGCGGCCCGGCGAGGGCCTTGCCGAAGGCGAGTGCGTCTCACCCCGATCAGACAAGAACCCATGACCCGAACGGCACGAATTGAAGACCTCTTTTCCAAGGCGGCCCAAGTCTTGGAATCCGGCGGCAGCCGGGTAGGGCGAACCGTCCCCGGTGAGCCGCTGCGATGGGACGGCGTGGTATCCGGGAAGGGCGTTCCTTGGCCGAACACGGCTCGGCAGGGACGCCTCGCCCCACCTTTGCCGGACCGACCGACACGGATGCAGGAACGCTGAATGAAACCGAATCCCGCCGAGAACCGCACCCTTCACCCATGACCTCCCCGCCTTTCATCCGCTGCCGCGGACTCACCCGCATCTACCGCAAGGGCCGCATCGAAGTCACGCCGCTGGACCGTCTCGATCTCGATGTGCCGGAAGGCGAATTCCTCGCCCTGATGGGACCCTCTGGATCGGGCAAGACGACCCTCCTCAATCTGATCTCCGGCATCGACCGGCCCACTTCAGGGGAACTCGTCGTCGGGGGCGAGGATCTCGCCTCCCTCTCGCGCGGACGCCTCACGCGATGGCGGGCGGAGCGTTGCGGCTACATCTTCCAGCTCTACCATCTCGTCCCCATCCTCAGCGCCTTCGAGAATGTGGAGCTGCCCCTGCTCCTGCGGAAGGGCCTGACGCGGGCCGACCGCCGCCACCGCGTCGCCGCCGCCCTCGACCGGGTCGGTCTCTCCGACCGGGCCACCCACCGGCCCGCGGAACTCTCCGGCGGACAGGAGCAGCGCGTCGCCATCGCCCGCGCCCTCGTCGCGGACCCGCCGCTGCTCGTCGCCGACGAACCGACCGGGGACCTCGACCGGGAGAGCGCCGACCAGATCCTCGCCCTGCTGCGCACCCTCTCCTCGGAGCACGGGAAGACCATCGTGATGGTCACCCACGATGCCAAAGCCGCCGAATCGGCGGGACGGATCCTGCATCTCGAAAAAGGACGCCTCGTGGAAAGCGCGGTGGCGACCCCGGCATGAACCGACTCCTCCATCTCGCCGTCCTCGCCGCGAAGCAGGTGCTGCGCCACCGGGTGCGCAGTCTGCTCACCGTCGCCGGAGTCGCTGCGGGGATGTTTCTTTTCACCGCCGTCTCGACCTTGCAGGACGCCCTCCGCCTCGCCACCGAGACCGGGGCGAAGGACACGGTGCTCGTCGTTTACCGCGAGAACCGCTATTGCCCGGCGACCTCGCGCCTCCCCGAGCACTACCTCGCCGAAATCCGCCGTCTCGCCGGAGTCGCCGCCGCCGTCCCCGTGCAGATCGTCGTGAACAACTGCGGGGCCAGCCTCGACGTCATCACCTTCCGGGGCGTGCCGCCCGAGCTGCTCGCCGGCTTCAACCCCGATCTCGAAGTGGTCGCGGGCTCCTACGAGGACTGGACGCGGCGCAGCGACGGCGCCCTCCTCGGCGAGCATTTCGCGGCGAGGCGAGGCTTGAAGCCGGGCGACCAGTTCGAGGCCGTCGGGGTCCGCGTGATGGTCTCGGGCGTCGTCCGCTCCCCCTCGCCGCAGGATCAGAGCGTCGCCTACGTGCATCTGCCCTTCCTGCAGCAGGCCTCCCGCCTCGGACTCGGCACGGTCACCCAGTTCAATGTCAGGATCGAGGACCCCTCGCGGATCGACGAGGTCGCCGCCGCGATCGACGAGCTGTTCCGCAACGACGCCGCGCCCACCGACACCAAGCCGGAGAAGGCCTTTTTCGCCCAAACCGCGAAGGCGCTCATCGAAATGGTGGAGTTCACGCGATGGCTCGGCTACGGGGCGGCCCTCGCGGTCTTCGCCCTCGTCGCGAACGCCCTCCTCCTCGTCGTGCGGGGACGGGTCCAAGAGCACGCCGTCCTTCAGACCATCGGTTTCCCACGCCTCTCCATCGGGGCCATGATGCTCTGCGAGGGCGCCTTCATGGGGCTGCTGGGCGGGATTTGCGGGAGCGGCGCGGCGTGGGCCTTCTTCCAGTTCAAGCGCTTCACGCTCGGAAACGAAGGCCTCGCCATCGCGCTCGAACCCGGACTCGCCACCACCTTCGCCGGGCTCGCCCTCGCCGTTCTCCTCGGCCTCCTCGCCTCGCTCTGGCCCGCCCTCCTCGCCTCGCGCCGCCCCATCGTCGCCTCCCTCCGGGGAGCGTGAACCTTCCGCATCCATGCTCCCTTTCGCCTACGCCGTCCGCAACCTCCTCCGCGATCCCGCGAGGCTCCTCCAGAAAGCGGGGGGAGCCGCCCTCGTCGTCTTCCTGCTGTTCGCGGCCGCCTCCTTCAATCGCGGGATGGACGGACTGCTCCGGGCGAGCGGGTCGGCACGGAACGTCATCCTCCTCGGCGCGGGATCGGAGGAAAGCGTCGAGCGCAGCGAGGTCCGGGTCGATGCCGAGGCGCAGATCACCGCCGGGGTGCGGGGCATCGCGACGCGAGCCGGCCTCCCCGCCGTCTCCGGCGAGGTCCACTACATGGGTCTCGTCGATCTGCCGGGGAAAAGCGGGGCGCGGGCGCTGCTCCGGGGGATCGTGCCGGCGGCCTTCGAGGTCCATCGCGAGGTGCGCATCCTCGACGGAGGCTATCCCCGGCCCGGCGAGGTGCTCGTGGGCCGTCTCGCCGCCCACACCCTCGGCGTGCCCGAAGCCTCGCTGCGGCCCGGCGCGGAGTTGCGATTCGAGGGTGCCACGCTCGTCGTCTCCGGCGTGTTCGAGGCCCCCGGCACGGTGATGGAGTCGGAGATCTGGATGGAGCGGAGCGACCTGATGACCCTCATCCGCCGCGACGCGCTCTCCTGCGTCGTGATCCGGCTCGACGAGGAGGCCTCTTTCAAAAACGCGGATCTTTTCGCGAAGCAGCGGCTCGATCTCGAACTCGTCGCGATCCGCGAGACGGACTACTACGCGAAGCTCTCCCGCTTCTACGAGCCCATCCGCGCGATGACTTGGCTGACCGCCGCGCTGGTGGCGGCCGGGGCGGTCTTCGGCGGCGTCAACGTCCTCTACGCCGCCTTTTCCTCGCGCATCAGGGAGTTCGCGACGCTTCAGGCCATCGGCTATTCCCGCCTCGCCCTGCTCGCCTCCCTTGTTCAGGAAGCCCTCGTCTCCACCCTCCTCGGCACGCTGGCCGCCGCCGCGCTAGCCATCGCCTGCCTCGAAGGAATCCGCGTCCCCTTCGCCATTGGCACCTTCCAGCTCGCCCTCGCGCCTCCGGTCCTTCTCCTCGGGCTGGGGGCGGGCCTCGCCTTGGGCTTGTTCGGCGCGCTGCCCCCCGCGATCCGCTGCCTCGCCGCCCCGCTTCCCGTCGCGCTCCGTTCGCAGTAGTCCACAACCCTTTTCCCAACCTGACAAACCAACCCAAACCATACCCAAAACCTGACATGAACACCATCCAATGCAGCCTCGTCACCTTCGTCTCGCTCTCCCTCCTTTCCTGCGGCGGAGGCGGGAACTCCACCGCCACCGCCCCGGTCGAACCCGAACCGGCCATCGCCGCCGTCCTCAGCGCCGAAGAGCCGACGGGAGCCGTGTCCGTGAGCGAGGCGCGGAAGTCGGCGAAGCCCGGCGACGCGATCACCGTCGCCGGCATCGTCGCGGGCGCGGCCAAGCCCTTCACGGAAGGCTACGCCTCCCTCGTGCTCGGCGACGCCGCCATGGAGACCTGCGACAAGATCCCCGAGGACGAATGCCCCACGCCGTGGGACGCCTGCTGCGCCGATCCCGACGAACTCAAAGGGATGCGCCTGACCCTGCAAGTGCTCGGCGCCGACGGGACGCCGGTCGCGCAAAGCCTGAAAGGGATCTCGGGACTCGCCGAGATGGATGCCCTCGTCGCGTCCGGAACCGTGTCGGCGGATTCGACCGCCGAGAATCTGGTAGTCAACGTGACGAAGCTTCATCGAAAGGCGAAGCCTTGAGTCAGCCGACTTGGCATCTCGGCTTTCCAGAGGTCTTCCCAAGCCGCATCCTCCCGCCATGACCGCAGGAGGAGCGCATGGATGTCCAAACGACGCCCGCGCGAGGTCAATGGCCTCGCCTACAGGGCTCATACGACAAGGCGGATGGCGGGTCCGTCCCGCGACCTGCGTACCTTGACAAGAAACAGGGCGCTCCGAGCGTTCCCCTTTGCCATCTCCACCCGGCGATGACTCGCCAAGACCGCTGTTTCCCGCTCTGGAAAGCCAAGATTGCCCGCGCTCATGACCTTCCGCAGTCTTTTCCGCCTTCAGCCGCCCTGCGCCGCCACTTTGCCCTTGGCAGCGGGAATCGTTTTCTGCGCGGCGGCTGGCACCGCTCGCACGGCGGAGCCGGAGGCGTTCGAGGCGTTTCTGAACAAGCACTGCATCCAGTGCCACGGACCGGAGAAAGAGAAGGGCGATCTGCGGATCGACCAGCTCTCGCGCGACTTCAAGCTGGGTGCGGACTCCCACCACTGGGCGGAGGTGATCGAGCAGGTCAATGCGGGCGACATGCCGCCGAAGAAGGAGGCGCAGCCCACGCAGGAGGAAATCGCGTCCTTCGTGGCCAGCCTCGACACGAAGATCAAGGATGGGCGGGCGGCTCGCATGGGGGCCCGGCCTCCGGTGTCGCACTATCGACTGAGCCGGAAAGAGTATCAGAACACGGTCCATGACCTGCTGGGCGTGCGCTACGATCCGGCCAAGCCCGGCGAGCTGAACGAGGACACTCTGTGGCATGGCTTCGAGCGTCTCGGTTCGGAGCTGTCGCTCTCCCCCTCGCATGTGGACCGCTACTACCGCGCGGCGGAGCAGGTGCTCGAGCGCGCCTTTCCCGACGTGCCGGGCGAGGCCCGCAAGGTGCTCAAGACGGCCGCCGAACTGCGCTACAATGGCGGCGAGGAACAGCTGGCGGCGCTGGACCGCTTCGGCATCAAGCGTCCGCTGCGCTTCCTCCTTTTCCCCGGCAACGTGCAGAACGCCCTTTCCGCCAACTGGTTCGGCAAAACGGGGCCGGAACACAGCGGGCTCTACCGCATGCGCCTCCAAGCCAGCGGCATCCGCCCGCGCGGCGGCCAGCCGGCCCACCTCAGCATCGGCCAGCGCACCGGGGAGGAGACGGTGGACGGGATCATCGATTTCGACATCACGGCACCGGAGGACAGCCCGCAGGTCTATGAGTTCGAGGTCCTGCTGGAAATGCCTGCGACGCTGAGCTTCTGCGTGGTCGCCACCGATGTGGTGGACCGGAGGGCCGGCGCGGCGTTCCGCAACGCGCTCGCCAGCCGAGGCGGCCACATTTTCACCCACAGCAGCGAGACCATGCTCCTGAATCCGAACGCCCCGCAGATGTTCGACGGCGAAGGGAACGGGCTTTTCTCGACCGTGCTGCTCGACTGGATCGAGTGGGAAGGCCCGCTGGAGACGGAGGCGGAAACGGCCCGGCGCACCGGCCTCGTGCCTCCCGATGACGCGACGCCCGAAGCAGTCGCGGAGCACCTGCGGCGCTTCGCCGAGCGTGCTTGGCGGCGTCCCGTCCGCGCGGAGGAGCTGACGGACTACTTGGAGTCCTTCCGTGCGGAACGCGAGGCGGGTGAAAAACCGACCGACGCCTACCAGGTGGCCATGCTGGGGGTGCTGACCTCGCGAAACTTCCTCTATCTCGTCGAGGGCGAGCCTGCGGCGCGTGAGCGGCTCAACGACTGGGAACTCGCCTCCCGGCTCTCTTATTTCCTCTGGAGCTCGATGCCGGACGACGCCCTGTTCGCCGCGGCCAAAGACGCCACCCTGAACGGCGACGGCTTGAAAAAAGAGGTGGACCGCATGTTGGCCGACGTCCGGATCCACCGCTTTATCGACGACTTTTCGCGCCAGTGGCTGCAACTGCACCGCGTGGGCATGTTCCCGCCGGACAAGAAGCTCTACCCCAACTACGACCGATGGCTGGAGATGAGCATGAGGGAGGAGCCGGTGGAGTTTTTCCGCGAGATGCTCGCGAAGAACCTACCACTGGAGGCGTTCCTCGACTCCGACTGGACCATGGCCAATGCCCGGCTCTGCGACTTCTACGGGCTGCCTGAGCCAAAAACGGACGGCTTCCAGCGTGTCGCGCTCAAACCGGAGGACCGCCGTGGCGGTCTGCTCACCATGGGGGCTTCGCTGGGGCTCACCTCCGACGGCACGCGCCACCGGCCGGTGCATCGCGGGGTCTGGCTCAGCGAAGTGCTGTGGGCCAAGACGCCGCCCCCGCCCCCGGCCAACGTGCCCGCCATCGAGCCCAATCCGCCGAAAGACCCGAAGGCCACCCTGCGCGACAAGCTGGCCGCCCACGCCAGCGACGCGAACTGCGCCTCCTGCCACGCCAGGATCGACCCCCTCGGCCTCGCGTGGGACAACTACGACGCCATCGGCCAATGGCGCACGCACGAGAAAGTCGAGGCAGGCACCGGGGAGGATCCCGTGGTCGATCCCAGCGGCGTGCTGCCCGACGGACGCGCCTTCAAGGACGCCGACGATTTCAAGCGCCTGCTGATCGAAGACAAAGGCAAGTTCACCCGCGCGTTCATCGAGCATCTCTGCACCTACGGCCTCCGCCGCGTGCTGACCGTCGATGACGAAGACGGCATCGCCGCCATCGCAGCCGAAGCCCAGAAGAACCAGCATGGGGTGAAAGACCTCGTTCGCGCCGTGGCGATGTCGGAACTGATGAGGAAACGGTAGTGGCGCAAAGAATCAAGAATCAAGAATCAGGAAGCAAGAACTCATGAGCCACTACCTCTCCCAATCTTGGCTGATCGACCGCCGACACGCCCTCAAAGCAATGGGTTCGTTCATCTCCCTGCCTCTGCTAGAGTGCATGGTGCCGAACCGAGCGGCGGCCGCGGCGGCGGTCACCGCCACCCCGAAACGCAGCGCCTTCATCTACCTGGCGAACGGGGTGCACTCGCTGAACTACCAGATCACCGCGTCGGGGAAAGACTACCAGTTCTCGCGTTCCCTGAAGCCTCTGGAGAAGCATCGCGCTTCCATCACGCCCATCAGCGGTCTGCATCATCCGGGCGGCCTCAGCCATCATCACAACTGCATCAACATCTGGCTCACCGGAGGGAAGCTCGGCCCCTCCGACCGCAACACCATCTCCGTGGACCAGAAAATGGCCGAGGTCACCGCGCAGCACACCCGCTACCCCTCGCTGGAGGTCGCGATCACCCAGGAGTCCCTCGCCTGGACGGCGGACGGCGTCCGGTTGCCCGCGATGCGGCGGTGCAGCGAGATTTTCGCGTCCCTCTTCGCGGAGCCGAAAGGCGGTGTTGCCTCCCAGCGGCGGGCCTTGCGCCGCAAGGGCAGCGTCCTCGATGACAATCTCGCCGAGGTGCGCCGACTGGAGAGACAAATGGGCTCTGGAGACAAAAGCCGCATGGACCAGTACCTCACCTCCGTCCGCGAGGCCGAGATCCGAACCCGCCGGGCCGACGCCTGGCTCGATACGCCGCTGCCCGTCATCTCCGAGGCCGACCGCGCCCGCACCAACCGCGACATCCCCGACACCAAGGCGGGCGATTACTTCCGCACCGTCTACGACCTCATGGTGCTCGCGTTTCAGACCGACGTCACCCGTGTCGCCACCTTCAGCCTCGGCGGCGAGGGCCAAGCCATCGCCATCCCGGAGATCGGCATCACCGAGTCGCGGCATCAGCTCAGCCACCACGGTGGGGACGCGGACTACATGGAGAAGCTCACGAACTACGACACCTTCGCCATCGAGCATTACAGCTACTTCCTCACCCGGCTGGAGGAGACGAAGGATCTGGAGGGCAAGTCCCTGCTGGGTTCCACCATGTCCCTTTTCGGCAGCGGCATGTGCTACGGCCACAGCCACGGCAACGCCAACCTGCCCCTCGTGCTCGCGGGCGGCTCGGACCTCGGCTTGAAGCACGGCCAGCACCTCGATTTCAACGTGAAGGCCTCCGGCTTCCAAGGCTACACCTTCGGCGCGGATGGCGCGCTCACCACCGCCCATTACCAGGTCTGCAGCCGCCCCGTGAACACCGAGGCCCACATGAGCAACCTGCTCCTCCTCATGGCCCAGCGCATGGGGGTGGAGGCGGACCAGTTCGGCGACAGCAACAAAGTCATCGCACTATGAAAGGGTTCTTGGTTCTTCGTTCTTGGTTCTTGGTTGGTTCCTGTTCGATGGGGCTGCTTGGTTCGTTGCTGGTTTGTTCGTTCGTCGCCGATGAGGCCGTCGCGAACGAAGAACCAGGAACAAAGAACCAAGAACAAAAAAACGAAGTCTTCCGCCCCGAAGTTGGGAAATTCCCCCCGCTCGAAAAGGCCCACTCCTACCGGGGCGAACTGGTCTTCGTTGACCATGCCAACCGCCGCGGCAGCCTCCGCATCCAGGGGGCGGGCACCTATTTCCGGAACGCCCCGCACCCCTTCGCCCTGCTGCCCTACGCCGTCGTGCGGTATCACGGCGCTCCGGCGGATCTTCGGGACATCCCGCTGGGCACCGTGCTGCATGTCCGGGCCTTTCTCCCGCCCGATCCAAAAACCTCCGCCGTGCCCGTGCTGCCGGTCGATAACAAGAACAAGACCGCAGGCTACAGCGGCATCGGGGTGGCTCCCGCCGAAAACCATGTGCTTCTTCTGGAGGACGAGCCCAGCCATTGCCGGCGCGAGGGGCTGGTCTGGAAGCTCAAGGAAGTGGACCTGAAAAACAACGAGGGCATGATCGCCGCCACCCGCGAATCGAAGGCGGACGCAGACGGAACGGAGAAAGCCCCCGAAGAAACGCTGACTTTCGACAGCGCCACCCGCGTGTGGCGCGGTCGTGAACGCCTCACGATCGCCGACTTGGTCGCCGAGGGCCTCTGGCCCGCCAGCGGCAAGAAAGCGCTCGACGGCCAAGCCGTCCAACTCGGCATCACTTGGAAGCCCACGCCGGACGGCATCTTCACCCGGTTCCACATATCGGACATCTGGCTGGACGACACGTCCTTGGATCGTGCCGCGCAGCTCCAGACCGAGACGCACAAGGCCTTCATCCGCAGCCGCTGGATGCCCGCTTGGATCGATGCCGTCGAGTATGGCCAGTTTGGCCGGGCCACCGTCACCGCCACCTTGTTCGGCGGCATGGACCCCACCCTCTACGCCGACTTCCAAAAAGGCGGCCAGCTTCTCGTGAATGGCGCGGAGAATACCCTGAAGCATGCCGGCGGCGCCTACGGACCCGCGCACATGGCCTCCAAAGGCCCCATCCTTGATGTCCTCGCCGCATCGGGAGAGCCACCCCTCGGCAGCAGCGGCATCCAGGTCCGGTTCGAGACCGACCTCATCATCGAGGGCATCCGCCCGACGCGAGTCGTCCGCGTCCGTCCGTCCGGCTGGCCCCAGGTCCAGGTGCCCCGGGAGGAATACATCGGCGACGGCTCCAAAGCCGAATCACGCTTCCCGACTCCGGCCATCTTTCCGGACTACTGATTTTGTCGGGAGGGCGTGAGGACTTCCTCCCCCCTTGCGCCGTCCCCGGTGGGGGGCTAGGCTGGCGCAGCGGACCGCCGCCGCCGCCATGTTCCTCTCCTTCCTCAACGAATTCGACCGGGATCTGCGGGACGCCTTTCTCGAAAAGCTGCGTCTGCATTGGACGCACCATTCCACCGCCTTGGAAGGGAACACCCTGACCCTAGGAGAGACCCACGCGGTCCTTTCGCAGGGGTTGACCATCGCCGGAAAGCCGCTCGCCCACCATCTTGAGGTCGTCGGGCACAGCCGGGCCATCGATCTCGTCTACCGCCTTTGCCAAACGGACACCGACATCGCCGAGGCGGACCTTTTCGCCCTGCATCGAGCCGTCCAGACCGAAGTGGTCGTGGATATCTACCAGCCCGTCGGCGCTTGGAAGGTGGAGCCGAACTCCGCCGCCGTCGTGCTGGACGGCCGGACCGGCACCAACGACACCTACGCCCTGCCCCGCGAGGTGCCGGCGCTGATGGAGACGTGGCGGTCCCGTCTCCGGGATTTGCTCGACGCGGCGCGCCGGGGTGGTCTCGATCCGGTCGCGGGCTTCGCTTGGCTCCATGCGGGCTTCGTCCGCGTCCACCCCTTTGCCGACGGGAACGGGCGGATGGCGCGGCTCGTCGCCAATTTGCCGGTCCTCCGGGCGGGGCTGCCGCCTTTGCTGGTGCCGATGGGGCGGCGTGTGGAGTATGTCGAGGCGCTCGCCCGATGGCAGCTCGGAATCGGCAGGCCGCGTCCCGGCGACGATCTCGTGCCGGAGAACGCGGACTACCGGCGCTTCCTCGATCTCTGCCGAGAGTTCGCCCGCGAAGCCGAGGAATTGATCGACGAGACCCGCCAGCGCCAAGCCGCCCGCGACCGGGAGTCAAGAGGGTAGCGTGGCCGGGTCAAGAGGGTTCCTCGACGGGGGAGGGGACTTGGCATCCCGGTTTCCAGAGGTTCTCAAGCCGCATTCTCCCGCCATGACCGCAGGAGGAGCACATGGGTGCGGATCAGCGTCCGGGCTTGGGTCCGGCGCAGGGAGTCCGCGTGGTGGCGCAGGGGCCACTGCTGGCGGATGATCTGTCTGGCGAGTTCGGCCATGGGACGGGATTTGGGAGGGCGAGTCGGGTCGCCTTCCTGAAAAATTGCCCCGAATCCGTCCAGTGTGACGGAGCCGTGCGGGGAAATGCCCCCGCAAGTGCGTGACGAGCGGCGTTGACACGGAACGCGGCCCTCGGGTAGGCTCATGCGCATGATGAGGCATTCCTTCGATCGACGTTCGTTTTTGCAGACCTCCTTGGCCGGTGTCGCGTCCCTGTCCTCTTTGCACGGTGTCGCGATCCTGCTGGGTGCCGAAGGCCAAGGCGTCGCCGATCCGGTTTCGGACGAGGATGCGCCGCAATTCCGCAAGGGAGATCCCGACACCCTCTTCCTCACTTGGCTGCGCGACCCGACCACGACCATCGCCGCGGTCTGGGTCGGGCAGGAGATGCCGGACGACGAGGTGGAGGTGCGCTGCTCGGTGCTGGACGGGGACTCCTGGAGCAAGGTCAAGCCGATACGGCGGCCCTATCCGGCCGGGGGCTTGTCCGTGTATCAAGCGGAAGTGACCGGGTTGGCCCCCGGATCGCAATACAAGCTGCGGATCGGCAAGGGGAAGGTCGACCACCTCTTCCAGACGATGCCCGCGAAGGCGACCAATTCCTTCCAGTTCGTGTCCGGCGGCGACAGCGGCGCCCGCGGAGGCTCCCGGGGCAGCAACGTCCTCGCCGCCAAGCAGGACCCGATGTTCGTGCTGATGGGGGGCGACATCGCCTACGACAACGGCGTGCGAACGGCGGACAGCCTGCGCTTTCTGAAGCATTACCGGGAGGATCTGGTGGACTCGTCGAAGCGGCTCATTCCCATCGTCCCGGTGATCGGCAACCACGAGGTCGTCCGCGTCGGCGACCGCGACACCGCACCCTTCTTCCATGCCCTCTACGGCGGCCTGTATGCCGAAAGGCCCTACAACACCCTGGATTTCGGCGACTACCTGAGCTTGGTGCTGCTCGATACGGGGCACATGGCCCCGATCTCCGGGGAGCAGACCTCGTGGCTGGACGGGCAGCTCGCCGCCCGCCGGGACATGCCCCATCTCATCGCCGCCCAGCATGTGCCGTCCTATCCTTCCTACCGTCCCTACGACAAGACGGGCGAAGACAGCCGCAAGCATTGGGTGCCGCTGTTCGAGAAGCATAACGTCGATCTCGTGCTGGAGCATCACGACCACACCTTCAAGCGCACCCATCCGCTGAAGGACGGGTTGCGGGACAAGCGGGGCATCATCTACCTCGGGGACGGTTCGTGGGGCAAGCTGCGGGCGCTGAAAGATCCCGAGAAGCGGCCCTATCTCGCCGCCGCCGCGTCGAACTACCACGTCACCCTGCATCGGCTGGAGGGAGGGCAGCGCTTCCACATGGCGCTGACCGAGGCGGGCCGCGTCGTGGACATCTGCACCACGCAGAAACGCCCGCTCCAGGCTATGGGCAAGGGGGCGTAGGAGGTTTCGCTTCGGAGATCGCGGAGCTACTCGCCCACTTCGACCTCCTCCACCATCTCCAGCAGATTCCTCAACAACCTCTCGGACGTGTCCCGCTCGACGTGGTTCGTCCCCAGCCAAGTTTCGTATCCGCCTAGTTCGTGCTGCGGCGGGGTGGGGAGGTAGCCTAGATAGCCGTTGGTCAGGGAGACGAGGAAGGCGGGCTGCTGCGGGGAGAGGCGCTTGAAGGCGAGGCCGGTTTCGCAGAAGACCTCGAAGGGCATGGTCCCGATGCAGACGTTCCCGATGCGGAAGACCTGCAAGGGCGCGGGGGCGGTCTCGGGATAGGACGCCGCGAGGCGGGTGCGGCGGGCATAGTCGTGCGAACTGTCGGGCTTGACCGTTTTCGCCTCCTCCAGCTTGCGGTCGGCCCAGGCGAGCAGCAGCGGATCGGGACGGCGCATCTTCACGACCGCTTCGCGGTAGCGCACCGCGAGGGCGGCCTCGGGCTCGTGCTTCAGGTCGCGCTGGGCCTGGAAGGCCCTCTCGGCGAGATCGGCGGCGATCTGGCGGATTCTCTCGTAGGGCGGATTCTTCGGACGCGGTTTTTGGAAGTCGATGCTGACGACATCCCCGCTCGTGCCGTTGGCGAGCATGGGGACGAAGGGCGGGTATTGGTCCGCGACGGCCATCTTGCGGCCCAACTGCTCGCAGAACTCGCCGAAGTAGTCCGCCGACACGTCCTCGGGCGGGACGCCGCCGACGTAGTGCAGGGAATAGGACGCGAACAGCGCGAGCGGCGTTCCGCCGCTGTCGCGGATGGAAAGGAAGGAGAGCACGGGGTCGGTCGGTCCGGCGGGCTTCACGTAGTTCGGGCTTGCCCCGGGCGGGTTCATCTGCACTTGGTCGTCGGGACTGCCGAAGGGATTGGCGGGAACGGCGCCGGGCTTCATGAAGATGCGGCGGTTGAAGACGTGCTCGGGGGCCTCGACCGTGCCGAAGGCCAGTTCCGCGGGACGGAGTTGGTTTTTCGCCCGCAGCACCCCGTCCGCGATGCGGTCGGCGACGAAGGACTGGTAGGGGTTCAGACCCTCCTCTTCGGTCGAGAAACGCTTTCCTCCCGAGGTGCCGCCGATGGTGGAATGGGCGTGGGTCGCGCAGATGAGGACGTTCTCCGCCGGGATGCCGCAGCGCTCCTCGACGAGGCGCCGCGCCTTCGTGCCGAGTCCCAACTGGATGCCGAGCAGGTCGCAGACGACGAGGGCGAGGATGGTGTCGCCGTCGTCGAGGACGAGGCATCGCGCGTGCAGTTCGTCGTGGACCTGGCTCGTCGGGACGGTGCTGCCGTAGCCCTCGACCGGTTTCCCCAGTTCGGGCGTGATGTTGCTGGTCGCCGCTCCCGCCCGGAGAGGTCCGGCGTGGAGCGGAGCTTGGCAAGCCAAGCCCGCGAGGAGACAGAGGACGAGGAGCTGGTCGGGCCGATGCATGGATGGGGCATCCTTCGTTCCGTCTGCCGGGCAAGGCAAGCTTGCCATCCGTCCCTCATCACGCATGGCTTCGGAGTCCAACGTCGAAATCCGAAGCTCGAAATCCGAAATCCGAAGGTTGTCAGGCGGCCATCCGGTCGCCGAAGCCGTCGAGGTCGGACCAGCTCTCCGCGAGGGATTCGCCGAGGGCTTGTTTCGCCCGGTGGATCAGCACCCAGAGGTTCGACTTGGTGATGTTGAGCTCGCGGGTGATCTCCTCGGTGGAAAGCCCCTCGATCTCCCGGAGGCGGAAGGCGCGTCCCATTTTCGACGGGAGGCGGCCCACGGCTTCCTCCAACTCGCTCATGAACTCGTGGCGCTCCGTCTCCGCGCCGGGGCGGTGGGCTTCCCGGCGGTCGGGCTGGAGGTCGATCCACGAGACCGCCGCCGCGTCGCCCTCCTCGGGACGGTCGAGATCGGTCGCGAGGATGGCGGGACGCCGGGAATCGCGTCGGTAGTGGTCGATGATCTTGTTGCGGAGGATGCCGGTCAGCCAGGTGCGCTCCGAGCATTCGCCGCGGAAATGCTCCCGTCCGTGCCAGGCGGAGACGAAGGTGTCCTGCACCAGATCCTCCGCCGAACCGTAGTCCGAGACGCGTTGCAGGGCGAAGCGCAGGAGGGCGTCGCGGTGGGCGAGGTTCCATCCTTCGGGATCGAGACGAGGGGTGTTCATGGGCAAAAGGTCGATATTTTGAACAGAATGGTCTGTCTGTCTCATGGGTCGAAAAATCAAGGTTCCAGCCATTCGGCGGCGGCGGCGCGGGCGACCTGAACGGGCCAGATTTCCTTGAGATTCTGGGCTTCGCTGGTTGCGCCGGAGTAGAGGACGAAGAGTCGGTCGCCGATCTCGTCGGCCCGCTGGCTGTCGGGGATGGCTTGGGCGGCGAGCCGACGGAGGAAGACGCGGGTCGATTCCTTGTGGCGGCGGATTTCGGCGACGATGCCCGGACAGCTCTCGTCGGAGACCGCTCCGGTGTTCGAGTAGGGGCAGCCCCGGAAGCCGCTGGAGACGAGAAACTCCTCCAGACGGTCGAACCAGGCAGCGAGCTTCGCCGCCGGGGCCTCGGAGGCGGCGAGCAGGAGACTCCGCTCCTCCTCCGAGCGCTCATGGATCGCCCGCAGCCAAGCTTCGCAGAGGGATTCCTTGGAGGGGTAGTGTTGGTAGAAGCTCGCCTTCGCCGTCCCCGCCTTCTCGATGATCTCGTTGATCCCGACACCCGAGTAGCCCCGCTGGAAGAACAGCTCCCCGGCGGTCTCCAAAATGCGCTCTTTGGCGTTAGGCTTCCTCAGTTTCCTCATCGTCGAAGACACCATAAACAGACAGACCTGTCTGTAAAGTGGAAATTTCCGGGAAAACTGGCGGAAGGCCGCCGCCGCGCCGATATTCCCGCCGACGCATCTCCGCGACCCATCGTGAACGCTCCTCCCCGTATCGTCTACCTCACCGCCGGAGCCGGCGGCATGTATTGCGGCAGTTGCCTACGGGACAACGCCCTCGCGGGCGCTCTCTCCGCGCTCGGCTGGGACGTCACCCTGCTGCCGCTCTACACCCCCATCCGCGTGGACGAGGAGGACCGCTCCGTCGACCAGATTTTCTTCGGCGGGATCAACGTCTACCTCCAGCAGAGGATTCCGCTGTTCCGCCATCTGCCCGCCTTTCTCGACCGCTGGCTCGACCATCCCGCCCTCATCCGCCGCGTCGCCTCGCGCGCCGTCGCGGTGAGCGCGAAGGAGCTGGGTTCGCTGACCCTCTCGATGGTCAAAGGCGAGCATGGCCATCAGCGCAAGGAGGTGCGCCGCCTTGTCGAATGGCTGCGCGACGTGGCCAAGCCCGATCTGATCTGCCTGACCAACCTCCTCGTGGGTGGCTCCATCCCGGCGCTGCGGCGCGAGCTCGGTGTGCCCGTGCTCGTGACCCTCCAAGGCGACGACGTTTTCCTCGACGAACTGGAGGAGCCGTGGCGCTCGGGCGTGCTCGCGGAGATGCGCCGGCTCGCGCAGCAGGCCGATGGGTTCATCACCTTCTCCGGGCATTATCGGAGCCACATGGGGGAATTGTTGGGGATCCCGGAGGAGCGCTTCCATCTCGTCCCCCTCGGTGTCTCCGTGTCCGAGTTCGACGAGGTGCTGGAGGCGAGGCGGTCGCGGCCTCCCGGCCAGGTCATGGGATATTTCGCCCGCCTCTCCCCGGAGAAGGGCTTCGATCTGGCTGTGGGCGCTTTTCTCGAACTCGCCCCCCGCTTCCCCGGCCTGCGATTCCACGCCGGAGGCTGGCTCTCGGAGAAGGATCGCGCCTTCTGGAAGGCACAACTCGCCCGTATCGAGGCGGCGGGCCTTTCCGGGCGCTTCCGGCACGTCGAGGCGCCCGACGGCGCGGCGAAGCTGGATTTCCTCCGCGAGATCGACCTTTTCACCGTTCCCGCCCGCTTCGTCGAGCCGAAGGGCATCTACGCCCTGGAGGCCATGGCCTGCGGCCTGCCCGTGGTCGTGCCGGACCGGGGGGCCTTCCCCGAGATGATCGCCTCGGGCGGAGGGGGCTTGCTTTGCCGTCCCGAGGACGCTTCCGATCTCGCCGCGAAACTCGGGGAATTGCTGGAGGAGCCGGGCAAAGCCACCGCGCTCGGCGGGCAGGGTCGTGCTTGGGTGGAGCGGACGAACGGGCGAGAAGCTATGGCGCGAGCGACGGCGGCGGTCTTCGAGAGGGTCTTGTCGGAGAGGCTCGGGAATCTGACACTCCGTGCTCGCAGTGCCTCGTAGCGAAATTCGTGAGAATTTCGACGGGCGTCCTATGGGCTGCGGCGGGGAGAAGTTCTCACGAACTTCTCTACCTGCGCCCGCAGCTCGCATGTCTGTAAGCCCCGCCCAAGGTGAGCGGAGACGACAAGAGGCACTTGCAGCGTCCCCATTTTTCTCCACTGTGCTGAAATATCGGACCCCGGCGATTCGCCGCCCCCTTTTCCATGCCCCGTTTCCCCATCACCATGCCCCAGCTTGGCGAGTCCATCGCCGAAGCGACCATCCGCGAAATTCTCGTCGCGCCCGGCGAGACGGTGAAGGCGGACCAGAACCTCTTCGAAGTCGAGACCGACAAGGCGGTGATGGAGGTCACCACCCCCTGCGGCGGCGTCATCGCCGAGATCACCGCCCTCGTCGGCACGAGCTACCCGGTCGGCTCGCCCATCGCCGTCATCGAGGCGAGCGAGGAGGACGCCCTCAAGGCCGGCCTCATCCGCCCTGCCGAGATCTCTGCGGCGGACGGCGGCGAGCCATCCGAGGCGAACCTCCACTTCGCCGTCTCCGAGCAGGATCTCATCGACCCCTCGGCCCCCGCCGCCGTGCAGCCCACCGTGGAGGGCGGCTTGCCCGTGCCGGTGCGCTCCAGCGTCTACCTCAGCCCGCGCCTCCGCCACCGCATGGAGGAGCTGGGGCTGAACTCCGCCGATCTCGCCGGGCTGCCCGGCAGCGGCGCGGGAGGGCGCGTCACCGTGGAGGATTTCGAAAAATTCATCAAGGCCCTCGACCAGAGCCGCATGACCGACGCCTCGCCCATGCGCATCGCAGTGGCCGACTCGATGCGGCGGAGCTGGACCCGCCCCCTCGCCAGCGTGACCGTGCCGGTGGCCTTGGACGCCGTGCTGGCCCACCGCAGGAGCGTCGCGGCGAAGCCGGGGATCAGCCTCTACGCGATGCGCGCCCTCGCCCTCGCCCTTTCCGAGAACACCGCCGTGGCCGGTCGTCTCATCGGCACGAAGATCGTCCATCCCCACGCCATCGACATCGGCTTCGCCGTCGAGGCCGACGACGGCGTCCTCGTACCCGTGATCCGCCAGGTCGACCGGAAGACCCTGTCCGAACTGCAAGGCCCCTACGACGGACTCATCGCCTTCGCGAAAGAGCGTCGTCTGCCCAAGGACGCGATGGGCGGCGGCATCGCCACGATCACGAACGTGGGGCCTTTCGGCATCACCGCCGCCAGCCCCATCCCCTTGCCCGAGCAGAACCTCGTCCTCGGCCTGATGGCGGGGCGAAAGATGCCGGTGTGGGACGAGGAGAAAGGCGCGTTCGTCCCCCGGATGGAGTCGAAGTTCATCCTCAGCTTCGACCACCGCATTCTCGACGGCGGGGCGGCGGGGCGGCTGCTGCAGCGCATCGGCCAGCTCCTCCAGGAGCCGGGTGGCCTGTGAGCGCCGCTCACGACCTCCGCCGGTAGGCCGCCGGGGTCAGGCCCATGTGGCGGCGGAAATGCTGGGTGAAGGCGCTCTGGTCGCAGAAGCCGAAATCGAGCGCGATTTCGGCGATGGGCTTGTCGCTGGTGCGCAGCGTTTCGCAGGCGGCTTGGACGCGGGTTTTGACGAGGAAGGTGCGCGGGTTCGTGCCGAAGACCTCGCGGAAGCGGCGGTTGAACTGGCGCACCGACATCCCCGTGCGCTTCGCCAGATCGGTTAGGTTGACGGGTTCGTGGAAATGCTCGCGCAGGTAGGCGACGGCGCGGTCGATCTGCTGGTGCGGGACGAAGGCCGATTTCCGCCCGGTGTAGCTCTGCACCGTGCCCATGACCCCGACGACGGAGCCGTCGCGGCCGAAGACGGGGAACTTGTTCGTGAAATACCAGTCGGGCAGGCCTTGACGGTTGAAGAAGAGCTCGACGATCTTGAGCTTCGGCTTGCCCGTGGCGACGACCTGCTCGTCGTCCTCGCGGAACTTGCGGGCGAGGCTCTCGGGGAAAAGCTCGAAGTCGTGCTTGCCGATCACCTCGGCCTCGGATTTCGCCCCGAGCCGCTCCCAGAAGGCCCGGTTCGCCGCGACGAGGCGGAAGTCCCGGTTCTTCGCGAAGAAGGAGACGCCGGGGAGGTGGTCGAAGAGCACCTCGAAATGCGTCTCGGGCGAGAGCAGGAGGAGGAACTCGGACTTGATGGATTCCGGCGCGGTCATGGTCCTCTGGGAATCCTACGTGATAGAGGGGAGGGGAGAAAGGGCGAAGAGGCGCGAGATTGCGCCGACGACCGCTGATCTTCGCTGATTCCCGCTGATTTTTCCAAGCCCAAAAAAATCAGCGAAGATCCGCGTCAATCAGCGGTCGGCCACTTCGGATTTCGAGCTTCGGATTTTCCCCTTGCCTCCAATCGCGGAAACCGTCATAATCCCGTCCATGCCATCTTGGGAACCGCCCCT
>DDTJ01000023.1 GCA_002344525.1 Akkermansiaceae bacterium UBA2367
GGCGATAATCTAGGAAAGACCCTTGGTTGTTCCAATCCGCCCTCCTCGTCGGCAGCCTCGTCCTCCTCGTGGCGGTGCTCCGGCATTTTGGCTCCTCCGCCAACGAGTGGACATGGGAGAGGCTCCTCATCATCCTCGGGATGCTCCCCGTGGGACTCCTCTGGATCGCGCGCAACCGGCCCCGCCAGTTCGATCCGGCAGCGGTGCCGGAGGAGTTGCTGCCGTCGAAGCCAGCGCCAGCCTGAAGGACGGGCAACGCTCCCGTTCCCCCTGTCGCAGAGGGTTGGCAGATGCGAAGAAAGCCCCGCCTACCAACCGAAGATTGTTTTGCGGAGCCAAATCCCCAACGGCAGGGCCACCATGCCCAAGACGGGGAGAACGGCGCTCATCACGATCCGTTGCCATCGTTCCGGCTCATAGAAAAAGCCGACGAGGCTCCAGACCAGCATCGCGGAAATCGCGTAGCACAGTCCCACCGTCAGTGGCGTCAATCCCAACGCGGCGGCGATGGGCAAGGCGAAGAGCAGCAGGAAGGCGAAAGGCAGAGTCCTCCACCAATCGAGTTCCAGAGAGTGGCGTCCGAGCCCCCAGACAAGCCCTTGGATCGAGAGGACGAGGAACACCAAGCCAAAATAAACGGCCGGGTCCCTCATGGCGTTGCGTGGACTCCGGTGAAATGGGGGAAGCTCGTCGTCATCGGCAGCGGCAAGTGAAGGGTTGAACTTCCCCGATTCCCCACTCTACTTTGACGCATCCATGCGGAGCCCATGAACGGGTGGGGGAAAAGCGGAAGGATTTTCGCGAAAAGGCACGAGGGCAAAAGCCGTCCCGCTTTTTACAGCCGCGTCTCCAATCTGACAAGATAGAACCAACAGATGACGAAGAGGAGCAGATCGGAAACCATGCCGCCGCCCGCCGGGCGCGACGCCGCATTCCGGCATCCCTTGGGAAACCCGCGCCAATGAAGGAGGACTCGATGCTGCGAGCGCGTTCGCGCTTGGCCCGGGGCGCCCGTCTTCTTGCGGGGCTGCTCTTCGCCGCGCTCGCGACGCTTGCCATTTTCGCCGGGATCGAGCCGGCTTGGGCGAAGTGGGCGGTCTTCGCGGTATCTTTGTCAGGGTTGATCGCGGTTGTTTTCTGGAGGTCGCCGCAGCCGCCGGGAGACGGGCGGAACGGCGACGAGGAGCTGGTCGAGATCGCGCGGCGGGCCATCCGGGGCGAAGCGGACCGCCTCGACGCGAAGCGGCGGGATCTGGAGCGCGTCCTCATGGCCTACGGCGAGTGGATGGAGTTCCCCGATTTCAAGACCCTCAACGCCGCCGACTGGAAGGACGAGGCCCACCTGCGCATGGATGCCCGCGTCGCCGAGCTCATCGACCACGAGTCCGACCTCGTCCTTCAGCGCTTCTCGTCCGGCGTCTACTGGGCGGGCGGGAAGTTCGAAGGGCGGCAACTGCTCCTCGACCTCGTCTCCTTCACCGAGTCCATCGCCCGCATCTACCGGCCCGAATCGGAACTGCCCCTGCTCGAACTGAATCTGGAAAGCCTCTTCAAGGCGGTGAACCGCGCCTCGCTCCAGATCATCCTCCTGCTCGAAGAGCTGCCCATCCTCGAAGTGAAGGAGATGAACCTGCGCAAGGTCTCGGAGAACCTCCGCACCGCGAGCAAGGTCTACCGCAAATACGAGGAACTGCAGCCCTACCTCGCCCCGATGCGCTACCTCTGGCACGGCGGCAAGCTGCTGATGACCTCGAACCCCCTCCTCGCCGCCGGATGGATCGCGGGATCGGAACTGCTCTGGAAGGGCGGCAAGCACCTCGGGAAGAAGGCGATGGACGCCTACCTTCTCAGCCTCGTGCGGCAGACGCTGGGCATCGTCGCGTGGGAAACGGCGGGCGTCTACGACCCGACCCACCGCTACCGCAGCCCCGACTGGGTCTTCGGGGTCGAGTTGGCGCATCTCCTCTGCCAGTTCGACGAGACGCCCGAGATTTTGCGGGAGGCCTTCCGCGAACTCAGTCGCCTGCCCCTGCGCAGCACCTACGACCGCATCTTCCTCTACCGCTGCGTCGCCCAGAACGCGAGTCCGAAGCCGAAGCACTTCGCGCAGGCCGAACTGCTCCCGCTAGCGGCGCGGCGCGAGATCCGCGAAAGGCTCGTCGCCTTCCACGAGAAGCACGTCGGCGGCAGCGGCTGCATGTCCGACGAAGCCGCGCGGAAGTGGCGGGCGGGGTTGGACGAGAGGCTGGGCTTGTAGCTGCAGGCGAAGTCAATGACCTCACGCGGGCGTCGCGGGGCCTTGGAGTGCGGCGGCATGACGCCGCTTTCCCTCGGGGCGACATGTCGCCCCGGAACAAAGCGCGGACATGTCCGCGCACTCCAAATTTTGTCGCACAGCCCCCCTCAAAACCCCGCCTTCACGATCTCCCCGAAACTTGCGGGATCGAGGCTGGCACCACCGACGAGGAAGCCGTCGATGTCGGGTTGGGCGATGAGCTCGCCCGCGTTGCCCGGCTTGACGCTGCCTCCGTATTGGATGCGCACGGCCTCCGCCACCGCGCCGCCGAAAAGGCGCTCGATCACGCTGCGGACGTAGGCTTGGGTCTCCTGCGCCTGCTCCGGCGTGGCGGTGCGGCCCGTGCCGATGGCCCAGACGGGTTCGTAGGCGATGACGATGCCGGGCATCTGCGAGGCGTCGATGCCCGCGAGGCTGCCTTCGAGCTGCTGGGAGAGCACGAATTCAAGCTGCCCACCGTCGCGCTCTTCGAGCGATTCGCCGATGCAAAGGATGGGGACAAGCCCGGCGGCGAGGGTGGCGTGGACTTTCCGGTTGATGACCACGTCGTCCTCCCCGTAGAGCGAGCGCCGCTCGCTGTGTCCGAGGATGACGTATTGGCAGCCAACCTCCACGAGCATGGCCGCGCTCGTCTCTCCGGTGAAGGCGCCCGATTTCTCGTGCGACATGTTCTGCGCGGAGAGTCCGACGGCTGACTGCCCGGCGAGTAGCTCCGCCGCCTTCGGCAAAGAGACGAAGGACGGGGCGACGACGATCTCGACCGGGGTCGGTTCGGGAAAGGCTTTCAGGAAGGGATCGAGGAAGGCCGCCGCTTCCGACGGCGCCATGTTCATCTTCCAATTGGCGGCGATGATGTTTTTGCGGCTCATAGATTGGGTCACGGGTCAGGAGTCACGGGTGGTGGTGCGTATTCACTTTTCGTCGAGGACGGCGATGCCGGGCAGCTCCTTGCCTTCGAGCAGTTCGAGGGAGGCTCCGCCGCCGGTGGACATGTGGTCCATCGCTTCGCCGAAACCGAACTGGTTCGCGGCAGTGACGGAGTCGCCTCCGCCGACGATCTTCACGGCCTTCGCGTTCTCCGCGATGGCTTTGCCGACGGCCTTCGTTCCGAGGTCGAAACCGCGCTTCTCGAAGACGCCCATGGGGCCGTTCCAGACGATGGTGCCAGCCTCGCCGATTTTTTTGGAGAACTCCGCGATGGCCTGGTCGCCGATGTCGATGCCCTCGCGGTCGTCGGGGATGGCCCCGCCTTCGCCCCAAGGGGCGGTCACTTCGGTGGGAGCGTCGTCGCGGAACTCGGCGGTGTGACGCGTGTCGGCGGGGAGGAGGAATTCGATGCCGTTTTTCTCCGCCTTGTCGAGGATCTGGAGGGCGAGGTCGGTCTTGTCGGGTTCGGCGAGGCTTTTGCCGATCTGGTGGCCTTGGGCGAGGCGGAAGGTGTTGGCCATGGCCCCGCCGATGATGAAGGCGTCGGCCTTGCCCATGAGGCGGTTGAGAACCTCGATCTTGTCCGAGACCTTGGCCCCGCCCATGATGACGACGAAGGGACGGGCCGGCTCCTCAAGCTTGTCGACGAGGTATTCGAGCTCCTTCTCGACGAGGAAGCCCATGGCGCAGGGGCTGAGGTGCTCCGTGACCCCGGCGGTGGAGGCGTGGGCGCGGTGGGCCGTGCCGAAGGCGTCGTTCACGTAGAGGTCGCCGAGGGCGGCGAGTTGCTTGGAGAATTCGGGATCGTTCTTCTCCTCGCCGGGATAAAAGCGCACGTTTTCCAAGAGGAGGATTTCACCGTCCTTCAGCGCGGCGACGGCGGCCTCGGCCTTCTCGCCGACGCAGTCCTCGGCGAAACGCACGGGCGCGTCCGTGAGCTCGGCGAGACGGTCGGCGGCGGGCTTCAGCGAGTATTTCGGGTTCGGCGCGCCCTTGGGACGGCCGAGGTGGGACATGAGGATCACTTTCGCCCCCGCCTTGGCGAGATGCTCGATGGAGGGCAGGGCCGCGCGGATGCGGGTGTCGTCGGTGATCTGGAGGGAATCGTCGAGCGGCACGTTGAAATCGACGCGCACAAGGACGCGTTTGCCAGCGGGTTGGAGATCGCGGATGGAGAGTTTGGACATCGGAAGGGGGCGGCCTGCGGCCGCGGTAAAAGGTGAATCGGAGCGTAGCGGAGATAGACGGAGTGAAACGAAGTCAAAAGTGAAAGGTCTCGCTGAGAAGAAAAAGCGCCCGCCAACCGGGCGGTCGGGGGCGCTTCCTTTGCTTGGAAAAGATCAGTGAAACCGACGGCAGGGATCAAAGCCCTTGGCCGACCAGTTCCATGGCGTCGACGGCGCGGTTGGAGTAGCCCCACTCGTTGTCGTACCAGCCGACCACCTTGACGAAGTTGCCTTGCGCCATGGTGAGCTTGCCGTCGAGGATGCAGGAGTGCGGGTCGCCGACGATGTCCTTGAGCACGATGGGGTCTTCGGTGTAGTGGAAGATACCCTTGAGCGGACCTTCGGCGGCGGCCTTGTAGGCGGCGTTGATGTCGGCGGCGGTCACTTCTTTGGAAAGGATCGCGCTGAAGTCGGTGACCGAACCCGTCGGGGTGGGGACGCGGAAGGCACCGCCTTGGAGCTTGCCGTTCAGCTCGGGGATGACGAGGCCGATGGCCGAGGCCGCCCCGGTGCTGGAGGGCACAATGTTCTCGGCGGCGGAGCGGGCGCGGCGCAGATCGCTGTGCGGTGCGTCGAGGAGGCGCTGGTCGCCGGTGTAGGAGTGGATCGTGCTCATGAAGCCCTTCTCGACCCCGAAGGAGTCGTTGAGGACCTTCGCCATCGGCGCGAGGCAGTTCGTCGTGCAGGAAGCGTTCGAGATGATGTGGTGCTTGTCGGCGTCGTAGAGGCCGGAGTTGATCCCGATGCAGAAGGTGAGGTCGGGGTCCTTCGCCGGAGCGGAGATGATGACCTTCTTCGCGCCCGCTTCGAGGTGCTTGCCGGCCCCGGCGCGGTCCACGAAGAAGCCGGTCGATTCGAGGACAACGGCGACGCCCTTGCCCGTCCAGTCGAGGTTCGCGGGGTCGCGCTCGGCGGTCGCGAGGATGCGGTGGCCGTTCACGGTGATGGACTCGTCGTCATACTCGACCGTGCCGTGGTAGCGCCCGGCGGTGGAGTCGTACTTCAGCAGGTGGGCGAGGGTCTTGTTGTCGGTGAGGTCGTTGATCGCGACGACTTTCTTGAGCTGTTCGTCGGACATGGCGCGGAGGACCATGCGTCCGATGCGCCCGAAGCCGTTGATTCCATAGGAGGCCATAGATGTGGGAGTAGCGTGTTTCAGTAAGATGGGACACGCCTTGGGAGCGGCCCCGGAGGTCGAATGCTCCGCGGTTAGGAGCGGGGGGCTACACTAGAGGGGATTCCAGACCCGTCAAAGAAAAAGCCCGTCACCTCACCGCACGACACCTTCCCCCGATACGCAGACTTCGTTCCAAAGCCCCCGCCTTTCACGGGAGGCGGAGATCCGGAAATCCTGGGGCAGGGCCACCGGAGGCGGCAAGCCAGATGGCCGCGTCGAATTTTTGAACATTTTCCGATTTGGCAAGGTCTGTGTCCGTCGAATACCCGGAGAGAATTCGCCACGGCGGACTCGAACCCGAAACACAAACCCCTCCTTACCCCGATTCGACCGATCTCAACCCCAACTCAAAAATCTGGAAATTATCTTATTTTTAGGTTATCTTAAATTTTAGCTTGCGCTGAAAATCATAAAATTTATAATGAGGTCGTAGAGTCTGATTTGCCATGAAAAAGTTAATCGTCGTCGTCAATGACTTGGAGCGCTCCGGCAAGTCCGCCCTCGCGCGGGCGCTCTCCCACCACCTCAAGGCCGAGGAAGTGAAGCACCTCCTCGTGACCTCCAACGAGATGGACATGACGGATTCCTTCCCGGGAGAGTTCTGGGATCTGGAAGACCAGTTCGAAGTCTCTCAACTCATCGCCGCGATCGACCGCCACGACGCGGTCGTCCTCGACGTCCATACCGGAGCCGCCCGCAACTGGGGCGACCTCTTCGAGTCCGAGGATCTGGAGAACCTCCTCGCCGAGATCGACGCCGAGATGACCCTCGTCATCCCCGACACCCGTAGCGAGCGGTGCAACGAGGAGATCTGCGACCTCGCCGAGATTTTCGCCGACCAGGCGAACTACGTCATCGCCCACCTCCCCGGCGACAAGCGCAACGAGATCAAGTGGAAGGGCAGCCCGGCGGAGAAGGCGATCCGCTACCTCGGCGCGAACGAGGTCGAGATCCCCGGCCTCTCCGACGAGCTCCGCACCGCCCTCGACAACGCGGGCATCGACCTGCCCGAGGCCCTCAACCAGCCCTCCTCCCTTCCCCGCTTCGCGGAAGTGCAAGTGACGCAGTGGCTGGAGCGAGCCTCCTCCTGCCTCGCCGCCGGGAGCGAACACCTCATCCCCGACGGCTCCGGCAGCGTGGCGCTGGACTACTGAGCGCCCTTGGCGCGGCTTCCGCAAAGCCCCACACACGAGAAAGGCTCCCGGCGACGGGGGCCTTTTTTGTTGGGACGGCTCATGCGGAACGCAGCCGCTCGAAACGCAGCCGCAGCTTTCCGCCCTTTTCCAGATTCAGTTGCCCGAGAGCGGCGATGCGGCCGAGGAGCCGTTCGGCGAAAACGGGATCGTCCCCGGCGCAGGCTGCGAGACCGCGGGTCTCCCATCGGTGCAGGATGGCCTTCAGCTCGTCGTAGGTCGCCCGAGTTGTGTTCGGCCTCTCGTTCACGACCACCCCGGCGAGGCGTTGGCGGGCGCAGGCAGGCATCACCCGGCTCTTGCGGTAGTTCAGTTCGAATCCCTCCTCCAACGCGATGGCCGCGACCCGGTCGAGGAAGCGCGCGGCACCCCGGCGCAGACCGTCTCCGCCGCTGAAGGCGAGATCATCGGCATAGCGCGTGTAGTCCGCACCCGCCGCCGCCGCGAGTCCCGCCAGCCGACGGTCGAAGCGGAAGGCGAGGGCATTCGACAGTGCCGGCGAAGTGGGCGCACCCTGTGGCAGATGGGGTCTCGTCCAACGCGCCACCTCGGAGGGCGGGAGCCCTGCCTCCCGGACGAGCGACCGGGGCGGCGCATGGCAGCACAATCCGGCGAGGAGCCGGGCCACGCTGGACGGATAGCCCGCCGTCTCGAAAAAGGCGGCAACCCGCCCGAAGCGGATCGAGGGGAAGAATTCCGCCAAGTCCGCCCGCAGCACGCAATCGCGACGGACATGGACTTCGGCAAAGGTGAGGATCGAACGACCTCGGCGGAACCCATGGGCCGCGTCGTGCAAGGGCACCCGTTCGAGAATCCCGCGCAGGATGCGATGCTGCGCCGCCTTCAGTCTCGGCTTGGGCGAGGCCAGGAGACGCGGCGAGGCACCGTGCTTTCGCGGAATCCAGCGGTAGGTGTAGTGGCCCAGCCGCCCGCCGACCTCCTCGCCGCCGCGTTCGATCCCGGCCAGCCAATGCAGTTCGCCGAGAGCCGGGATTCCCAGCCAGTCCGCCAGATCGGCGACACCGTTCAGAATCGGCAGCCCTTCCCAGCGGGCGACCATTTCCGCTGGCTGCGGGAGATGCCTCCAACGGCGCACCCGTTCCGCACCCCATCGCCGGAACCAAGGATCGGAGGCAATGCGGTCGGCGAGGTCGGCTTCGTCGCGGCGGACGATGGCTCGGGCGCTGCCGAGGCGCTGGATGAAGGAAGCCTTGCCGGGCCAAGCTCCGGGCATCCCGCTCTCCACAGCCTCGTCGAGAGACGGACTGCCCGAGGTCAGCCGGAACCGCAGCCACGAGGCCAACTGCCCGGATGCCTCCCGGATCGGATCGACGGTGCCCGCACTCATCGCCCGGCGGAGAAAGAGAGCCGCCGCTCCAACGCGTCCCCGCCCGGCGCGGCCGGTCGGGCGTCGAGGCTGGCGCCCCTATGGCCGCGCGGCGTGTGATGTCGGAGTCTCGTATTCCCGGGGATCCCCCGGAAAGGCGGTCGCGCCACCCGTCCCCGCAGGGAGGACGAAGGCGATCCCACCAGCTTGGAGCGGCGGCTCATGGAGGGGAGTCTATCCTCTTTCGATGGGCAGAGGAAGCCCGCAGTTCCGGCGGGAGCGTGGTTTTTCGAACGATCTCCCGGCAAATCCGCAATTCCCGTCTTGCCTTGGAGGGTCGTCTTGTGCCTATGCTAAGCGCATGAAGTCCCTGTCCACCATCCTCGCCTCCCTCTCCACCGCCCTCGCCCTGCCAGCCTTCGCCGAACCCCTCCCGCTCTGGCCCGATCTCGCCCCCGGCGAAACGACGAGGAAGACTGGCACGGAACTCCCCTTCCGTCCCGAGGACAAGCCACCCATCCTCCGCGTCGAGAGCATCACCGCACCGACCCTCGCGCATTATCCCGCCCCGAAGGAGAAATCGCAGGGCGTCGGCGTCCTCATCCTGCCGGGGGGAGGATTCGGACGGGTCGTGCCGAATCTCGAAGGCTCCGAGGCGGCAGAATGGCTCAACGGTCTCGGCATTTCCGCCTGGGTCCTGAACTACCGCACCATCACCGGACTCGAACCCGAGGCCGAAGCCGCGGCGAAGGCGGAGCCATGGAAACGGCCGCTCCAAGATTCGCAGCGGGCCATCCGCCACCTGCGCCACCACGCCGCCGATCTCGGGCTCGGCCCGGCCAAGATCGGTCTGCTCGGCTTCTCCGCCGGAGGCCAAGTCGCGGCGATCCATCTCACCAGCGAAACGGCGGCCTACGAGCCAGTCGATGCCGTCGACGAAGCGAACTTCCGCCCCGACTTCTCCCTCCTGATCTACCCTTGGCGCGTCGCCGACGAGGCCACGGGCAAACTGATGCCGCAGATCGTCCCCTCGGCGAAGATGCCGCCGGGCTTCCTCGTCCACACCGACGACGACCAGTCCTCCTCCCTCGGCGCGGCCCTGATCTACCTCGGGATGAAGGCGCACGGCGTTTCCGGCGAACTCCACGTCTACCAGAACGGCGGCCACGGCTATGGCATCCGCACCCGGCCCGGATCGGTCATCGACACTTGGACGGCCCGCGCCGCCGACTGGCTGCGGGTGCGGGGATGGGTGGAGTGAGGCCTCACTCCAACTCCATCGTTTTCCTTGCGCTTTCGCACGGAAACCGTCAGTTAGCGCGGATGAACTTGAACCCGCGAACGGACGCCCCTCAACGCTTCCCCTTTTCCTGAAAATCAGCGTCGATCCGCGTCAAGCAGCGGTCCCTTTTTCCAATCTAAGATGAAAACACTCACCATCGGTCTCACCCAGTTCGCCGCCGTGGAGGATCCGTCCGTCAATCTCGACAGCGCCGAGCGCCTCGTCCGCGCCGCCGCCGCGAAGGGTGCGCAGGTCGTGTGCCTGCAGGAGATGTGCTCGACCCTCTACTTCTGCCGCCGCGAGGACCCCGCTCTCTTCCGCTACGCCGAGGCCATCCCCGGAAACACGACGGAGCGCTTCGCCTCCATCGCGAAGGAGCTCGGAGTCGTTGTCGTCCTGCCGCTCTTCGAGAAGCGAGCCACCGGGCTCTACCACAACACCGCCGCCGTGCTCGACGCCGACGGGACCTATCTCGGCAAGTACCGCAAGATGCACATCCCCGAGGACCCCGGCTTCCACGAGAAGTTCTACTTCACTCCCGGCGACCTCGGCTACCGCATCTGGGAAACCGCCTTCGGCAAGATCGGGGTTCTCATCTGCTGGGACCAGTGGTATCCCGAGGCGGCGCGGCTCACCGCGATGCAGGGGGCGAACGTGCTCTTCTACCCCACCGCGATCGGCTGGCTCGCGGAGGAGCGCGAGACCCTCGGCCCCGCCCAGCACAATGCCTGGGAGACCGTGCAGAAAGGCCACGCCGTCGCCAACGGCTGCTTCGTCGCCGCCGCGAACCGCGTCGGCCGCGAGGGCGACACGGTTTTCTGGGGCCAGTCCTTCGTCTCCAACCCCTACGGCGAGGTGATCGCCCGCACTCCCGTCGAGGAGGAAAGGGCCGAGGCTGTGGTCTGCGATCTGGAGCAGTTGGAGGAGTTTCGGAATATCTGGCCGTTTTTCCGGGATCGGAGGATCGACAGCTACGAGGCGGTGACAAAGCGGTGGCTCGATTGACCAACGCGCCAGCGTTCTCTTACTCTTTACTCCTTGCTCTTACCTCTTACTCCCCGGCCTGACCTGAAGAACGCCTGTGATCATCAGGAGTAAGAGTAAGGAGGTAAGAGTAAAGAGTATGAGATTTGACAACCCCAAACCCAAAAACCCCATGCCACTCGATCACGAACGTCTCATCGTCTACCAACGCTCCATCGAATTCGTCGCCTGGGCGGATCGATTCATGGAGGAAACGAAGCTCAAGGGCGAAATCCGATCTCAACTCGACCGTGCTTCCATCAGCGCTCCGCTGAACATCGCGGAAGGGAACGGAAAATTCTCCATCCGGGACAGGATTCGTTTTCTCGACATCGCCTACGGCTCCTCTCTCGAATGCGCGGCCTGCCTCGACGTGGCTTGCGCGAAAGGGGCTGCCCCTGTCGAAAGGATCGCTCAAGGGAAAAGCTTGATCGAGGAGACCGTCAATCTCCTCGTGCGCCTTCGGGAGAGCTTGAACCGACGCCTTGATGAGAAGGAATCCTCCCCTCGCGTTCGCGAGGGAGATGAGGACGAATGGTTCAGCCTCCGCGACCTTGAAGTCGGCTATTGATTCTCCCCTCTTACTCTTTACTCCTTACTCTTACCTCTTACTCCCCGCCTTGTCCCGAAGAACGCCTGTGATCCATCAGGAATAAGAGTAAGGAGGTAAGAGTAAAGAGTAAGAGATCGATACGATGACCCCAAAATCCCTAGGTTACCAAATGCCCGCCGAATGGGCCCCCCAGTCCGCTATCTGGCTCTCCTGGCCCTCGGGCCATCCCGACTGCTGGCCTGAAACCCTCGCCAAGGTCGAAGACGTCTTCGCCGAGATCGCCGCCGCCATCAGCCGCTACCAACCCATCCGCCTCAACGCTCCCGCCGCCCGCCACGAGGCGATCCGTCGCCAGATCCTCGGCGCCCATGCCGCCGCCGACCGGGTCGAGCTTTACGACCACCCCAACGACGACGTCTGGTGCCGCGACCACGGCCCGCTCTTCGTGAAACACCGCGAGACCGGCGAGATCGCCGTGACCGACTGGGGCTTCAACGGCTGGGGCGACAAGTTCGGCCCCTACGAACAGGACGACCAGATCCCCTCCCGCATCGCCGAAACCCTCGGCCTGCCGCGCTTCGTGGGCGGCATGATCCTCGAAGGCGGCTCCATCGAACAGAACAGCCTCGGCCAGCTCCTCACCACCGAAGCCGTGCTTCTCAATCCCAACCGCAACCCCCACCTCTCGCGCGAGGAGATCGAGGAGCGGATCAAGTCCTTCCTCGGCATGGACGAAATCTTCTGGCTCGCCTCCGGGATCGAGGGCGACGACACCGACGGGCACATCGACGACATCGCCCGCTTCGTCAACGACTCGACCCTCGTCATCTCGCGCGAGACGGACGGCGGCAACCCGAACCATCGCGTCCTCGCCGAAAACCGCGAGCGCCTTGGCGACTTCCGTCTTCCCGACGGCTCGCGGCCCGAGATCGTTGAGATCGACCTGCCCGAGGCCTGCCAGGTCCCCGGCTGGCGGCTCCCCGTGCTGCCAGCCAGCTACGTGAATTTCCTCATCCTCAACGATGCCGTCCTTGTCCCGATCTTCGGACAGGAGAAACGGGACCGGAACGCGGTGGGTTTGCTAGGGGAACTGTTCGCGGGACGCGAGATCGTCCCCATCCACGCCCTCGACATCGTCCGCGAAGGCGGCGCGATCCATTGCATCTCGCAGCAGCAGCCCGCCTGACCATGAAAATCACCCCCGAACAAATCGCCCTCGTCGCCAAGGACATGGGCGTCTCGGTCGAGGAACTGACCCGCTTTGTCGCCCTCGGACAAAACCGCGTCTTCCCGGCGGGCGACTACCTCTTCCACCAGTCCGCGC
This sequence comes from Akkermansiaceae bacterium UBA2367, assembly GCA_002344525.1. Taxonomy (GTDB): domain Bacteria; phylum Verrucomicrobiota; class Verrucomicrobiia; order Verrucomicrobiales; family DEV007; genus Arctic95D-9. The sequence continues at coordinate 12,329 of DDTJ01000023.1, forward strand.
CGCGGCGTTTCTTCGGCATCGTCCTGCGCGGGCGCATCAGCCTCCTGCGCGGCCTCGCGGGGCGGAGCGTCACCGTCGCCTGCCTCACAGAGGGTGCGATGATCGGCGAGACCCTCTTTATCGACGAGCTAGCCCACAGCGTTTCCGGCCTCGCCCTTGAGGAGACCGAGGTCTGGACCGTGGACCGCGAGGCGATCGAGACCTTTCGCGAGGAGAAGCCCGAGATCTTCTACCGCATGACCGCCCGCGCCGCCCGCCGCGTCGCCCTGCGCCTCCGCGAGACCACCGAGATGCTCCTCCGCGCGGACCATCACCGCGCGCCCGTCGCGAGCTACCGCACCGAGCACGACTCCCTCGGCCTGCGCGAGGTCTCGAACGCCCATTACTACGGCATCCAGACGATGCGGGCGGTGGAGAACTTCCCCTTCTCCGGCATCCGCCTCTCGCACTTCCAGCACCTCGTCCACGCCTTCGCCCAAGTGAAAAAGGCCGCCGCCTCGGCGAACGCGGAGCTGGGCGTCCTCGACCCGGCCATCGCCCGTGCGATCGAGCACGCCTGCGACCGCATCCTCGCGGGCGAGCGGCACGAGCAGTTCGTCGTCGACATGGTCCAGGGCGGTGCCGGCACTTCGTCGAACATGAACGCGAACGAGGTCATCGCGAACCTCGCCCTCGAAATCCTCGGCCACGAAAAGGGCGAATACTCGCATTGCCACCCGAACGACCACGTCAACTGCTCGCAATCGACCAACGACGTCTATCCCACCGCCGTGAAGCTGGCCGTCGTCTCCGCGACCCACGAAGCCGTCTCCGCCCTCGGCGTGCTGCAAAAAGCCTTCCGGGAAAAGGCCGACGAATTCGCCGACGTCCTCAAGATGGGCCGCACCGAGAACCAGGACGCCGTGCCCATGACCCTCGGCCAGGAGTTCAGCGCCTACGCCACCATGCTCGGCGACGGCATCCGCCGACTCGAACGCGTCGCCGACGACCTCCTCGTCGTGAACATGGGCGCGACCGCGATCGGGACCGGCCTGAACAGCCCGCGCGGCTACGCCGAGCTCTGCACCGCGAAGCTCGCCGAGATCAGCGGACGCGCCGTCGTCCTCGCCGACGACCTCGTCGAGGCGACCCAGGACGCCGCCGACTTCGCGATGATGAGCAGCGCCCTGAAAGTCACTGCAATCCAGCTTTCGAAAATCTGCAACGACCTCCGCTGGGCCTCCTCCGGTCCGCGCTGCGGGCTCGCCGAGATCAACCTGCCGCCGCTCCAACCGGGCTCGTCCATCATGCCCGGCAAGGTCAACCCCGTCCTGCCCGAGGTGGTGAACCAGATCTGCTACCAGATCATCGGGTCCGACCTCACCGTCTCCCTCGCCGCCGAGGCAAGCGAGTTCGAACTGAACATGGCCGAGCCCATCATGGCCCACAACCTCCTCAGCAGCCTCATGCTCCTGAAGAACGCGGCCATCGTCCTCACGACCCGCTGCGTCAAGGGCATCACCGCGAACCGCGAGCGGTGCGAGAGCTACGTCAAGAACTCCATCGGCATCGTCACCGCCCTGAACCCCGTGCTCGGCTACGAGCGTTCCGCCTCCATCGCGAAGGAGGCCCTCGCCACCGGACGCGGCGTCTACGAGCTCGTCTTGGAGAAAGGCTGGATGAGCCAGGAGCGGCTCGACGACCTCCTCAGCCCCGAAAAGATGGCCAATCCGCTGAAGCCCGAGACGGCATGAGAGGGCGGCCCGATGCGGGGTTCTCTCACGAAATCAACGCGGTGCCCGCTTCGCCAGAAAGGAACTCAAGGCTCCGAGATTCTCCACGAAGACCGCGCTGCTGAGATAGCGCTCGCCCGACGCGAACTTCGGCTGGCCGACGAGCCGGGTATCGTCTCCGCCATGCACGCTGATCCAGCGGCCTTCGGCGTCGAGGGCGGCAAGGCGTTTCGCGACCTCCGCTCCATCGACCGGAGGCGGCGGAGCGAGGGCTTCTTCGATCGGACGCCCCGCGAGGTGGGCGCGATAGGCGCTTTTGATCCATTCGAGGCGCGAGGGGTTCTTCCAGCCGTAGTGACCGGGCAGGTCGCTGTCGTCGTGGGTGAGTTCGTATGCCTTGCCGTTGCGCTTCGTGTAAAGCGGCCGGTTCGTCTTCATCTCGTAGTAGCGCGCAAGCTGTCCATCGGGCAGCAGGGAGCTTTCGAGATACTTCACCGCAGGCACGATGGGGGCGGTGTATCGCTCCTCGCCGGTCGCTGCGGCAATCTTGAGCAAGGCGATCATGGCATCCTCGGATTCGCGCCCGCTCACCGCCGGCGGCTCGAAGGCGCGCGCCCAGATGGGATGCATGTCAGGGCCATATTGCTGCGCCCAAGCTGGCTGGGGATCGGGAAGCTGGGCGAGGAGGAGGAAATCCCCGAAGCGCCGCAGGGCGTCGAGGCACTCCGCTTTCCCGTAGATCCGGTGGGCGAGGAGCAGGGTGTCCGTCAGGGTCGTGGCGAGCCCGTCGTTGAGCGTGTATTCGTTCCAGTATTCCTTGATGCGCCCCTCGCTGCGCCAGTCGTAGTCGGGGAAGGATGCCTTCCTCACCGGACGGTCCGGCACGGGACCGGCCCAGACTTGGGGGAAGGCACCGTTGGCATATTGCGCCGCGAGGAGGCGCGGCAGGGCGTATTCCACCGCCCCATGGACCCGGCCGTCCTTGAACCCGCCCGCCTCGTCGAGGCGCATGAGGAAACGCAGGGCCGCTTGGGAGATGTCGTCGTCCAGGGTCGAAAGATTCTTTCCCTTTCCTTTCCCGTCCCGATACCGGTCCACGCGCGGCCCGGAGGGATCGAAGTCGATGGAGTTGCGCCAGCCGCCCGATTCGAGCTGGCCGTAGGCGAGGGCATGGCCCGCCTGCGTCGCGGCCTCGAAATAGAATGGATCACCGGTGGCGGCGAAGGCGTCGAGGAAGGCCTCGCCCACCGCCGGAGTCCCCGGAGGCTGCACCCAGATCTCCGTCGCCGTCGCCTCCCCCTCACCGAGACGCCGCCCTTCCAAGGTGACGTAGTAGACGTAGCCCCCCTCGACTGCGGCCTGCTCCATGAAGCGGGTCGTAGCACGTTTCATCGCTGCGAGCAGCTCCTCGCGCACCGGTTCGGCATGCAGGGAGGGAATCGCGAAGACGAGCAAGGCGAAGGCGCGGAGATCCATGCCGCGCAGACTAGCGCAAAACGCGTTCTCAATTCAAGCTTTCCTTTGGTCCTTGGCAGCTCGGCTTCCCGCTCCCGCTTGATGTCCTCTCCGAAAACAGGGTGACGTGGCCAGCCACCTGCTCAATCCGCCCCGGAAGCATCCTATCTTCCTTTTGTCTCTCCCCGCCGGAAGCCGGGGTCGGAGGAGGGGCGGCTCCGGATTTTGGATTTAACCTCACTCCACCCTCGCCCCCGTGACGCGGAGCCTCGCGGCGTCCCGGAAGCCCTCGTCGAGCCAGTCGAGATGGGTCGTGGTGATGAGCTTCTGCGAGGCCGCCGGCCAGTTCGCCATGAGGGCGTTGCGCCGCCCCGGATCGAGTTCGCCGAAGACGTCGTCGATGAGCATCACAGGGGCCTCCTGCCTTGTCTCCAAGAAGAGGTTCGTCTGCCCCAGCTTCAGGGCGAGGGCGAGGGTGCGCTGCTGGCCCTCGCTCGCGAACTTGGCCGCAGGCATGCCGTTGAGCGTCAAGAGGAGGTCGTCGCGGTGCGGCCCGGCCGCGGTCTGGCGGCGGCGCATCTCCTCGTCGCGCTTCGATTCGAGCCGGGCGAGGAGATCGTCGTTCTCCCCACTCGCGCTTTCGTAGGCGATGCCGAGGGTCTCCCGCGCGCCGCCGATGCGGGTCTGCGCGTCCGCCGCGCGGGGCTGGAGCCTTTCCACGAGGACGCGGCGGCAGCTTGAGATGACTTGCCCGTAGTCGTGCAGCAGCCGCGAGTAGGCGTCGATCTGCGGCCACTTCGGCGAGGCGTCCCGCTTGAGGAGGAAATTGCGCGAGCGCAGCGCCTTGTCGTAGGCCTTGAGCGCCTCGCGGTAGCCGGGGAAAAGCTGCGAGGCCATGAAGTCGAGAAAGCGCCGCCGCCCCTCCCCGCCCCCGCGCACGAGGGCGAGGTCGTCGTTCGCCATCCACACGACGAGGGCGCTGTGGCGCAGGTAGCCGGCCCCGCCCTTCTGCGCCTCGCCGTCGACGAGGAGGCGGCGTCCGCTTTCGCGATATTGCAGGCGCAGCTCGGTGGACGCCGGCCCTTCGAGCCTGCCCCCGACGGCGAAGGCCTTTCCGGAGAAGCAGACGCAGTCGCCGAGGTGCGCGGTGCGCGGACTCTGGAGGCGCAGGAGGACACAAGCGGCCTCAAGGATGGAGGTCTTGCCTTGGGCGTTGTCCCCGTGGAAAAGCGTGATCCCCGGCTCCAGCCCGAGCCGCAGCGACTCGAAGCAGCGAAAATGATTCAGGTTGAGCGAGCGGAGGACCATGCGCGGCCCGCAATCAACAGGGTCCGGTGCGCGAAGCAAGAGGGTTCGGTCGGAAAAACGGCTTTCGCAGGAAGGATCGGCTTCACAGGCGGAGCTGCACTCGGACCCGGAAGGCCCAGGCATCCTCCTCGCTGACCGGACGGGTTGCGCCGGCTCCGCCCGCGCGGGTGTGCTCGACGCCATACATCACTTTCAGATCGTCGCCGTTCAAATAGTGGTTAATGCCGAAGTAGAATTGGTCGATCTGATCGAAGCGGCGGCTGTCCTGGTAGCTCGTGGGGAGATTCGGCGACGCTTGGTTGAGGCGGATGGCTTCTGAGGTGAGCTGGATTTCTGGA
>DDTJ01000041.1 GCA_002344525.1 Akkermansiaceae bacterium UBA2367
AACACCATCGTCATCTACTCTGCCGACAACGGCTGGTATCTCGGCGACCTCGGTCTCTACGACAAGCGCTTCATGTACGAACCCGGCCTGCGCGTCCCCCTGCTCGCCAAAGGTCCCGGCATCGAGGCGGGCATCGCGCCCGAAGCCTTCGTGGCGAACATCGACCTCGCCCCCACCTTCCTCGACCTCGCCGGACTGCCCGTGCCGGACTCCATGCAGGGCCGCTCCTTCGCCCCCCTGCTGCGCGGCGAGACGCCGCCGGACTGGCGGACCTCCGTCTACTACCGCTACTACCACGATCCCGGCCACCACAACACCGCTGCGCACTACGGCGTGCGGACGGCGACGCACAAGCTGATCCATTACTGGAAGCAGGACGCCTACGAACTCTTCGACCTCGTCGCCGATCCGACCGAGCAGCACAACCTGATCCATTCGCCCGAGGAGGCGAAGAAGCCCGAAATCGCCGCCAAGTTCGCGGAGCTGAAGGCCGAGCTCGCCCGATTGAAGCAGGAATACGGGGACGATGGACGTTACGCCGATCCCGCCACTTGGCCGCAAGGGGGCCCCGACGGCCCCTTCGACGCCTATCAGCCCACCGGCGTCAAGACCGTGGCCGAGGCGATCTTGGCGGCTGGCGAGTGAGGGGGGCGGACGTTGCCTCGATCGACGGTGACTCCCCCTCCGAAGGGGATGGACGATGCCGAGGCGTTGTGGGGGAACGGCTATTGTAGGTGCGCCAGCTCTCGGCGAACGGTCGAGCGGCAGGCCATCGGCTTCGCGTCCCTGCCGCTGCCGTGGAGTGTGGTTTTTAAAAATGTGGGGATTTTGTCGCTTTCGAGACACAAATACTTCTTGAGCAATTTTGTTTTCCTGCTCTATTGCCGGGATTTTCGTGCCGTCCTCCAAGCTGGACGCATTTGTGGATCCGCCTGTTTTTTTGTTAAAATGAGAGTTCAAAGAGCAAGCTTGATAAGCCCAGTGGCTTTGGGCGGCTTTTGGCTCCTCCAGCCAAAAGGCGCTGGCGCTGTGGAGATCGGCGGCTCTCATGCGGCTTCCGTGCCCTCTGCGCAGGAGGCTTGGCTCTACGGCTCCGACGCTTTGCTGGGATTGCTCGCCCTGGGACTGGGGATTGCTTTTGCCGTCATCAAGCTCACCATGCGCCTCTGGTCCCTTCGCCGGGGGGTGGATCATCCGGACGGGCATCGCAAACGCCAGTCGGTCCCGGTTCTCCGCGTGGGCGGCTTGGCGTTTTACGCGGTGTTCCTGCTGGCTTGCCTCGCTGCTTTGGGCCTCCTTGGCTCCGGAGAGATCGGTGGCGTCTCCCTCTGGTCGTTCTTCCTGCTGGGTTCCGCCCTGTTCTGGCTCGGCTTCGCCGACGATTTGTGCGGAATCCCCGCTATGGCCAAACTTCTCGTCCAGATTCTCGTCGGGACGGGAGCCTACCTTTCGGGAATGTCCATCGACATCGTGACCAATCCTATCGGGCAGCACTCGGTTGATACCGGCGGTTTCGCCCTGCTTCTCACGATCCTCTGGTTCATCGCGATCCCGAATTTGTTCAACCTCATCGACGGCATGGATGGACTCGCTGGCGGGCTCGGCCTGTTTCTTGCGATCCTCCTCGCGGCCATGGCTTACTCCATGGGCAATGCCCCCATTCTGCTGGTTTCCGTGATGATGCTGGGGGGCTTTCTCGCGTTCCTCCGCTTCAACTTCCCTCCCGCGAGGATCTACATGGGGGATGGAGGGGCCTACCTCATCGGATATTTCGTGGCTTCGGTCGCGTTGATCGCCTCCCAGAAAGGCACGGTGTCGAGCGTCATTTTGGCGGTCGTGGTGGCCTTGGGCTTCCCCATTCTCGACACCAGCCTCGCCGTGATCCGCAGGGGGCTTTCCGGGGTTCCCTTGATGGCTCCGGATGCCCTCCATCTGCACCATCGCCTCCAAGCCATCGGCCTCTCGAAGCGCAAGCTGCTGTTCGCGACCTATGGAGTTTTCGCCGCCCTTTCCGCGTTGAGCTTCGCCGTGTTCTTCTCCCCTGCATACGCCCTCCCCATCGTCGGCGGTGTGATGTTGGTGGTCTTTCCTGTGGTCCTCCGCCGCTTGCAGCTCCCGCACAATTTGAAGAAAATCAAGGACTGCCTCTCCGGGATGCTGGCGACGAGGAGGCATGTCCGCTACGCCTACGCCATTTCGCAAGTGTTGGCCCACGATCTTGAGTGGGCCGAAGACCCTTCCCATTTCTGGGGGGAGTTGAAGGCGGCGCTCAACAAGTTGAACCTCCGCGGGCGGGCGCCTCTCGATGCCGGGCCGGGTTCGCCGGGAGGCGGGGAAAGTCGCCTGCTGAACCACAACCTGAGCGATTCCTTGGTGTGGGCGCTGCATTGCCCGTCTTCCCTCAGCCAACACCAGTGGAGGCGCATCACCCGATGCTTCTATCCGGTGGTCTTGGGCGCCATCGCCAAATGGGGGGGCGTCCCAGACGAATTGGGGATCCGGTCGCGTGCCGTTCCCGCCCCTGAAACGCCGGATTCCCTGTCGGCACAGACGATTCACGAAGCCCGTTTGGGCTACGGCTTCCCAAGGTAAGGGAAGGGCAGCCAACCATTTTTATGAGAAGAAACGACCTCCAACTGCTGGCCACCTTGGCAATCGCATGGGGAATGCCAGCGCTGCTCGTCCGCGCGGGAGACTCACCAAGTTTTGTTTTTCCGGCATACCATTCCAAAAATCCGGTCGATCCGAAGAATTACGGGAATCACGACATCCTGAGCACCGTGCCGCCCTACCGCTTGGAGCTGATCGCCGGGATGACCTACCTGTACAATTCCAACACCACGCAGCTTTCCAACGGAACGGGGGCGTCTGTCGGAATCTTCGATTTCGGGTTCGACATCGGCAGCCGCGATCAGCAGCGCGTCGGTGCATTCTGGAATCTCGACTACCGAGGGCAGGCCTTCCTCTACGAAGATGCCGTTTCCCGCGCCGGACGCGACTCCTTGGAGCACCGTTTGGGAACCCGGTTGGGGCTCAACGGAGCCAAAACCAGCATCGTGTTCGAGGCCGACTACCACGCCAACAATGCCAACGATGTCAATTTCGACAAATTCGACCGGGAGGCGCGCCGTGCCCAAAGCGACGATTACGACCTCAGCGCCCGCCTTGTCCGGGAGTTGCCGCGAGGTTCTTTCGAAATCGGTGGGGGGTATTCGCTCAGGGATTTCAGGGCCGCGACTTTGCTGAACGACGGCAGCCGCACCTACGGCGATGTCGCCCTGTACCACCAGCCGGGGTTCGCCCCCAAGACCCACTTGGGCTTCGGTCTGGAGGCGGGGGTGGATGATTTCGACCTCAATCTCCGCCAAACCTACGTGACCCCCTCCTTCCGTTGGCGCTATCGGATGTCGGGGAAGACTTCCTTCCACGGTTCCGTCGGCACCCAATTCCGGGACGTCGACGGTCCCGGCGGCATCGACACCGAAGCTCTCGTCTACCGTGGAGGCGTGCAATGGGCCGCCACCGGCAAGACCCATTTCGATTTGGAGTTCTACCGCGATGTCAACCCTTCCTACGTCTTGGGCGGGGAGAGCTATGAAGGCACCGGCTTCCGCCTGAAGAGCACCCACCAGCTTCCCGGTCGTTTCGTGCTGGGTGCCCATGTGGGGTATGAAAAAGCGGACTACTTCGCCTCCCAAGTCGGGGTGGTGTCGACTCGCGAGGACGACTATTTCCGTTTGGGGGTGGACCTCTCCCGCCCTGTGCGTCTGACCGACAGGCTCCACGGGGATTTCAGCGTGTTCTACCATTACAACGAAAACCAGTCGAACGTGAACTTCGTCGAGTTCGAGCAGCATTTGGTGGGGGTACGCCTCGGATTCCATTATTGATCCCCGCCTCTTTCCCGTCCGTCCTTCCCATCCCTTTCCGCCCCATGAAAATTTTTGCCTTCCTTTCGCTGAGCTTGGCATCCGCTTTTTTTATCGCCTCGACCGCGCGTGCCCAGGACGGTGCTGTCGCCAATGTGGTGATCACCGTCTATTCGGACGACAACAAGAACCTCTCCCGTGACGAGAGCGATTCGCTCGTGCCGGGCGCCACCGTCCGCCTCGTCGGACTTCCCGACGACAAAGTGGTGGATACGGGGATCACGGGACGCGACGGAACCCATGTGTTCCAAGACGTCCCCTTGGGCCGATACCAGTTCATCGTCACCTTTCCGTCCGGGTTCACCGTCGCCAGCGAACCTTTTACTTTGAGCACCCCGTCGCAAGAGGAAGTACTGACGATCAACGTCCCCGTTGTGGATCGGGAGACTCTCCCGCGTTTTACCAACCTCCGCTTCGTCAATCCGTCCAGCGTCACCGGGCCGCTGTCGGATGTGTCGCCCTTCGCGCCGAATTGAGCGCATGCGCCCATTGGAGGAATCAAGGGCCGTTCCATCTCCTTTCATGCTTTCGCGTCGTCGCCCCGTCCTCTCCTCGTTGCTGCGCCTCGCTCTGTGTGTCGCGGTCTCGGGCTGGCTCGCCAAAGCCGGTGCCGAGGGGACGGAGGCTGCCGCTTCCCCGGTTCTGAAAGAGGGGGATGTGGTGAGCATCAACGTCTTCAATGAGGAATCCCTCAGCGGGGTTTTTTCCGTGGGAGTCGATGGACATCTGGTCTTCCCTCTGCTGGGGGCGATCCCCGCCAAGGGCAGCACCGCCGCCCAAGTGGGCGAGCGCATCAAAGAGCAGTTGGAAAAGGACTACATCCGCGAGGCGCAGGTCGTCGCCGCGCTGATGAAGGAATCGGAGCTGCCCCCCGACACCGTCACGGTGATCGGAGAGGTGGCGACTCCCGGCCAAGTTTCGTTCAAACAGGGGAACTCCATGGACTTGTTCACCTCCGTCGCTTCGGCCGGGGGGCTGGCCGAGCGGGCCAACAAAAACCGCATCGAATTGAAGCGCCGCGTCGGCAGCGATCTCCAAACGCATTTTCTTTCCTTGGAAAAAGACCGAGTGTTTTCCTTGCGCAACGGCGACACGGTGGTGGTCCATGCGGTCCCCCCGGAAGTCGTGGTCGTGAAGGAGCCTGTGGAACCGGTCTCGGTCACGGTGATCGGAGCGGTCAAAACCCCCGGCGTGATCAAGATGAACCCGGAAGCGCCGCTCGACGTGATCGGGGCCATCGCTTCCGCCGGAGGGTTCTCCGATGTCGCCCGGGGGAGCAGGGTCGTGGTGCGCCGTGTCACCGCGTCCGGCGTCCAGACCTTCGAATTGAACGTCACTAAAATGCAGCGGGACGGGAGCAAGCCCTTCATGCTCCAAGCCAACGACACCATCTCCGTGCCCGAAAGCTTGTTCTAGATTTGCCGCCGCGCCGCCTCGGGTGCGGCGGGGTTTCCCTCTTTCCAACGTCCCGCCCCTCCTTCTCCAATCCAGCATGGGATTCTCGTACCAAAACGAAGACGAATTCGCCTATTCCTCGCCCCCCTCCGATCCCTCCTCCTCGAAAGGGATGCGCGATTACTTTCGATGGGTGCTGCAACGCTTTTGGATTCCCCTCGTGCTGCTGCTGCTGGGATGGCTGCTCGGACAGTTCGTCTATTCCAATACGCCCAAAACCTACCAGTCGGAAGCCACCATCGACATCCTCAGGGTGAAGCGCGAAGCCGCCGAGGTCGCTGAGAAAGAACGGTTCAGCATGTCTGGGGCGGCCGAGATGCTCTCGACTTCGGAGCGGCTGAAGACGCCGGCGCTCTATGCCAAGGTCGCCGAAAGCGAGCAGTTCTCCGAACGCGAAGACATCGTGCCGAGGAAATTCAAGCTGCCATGGCAGCGGGACACCGTCGTATCAACCGCCGAGCTGGGTCCGGCGGACGCAGGCAACATGATGCGCCACTGGGTCACGGTGCGTTGGCGGCGCGACACCACTCTGATCGATTTGAGCGCGAGGCATAGCGATCCCGAAATCGCCCGGGACATCCTGACTTCCCTGATCGAGGCCTACGAGAAATCCACCGATCAGCGGGTGGCCGGCTCGTCGGAATACGCCTTGGACTACATCTTGAACAACTCCTCCGAAATCAAAGACCGTCTGCTCAAGATCGAGAACACCGTCCGTCTGTACAACCGGTGCTTGGAACTGAGCACCGAAATACGGGCTGCGGAAAGAGACATCGCCGGTATGGAGAAGCGCTATCTGCCGAAGTGGCCGGCTCTCGTGGAGGCCAAGCAGTTGCGCGACATCCTGAGAAGCAGGTTCCAGAACGAACTCGACCAAATGCTGAAGCTTTCGGAGGAGGAGCGCGCCTACTGGGCTGAAAACCAAGCCTCCTTGGAAGGCTTGCCCGAAAACGAGCTGATCGATGCCAAAATCAACCTCGTGTCGGCGCGATCCACCGTGCTCACTCGCGAGCGGGAAGCGGAACAGCAGATCTACGACAACCTGATCACCAAGCTCAAAGAAGGCAACCTGCTGCAGGATTTCCAAGGCAAGCAGTTCGAGGTGATCCAGCCTCCCACTCAGCCGGGGGCGGTCGCCCCCGACAAGAAAAAAATCCTGCTCCTGTACACGTTCGGCGGCTTGGCCCTCGGGGTGGGCATCGTGATCCTGCTGGGGTTCCTCGACCCCACCGTGAGAACCGTCAGCGATCTGGAGGTCCTCACGGATCTTCCGGTCATCGGCGCCCTTCCGAAATGGAAGTCCGACAAGGAGAAGAGGCAATCCATCGCCTCGTCTCTGGAGGACACGCCAGACAACGCGTCTGCCATGGAGGCGATCAGAACCTTGCGGGCCGGCCTCACGTTTCTCGGGGACCGGCAGGAACGCTGCACCTTCACCGTCACCAGTGCGATCGCGTCGGAGGGGAAAAGCTGGGTCGCCTCCAATTTGGCCCTTTCCTTCGCGAAACAAGGCGACCGGACCCTGCTAATCGACGCCGACCTCCGCAGGCCCGTCCAATATCAGATTTTCGGATACGACAAGGACAGCCCCGGCCTTGCCGACCACCTTTCGGGCAACGCCGAGTTGAAGACCGTGATCCGCCGCAGCGAGGTGTCGGACAAATTGTTCCTCATGGGCGCGGGAAGCCGTTCCGCCAATCCCGCCGAGTTGTTGGCGGGAAAGAACCTTCCCTCCCTTCTTGAATACTTGGGCAAGCATTTCGACCGGGTCATCGTCGATTCCGCCCCCGTGATTCCTGTGAGCGATACCCTCCCTTTGGCCCGCCTCGTCCATTCCGTGGTGCTGGTATGCCGGATCGGCAAGACGCCCAAGGGGGCGATCAAGCGGGCCATCAAAGTGCTCGCCGCCAACCAGGCGCTCCCGGTCGGGACGGTGGCCAACGGCTTGCCGCGCACGAGGACCAAAGGCGCTTACGGGTATTATTATTCGTATTACGGCGGAGGCGGCTACGGGGGCTACGCAGGATACGGCGCGGCAAAAGACTGAAGGCCCCCTGAAAGGAGCTTCGCCTTCCCGCATGGGGATATGCGATGACCGCAACCGACCCTTGGCCAGCCCCCCTCCACCGTCCCGCCATTGTTCTTCTCGCGGCGGCCTTGTTCTACGCGCCGCTCGCCTACGGGGGCACCACCAAGGAGACGCGGACGGTTTTGGATGTTCTCTGTCTTCTGGTGGCGGCGTCCTGGCTCCCCGTGGTGTGGGCGGAGAAGAGGTGGCCCCGCGCACCCGCCTTTGTATGGCTTTCGCTCTTGGCGCTCCTCTTGCTCTCGTTGAGTTTCGCGCTCAATCCCAAATACCGGCATATGGCCTCCCTCTGGGCCTTCGTGCCGACCGATCACGCCGTGGCATGGCTTCCGGGCACTTCCGATCTGGCTGCCACTGTGCCCTTGCTCTTCCATTTCGGTTGCCTCGCCCTGCTCTTTCTGGTGGTGGTGGATGCTGCGGGTCGTTCCAGAAACCGGTGGTTTCTGATGAAAGTGATCGCCTTCATCGGGTTCGTCGTCGCCTTGATCGGCATGACCCAGAAGGCAGGGGGGGCGGAGGCCATGCTGTGGGCCACTCCGCAACAATCGGGCGAAGTGTTTTTCGCCGCCTTCCGCTACCATGCCAATGCCGCTTCCTATCTGAACCTTTGCTGGCCCGCTGCTTTGGCGGTGTGGCTGAGGAGCCGCCGCCTTTTCCCGCTCCGTTGGATTCCGTCCTTCTGGCTCACGGTCTTTCTCCTGACCCTGCTTGGTACGTTCGTCAACACCTCCAAAGCCGGTCATGTCCTGGCCCTCTTCGGCATCCTTCTGTCGCTTTGGATGGTCCGCCGTCAGCTTTTCGATGGCTCCCAATCCCGGACGACCCTGTGGGTGTCGGCCATGGTCTGCCTGTCGGCGGCGGCGGTGGTCCTGCTGCCGACCCTGCTCCGTTCCACCGGCAATTGGCAGCATTTGCTCGCCGACGGCGGCAGTTGGCAGGGGCGCCGGGACGCCTTCTCGGCATGCCTGGGAATGGTCGCCGACAATCCCGTGCTCGGCATCGGTCCGGGCACCTTCCATCTGGCTTTCCCCTTTTACACCAGCCATCTCGAAGGATTCGGCGGGTTCTGGACCCATGCCCACCAGGACTACCTTCAAACGATGGTGGAGTGGGGGCTGCCGGGCTTTTTCTCTTGGGCGGTGCTGATCGGCGTCACGCTGCTGCGAGCAGCGATCCGTGTCCGCCGTTCCGCCAAATCAGGGAGGGAGGAACTCTCCCTCGTGCTGGGCAGCGTCGCGCTTTCGCTCGTGCTCCTGCACGCCCTCGTGGACTTCCCCTTGCAAATCCCGGCAGTGCAGCTCGTATTCATCGTCCATCTGGCGCTCCTCGCCGGACGGCCTGGGCATCGCTAATCTACGGAAGGTGTCTCCCCCTCGATCTTCCGCAAAGCCCGGTAGAGCACCCAGATCAGCACGGCCACGGCGAGGGCGATGGCGGCCCAGAGGGCGACAGGGGATTCGAGAATGCCGGGGGCGGGAGGGACGGCAGGCGTAGCGAAGCCGGGATTTGCCGCGAGCGCGGCCAAGGCCAGCGTCTCCGCTTTCACGTCGCGGCGGAGGGCTGCTTCGATCGCGGCGGTGTCGAGGCTGGAGGGTGCTTCCGTTTTTGCGCCGAGATAGAAGGCGGGACGGTCGCCCGCCTCAGCGAGGAAGACGATCTCGTAGGCGGGTCCTTGGCCGGTGAGGCCTTGGATCGCGAGAGGGGCGTTGCTTCCGTTTTCGACGAGGAGCCGGAGGCGCTCCGTCCGCAGTTCGGAAAAGGTCAGGACGAGGGATTCGTCGCGGAAGTTCCCGACTTCGTAGCGATGGACGTGCCCGCGGTGGGCGGTGCGCCAAGGGTCGTTCTCCGGGCCTTCGGGAATTTTCACGGAGACGGCGCGGCGGAAATTGCGGTCTCCGGTGGAGAGGACGAGTCGGTCGAGGGGCAGGTTGCCCGCGTCGAGGAGATAGCTGGAGACGCCTTTCTCATCGGTGGAGGATTCGAGGATGGCGAGCGTGTGGCCTTCGCGTCCGGTTTCGTCGCGCTTCGCCTTCGTCGGGGCGGTGAGGAAGCGCAGTTCGTCGATGCGGAAGACGCGGGTCGCGACGGTGCCCGATTCGCTCAGGGTCAGGCCCGAGGCGTCGCCGACGGTGCGGGTGATCTCGTTCACGAGGGAGCGCTGCTCGTCGGTGGCGTCGGCGATACGGATGCGGAAGCGCTGCGCCGGGGTGTGCGGCAGGGGGATCTCGGTGTGGCGGAAGTCGAGGAACCGGGTGTGGTCGAAGATCACACCGTCTTTGACGAGTTCGTTCCACCCTCCGTCGGGGGAGGGGATGGAGACGACGACGCCTTTCTCGAAGTCGCGCAGCGGCGTTACAATGTCGAGACTGGCGGGGACATTGCTGAAGGTTTGTAGGCTCACGGTGATCTCGATGGCACCGTCCGGCGTCTCTTCGAAGGAGTCGACGAGATGCGCGAGCCGCCCGGCGGGGCGCCCCGGTTCGGGAACGTGCGCCCGTCGTGCGATCCAAGGGATTTCGACGGGTGTTTCTCCCCGTGCGTTGACGAGCCGGATCGAGCCGAAACCCTTTCCCGCGTGGTGGTGAAGATCGGGGTCGATCTCGATGCGGAAAAGCCCCGGCTGGGGGACCGGGCTCGCGATGTCGCGGCGATGGGGGAAGGGCGAGGGGTCGAAACCGTTGGAAGGGAGCGGTCTCGGCGGAATGTCGGCCCGGGCGGCGGCTCCGCAGAGAAGGAGGGCGAGGATCGCGGGAGTTCTCATGGCTCGTTCGCTTTGGTTTCTTTGGGCTCGTTGGATTCCGGCCCGGCTCCGTCGTCCGCGTCCCCGAAGGCGGTGGCGAAGCGGTGACTGTATTTGAAATAGAGGAAGGACCCTGCCAAAACCACCACACCGAGGACGATGAAGGCGACGATGCGGTAGAGCTGGTCGAGCCCGGCGAGGTCGAGGACGAAGACCTTCAGGATGGTCCCGGCGAGGAGGAAGAGTCCGATGCCGCGGAGGGCGGCGCGGTTTTTCAAAATCCCGGCGAGGAGCAGGGCGACGGCGAAGAGCGACCAGTAGATCGAAATACCGCCCATGCGGAAGGCGGGGAGGAAGTGGCTCAGCGCCGTCCAGATTTCGAGGCTCGAATAGACGAAGACGGCGGCGAGGCCGGCGTAGCCGAAGACGGGCGCGAGGCTGCGGCGTTCGTCGTTCCCCGCGAAGGCGCGGGCGGCGAGGACGAGGAAGAGGGCGACGGCCCCGTAGTCGAGCGCCCGCATGAGGAGGCCGGGCACGAGGTCCCGCCGCGCGAAGGCGAGGTCGAATCCGGGCTTCCAGAAGAAGAAGTCGTAGAGGAAGACTTTGCCCACCAAGGCGATCGTGAGAATCCAAAGCAGCGCGGTGGCGAGGCCCGAACGCCTCACGAGCATCTCGCGGAGGAGCAGGGCGCCGAAGCCGACCCACACGAGCGTCAGGGCGGGCCGCATGAGCGGGTCGAAAAGGCGGTCCATTGTCTTCGCGACTTCGAGGTTCAGATAGACGAAGGTGAGGCCGACGACGATCCAGAAGCAGACCCGGCCCATGCCGGACTGTCCGGGCAGGGGGCGGATGTCGTTCCCCTCGCCGACGGCCCAGGAGGGATCGGCCTTGCCCTCGTGGCGGAAGAGCCTGCCCGCCGCGAAGAAGGAGCCGATGGGGATGCCGAAGACGAAGAGCCGCTCGACGAAATGCTTCGCGTAGTCCTTCGCCGGCATGAGGTCCGGCGAGAGACCGTCGAACTGCTCGTGCAGGTCGTAGAGGGCGAAGCGCGCCAGCACGACGAGGTAGAGCAGGTAGGCGAGCTGGCGGAGGAATTCGCTGCGCATCTTCGAGGCGATCCAGAGCATGACGAAGGCTTGGAGCGCCCAGCTCACCGTGATCCATCCCTTCGAGAGGACGATGGGCAGGGTGATCGCGACGAAGAAGGAGGCGAGGCCGAGGAAGCTGAGGAGCAGCCCCCGGTCCTGGATGCGGCGTTTCAGGAAGAGGGCGACGTGGAGGATGTAGAAGACGGCGAGGCCGAGGGTGAGGAGAGCGATGGCCTCGCGCCGGTAGGTTGCCTCGATGCAATGGATCGAGAAGCCCGTGAAGGCCGCGGCGTTGAGAAAGAGGAAGAGCAGCTCCAGCACGGTCGAGGCGCGGCGGTGGAGGATCTGGTAGATGAAGGTGACCGAGGAGAAGAGGGCGAAGAAGGCGAGCAGGAAGGGCATGAACTGCCAGAAGCTCTCCGGTTTGAAGCCGAAACCGATGGCGGTGGCGACGAGGAGGCAGGTGGCGAGGAAGCCGAGGTAATGGAGCAGCCGCCAGTCCCGTCGCGAGGCGATAAAGAGGACGCCGAGCCCGAGGAGGAGGACGTAGGAGAAGAAGGGGACGACGCTTTCCCTGCCCGTGTCGATCATCATCGGGGTGAGGTAGCCGCCGAGCAGTCCCAGCACGGCAACGAGGAGGCTGTTGAAACGCACCGCGACGAACCCGGCGACCGCCGTGACGAGGACCATCAGGGCGAAGGCGGGGATCGCGCCGAGGAGGGCGTAGTCCGGCTGGTGGGCGGTGAAGAAGCTGAAGTAGAGCGTGGCGAAGCCGGCTCCGGCGAGGCCCTGCCCGAGCACGGCGTAGCGTCCGCCGAAGAGGCGTACGCCCCCGGCGACGAGCCCGGCTCCGGCGAGGGTGGCGGAGAGGATGCGCGCGACGGGTCCGATCCAGCCCACGGCGACGGCGTATTTCAGGAAGAAGCCGATCCCGATCACGGAGATGAGCACGCCGATGCGGACGAGCCAAGTCGTGGCGACGGCGAACTCCGTCGTCACGTCCTTCCGGCGGTGCTCTTCGCCGACGACGATCCAGTTCCAGATCTTCGCGAGGATTTCGCGGACGGAGGATTCGAATTTGCTGGGTTCGGCTTTCGCGACGACGGGAGCCGGCACGGGAGGCAGGATGCGCTGCGGCAGCGGCGGCGGCGTGGCCCCGCGATGGACGGGGGCGGGGGCGGCCTCGATCCGGCGGAGGGGTGGCGCCGAGGGTTCGGGAGCGACTTCGGCGGGGCGAAGCTCCTGAGGTTCGAGCGAGTCGGGTGGCAGGGGTTCGTCGGCCTTCTGCTCCCCGGCTGCTGCGGGGTGTGGAAGGTGAAAGCGGAGCGTTTTCAGTTCATGCCTGACTTCCCGGAAATCGACGCGTAGCTCGTCCATTTTCCGCTCCATGGTGCCGAGGCGGGAGAGCGAGACGATGAGGAGGATCAGGAGGGTGATCGCGAGCAGAAGCAGGAGCAGTTCCATGGCGGGCGGATGGAGATCGCCCGTATCTAACCGCAAAGCGCGAGGAAAGGCGAATCGATAATCCATTGCCGGATCATCGATGAAGCCGATGGAGGTCTTCGCGCCTGATCATTCGCGAATCTTGTCCAAGAGGGTCAAGTCGCGGACCCAACTCTCTCGGAGGGAAAGAGCAAAGCTCCGTTCCGCCCTCAACCCCGCTTCACGCGGATGTTCCGCACCGAGAAGACTTGGCCGTGGTCTTGGATCGCGATCTTGCCGGAGGCGGCCAGTTCCTTTTCGGCGGGCTTCTTCTCGCGCAGGTTGAAATCGTGGATGCACTCGCCGTTGAGGACGACGACGAGGCGGTCGCCGACCATGGAGACGGTCAGGCGGTTCCATTCCCCGGCGGGTTTGGAGGCGTTCTTGTCGGCGCCCTTGGTGCGGATGATACCGCCCATGTCGTGGTGGCCCAGTTCCTTCTCGACGCCGTAGGAGTCGAGGAGCTGCACCTCGAAGCCCGAGGCGGTGGGATCGACATCGTCGGCGCAACGGAAGTAGAGGCCCGAGTTGCCGCCGGGGGTATATTGGAACTCGAAATCGACGGTGAAATCGCCGTATTCGCCGGGCAGCCAGAGGTAGTGCTGGTAGCGGTCCCACCCGGTCTCGCCCTCGCGCGGGGTGAGCAGGAGCGAGCCGTCGGGCTGGATCTGCCAGTTGCCTTCGGTCTTGAGCTTCGAAAGGTCCTTGCCGTTGTAGAGAGTTTCGAATCCGACCGCGTCGGCGGCGGGATGCTGGCGGAGGGCGTCGTCCGCAGCGGCGGGAAGTCGGCAGGACTGCCAAGCGAGGAAGCGCCATTTCCCGCCCTCCTCGCGCCAGACGCCGAGATAGCTGAGGAACAGGTCCGCCTCCCCCTTCGCCGAGGCGACGCGGAGTTTGGCCTTCCCGTTCATCAGGGCGATGCCGGGAGCGGGAAAGGTGAAGTTCCGTTCGACGTGGTCGTAGGTGAGATACTTGAATTTGCCCGAGGCGAGGTTCTCGACGAAGGCGGGCTTCGTGTCGACGGCTCCGCTCGAATGGGTGTAGTGGAGATCGTCGGAGTAGGCGGCCTCCAGCGCGGCGCGGTCGGCTTGGACCATGGCCGCGATGCGCGCCTCGTCGGCGGCCTTCACGGCGGCGAGGGCGGGAGGCTCCTCGGCTTGGAGGAAGGCGGGGAGAAGGACGGCGAGGGCGAGCAGGGGGATGAGCTTCATGGGAGGGTTCGGTGTCGGAGGAGTATGGGGATTCCGTCCCGCCGTGGCAAGCTCGAAAGGTCAGGCTGAGGCGAGGAGGCGCGAGTGTCGCCCTTCGAGGGCTCGCTCAAAACTGACCAGCTCGCGGAGGAGCGAATTGTAGCGTCCGTAGGCTTCGTCTCCGTGTTCGCGGACGAGGAGGTCGTAGAGCCGATGATCGGCCTCCAGAGCCTCCTCGCCAGCCACTTCCACGGGGATGCCGCAACTCCGCAGCCGTCGACTCGCGATTTTGACGAGGTAGCTGGCGACGCTCTCCTGTCCGGCGGCGAGGTCGGCGAGACCCGACTGCATCACTTCGCCGCCCGGCAGGTCTGCTAGATCGATCATGAAGTGGATTCTAGCCCAGATCGAGGCCGACGTCCACCACACGCCGACGCAGGCTGGTGGGATCGACCGCCGGATACCGGATCAAGTCCGTTTCCACTTGGGTGAACAGCTCAAGAAGCCTTTGAGGCACGACGAACCCTTCGCGAATCATGCAGGCGACATCGCTCCGGTCGCGTGGGTGGTCGCGTTCCAGCTTGGCCAAGGCTTGTCCGTAGAAGTCGTAGTGATGGAAGTCGAGCAGTCCAAACCGGGCGATGAAAGGGCTGCGGTCTTTCCATCCGGGCAGGGCGGGAACGAACAGATCGGGAGATGCCAATTCGATATTGAGGTCGAGGGAGTCCTTCAAGCGCGGCAGGCTTTCGAAAAAGCCTGCTGGCTCTGGATCCGCTTTCAGATCGACGTCGATTGTCATTTCCCGCCATCCGAGCAGTATGGCCGAAACGCCGCCGGTGAAGTAGATGCACCCTTCGGAAGCGACTGCCGATCCAAGGCGTCGCATCAGTTGATCGACGCGTTCTTTCGTGGTGGGGGATCGCATGGAGTTGCCGGATGCGGGTGGCTAAATCACTCTGCCAGCCACTCCGCCGGCTCTCCGGCGGGCTCCTTGCCTTCGCCCGCGAGCCACAGCGGCAGGTCGCCGTTGAGCGCGAGAAAACCCGGAACGTCGAGATACTTCGACCCTCCCGGCAGGAACATGGGATCACGGTAATCGAGCACCTGCCCGAAGCGGAATCCTCCGGTATCGACGGCGGCGCGGTCCACCGCCTCCCCGGCGAGGGCGCGGGCGGCGAGGGCGATGACGCCGCTCTGCCCCGATCCGGCGAGGACGACGCTCTGCGGGCTCGGATGCGAGCCGACCTTGGTGTTGCGGAGGAAGGTCACCAGCGTGAGCACATCGTGGACGCGCTGGGCGAAGAGCGCATGGTTGTAGCCGTGGGTGTATCCGGCGAACTCGCGCGGGTTTTCGACGACACGGGTCTGCGTGACCGGATCGCCGCCTTGGAAGAGCAAATCGGCCCCGAGCACGGCGACGCCGCTGGCGACGAGGCGCTCCACTTCGCCGCTTCCCAATCCGGCGCGGCCTTGGTCGTCGAGCCAGATGGCGACGCGGCCTTTCCAGTCCTTGGGGTAGCGCCACGTCACGGGAATTTCCTCGCCGTGGGTGCGGTTGAGAAGCGTCCCCGTCATTTCGAGATAGGTGCCGCGGTCCTGTTTGTCGGCGAGTTCCCACTCGACCGTTCCGGCGTCGGCGTAGCTTCGTCCGATCACGGTTTCGATGGCGGGTCGGAGGATTTGGGCGATGCCCTCGGGCGTCGCGGAGGCTTCGGTGAGTTGTTTGCTGGAGTCCTCGGTGAACCATTTCAGCAAGGCGCGTTCGAACTCGTCGCCGACGAGCTTCGGCGCGGGATGCTCCTCGTTCCAGACGGTGAGCTGCTCGCGGGAGAGCGGTTCGTAGTCCTCCTCAAGCACCGGAGCCTCGAAGCCGAGTTTGAAATGCTGGTTCAGGAAGGTGTAGAAGGCGCTGCGGGTCACGGCGTTGTAGTTGTGCAGGAAATGCTCGCCACGCAGGAGGAAGACGTGGTCCTTTTTCCCATGCAGTTCGTAGAGCTTCTGCAACTCGGGGAAGCCCTTGGTGGAAAGCTCCTTGGTCCAGTCGTTCGCGGTGTTCATGCCTTGCGGCTTCGGCGCGAAGAGCCCGGCGAACTCGATGTTGCCCGTGCCGATGCGCAGCAGGCTGGAGTTCTCGCAGGTGCAGCCGCCCTGCATCGCGGTGCTGACCATGACGCAGGGGAAGGAGAGGGCGATGCGCTCGTCGATGGCGGCGAGGAGCATGGTCTGCGTGCCGCCGCCGCTCGCTCCGGTGATGGCGAGACGGTCGGGATCGACCTCAGGCAGGGTCAGGACGAAGTCGAGTCCGCGCACCGCGTTCAGGGTTTGCAGGCCCATGATGGATTGCAGGTGCGACTCGGCCTGCGGGCTGTAGAGGCCCCAGTTCTCCGTCGTATTCATCTCGGGCCGCTGCTTCGCGAAGGTGTGGACGACCTCGCGGGGGATCTGGATGGCGTCGGAGTCGCTGAGCATGTCCCACTGCCAGACGACGCAGCCCATGCGGGCGAGCTGCACGCAGAGCGCTTGCTGGATGCTGCGGCCTCCGTTCTCGTAACGCTCCGCCCCGATGGCGATCTCGCGGCGCACGGCGAGGGGATCGGAAAGGGCGAGGCGGGCGTCCTGCCAGTGGCCGTGGGCGAAGAGGACGGCGGGCACCTTGCCCTTCGGATTCGCGGGCCGGTAGAGGTTGCCGGTGACGTAAAGTCCGGGGGCGCTCTCGAAATAGACTTTCTCGACGCTGTAGCCCTCGCGCTCGATTTTACCATGGATGACGGCGTTCAGCGGTGTCTTCGTGGGCATGGGCCAGAGTCCTTGCGAGACGAGGATGCGGCGGCGCACCTGCTCCTTGCGGATTTCCCAAGCTTCGACGGAGGCGGGCGGGTCGAAGGGGAAATAACCGTTCAGGTCTTTCGGCGGAGCGAGGCGGGCGTCCTCTGCGCTGAGGAAGAGAGGAGCAGCGAGGAGGAGGGCGAGGAAGGCGGTGGCGGTTTTCATGGTTCGCAGAGCATCGTGACGGATCGCGCGGCATCTGTAAAGAACGCCGATGCGCCGTTTTGGAGGTCGCGGCCCGTTTTGACAAGGCGGGCTTCGCGCCGCATCCTGCGCCATGTCCGCGCCCCGCGAAAATCCATCCCCTTCCGCCATCCCCCGGCACGGCGAGGGATGGATGCGCCGCTGGTCCGTCAGCTTCGCGAAATTCGCGCTCGTCTTGGCGGCATTCCTCGGCGGATTGATGCTGTGGAATCTCCGCCCCCCGGCCGTGCCGGAGCCGCAGTTGCTCGATCCGGTCGAAGCGCCGGAGAGCTTCGAGCCGCTCCGTCTACGGGTCGTGACGTGGAATGTCTGGGGCCTGCGCTGGATCAGCCCGCGCCGTGCCGAGAGGATCGCCGCGCTTGCGCGGGAGGTTGCCGCGTTGCGTCCGGATGTCGTCGGATTCCAGGAGGCCTTTGTCGCGAAGGACCGGGCAACGCTCGCGGAGGCCTTGCGTCCGCTGGGGCTGGAGCACACGCGCTACTACCCGAGCGGATTGGCCGGGAGTGGCCTCTTTCTCGCGAGCCGTTACCCGATCGAATCCGAGGGCTTCATCCGTTTCGCGAAAAACGGTCGCCCGGAACGGGTCGATCACGGCGACTGGTGGGCGGGCAAGGGCCTCTCCCTCGCCACCGTGACTTTGCCCGGAGGCGTCCGGCTCTACTTGGGCAACACCCATCTGCACGCGGGCTACCGGGGGAACCCCTATCTCGATACCCGAGTGGCGCAAGCCGGGCAGCTCGTGCCGTGGGCGCAGCGGGTGCGGGCGACCGGATGCCCCGCCCTGTGGATGGGAGATTGGAACAACACGCCCGGCAACGAGGCGCTGGCACCTTTGGCGGAGGCGGGAGCTTGGAACCTGCTCACCGGGGACATGAGAGCCATCGATCACATCTTCGGCAGCGGCGAGGGCTGGGAATGGCGGCTCGTGGAGGAGGGTAAGCACAACGGGAGGCTGGAGACCGATCCCGAGGTGCCATGGAGCGACCACGCGGCCCGCTGGGTGGAAGTGGAATTGCGCAAGGCCCTGTGACGGCTGGGAGCAAGGCCGGGCCGGGAAGGAGTTTTTTCCGGGCGGCGGCATCGCGGGGGCGGATTTCCCTTGCGCAAAGGCGGCCTTTCTGAGAAGTCAGGACCATGAAATACGCAGGCGGTCTCCTCCTATTCCTAGCGGTCTTCGGCGCGGTGGGCGTGGCGATGCACGTCGCGCTCTACGACCGACCGGGGATATTCATCTGGTCTTTGCGCGAGGACCCCGCCACCGGACGGTCGGCCTTTGCCCGCACCGTCTTCGAAGCCGCCGCGACGGAGACGGCGGAGCCCGCCGCCGAAGCGTCCTCCTCTGAAAAATCCCCCGAGCCGGAACCCGCCGCGCCCGCTGCGGAGCCGGCCAAGGCCGAACCCGAGGCCCCGGCGGGAAATCCCGATGAAATCTCCCTCTTCGACGGGAAAAGCCTCGGCAAATGGAAGAAGACCGCCTTCGGCGGCGAGGGCGACGTGTTCGTCAACGAGTCGGGGAATCTTGAGTTCGGCTTCGGCGCGCTCATCACCGGGGTGCATTGGGGCGAGGCCCCTCCCGCGACCTCGAACTACGAAATCTCCCTTGAGGCGATGAAGCTCGACGGGAACGATTTTTTCCTCGCCCTCACCTTCCCGGTGAAGGACAGCCACGCCACCTTCGTCGTCGGCGGATGGGGCGGGGGCGTCGTGGGCCTCTCCAGCGTCGACGACCTCGACGCCTCGGAGAACGAAACCATGACCATCGAGGGATTCGGCAAGGACATTTGGTACAAAATCCGCGTGCGGGTCACCGATGGCCGCATACAAGCATGGCTCGACGACGAGGAGAAGGTCTCCCTCGATCTGGCGGACCGGAAGATCAGCCTGCGTCCCGGCGACATCGAGCTTTCCGTCCCTGTCGGTATCGCCGCTTTCCAGACCCGCGCCCAATACCGCAACCTCGTCTGGCGTCGGCTGCCCGCCGCCGAGTGAACCCGCCCTCTCCCGTGCCATGCTTGCCGAAAAGGAGCTTCCGCAGCATGGTAATTATAAAATTGTCAAAAATTAAAATTATGGACCGCTTAAATGTCAAGTTTTTGAACGAATCGCTTGACCGGCGGTCGATCTGTTGTCTGGATTATAAAAATTGCCGGGACGCTTCTTGAAGTTCCCTCAATTTTTGACGACCACTCAACTTCCAGCCCTTCGACAACCTGCCATGAATCTTCGCGATCAGCTCAAAGAAATCCTCCCTGACATTCTTCCCAGAAACCCCGCCCAGGCGATCAAGGGGACCGAGTTGATCGAGATGGTGAAGCACCTGCTGAAGCAGGACTACTCCGACGCGACCCTGCGCTACCATTTCTCCATCATGTCCTGCGACCCCTCCTCGCCCATCGCCAAGGTGGAGCAGGGGCAGGGCTACTACCTGCGCACCGCCACGATCCACGCCATCAACAGCGCGCGGAACCTGTTCCACGCCGGGGACGGCACGGGGGAGGGGACGGGCGCCGAGCTTGGCCTCGCCCTCGGACGGGCTTCGAAATTCCGCGCCGTGGTGCGGCGCTATCTCGAATCGGTGCGGCAGTATCCCTTCACCTTCGAGGAGTCCTTCTCCGCCGACGCCCAGAGCAACCGCTGGCGCGTCCCCGACCTCGCCGTGGTCGATTGGCTCACTTCCGAGAGCGCCGCCGCCGGGATGGACAAGCGCAAGTTGGAGGTGCATCGCCGCCTCGGCGAGTCCCCCCTGCGCATCACCGCGGTGAAGCTGCGCCTCGCGCTCGACCATGCCACGGTGCTGGAGGATCTCTACCAGTGCCTCTCCGCCGCGGAGTGGGCGAACGTGGGCGAGCTGATCGTCGCCGCGCCCATCGAGGACCCGGGTCTCGCCGAGGAGGTGAGCCGTTTCGCCTCGCGCCACGGCATTGGGGTGATCAGCTTCGGCCTCGCCGAGGATGTCCTCGACGACATGCCGGAGACCGCCGTGGTCGAGAACATGGGCGCGCGCGAGTTCGAGTCCTTGAAGAACTTCTTCGAGGTGCGCCGCCACGCCGTCCCCGCGACGGACCGTGCGCACGACTGGCAGCACATCGTCGGCTCCGCCGCGATCAATCCCGACTTCGCCCGCTTCGAGAGCTGGATCTCGCGCTGCCTCCTTGAGGAAAGCGTCATCTCCGCCCGCGAGTTCGAGGATCTCGACCGCGCCGCGAGGCCGAAGGTGGTGCAGGAGCACGTCGCCTGAGAAAGGGACCTCCTTCGGATGCGAAACCTGTAGCCGGGGTCAATGACCCCGGTCGAACGTCGTTTGGCCATCCGATCCGCGCTCAATGAGCGCGGCTACAGCGCCGACGCGTCGTTCCCCTACGCTTCCAGTTCCGCCAGCCGCTCCGCCATCTCCGACGCTTGGAGGGCTTCGATGACCGGGCTGATCGACCCGGCCACGATCTGGTCGAGGTTGTAGAGGGTGAGGTTGACGCGGTGGTCGGTGAGACGGTTCTGGGGGAAGTTGTAGGTGCGGATCTTCTCCTCGCGTCCGCCCGAGCCGATGAGGTTGCGGCGGTGGGCCGAGTATTTCTCCGCCTCCTCGCGCACCTTCGCTTCCAGCAGCTTGGCCCGCAGGATTTGCAGGGCCCGCTCCTTGTTCTTGCCTTGGCTGCGGCCTTCCTGGCACTTCACGAGGATGCCCGTGGGCAGGTGCGTCACCTGCACGGCGGAGTCGGTCGTGTTGACGTGCTGGCCGCCGGGACCGCCGGATCGCGTCGTCTGGATGTGCAAATCCTCGGGCTTCAGTTCGACATCGACTTCCTCTGCCTCGGGCAGCACCGCGACCGTGGCGGTCGAGGTGTGGATGCGGCCCTGCGTCTCCGTGGCCGGGACCCGTTGGACGCGATGGACGCCGCTCTCGTATTTCAAAAAGCGGAAGACCTCCTCGCCCGCCACGCGGAAGACGACCTCCTTGAAGCCCCCGACCTCCGACGGGCTCGCCTCGACCGGCTCGATGCGCCACCCGCGCGCCTCGGCGTAGCGCTGGTACATGCGGTAGAGGTCGCCGGCGAAGAGCGAGGCCTCGTCCCCGCCCGTGCCGGCGCGGATTTCGACGATGGCGTCGCGGTCCTCGGTCGGATCGTGGGGGAGCAGGGCGTATTGCACGGCGGCCTCCAACGCGGCGATGCTTTCCTCCAGCAGCGGGATTTCCTCCGCCGCCATCGCCGCGATTTCGGAATCGTCGGACTTGGCCAGCTCAAGGCTGTCGGCGAGATCGGTCTTGGCCTTCGCGAGCCGGGACCAGTCTTCCAGCAGCGCCTTGAGACGGTTGTATTCGCGAGTCAACCCCCTTGCCTTCTCCGGATCGTCGAAGAAGCCCTCCTGCGCCATGGAGGACTCCAGCTCGGGAAGCCGGAGCCGCTTGCGTTCGATGAGGGAGGAATAGTCCACAGGAGAAGGGGAGGGGAAAGGTCCGGGGCAAACAAAAACGGCGACCATGCCACACGGGCACGATCACCGTTTCGCAAAATCAGAAGGCCGCGAGCTAGGCGGTCAGGTCCGAAAGCTTGGGACGCTTGCGCCGCTCAGTCGCGGACTTGGCCCCGCCGAAGCGCTTCTGGAACTTGTCGACCCGACCGGCGGTGTCGACGAAACGCTGCTCGCCAGTGAAGAAGGGGTGGCAGGCGGAGCAGATCCCGATGTGGAGATTCGGCACGGTGGAGCGCGTCTGGATCACAGAGCCGCAGTGGCACTGGATCACGGCTTCCTGGTAGTCGGGGTGGATGTCCGTCTTCATGTTCGTCGTCCTGGAGTTCGGGAGGGGCGGAAGCTAGCCGCGATGGGGGCGGCGGGCAAGCGGAAATTTGGCCGCCCTGCCGCTCGCGGGCTTGCCATTTTCCGGGGAATCGGAATCTTGGCGGGTGCCGAACCACGCTCCAGCCCGCCCCGGAGGATTCGTCCTCGTCTCGGGGATGCTCCTCGTCCTCGCGAATTTCGTGCCGCTCTTCGGCGCGATGTTCTGGGGGTGGAGCGTTTTCGAGATCGTCATGCTCTATTGGATGGAGAACCTCATCATCGGCGGCTTCTCCTTCCTCCGCATCCTCACTGTCCGGCCGCCCGATTCCATCCGGGGCCAATTCTTCAGGAATCTCCCCACCGGAATCTTCTTTGCGGTCCATTACGGGGGCTTCTGCCTCGTCCACGGGGTCTTTGTCCTCTCGCTCCTCGGCGGGGAGGGGAAGAGCGATCCCGAGGCCACCCCGGACGCCCACAGCGGGTTCCTCTGGGCGCTCCTCGCCCTCGTCGTCAGCCACGGGTTCTCCTTCGTGCGCAACTACCTCCTCTCGGGTGCCTATCGCGAGACCCTCGCTCACATCCAGATGTTCGCCCCGTACCCGCGCATTGTCGTGCTGCACCTCGTCATCATCTTCGGCGCTTTCGCGATCCAAAAGTTCGGATCCCCGCTCTGGATGCTGGCCCTCCTCGTCGTCGGGAAGACCGTGCTCGACCTCGGCATGCATCTGTGGGCGGCCCGGTGGCGGCGGCAGCAGGCCGGCATCGCCTGACGTCAGGGGCTTTCCGCGGATCACGGGCCGGTCTCGAAGCGGTCGAGCAGCTCCAGTGCGAGGAGCGCGTTGCGTTGCAGGAGGATCGATTCTCGGGTCGTTTTCGCGCGGTCGTTCGCCCCGTATTCGACTTGGAGGCTGACGAGCATGGGTTGGACCTCCAGACGGACGATGCGGAAGACGGGCTCGATCCTCGTGCGGAAGAAGCAATGCAGGGGCACGTCGCCGTGGTTCGCGTTCCAGAGGATCTGGGCCGGGGGGAAATCCTCGATCGCGCCGAGGGCGGCGAGGATCTCGCGGAGGCGGGCCGCGCCGTGCCGCTTCGCCAGCCGCCGCGCCGCCGCGTAGTTGCGGAGCCGCTCAAGGTAGGAGGTCTTCGGATTCCGGTGAGCCTCGACCATCTCGGCGATGATCCCGCGCGCGTGGACGGCGAGGGAGGCATGCAGCTCCTCGCGGCTGATCTCGCCGCGCTCGAATTGCCGGAAGAGCTGCGGCGGCGTGGGATGGCGGTCGAAGTTCACGCGCGCGGGATCAGCGGCGGTTGCGTTTGAACATTCGTTGGAAAAGCCCGCCACCCCCTTGGCGCGGCGGTTGCGGCTGGGCGGTCTGCTCCTGCACTGGTGTGAAGACCTCGCCGACGGCTTCCTCGACCGGGGCTTCGCCGTCGCGGAAGATCGAGGTGGTGGGCTCGAAATCGCGGTAGGAGGGCTGATCGACCTCTTCCCCTGCCTCCTCCGCGAGGGCTTGGGCGCGGGAGCGGACCTCGTTGTATTTCTCCTCGTCATCGAGGTAGCGGTCGAGGAAGGCCCCGACGATGGGGGCGGACTGCTTGCCGCCGCTGACCACCTCGCCGGGGTCCCCCTCGTAGATCACGGCGTAGGAGTAGACGGGATGCTTCGCCGGGAAGTAGCCGGCGAACCAGGAGATGTTCTGCTTCAGGGCGACGTTCCACTGCCCCGTGCCGGTCTTGCCCGCGACGGTGATCTTGTGGAAGGCCTGCTTGCCCGTCCCGTTGCCGGCGTTGACCACGTCGTAGAGCCCGCGCCGCACCGCCCGCAGGGAATGGGAATCGACATTGAGGTGGTGCGCCACCTCGACGCCGAAGGTCTCCTTGATCTCGTGGTTGAGGTCCTGGTATTGGAGGACGAGGCGGGGCTTCACCACCTCCGTCCCGTTGCCGACCCCGGCCATCATACGGGCGACTTGGAGCGGGGTGACCTCGACCCGGCCTTGGCCGATGCTCATCACCGCCTCCTCTCCGTCGGACATGAGGTAGCCGTATTTGTCCGCCCAGTACCGGTTGCTCGGGATGAAGCCCGAGGCTTCGCGAAGCGGGATGCCCGTCTTCTCCCCGAGTCCGAGCCGCGTGGCCATGTAGCTCATGGAATCGGCTCCCGCCCTCGACGCGACCTCGTAGAACCAGGTGTTGCATGAGCGGGTCAGGGCGCCGACGACGTTCATCGAACCCTCGCCCTTCGCGTTCCAGTTCCGCATCACGAGATTGCCGACACTCCAGGCGTTGGGGCAGGGGTAGAGGTCGTTGGACGAGATGTAGCCGCTTTCGAGGAAGCCGAGGGCCGCCACCACCTTGAAGGTCGAGGCCGCCGGGTAGGTCGCGCGGAAGGCGCGGGGGAAGAGCGGCTTGGCCGGGTCGTTGACGAGGGCGGCGTATTTCTCCTGGGTGATCGCGGGGATGAATTCGTTCGGGTCGAACTGCGGGTAGCTCGCCATCGCCATGATGTCCCCGTTGCGCACGTCCATCACGACCATGGCCCCGCGCTTCACCTTCTCGGCGAGCAGCTCCTCGCAGATCCTCTGCATCCCGAGGTCGATGGACGTGACCACGTTGAAGCCAGGGGCCGGGCGGGAGAGCACGTCCTCCTTCATCTTCGTCCCGTCCGCCTCGAAGAGGACGTTGATCCGGCCGGGGGTGCCGCGCAGCTCCGCCTCGAAGGCTTGTTCGAGGCCGTCCACGCCGATGGCGTGGCCCCAGAGATCCTCGTCGTTGACGATGGGACCGGTGGTGCGGGGGGGGCGTTTCCCGACATAGCCGACCACATGCGAGAGGGTCTTGCCCTGAGGGTAGTGGCGGAGGTAGATCGGTTGCAGGGTGAGGCCCTCCATTTTCTGCCGCCTCAGTTCCTCGACCTCGTCGTTGGTGAGGACGGAGGAGAAGGCCAGCGGCACCCAGCGGCGGTCGCGGTAGTGCTTGATGATCGCCGTCGCCCCCAGATCCCAATCCGCCCCGAGGATGTTGTTGACGTGGATGATCCGTTCCCCCGCGTAGCGCGCGATCTCTTCGTCCGAGACCTTGGACCCGAGGAAGGGGAAGCTGATCGCCGCGTAGTAGGCGACCTTGTTCTGGGCGAGGGGGTAGCCGTTGCGGTCGAGGATCTGGCCGCGAGGCGCGGGGATGGAGAAGGTGAAGGTGCGCGCCTCGGTGCGGGTATGCGTCTCGGTGCGGATGAGCACGGGCGAGTTGGGTTGCTCCGGTTCGGGAGGGGCCTGGGCTCGCATCTCCTGGGCGGTCACGGGCTGGGCCGCCGCGTCGACGCCGAGGTCGTCCATCTTCTCGACGATGGAGTCCTTCGCGTCGACCTTCTCCTCGACATCGGCCTCTGTCGCGATGGGTTCGGCCCTGGGGAGGGCGGGCTGGTCGATTTGCAGCTCCTGCGGGATCTCGACGGCCCCGTCGTTCTCCTCGTTGACGGGCATCGCCCGGATCGGGGACTGCTCGTAGCGGGGGATGGCCTGCGCGTCGGGCACGGCCACGGGGTCCGGTTCGACGGACTCGGGCCTGGGTTCTCCGGTGACGACCCCGCTCTGGATGCCGGGGATCTGCTGCGCCCGGCCCGGCATGCCGACGGACAGGAGGGCGGCGAGGAGCGCGACGCGACGGAGTCGGGGAAGCTCGAGATTCATGGGAGGGCGCAAGTTCGCAAGACGGGCGTGCCGTTCCCCATCATAGCACGGATCGGGCGCGGGTCACCTGTCGAATACGGCCTTTTCCGGGAGGGTCTTTCAAAAAATCCGAAATTTGAGGCTTCGCGGGATGGCCCTCCGGCGACCGCTGATTTGGCTGATCTTCGCTGATTTTTTTTGACGGGGCCAAAGGCCGCTTCGGATTTCCGATTCCCGGTTTTGACAAAGGTGGGGCGAGGCGTCCCTTGCCGAGCCGTCTTCGGGCAAAGGGCGTCCTTCCCGCCAAGCGGCCCACCGGGGACGGTTGCCCTACCGGGGGTTCCGTTCGCTTCGCTCGCTTCATTCCGACGCCTCGCTTGCCCGCCCCGCAGCCTTCGGCTTGCGGCACCATCCGGTGCGGCCTAGCAGCGGCGGGGCGGGCGGTTTCGGGTTCGCCTGTCGCGGTTTCTCGCGGCGGGGCGGGATGTCTGGCCGGTTCCTTCCGTTCTTCATTCGGTCCATCCAGACCGGGTTCCTCCGAACCGGGACGGGCGGAGCTGGGGCGGGGCGGAAGCCCAGGTTGTTGTTCCGGTTGCCCGGCGTGTTCCTGTTGCGGTTCGCCGACCGGCAGTTCGCGGCGTTGTTGTTCCAACCGCCGCCGCGGTTCACGCGGTGGTCGCCCTGGCCAGCATCGCTCGGCGACACTGCCACGAGTCGCCCTCTTTGGCAAAGGCGAAAACCGCTTCACCGCGACGCTGCCGCTCCGCCTCGTCCTCGACGGCCTCCAGTTGCGCGATCTTCGCGGCGAGGCGGCGGCGCGAGCGCCGGTTCAGCACGCGCCAGCCGGGGAAGACGCGCCAGCCGCAGAGGTTCATCCCGTGGGCGGTCCGGTTGCGGTGCTCCCCGGCCTTGACCTCCAGCCCGAGCCGCTCGCCCAGCAGCGCCCCGATGCGCGAGAGCGCCTCGTCGAGTGGCTCCCCGGCGTCCGCCCACAATGCCATGTCGTCCATGTAGCGGACGTATCCGGGCAGGCGCAGCGTCTCCTTGGCGAGGCGGTCCACAGGATCGAGGTAGAGGTTGGCGAGGTGCTGCGAGACGAGGCTGCCGATGGGCAGGCCGCGTCCGGGCGATGCCTCGTGCGAGCGTACGAGCCGCTCGAACAGGTCGAGGAGGCGGCGGTCCTTGAAGCGCCGCTCCAGCTCCGCGAGCAGGTTCGCGTGGGGAATGCTCTCGAAATACTTTCGCACGTCGAGCTTCGCGAACCAGCCGTGGCGGCGGGCGTGGCCCGTCGCCCGCTCCAGCGCGGCGAGGCGTCCCTTGCCTCGCCGGCAGGCGTAGGTGTCGTGGACGAGCCAGCTCTCGAAATGCGGCTCGCAGACCAGGATCAAGGCGTGGTGGAGGACGCGGTCGCGGAAGGCGGGCGCGGTGATGGTCCGCTCCTTCGGGTCGTGGATGAGGAAGCGGGTGTAGCCTTGCAGGCGCACCCCGCCCCCGGCGAGCTCGTCGCGGAGGGAGCGCAGATGCACGTCGAGGTCCGCCTCGAAGACCGCGACAGCCCGCCCCCGTCTCGCTCCCCGCCGTGCGCGGCGGTAGGCCTCGCGCAGATTGTTCCAGCCGTGGATCGCGTCGTAGAGCCCGCCGATGCGCTTCATGCCTCCGTTCCGGTCCCGCCGGCCATCGCGGCGAGGAAGGCGGGGCCGTACTTCTCGCAGCGGGCCTCGCCCACGCCGTCGATCTCGCGCAGTTCGGCGACGCTGGCGCAGCCGCGCCTCACCATCTCGGCGAGCTGCTCGTTGGTGAAGACATTGTAGACCGGCACGGCGTCGCGGGCGGCGACCTCCTTTCGCAGGTCGCGCAGGCGGGCGAAGACGGCGAACTGCTCCGGGGTCAGCACCTCCTTGTAGTCCACCTTGCGTCCGGCGCGGCCCGGCGCCCCGTAGTCGGGGCCGCCGGTCTCCGGCCCGTGCAGGTAGTCCACGCAGATCGCCCAGAAGGAGCTCTGCCCATCCTCGACGAAACGCCGCTCGATGGTCACGACGCGGTGCCGCGAGAGGAAGGAGGCGAGGTCCGCCTCCGCCGTGGCGGGGTCGCGGCTGGGGATATGGAAGAATTTCAGGGGCATTCCAACGATCTGGTTTTTGAAAAAAATTCACGACCGCTTCGCGGTCCCTTCCCCCCGCTCCGGCCCCGACGGGTTCCGGCTGCCGCCTCCACCCGTCAGGCCTCCGCTGCTCGGGCTTTCGCTCCGCTCACTGGACGGAAGGAACTAGGGCGGGGCGGAAGCCCAGGTTGTTGCCCCGGCCGCCCGGCGCGCCCCCGGCGCGGATCGCCGACCGGCAGACCGCGGCGTCGTTGAACCAACCGCCGCCGCGGAGCACGCGGTGGCCGCCCGAAGACGCGCCAGCGGGATCGGTCGTAGCACCGCTAGGATAATCTCCGTAGTAGTCCCGGCACCATTCCCACACGTTCCCGTGCATGTCGTGAAGACCCCATGCGTTCGCCTCGTATTTCCCCACAGGGGCGGCTTCCTCGCCGACTCCGTCGTCTTGCGACGCGTCCTTCCAACTGAAACTCACGTTCTTGTCCGCAAAATTCGCATAGCGGCTCAGCTTCGACGCATCGCTCCCGAACGAGAACGCCGTCTCCGTCCCCGCTCGACACGCATACTCCCACTGCGCCTCCGTCGGCAGCTCCCATTTCCACCCTTCCGGCAGGGGGTGCCTCTCGTTCATTTTCTTCAACCATCCCTGCGCGTCGTCCCAGCTCGTGAAATACATCGCCACCTGCGCTCCCGTCGCGGTCACGTCTCCAAAGGTCTTGTCCTTCTCCCCGCCGGCCTTCAGCGAGGCCACGTCGCCGCTCATCACGCTCGCCCACTGCCCCTGCGTCGTCTCGGTCTTCGCCAGCCAGAAGCCACGCGTCAGCGTCACTTTGTGCGCCTTCTCATCGTCGTCGCGGCCCGGCTCATCCGCCGGGCTGCCCATCGTGAAACTGCCCGCCGGGCACCACACCATCGCAATGCCCCCGAACTCGCGCACCTCGCCCGCGCGACCGCCCTCCATGCCGCGCGACGCCGGGAAGGCGGGCGCGGGTGCCGGGTCGGGGCGGGCCATCGGGGCGGGAGAGGATGGGGCCGACGGGGGCGCGGGCTGGTTCTTCATCGCCTCGGCCACCAGCTTCTCGGCCATCTCCTTCGCCCGGCGCTCGATCTCCGCCTCGGTCATCCGCGGCTCCGCCACCGCCACCTTCTCCGGCACGCCCCTCGTGAAGGTGAACCGCATCCCCGACAGGTCCAGCAGGTTGTGCTCCATCGGCACATGCCGCGAACGCCGGAAATCGGGGTCGAGGCCCTTCGCGGCGTCCTCCTTCGCCCATTCCGACGAAATCTCGCGCACCTCCTGCCGCGTCTTGGCGAAGACATCCCCGATGCTCAGGCCGGGAACCTTCATGTTCGCCACCAGCACCTCGGTGAAGAGTCCGTCGTTCGCCACCTCGCCCGGCGCGGCGGAGTAGCTGATGAGCGTGCCGCTCGGGGCCGCCACCTGCGCGAGGCCCCGGCTCGACCCCAGCACCGAGCGCGTCCCGCCCTCGTCCGACTCGACCCGCAGCGGGTTGTTCCGGCAGCAGTCGAGCACCACCACTTTCGCCTGGGCCTTCGTGGACTCCAGCATGTCCATCCAGTTCTGCAGGGACACGGCCTCGCTGGCGAGACGCCGCTTCATCCGCGCCACGTCGGCGGTGGCGGAGGACACGTCGGTGTCCTTCACCAGCAGGAAGTTCTCCCCGTGGTACTCGATGCCGTGCCCGGCGAAATAGACGAAGGCGAACTCGGCCCCCTTCGCCCGGTCGAGGAAGGCGTCGAAGGCCCGCCCCGTCTCCTTCCAATCGGCGTCGGTGAGCAGGCTCACGTCGAAGGGCGGGTCGAGGGACTCCAAGGTCTCCTTCATCCGCTTCGCGTCGGCGACGGCGACTCTCAAGCGAGGCACCTTCTCATACCCATCCATACCCACGACGAGGGCGACGCGCCTGCCTTGGGCTTGGGCGAGCGAAGGAAGCAGGAGGGCGGCGGCGAGGAGAAAGGCGATCAGTCTCATGAAGTTTGGGAGTGTTCAGTGTTCAGCGGTCGCGGCATGAGGGCAGGATAACAAAACGGGCGGTTCAGGAAAAGACGTTTTTGGCGGGGGAGGGATTCAGTTTTTCGGCACCGCCGGGGATTCCGAG
Organism: Akkermansiaceae bacterium UBA2367; assembly: GCA_002344525.1. Lineage (GTDB taxonomy): Bacteria > Verrucomicrobiota > Verrucomicrobiia > Verrucomicrobiales > DEV007 > Arctic95D-9. The sequence continues at coordinate 29,669 of DDTJ01000041.1, forward strand.
GGTCGGGGCTTGGGGGGGATTTGGACCACGGATGACACGAATCACACGAATGGAATGCAAGAATATCGATGTTCATCCGTGGTCCAAATCCTGAAACTCCAAGGGGCAGGCAATTTGCCGGGGATGCTCAATGCGTCTCCAAAAAGCGCACGATCTCGTCGGCGAGCTTCGCCCCGATCCCCGGCACGGCCGCGATTTCCTCCCCGGTGGCTTTCCGCAGGCGCGAGACGGAGCCGAAGCGTTCCAGCAGACGCTCCTTCCGCGCTTGGCTGACGCCGGGGCAGTCGTCGAGAATGCTCTCCTCGACGCGGCGCTTCATCAGCAACTGGTGGTAGCCGTTGGCGAAGCGGTGGGCCTCGTCGCGGATGCGCTGGAGCAGCTTCAAGGCACCCCGGTCGTGGGGGATCACGAGCGGCTCGGACTCGCCGGGACGGAAGACCTCCTCGCGCTGCTTGGCGAGGCCGATCACGGGCAGTTCGTGGAGGCCGAGCCGTCGCAGCTCCTTCACCGCCATGCCGAGCTGGCCCTTGCCCCCGTCGACGATGACGAGATCGGGAAGACGCACGAAAGGGCGTTTCCCCGACGGGCCGCGCTCCTCTTCGCCCGCCTCGATCCGCCGCATCGCCTCCAGCGGATTCTCCTGGCTGGCGTCGGCTTCCTCGGCCCCGACCCGCTCCCGCGCTTGGAGGAGGATGCGCGAGTAGCGCCGCCGGACGACCTCGGCCATGCTCGCGAAGTCGTCCTGGCCCTTCACCGTCCGGATGCGGTAGCGGCGGTAGTTGGCGTTGTCGGGCAGCCCGTCGCGGAAGCGCACCATGGAGGCGACGATGTGGTTCGAGGAGATGTTGGAAATGTCGAAGCACTCCATCACGAGTGGAGGGCCATCCAGACCGAGGATTTCGCCCAGTTCGGCCACGTCGGCCTCGGAGTCGATGGCCTTCCCCGGCACGCCGCGGCGACGGAACTGGCGTGTGGGGCGCAGGGTCTGCTTCAAATTGGCGACCATGTCGCGCAGCTCGGCGGCGCGTTCGAAATCGAGCGATGCGGCGGCCTCGCGCATCTCCTCCTCGATGGAGGCGAGGAGGTCCTTCGACTGCCCCTGGAGGAATTCGCAGGCCCGCTCGACCTTGGCGAGGTAGTCCTCGCGCGAGATGCGCCCGATGCAGGGCGCGGCGCAGTTGCGGATGATGTCGTTGTGGCAGTGGCGGTAGTCCTGCTCGTCGGGCTTGAGGGGGCGGCAGCTCCGCAGGCCGAACTCGCGGTTCATCCACGCGATGGTGCGCCGCAGCGCCCCGGAATGGGCGAAGGGTCCGAAGTAGCGCGCCCCGTCCTCCTTGCGCAGGCGGGTGAGCTGGAAGCGCGGCCACGGTTCGCCCGGATGCATCTTCACGAGGAGGAAGCGCTTGTCGTCGCGGAAGGCGATGTTGTATTTGGGCCGGTATTCCTTGATCAGCTTGCCTTCGAGGAGCAGGGCTTCGGGCTCGTTGCGCACCTCGTGGATGTCGAAGTCCCAGATGCTCTCGATCAGCGCCCGCGTCTTGTGCTCGGCGAGGCGCTGTCGCGAGGGGGTGAAGTAGGAGGCGAGCCGCTTGCGCAGATCGCGGGCCTTGCCCACGTAGATGACGGAGCCAAGCCGATCCTTGTGCAGGTAGACCCCCGGTTTGTGGGGGACTTCCCGCAGCTTTCTCTGGAGATCCGGTTTGGCGTCGCTGGGCACGGGGGACGATACGCCCGAGAACAAGGCGGCGCATCCGCCGAAAATGCTTGCCTCCCGCGATCGCGGCGGGCATGATGCCGCATGAACGGGCCACTCCGTTCGTCCCTCCTCTGGGGCTTTCCCCTGCGCTCCCCCTCTCCTATGAACGCGCGACATCTCCTCGCCCTCGGTCTCCTCGTCTCCCTGCCCGCCACTTGGGCCGAAGCCCAGCTCCGCCGCCCCGGCATCGTCATCGTCAAGCGGGAGGACCGCTCCAAAAGCAACTTGGTGAAGGAGGACGGCGCCATCTACCTCGAAGGCATGGTCGAGAAGGAGGTGCCGGTGCGCGTCACCGTCGCCGCGCCCGTCTACGCGAACCTGAAAGGCGAGCGCTGGATGGGCAACCTCCTCCCCGACCAGAACGCCGTCCTCCTCGCCGTGAGCGAAAAGGCCTACCGCGTCCGCGCCCGCGCCAAGCAGGGCCAAGTCGCCGGCTGGGTCAGCAAGGCCTCCGTCGCGGGCCTGCCCGAGGGTTTCGAGGAGAACCTTCGCCTCTACCACGAGCGCTATCTCGTCGTCTCCGAACTGATCGAGAAGCAGCAGATCGCCCTCGGCATGACCGTCGCCGAGGTCGCCGCCTCCATCGGCCCACCCGACAAGCGCAATTCCACCATGAACCAAGGCGGGAGGATCGACTCGCTCGAATACATCTCCTACCAGCGGGTCCCCCAGACCTACACGACCATCGACCCCTTTGGCCGGCCTATCACCGCGACCCGCTACATCGAGGTCGAGTCGGGCCGGATCACCGTCGAGTTCACCAACGACGTCGCCACCTCCATCTCCGAGTCCGAGGGCTTCGACTACTCGAACGCCCGCCTCGACGTCTCCGTGCCGCCCCTCGTCTTCCTGTTCTAGCCATCGACGGTGGGACGGGGTGGATGGGGAAATATCGCCCGTTCCATCCATCGGGTTTTGACAATCCGGCGGGGCGGCGCTCTCGTGTCCTTGCGGAGGCGTTTGCGCCAGCCGCGCGAAACCCGAACCCGACAAACCCATCCCCATCATGGCCCACGAACTGCCCCCCCTTCCTTACTCCGCCGACGCCCTCGAACCCCACATCGACGCGAAGACGATGGAGATCCACCATGGCAAGCACCACGCCACCTACGTCGCGAACCTCAACAAGGCCCTCGAAGGCCACGACGACCTCGCCGCCAAGACCGCCGACGAGCTGATCGCCGACCTCGACGCCGTGCCCGAGTCCATCCGCGGCGCGGTGCGCAACAACGGCGGCGGCCACGTCAACCACACCCTCTTCTGGAACATCCTCGGCCCGAACTCCGGCGGCGCCCCCCGCGGCGACCTCGCCGCCGCCATCGACGCGGCCTTCGGCTCCTTCGATGCGTTCAAGGACGCCTTCAAAGCCGCCTCCCTCGGTCGCTTTGGTTCGGGCTGGGCTTGGCTCGTCGTGAAAGGCGACGGTACCCTCGCCATCGTCAGCACCCCGAACCAGGACAACCCGACCATGGGCGCCGCCGCTGGCCTCGAGACCAGCACTCCCATCCTCGGGCTCGACGTCTGGGAGCACGCCTACTACCTGAACTACCAGAACCGCCGCCCCGACTACGTCGAGGCTTTCTGGAACGTGGTGAACTGGGACGCCGTAGCCGAGCGCCTCTCCGCCGCCAAGTGATCCCCGGACCTCGCGGACGCGACCGTCTTCCCAAAAAGCGGACCGGACAGGCTTCCGGTCCGCTTTTTTGTGGAGGTCGGCGGCCTCGATGAGATTTGCGGACCCAAGAAGGGCCGATATTTTCCTGTCCGCCGTGAAGCCCGGCTGCGGCAGGAAGGGCGAAGGATCTCCCACGCACCCCATCTGCGAAAATCCGCGTTTCATCCGCGAAAATCTGCGTTCCTTTTTTGACGCGAATGGCCGCAAATGCCCGCGAATGGGCACGAATCCAGTCCGGCGGAAGGGGCTGAAATTGTCTCGGAACTCCTGATTTTCTGAATTTTCGAACCAGTTTCCACCCCCCTTGGCAAGCGAATCGCTTGCGACACAAGGGATCTGGCAGAATCGACCCGTTTCGGCAAAAAAACCTTGAACGACCACTACATATTGTGCATCTTGGAGACCGGCCAACAAGATATGGTGTTTTTACCAAACTCATAGCGGCCTCGGGAATTGCCTGATTTCATGGTTTTTCGACGCCCGTTCCGTTCCAACGGGTCGCCGAAAACCTGAAAAACCGGGTGGTTCTCGGAAGTTAGAGAACCGTTCATCCATCCCGCACAACCCCGATCCCCTCTGTTCGCACCATGGAAAAGACATTCACCATCGGAGACCGCACCTTCGTCCTCGACCAGGACAAAGCCGAGCAGGCCTACGCCGCCAAGCGCGTCATCAACGGCCGCAAGTCGGAGGCCTTCAACCTCCTCCCCCTGAAATACCAGTGGGCCTACGACCTCTACCGGACGATGAAGGCCAACCACTGGGAACCCGAGGAGATCCCCATGCAGAAGGACATCGAGCAGTGGCAGGGTTCCGAGTTGAATGACTCCGAGCGCTGGATCATCCGCATGGGCATCGGCTACTTCTCCGCCGCCGAGGGCATCGTCGGCGACAACATCATTCACGTCGTGCGCGAGCTCGTCACTGCGCCCGAGCTGAAGCTCGTCCTCGGCCGCCACGCCCACGAGGAGAACATCCACGCCGACAGCCTCCTCTACATGATCAGCAGCCTCGGCATCAACCCGCACGAGTGCGAGGCCATGTTCGAGCAGATCCCCACGATCAAGCGCAAGAACGAGTTCGTCACCCGCACCTCGCACGAGCTGCGGCGCGACGTCGACCTGACCGACCCGGAGAACAAGCGCAAGCTCGCCCGCAACATCTTCGTCTTCGGCCAGTGCATGGAGGGCACCCAGTTCTACGGCCTCTTCGGCATGATCCTCGCCCTGCGGCGGCAGAACAAGTTCACCGGCATCGGGCAGATGTTCCAATACACCCTGCGCGACGAGTCGAACCACATCGAGCTTTGCCGCAAGCTCTTCCTCGACCTCGTCGGCGAGAACATGGAGATCTGGACGCCTGCGTTCAAACAGGAGCTCGTCGAGACGATGAAGGAGGCCGTCGCCCTCGAAAAGGAGTTCATCAACGACTGCCTCCCCGTCAGCTCCGTCGGCCTCAGTGCCGAGGACTTCTGCCAGTACATCGACTACATCGCCGACCGCCGCCTCACCGGAGTGGGGCTGAACGCGCTCAACCCCGGCGTGCGCAACCCCTTCCCTTGGCTCGCTGAGACCATCGACATCAAGAAGGAGCAGAACTTCTTCGAAGGTCGCGTCACCGAATACTCGAAAGCCACCGTCCTCGTCGGCGACGACGACGATCTTTGACCCCGGACCGGACGGGGTCGCGCCGCACACCCGACCCTGTCCACTCCCCGCCGCTTGAAAGCTGACTACCGAAAACCGCACCCTTTCCCCGTCCCGTCCCCATGATCACCCGCCACCTCATCGAACAAGACCTCGAACTCCAGCGCGCCGCCGCCACGCCGCAGGAGATGAAGCCCCGCTTCGACTGGAGCGGCATGGCCTCCAGCCATCCCGCCCCGTCCTCCCGCATCGTCGTCCGCGCCGACGACGAGGAGTCCGAATTCAACATCGCCAAGATCGCCGAGACCGTGGGTCGAGCCGTCACCGACCTCGCCCTCTCCCGCAAGCAGGACGACATCTTCAACGAGCGCAACCGGCAGCTCGTCGCCAACATCGTGCGCATCGTCACCGAGATCCTCTCCCGCAAGGCCGACACCGAGGAGGCCGACGGCACCGTCCTCCTCACCGGGAGCGAGCTGACCTCCATCATCGAGACCGCCCTCGTGCGCCAGAACGCGCACGACGTCGCCAAAAGTCTCCTCATCCGCCGCAAGACCGAGATCGCCCGCCGCGACTCGCGCGGCCCGGGACTGGAGAAGCCCCTCTGCCGCGTCATCCGCCGCAACGGCGAAGTCGCTGCTTGGGACTCCAACAAGATCGAGATCGCGGTGCGCAGCGCCTTCCTCTCCCTCGGCATGGACTCCTCCCCGGCGAAGGACATCTCCACCGCCCTCACCGAGCGCATCGCCCGCAGCGGGCAGGAGTTCATCCGCATCGAGGACCTCCAGGACCGCGTCCAGGAGGAGCTGATGCGCCAGGGCCATTACAAAGTGGCCGAGTCCTACATCCTCTACCGCGCCCACCGCTCCCTCCTCCGCCAGCAGGAGGAGGTCGCCGAGGTCCGCCATCAGGAGGCGACCCAGGAGTCGATGATCGTGGTGAAGCGCGCCGACGGCAGCAGCGACCTCTGGGACGGCTCCGACCTGCGCCGCCGCATCGACTTCGCCCTCACCGGCCTCGACCTCTGCCTCTCCCCCGAGCAGATCGAGCACGAGCTGCGCCGCGCCTTCTTCAACGAGATGACCGAGGCCGACCTTCGCAAGACCATCGTCCTCAACTCGAAGAGCCTCATCGAGCGCGACGGCGACTTCGCCCGCTTCGCCGCCCGCATCCTCCTGACCTACCTCTACGAGGAGGTTCTCGACTGGAGCATCTCCCGCGACGGCGTCGCCAAGCTGGCCGAGGCCCACCGCCGCGCCTTCAAGGCCAACCTCGTCCGCGGCGTCGAGATCGAACGGCTCTCCCCGGCCTTGCTCGAATACAACCTCGACCGCCTCGCCGAGGCCATCAACCCCACCTCCGACCTCGACTTCGACTTCCTCGGCATCCAGACCCTCTACGACCGCTACCTCATCGTCGACAAGACCGGGGGCACCCACCGCCGCCTTGAGACGCCCCAGATCTTCTGGATGCGCGTCGCCATGGGCCTCATGATCGGCGAGCAGACGGACCGCGAGGGCAAGGCCATCGACCTCTACCGCCTCTACGCGAGCCGCCGCTTCTGCTCCTCGACCCCGACGCTTTTCAACTCGGGCACGATGCACAGCCAGCTCTCCTCCTGCTACCTCTACAAGATCGACGACAGCATCGAGTCCATCATGCAGCGCGGCATCGCCGAGAACGCCTACCTCTCGAAATGGGCCGGCGGTCTCGGTGGCTCCTGGACCGCCGTGCGCGGCACCGGCAGCTACATCAAGGGCACCAACGGCGAGAGCCAGGGCGTCATCCCCTTCCTCAAGCTGCACAACGACCAGCTCGTCGCCGTGAACCAGGGCGGCAAGCGCAACGGCTCCGGCTGCGCCTACCTCGAGACCTGGCACAACGACATCGCCGACTTCCTCGAACTGCGCCGCAACACCGGGGACGAGCGCCGTCGCGCCCACGACATGAACACGGCGAACTGGATCCCCGACCTCTTCATGCAGCGCATGGAGGCCCGGGAGAACTGGACCCTCTTCCGCGCCAACGAGGTGCCCGACCTGCACGAGCTCTACGGTCGCGCCTTCACCGAGCGCTACCTCGCCTACGAGGCCGACGCCCGCGCCGGCAAGATCTTCGGTCGCGAGGTCCCCGCCATCGAGCTGTGGAAGCAGATGCTGAAGATGATCTTCGAGACCGGCCATCCCTGGATCACCTTCAAGGACCCCTGCAACGTCCGCAGCCCCCAGGACCACGTCGGCGTGATCCACAGCTCGAACCTCTGCACCGAGATCACCCTGAACACCTCCGCCGACGAGACCGCCGTCTGCAACCTCGGCTCCGTCATCCTCGACACCCACCTCAAGGCCGACGGCACCCTCGACCTAGACAAGCTGCGCGAGACCGTGCGCATCGCCGTGCGCGCCCTCGACAACGTCATCGACATCAACTACTACCCCACCGAGGCGGCCAAGAACGCCAACAGCCGTCACCGCCCCGTCGGCCTCGGCGTGATGGGCCTGCAGAACGCCCTCTTCCTCCGCAACACCCCCTTCGCGAGCGAGGCCGCCGTCGAGTTCAACGACGAGTTCATGGAGGCCATCGCCTACTTCGCCTACGAGGCCTCCAGCGACCTCGCCGCCGAGCGCGGCAGCTACTCCACCTTCGAGGGCTCGAAATGGAGCCGCGGTCTCCTGCCCCCCGACACCGTCGACCTGCTCGAAGAGGAGCGCGGCGAAGCCGTCGACGTCCCCCGCGGCGGTCGCATGGACTGGGACGCCCTGCGCGAGAAGATCCGCCGCCAGGGCATGCGCAACAGCAACGTGCTCGCCATCGCCCCCACCGCGACCATTTCGAACATCATGGGCAGCTCGCCCTGCATCGAGCCGACCTTCAAGAACCTCTTCGTGAAGGGCAACCTCTCCGGCGACTTCATCGTGCTGAACACCTTCCTCGTCCGCGACCTCAAGGCCCTCGGCCTCTGGGGCGAGGACATGGTCGAGCGGCTCAAGTACTACGACGGCGAGCTCGCCGACATCGAGGAGATCCCGGCGCACCTCAAGGAGAAGTACGCCACCGCCTTCTCCATCGACTACGAATGGTTCGTCGAGGCCGCGGCGCGGCGGCAGAAGTGGATCGACCAGTCCCAGTCGGTCAACCTCTTCCTCGCCACCCCGGACCTGAAGACCCTCTCGCACATGTATCGAGCCGCTTGGCGCAAGGGGCTGAAGACCACCTACTACCTCCGCACCCAGCAGGCCTCGAACATCGAGAAAGCCTCCATCAAGGTGAACAAGGAGGTGCGCCTCCACACCGAAGCCGAGAAGCAGGCCTGCTCCCTCGAGGCGCTCCTCAATGGCGGCGAGTGCGAGGCCTGCCAGTAGGCGGGGCCGCGTCGGGCGCTCCGGGGGGCGGCTCCCCGGAGCCGTTCCGAAAACCCCGCAAGAGGCGGCCTCCGGGCCGCCTCTTGCGTTTTCATTGTTTTGCAGACGGACGGGAAACGTCTATCCTGCACCGCTATGACCCTCTTCCTCGCTTCCATCGTGCTCGGGATCGTCCCCATGGTGATCTACGCCCTCATCCTCTGGCGCATCGACCGCTGGGAGAAGGAGCCCCTGCCCCTTCTCTTCGCCGCCTTCCTCTGGGGCGCGATCCCCTCCATCGTCTTCGCCTTCGTCACCCAAGGCATTCTTGGCTTCCTCAAACCCACGGCCATCGCGGAAGTCACCCTCACGAGCCAGCTCTACGAGGCCAGCCTCCTCGCCCCGGTCACCGAGGAGCTTATCAAGGGTTTCGGCGTGCTCCTTATCTTCCTCCTCTTCCACCGCGAGGTCGACTCCGTCCTCGACGGGCTCATCTACGGGAGCATGGTCGGCTTCGGCTTCGCCGCCGTCGAGAACATCCTCTACTTTTCCGGCCAGCCGAACGCGATCAGCCTCATCGTCCTCTTCTTCCTGCGGGCCTTCATTTTCGGGATGCTGCACGCGCTGTTCACCGGACTCTTCGGCGTCGGACTCGCCCTCGGGAAATTTTCCCGGCACCTCCCGATGAAGCTCCTCTGGCCCGTGCTGGGCCTCGGCGCTGGCATGGCCACTCACGCCCTCCACAACTATTTCGCCACCCTCGGCGGCGCCCATATCCTCCTCGCCATCCTAGGTGTCAGCTTCGGCGTCATCTGGTTCATCGTCACCGTGGCCATCTGCCTCTACCACGAGAACCGCTGGGTGCGCATCCACCTCTCCGAGGAGGTCGAAAACGGCACCCTCTTCGCCGAACAGGCCATCGACGCTGCGAGCTTCTGGCAGCGGGGGCCCGTCAGTATGCTGTCGAAAGGGGTCTCCGCCGCGTGGAAACGTCGGACGCTCCTCCAAACGGCGGCGGAACTCGCCTATCAAAAGCAGAAAGCGACCCGCACGCCCACGGCGGAGGAGCATTCGCGGATCGCCGTCCTGCGCGAACAGGTGCGGACGCTGAGCCAGACGGATCCGCTCGTCCTCTCCGGGCGCATCCGCCCCGGCAAGCACCTTCCCCCGCCCCTGCCCCCGACGCGGAGGACTCCGCCGCCGCTACCAGCGTGAAGCGGGACGCCGAGGCTGCCCATCCACGGCGGAAGAGCGCCATTGAGCGCACGGACTCCCGGCGGTAGCGTCGTGCCTCCCATGAAATACCGCATCCCGCTTGGCACGCTTCCATTGGCGATCCTCCTGAGCCTCGGAGCCTGCCACCCCGCCGAATCCGCCGATCCTCCCAAGCGCCTCGACCGGGCCAACCTGCTCGAATTCCGCAACGAACAAGGCGAGACCCGCCCGGTGCGGTCGGTGGCCGACTGGCGAAAAAGGCGGGCGGAGATCCTCGCGGGAGCACAAGCCGTCATGGGTCCCCTGCCCGGTCCCGGGAAACGGGTGCCGCTCGACGTGCAGATCGAGGAGGAAAAGGACTTCGGCGACTACATCCGGCGGCGCATCACCTACACCTCCGAGCCGGGTTCGCGGACGCCAGCCCACCTCTTCCTCCCCAAGGACGTGGTAAATGGCGACGGCTCCGACCCGCGCCCCGGCGTGCTCTGCCTGATGGGCACCGGCGGACACAAGCTGGAGGACGTGCCGCCCGGCCCCGACATCGGGAGCAACGTGCAGGACGGCGAGGCGCTGGCAAAGCGGGGTCTCGTCGCGATCGCCCCGGCCTATCCTTCGCTGGGCTTTGGGAGCCGTTCCGGCCTCGACATTCCCTACGATCCCGACTGGCGGCAGCTCGGCTACAAAAGCGGAACCATGAAGGCAGTCTGGGACAATGTCCGCGCTCTGGATGTGCTCGCCGAACTGCCCTTCGTGAAGAAAAGCGGCTTCGGCGCCATCGGGCATTCCCTCGGCGGCCACAATTCGATCTTCACTGCTGTCTTCGACGACCGCATCAAAGTGATCGTGGCCAGTTGCGGCTTCGATTCCTTTCTCGACTACATACCGGAATACTGGGCACCCAAAAAGGGGTGGTGCGACGACCGCTACATGCCCAGGCTCCTCGACTATGCTCGCGAGGACATCCCCTTCGACTTCCACGAGCTGGTCGGAGCGCTCGCTCCCCGGGCCTTCTTCGTCAACGCCCCGGTGGGCGATACCAACTTCCACTGGCAGAGCGTGGACCGGATCGCCGCAGCGGGTTCCCAGATCTACCGCCTCCACAGCGTGCCCGACCTGATCCGGGTGATCCATCCCGACGCCGGCCACGATTTCCCGGACGAAATTCGCGAAGCCGCCTACGACTGGATCGAGCAGTTCCTCCGCTGAGATCGGTCGGTCCGCTTTCGTCCTTCGCTCACGCGAAGGCTCCGTATTGGCGGAGGTAGCTCTCCCACTGCATCGGGCGCATCGCGTAGACGCCTTGGGCGCGTCGGCCGATGCCCGGATCGAAAATCTCCCAGCCGAACGCGGAGCCGCGCCGTCCGTAGTCGAAACGGTGGATCCAGTCGCCGAACTCGTCCTTGCGCCACAGCGAGGGATCGGTCCCCGGTACGGCCTCGGCGAACTCCCACACACTCTGGACCAGTTCGCGTTCGTAAGCCCGGTGAGGCGGGATCGGTTCCGGCCCATCGGAAGCGGGCACCTCCCCCTGCGGAATCTCCGAAGGCGCGAGAATGGCTCCCTCTTCGCAATCGCCGGACACAGTCCGCCATTCCGAAAGGGCCAGCAGGCCCCCGTCCGCATCCGAGTCGCTTTGGTCGTAGAACATGAGTATTCTTTTGAACAGAATGATTCTACTCCCTCTCCGGCGGATGCCAAGCGGATTCTTCGATTTGCGGGAACCCGGTTCCCGTCCTCACCCCTGATACTCCTGCAAAGGCCGCACCTCGACTTCGCTGGCCTGGAGCGACTTGATCGCCTTCAGGGCCGCGTCGGCCCCGCGCAGGGTCGTCATGATGGGGATGCGGCACTGCATCGCGGCGGTGCGGATCTTCACCTCGTCGGCGCGGGGGTTCTTCCCGCTCGGGGTGTTGATGACGAGGGCCATCTCGCCGTTCTTCATCAGGTCGATGACGTTGGGACGCTGGCCGCTCGCGAGCTTGGGCAGGAGGTTCGCGGGGATGCCTGCGGCGCGGATGACGCCGCCGGTGCCCTCGGTCGCGTAGATGGTGAAGCCCAGCTCGTGGTAGCCCCTCGCGAGGCGCTCGACGTTGGCGCGGTCGGCCTCCTTCACGCTGATGAAGACGTTCCCGCCCGTCGGCAGCGAGCCTCCGGCGGCCATCTGGCTCTTGGCGAAGGCGAGGCCGAGGTCGGGGTCGATGCCCATGACCTCGCCGGTGCTCTTCATCTCGGGGCCGAGGATGATGTCCACGCCGGGGAACTTGCTGAAGGGGAAGACGGCCTCCTTCACGCTGTAGTGCGAGGGCACGACCTCCTCGGTGAAGCCAAGCTCCTTCAGCGTCTTCCCGGCCATGATCTTGGCGGCGAGCTTGGGCAGTGGCACGCCGATGGCCTTGCTCACGAAGGGCGCGGTGCGGCTGGCGCGGGGGTTGACCTCGATGACGTAGAGGTCGTCGCCCTTCACCGCGAGCTGCATGTTCATGAGGCCGCGCACGTTGAGGGCCTTGGCGAGCTTCTTGGCGGCGTCGCGGATGCGGTCCTGCATTGCGGCGGAGAGGCTGAAGGGCGGGATGACGCAGGCGCTGTCGCCGCTGTGGATGCCGGCCTCCTCGATGTGCTCCATGATCGCCCCGATCACGGTGGTCTCGCCGTCGCTGATGCAATCGACGTCGACCTCGGTGGCGTCCTCGAGGAAACGGTCCACGAGCACGGGACGGTCGGGCGTGGCCTCGACCGCGTTTCGCATGTAGTGGGTCAGCTCCTCGTCGCTGTAGACGATCTGCATGGCGCGTCCGCCGAGGACGAAGCTGGGGCGGACGAGGCTCGGGTAGCCGATGCGCTTCGTGATTTCGAGGGCCTCCTCCAGCGAGGTGGCGGTGCCGCTGGGGGCTTGGTCGAGGCCGAGCTCGTCGAGGAGGGCGGCGAAATACTTGCGGTCCTCGGCCAGCTCGATGCTCTTCGGCGAGGTGCCGATGATGCGGACGCCGTTCTCCTCGAGTCCCTTGGCGAGATTGAGTGGAGTCTGGCCGCCGAACTGGACGATGACGCCGAGAACCTGGTCGTCGTGGTTCTCGCGCTCGTAGATGTTCAGCACGTCCTCGAGGGTGAGGGGCTCGAAGTAGAGCTTGTCCGAGGTGTCGTAGTCGGTCGAGACAGTCTCGGGATTGGAGTTGACCATGATGGTCTCGTAGCCGAGCTCGCGCAGGGCGAAGCTGGCGTGGACGCAGCAGTAGTCGAACTCGATCCCCTGCCCGATGCGGTTCGGCCCGCCGCCGAGGATGATGACCTTCTTCTTGTCGCTGTCGCGGACCTCGTCCTCGATGCCGTAGGTCGAGTAGTAGTAGGGCGTGAAGGCCTCGAACTCCGCAGCGCAGGTATCGACGAGGCGGTAGGTGGGGGTGATGCCGAGATCCTTGCGCAACTTGCGAATGCCCCATTGCTGCCAGTCAGCAGACTCAGAGAGCTGAGCGTCAGAGAAACCACGTTTCTTCGCTTTCAAAAATAGCGAATGCAATGCTTCGCTATCAGCTTTCCCCATCAGTTCTAAGTCATCCTTCAATTCAGAGTGACCGATCAAATTACAGATATCCTGTAATTGGAAAAGCTCCTTCTGTTGTTCAACCACTTCCTCAATCTGCCGCAAGAACCATCGGTCGATCTTTGTCAGCTCAAAAACACGCTCGACATCCCATCCCTTCGCAAAGGCCTGACCGAGCCAGAAAATGCGCTCGGCGTTCGGCACGCTCAGCTTGGTCGTCAGCGCTTCGTCGTCGATCTCCTTGTCGGCTCCATCGCCGATCAGGCCGAAGCGCTTGATCTCCAGACTCCGCAGCGCCTTCTGCAAGCTCTCCTTGAAGGTCCGCCCGATGGCCATGGCCTCACCGACGGACTTCATCTGCGTGGTCAGGGTCTCGTCGGCGCCGGGGAACTTCTCGAAGGTGAAGCGCGGCACCTTCGTCACGACGTAGTCGATGGTCGGCTCGAAGCTCGCGGGGGTCTCGCGGGTGATGTCGTTGCGCAGCTCGTCGAGGGTGTAGCCGACGGCGAGCTTGGCCGCGATCTTGGCGATGGGGAAGCCGGTCGCCTTCGAGGCCAGCGCGGAGCTGCGGCTGACGCGCGGGTTCATCTCGATCACGATCATGCGACCCGTGTCGGGATTCACGGAGAACTGGATGTTCGATCCGCCCGTCTCGACGCCGATCTCGCGGATCACGGCGAAGGAGGCGTCGCGCATCACCTGATATTCGCGGTCGGTCAGGGTCTGCGCCGGAGCCACGGTGATGGAGTCGCCCGTGTGGACGCCCATCGGGTCGAGGTTCTCGATGGAGCAGATGATGACGCAGTTGTCCGCCTTGTCGCGCATCACCTCCATCTCGTATTCCTTCCAGCCGAGGAGCGACTCCTCGATGAGAACCTCCGTGACAGGCGAGAGGTCGAGGCCGCGGGCGACGATGGTCTCGAACTCCTCGCGGTTGTAGGCGATGCCGCCGCCGGTGCCGCCGAGGGTGTAGGCGGGGCGGATGATGAGGGGGAAGGTGCCGATCTCCTCGCGGATGACGTGGGCCTCCTCCATCGTGTGGGCCACGCCCGACTGGGGCATGTCGAGGCCGATCTTGAGCATCGCGTTCTTGAAGGCGAGACGATCCTCGCCCTTCTCGATGGCGTCGGGCTTCGCGCCGATCATGCGCACGCCGTGCTTCTCGAGGATGCCCCGGCGGTGCAGCTCCATCGCGGTGTTCAGCGCGGTCTGGCCGCCGAGGGTGGGCAGGAGGACGTCGGGCCGCTCCTTGACGATGATTTTCTCGACGATCTCGGGGGTGATGGGCTCGACGTAGGTGCGGTCGGCGAACTCCGGATCGGTCATGATCGTGGCCGGATTCGAGTTCACCAGGACGACTTCGTAGCCTTCCTCCTTGAGGGCCTTGCAGGCTTGGACGCCGGAATAGTCGAACTCGCATCCCTGCCCGATCACGATGGGGCCGGAGCCGATGAGGAGGATCTTCTGAATCGAGGAGTCACGGGGCATTCTGGAGGCGAAGGTAAAATTTTCCACCCCTTGCATGGGGCGCGGAGATTCGCAAACGGGAAACCGGGGATTTGCGCAGGGCGGCTCTGTCTTGCCCCTTCGACGGGCTCAAAAAACCGCTTGCATCCTCCTATTTCTTTATTTCTGTAACGACAGAAATAAATGAAAGGACTTCCACCCTTCGCTCAGCACTTCATCCTCCACTGGGGCGAGATGGGTGCCCGCTGGGGGATCAACCGCACCGTCGCCCAGATCCAGGCCCTGCTCTTCATCTCCGAGACGCCGCTGAACGCCGAGGAGATCTGCGAGCGGCTCGGGGTGGCGAGGTCGAACGTGAGCAACAGCCTCAAGGAATTGCAGAACTGGGGCATCGCGAAGGTCGTCCACCTCCCCGGCGACCGGCGCGACCACTTCGAGTCGATCCGCGATGTCCACGAGCTCTTCCGCGTCATCGCCGCCGAGCGGAAGCGGCGCGAGATCGACCCGACCCTCGTGCGCCTGCGCGCCTGCGCGAAGGAGGCCGGGGCCACCGACGATCCCGCCGACGCCTACGCGAAGGAGCAACTGGAATCCCTCCTTGGCTTCTTCGAGCTTGTCAGCGAATTCTACGAAAAGATGAACCGCCTCCCCACGAAATCGGCCGTCCACGCGATCCGCATGGGCGACAAGATCGCGAAATCCATCGTCTCCTTGGTGAAATGAACGGGCATCCTGACAAAGCCATCGGCAATCCCGGTCGCGTCGTCCTCGCGGGCGGGAGCGGCTTCCTCGGCCAAGCCCTCGCCAAGCCGCTCGTCGCCATGGGCCACGAGGTCGTCGTGCTGACGCGCGATCCCGTAGGCTACCGCGGGCCGGGCCGGGCGGTGCGCTGGGACGGGCGTTCGGTCGAGGAGTCGTGGGCCGCGCTCCTCGACGGGGCCGCCGCCCTCGTCAATCTCGCGGGCAGATCGGTCGATTGCCGCCGCACGAAGGGGAACCGCGAGGGAATCCTGCGTTCGCGGGTCGATTCCTGCGAAGCCCTCGGCGCGGCCTTGCGGCTCGCCTACCGCCCCCCGGCGGTGTGGGTGCAGGCGGGCAGCCTCGCCATCTACGGTAACGCGGGCGACCGCGTCTGCGGGGAATCGGCCCGTGTCCCGGACGAATACCCCGCCGATGTCTGCGTGGCCTGGGAGGAGGCGCTGGGCCGCGCCATCCGGCCGGAGATGCGCTGGGCCGTCCTGCGCATCGGCTTCGTCCTCGGGCGCGAGGGCGGGGCGCTGCCCACGCTCGCGCGGCTCGCCCGCCTCGGCCTCGGCGGGCGCATCGGCCCGGGGCGGCAATGGATCAGTTGGATCCATCTGGAGGACATGACGCGGCTTTTTCTCGAAGCGATCCGCAACCCCGCCATCCACGGAATTTGCAATGCCACGGGCCTGCAACCGGTCATGAACGCGGAGTTCATGGCGACCCTGCGCCGCGCTCTGGGAATCCCCGTCGGGCTGCCCTGCCCCTCTTGGCTGGTCCGCGCCGCCGCCCCGGTCATCGGCACCGACCCCGACCTCGCCCTGCGCGGACGCCGCGGCTTGCCCTGCCGCGTCCACGAGCTCGGCTTCCGCTTCCGTTTCCATGAACTGGAGGAGGCCCTCGCCGACCTGCTCCTCCCGCGTCCCGCCGAGGCGCGCGAACGCGAGTGGGTCGAGACCTACGCCCGCTGATCCGCGATGAACCCGAAGCTCCTCCATCCTGCGACCGGAGAGGGTCAAGCGGAGGACTCGACCCTGTCGAACCGCCAGGAGGAGGCGAGGCGGAGGCTCGAAGGCGACGGCGGACCTCTCCTCTTCGCCGACTGGATCGACGCGGCTTTCCTCCACTACGAGGCTGACCCTGATCGGCTGCAAGAATTCGTCCCCTGGCCCCTCGACCTCCGGGAGGGGAGGGCCTTGATCTCCCTCGTCGCCTTCACGATGCGGCGCTTCCGCTCCGCCCGGGGCGGGCGGGCCACGGCTTGGGCGACCGCGCCGATCGCGACGCAGCCCTTGCTCAATCTCCGCACCTACGTGCGCGGCGTCCACGGCCCGGGCATCTTCTTCATGCGCGAGTGGATCGACCATCCCTTCGCGGCGGCGCTCGGCCCGCCCACCTTCGGCCTGCCCTATCGACGCGCCCGGCATTCCTGGCGCAGCCGCCGCGAGGAGGTCTCGGGGACCATCCGGGCGGGCGGGGCCGCGGGCGGTTTCTCGGGACGGCTCGCGGGCGCGGAGCGGATCGCGCTCGCGGGGAGCTTGGACGAATTCCTCCTTGAGCGCTACACCGCCTACACGGCGGGAGGCTTCCGCCCCCTCTCCTTCCGCGTCTGGCACGAACCTTGGCACTTTCGTACGCTGGAGATGGAGTCCTCGACGATGGACGCCTTCCTGCGACATCTGCGGCAGCCTTGGACCGAGGGTCTGCGCTTCGCCGGGGCCGTCTTCAGCGAAGGCGTGCGCGATGTGTGGATGGGGTGGCCCCGTTTCGCGTGATCCATGAGCACCCCGCATCCCTTTTCGACGGTCAATTCAGTTGCATTGGCGGGAAAACTGCGGGTTGATTCCGCCCGATGGAAGACAACCCCTTTCGCGAGGCCGACCTCAGCATCCGCAACCACCCCGAATCCTGCATCCTCGTGATCTTCGGGGCGACGGGCGACCTCACCCACCGCAAGCTCGTCCCCGCCCTCTACAACCTCGCCGCCGACGGCGACCTGCCGGCGGGCCTCCGCGTCGTCGGCTTCGCCCGCCGGGAGAAGACGGACGAGGAGTTCCGCCAGGGCCTTGAGGAGTTGAACCGGGAAGTCTCCCGCCAAGGCCACAACGAGGATCTCTGGGCGCAGTTCTCGCAGAGCATCGTCTACCACACCAGCGAGTTCGGCGACCACGAGGGCTATCTCGCCTTGAAGAAACGGCTCGACGCCATGGAGAAGGAGGGGGCCAGCCCGAACCGCCTCTTCTACCTCGCCTCGGCCCCGGAGTTCTTCGATGATATCCTCCTCCACCTGCGCCAGTCCGGCCTGAACCGCTCGAAGAACGGCTGGTGCCGCGCCGTCGTCGAAAAGCCCTTCGGCACCGACCTCGCCACCGCCCAGCACCTCAACCAGGTCGTCGCCGACACCTTCGCCGAGGCGCACACCTACCGCATCGACCACTACCTCGGCAAGGAGACGGCGCAGAACATCATGGTGCTGCGTTTCGCCAACCAGCTCTTCGAGGTGCTGTGGAACAACCGCTTCATCGACCACGTCCAGATCACCTGCGCCGAGCACCTCGGCATGGAGGGCGGGCGCGGCGGCTACTACGACAAGTCGGGAGCGCTGCGCGACATGGTGCAGAACCACCTCCTCCAGCTCCTCAGCCTCGTCGCGATGGAGCCACCCGCCGACCTCTCCGCCGACGGGGTGCGCGACGAGAAGGTGAAGGTGCTGAAGTCGCTGCGTCCCTTCCGCAGCGTCGAGGACGTGGCGGCGAACGTGGTGCGAGCGCAATACACCGCCGGCACGGTCAACGGCGTCGAGGTGCCCGGCTACCGCCGCGAGGACCGCGTCAACCCCGGTTCGATGACGGAGAGCTACGTCGCCCTGAAGATCATGATCGACAACTGGCGCTGGGAGGGCGTGCCCTTCTACATGCGCATGGGCAAGCGCCTCCCCCGCAAGGGCACGGAGATCTCGATCCACTTCAAGCAGGCACCGAAGGTGCTCTTCAATGCCGCCGCCGGGGCCGAGGAGATGCCCGGCAACGTCCTCGTCATCCGCATCCAGCCGAACGAGGGCATCTCGCTGGGGATGCGCTCGAAGCGCCCCGGCCCCGCCGCGACCCTGCAACCGGTGAAGATGGACTTCCTCTACCAGACCAGCTTCGGCAAGAGCAGCCCCGAGGCTTACGAGCGTCTCCTCCTCGACGCCATGGCCGGGGACGCGACCCTCTTCGCGCGGAAGGACGAGGTCGAGACGGCCTGGCGCTACGTCGACCAGATCGAGGACGCTTGGCACAAGTCGCCGAGCCCGCCGAAGATGGCCGAGTATCCGGCGGGTTCGTGGGGACCGAAAGAGGCGGACGAGCTGCTGCAAGGCGACGGGCACGAGTGGCGGCGGCTTTGATGCCGGGCATTCCCTTTCAGTCCATCCCAGTTACCCGTTGCGCGCGCATGAAGAGGCTTGTTGATCGGTCCCTTTCACGCTAGGGTTCCTCCATGAATCCTCTCGACCGAATCCTTGTCGATTCCGCGCGGATGAACGGCCAGCCCTGCCTCCGGGGACTCCGCCTGACGGTCCGGCGGGTCGTCGAGATCGCCGCCCTTTATCCCGATCCGGTCGAGCGACGAAGCGAATATCCGGAACTTGAGGACGAGGACGTGAGCCAAGCCCTCCGCTACGCGGCCCTCCATCTCCCCGATCAAGTCCTGTCGCTCGATCCGGATGCGCTGGTTGCTTGATCAAAGGCTTCCGAGAAGCGCGGCCCCGCTTCTCGGCGAGGCCGGGCACGACGCGGTTCATGTCGGGGATATTGGAATGGCCGAGGCTTCGGACGAGGCCATTCTCCGTCTCGGGCAGCGCGAAGGCCGCATCGTCGTGACCTTGGACGCCGACTTCCACATGCTTCTTGCGGTCTCCGGCGCCTCCCGTCCCTCCGTGATCCGCATCCGGGATGCCTCGACGACAACCTTCACACCTGCGCGATGGGGTGCTGCTTTCGCGGGCACATGGCGGACGCGGCCTGCTCATTCGCGACTTGGTGGTTCGTTCCAGCAAAGCTGATGGGTGATTCCACCGAAGGCGAAGCCCTGTAGCCGAGGCCATTGGCCTCGGTTGAACGTCGGAAGGACGTCCGTTCCGCGCCCAATGGACGCGGCTACAGCGCTGACGCGTCCTCCGAAGTCCTTCCACACTCCCACCCATCAACTTTGCTGGAATGAACCACTCGTGACCCCGCACCTCGCCGCCTGCCACGCCCCCACCCACCCCGTCCGCAATCGCCTCCTCCGCCATACCGCCGACAGCCCCGATTTACTGGCTGTCATCAAAGAGGAGGGCCGGGCATGATCTCCCGCCATCGCGCTGGTCAATTTTGAAATCACCCGTATTATCGAAGCAACCCTATGAGAGGCTCCATCGACCGCATTCAAATCGAAGGCTTCAAGTCCATCCGCCAAGCGGATGTCGCCTTGAACCCTCTGAACGTGCTCATCGGTCCGAACGGCGTGGGGAAATCCAATTTCATCGGATTGTTCAAGCTCGTCCATGAGGTCATCGAACGAAACTTGCAGGTTTATGTGGGAACCGCCGGGGGAGCCGGGGGCATTCTCCACTTCGGTCGCAAAAAGACGCCGGGCATAAAGGCGGAGTTCGTCTTTTCCGATGCGGTGAACGGCTACACCTGCGAATTGCGGGGAACCGACGAGGACTCGCTTATCTTCGCCGGGGAAGGGACGTGGTTCCACGACAAGAGGAATTATCCTCGCCCCTATACCTCCGGGCTGGGAGGGGGGCACAAAGAAACCAAGCTGCTCGATTCGCAGGGGAACCTTCGCGGCGGGATCGCCGATTATGTCGTGGAAGCCATGCGAAACTGGAGGATCTACCACTTCCACGACACCAGCCCGGAAGCGAAGGTCAAGCAGGCGTGCGAACTCCACGACAACCGGATCTTCAAAGGGGATGCTTCGAATCTCGCGGCCTTTCTCTATCTGCTGCGCGCGCAGCATCCCGCGCATTACCGGAACATCGTGGACGCTGTGCGCATGGTGGCTCCCTTTTTGCAGGATTTCATTCTGGAGCCGCTGGCCCTGAACCGGCAGATGATCCGTCTGGAGTGGAAGGAGAAGGGAAGCGATCATGTGTTCGGGCCGAGCGCTCTCTCGGACGGCACCTTGCGTTTCACTTGCCTCGCCACCCTGTTGCTCCAGCCATTTTTGCCCAGCACCATTCTTTTGGACGAACCGGAACTCGGCCTCCATCCGTATGCGATCACTCTGCTAGCCGATTTGTTGCGGGGCGCTTCGACCAAGACCCAAGTGATCGCCTCGACCCAATCCACCAGCCTGGTCAACCAGTTCGAGCCGCAAGACGTTCTGGTAGTCGAGCGGGAAGGCGGCCAAAGCGTCTTCAAGCGCTTGGACAAGGGGGCGATGGACTCTTGGCTGGAAGACTACGGCCTGGGCGATCTTTGGGAGAAGAACCTGCTGGGAGGGCGTCCATGAGCATTCGGAAAGCCTTCATTCTGGTCGAGGGGCAGACCGAGGAGACCTTCGTCAAGGAAGTGCTTTCGGAATCCATGCAGACGGGGCTTTTCCTCCAGCCGGTCATCGTCGCGACCAAGCGCGTCAATTCCGGCGGCAAGTTCAAAGGCGGCGTGCCCAGCTATCCGAAGGTGCGGAACGAGGTGCTGCGCTTGCTTGCCGACTCCAGCGCCGTGGGTGTTACCACCATGCTCGACTACTACGCGCTGCCGCCCACTTTCCCCGGAAGGGCGGAACCGAAGGGCGGCACCTCCATCGAGCGGGTGCGCAGCGTGGAGGCCGCTTGGGAAGCGGACATCAACCACCCGCGTTTTCGCGCCTACCTCTCGTTGCACGAGTTTGAAGCCCTGCTCTTCTCCAGACCCGCCGAGATCGCCCAAGGCTTCGCCAAGCCGGAACTGGAGTCTGCTTTGGTTGCCA
Organism: Akkermansiaceae bacterium UBA2367; assembly: GCA_002344525.1. GTDB lineage: Bacteria > Verrucomicrobiota > Verrucomicrobiia > Verrucomicrobiales > DEV007 > Arctic95D-9. The sequence continues at coordinate 50,997 of DDTJ01000041.1, forward strand.
TCCGCTCCGCTTTCGCGACGCCGGAAGAGATCAACGACCATCCCGAAACCGCTCCTTCGGCAAGGTTGGAGAAGCTCTATCCCCGCTACAGCAAACCCTTCTTCGGAACCCTCATCGCCCGCCGCATCGGCATCGAAGCGATGAATGCCGAATGCCCACACTTCGCTGATTGGGTGCGCTTTTTGAGAACATTGCAAGAAGCCCCATCATGAAATCCACCGCCCGCTTCTCCGTCGATCCCCGCCTTCTCCGCTCTGCTCGGCGAGATCTGCGCCTCCAGCGAACGAACTCTCTGACGGAGTCCGACATTTGCCTCGACTTGGCTTGTGCTCTGCTTGCACGGGGGCAGGTTTCGAAATTGGTCGCCGCCAGGGTTGCCGGAGTGGAGCTGTTCGAGTTCGACAGCGAATTGGAGCGGCGCAACATTCCAAGCTGTACTGCGGAATCCCTCGCGGAGGACATGGATTCGATCCGCACCCTCTTCCAGCGGTGACTGTTGTTTCCGACACGTCGGCGGTGCTGAGCCTTTGCTTTCTGGGCAATTTTGATCCCCGTCATGCTCGCTGGGGGTCGGTTTTTGTCACAATACGACCATCAATGTATTGCTCAGCCAATGCACAAGAGTGACGAACCAGATGCTTCGTTTGGTGTAAAGGTAGATACCTGAGAAGAGGAGTCCCGTGAAAACATAGACCGGCAGTTTGATCGGCCCATACTGCAGATGGCACAACGCAAAGACCACGGAAGAGAGCAAGACGGCTAGCAAAGTGGAATGTCGCCAGCCTGAGGTGATTCGCTCCAACCGTTGGATCAGGTAAGCTCGGTAAAACATCTCCTCAGCAAAAGCCCAGAGAGGAAAGATGAGCAGAAAAAAGGACCTCAATTCAGGACCGGCGATCTTCCTGTTCATTTCATCGGCTTGGGGAGAGCCTCCCAACAAAAGGTGATTGATCCAGCTGAAGGCGGCTAAAAGAATAAAGAAACCTGCTAGAATCAGGGGCAACTGCCACAGGTAGCGTTTCCACGGTGTCGGCCAGGAAAAATTGAGTTCGTGGATTCCTCCATGGATCCAGAGCAAGACAGCAGCCAGCAAAGCCAGGGCCGGAGGGTTGCTTTGCAGTTGCTCAATCGAAAAGCGGGACTCCCCCCACGAGATCGGCAAGTGGATTGGAGCCAATCCCGCCCAAACAAAAACGCCGCCAAAGAGGGCGAACTCCATCCATATCCGCACCCGGGAAGTTTTCACGGGAAGCGTCGAAGCCTCTGCAATCTCAGTCATCACCGACTACTGGGAATTCCCTTTTCCGACCCTTTCGCTCACTCGGTCGGAGCCTCGGCCCGCAAAAGAAGCACCCAATCCTCGCCGCGGGCGGGGCCGTCCGGGGTTGGCGGGGTGAAGGTGTGCCGGGCGGAAACCGTCGTCAGCGCGGTCGCGGGGCCGTTTTCCCCGCTGCGGGGATTGAACCACGTCGCACTCAAGCCTTGGGCGAGCTTGGAGAGGTCGAGGGTGATGGGCAGGCCGTGGGGCGTGTAGGCGACGAGCGGGGAGCCGTCGCCGGAGCGTGTCGCGAGAATGCGGGAGCCCTTGCTGCCTTTGTCCCCTTGCAGGACGGAGTCGTCGGGCTGCAAAGTCTGCCAAGGCAGGGCCTCGAAGAAGCGTCGCAGATGCCCCATCTGCACGCTTCCTTCGTGCTTCAGGGCCTCCCGCCAAGGCGTGCGGGCGAGCGTGATGGGCGCGCGCTTGCCGTCGTAGAACTGCCAAATGTTGTGATCGCCATAGACATGGCCGCAGGAGCCGCTCAGCAGGTCCCACCACGCGGCCTGACGCACGTCGAAGGCGTCGTACCACACGGAGCCTTCGTCCGGGATGCGGCGCACGGGATGGTCTTCGTAGCGCGGTTCGCCGTCCAAGGTGGGCTTCACCGGCTGGAGGGCGCGGTTGCGGAGGTTCATCTCGTAGGTGGCTTTGTCCTTGGCCTTGCCGTGGCCGCTCTGGAACATGTGGAAGTCCAGCCATGCTTCGTCGGGCCAGTCGTCGCTGGAGTTGCGCTCGTCGCTGGGATGGAAGCCCAGCAGATGCCTGCCGCCATCGCCTTCCTTGATACCGGTGGCCATGGCGCGGAGGATGGCGCGGTGGCTGTCGTTCTCGACGGGACGATCACCTCCGAGGATCCAGAGGATGGCGGACTCCTTGTAGCGCTGGCCGATCCATGCGCCAAAGGCGCGGGCGTTTTCGGGCGTGAAGATCTCCGGGCCGCTGCCCCATTTCTGATTCCATTTGTCGCCCCAAGTAGGGAGGAGGGCGGTGTAGAGCCCCAGTTCCTCCGCCTTGCGGATCACCGCATCGACGTGGGCGAAATAGGCTTCGTTGGGACGGGCGGGGTCGTTGTCGTGCAGCATCGGATTTCCGTAGGCGTCGGGGATGCCGAGGTGGTGTTCCGCCAGCGCGACCGCGAAGAGGGTGTTGTAGCCTTGGGCGGCGCGGGTGGCGAGATAGGTTTCCGCCTCCTCGAAGGTGAGCCGATGGAACAACTCTCCAGCGGTGTCGCCGAGCAGGAAGAAGGGCTGGCCATCGACAGTCTCCAGATGGCGCCCGTCGGCGGTGACACGCAGGGTCGGCAAGTCGGCATGGACGGACGTGGCGAAGCAGAGGGCGCCCGACAAGACGAGGGAAAGCCGCGGAATCATGCGCCAGCGTAACCCGGTGGCACGGTACGGGCAATCGTTGATCGCGGCGGTCGCCCCATCTGCGGAAATTGGCGGGGCAAAGGCTGGATTCGCCAAAGCGACTGGATCGGGGTAGGATCGCGACGATGGACACCAGATGCTCCGCAGACGAGCGATACATGCGCGAGGCCCTCGCCGAGGGGGCGAAGGGATTGGGTACGACCAGCCCGAACCCCCCCGTCGGCGCGGTGGTCGTGCGCGATGGTGAAATCCTCGGACGCGGCTGGCACGAGCGGGCCGGCGAACCCCATGCGGAGCGATACGCCCTCGGCGACGCTGAGCGCCGTCACGGTGCGGGGGCAGTGCGCGGCGCGACCCTCTACGTGACCCTCGAACCCTGCTCCACCCACGGCCGCACCCCGCCCTGCACGGATGCGATCCTCTCCTCGGGCATTGTCCGGGTCGTCGTCTCCGCGACCGACCCGAACCCGGTGCATGCCGGAGCCGGACTCGAATTGTTGCGCCGTGCCGGGCTCGAAGTGACGACGGGCGTGCTGGAGGAGGAGGGGCGCGAGCTGATCCGCTTCTTCGCCCGGCATGTCACCACGGGAAGGCCTTGGGTGATCGCGAAGACCGCGTCCACCCTCGACGGACGGACGACCCTGCCCGCCGGGATGGGGCGCTGGATCTCCAGCGAGGCGGCGCGCGAGGACGTGCAGTTCTGGCGGCGGCAATGCGACGCCATCCTCGTCGGGGGCGAGACCTTCCGCCGGGACAATCCCTCCCTGACCCTGCGCGGAAAATGGGCCGAGGGCCGCCCGCAGCCTTGGCGTGTCGTCCTGACTTCCGACGTCGATCTGCCGGAGACGCACCTGCTCTTCACCGACCTCCACAAGAACCGCACCCTCGTCCACGAAGGCATTTCCCTGCGCGAATCCCTCGCCCGGCTCGGGGGGCTCGGCGTGTCCTCGGTCCTGCTGGAGTCGGGCGGGCGGCTCCTCACCCACGCGCTGGAGGAGGGGCTCGTCGACGAGGTCATCCTCTACCTCGCGCCCATCCTCGGCGGCGGCGCGACCCGGCTCGTCGCGGGCGACGGCCTCGTGGCGCGCTTGGAGAAACCCGAGTTCATGGCCATCGGCGACAACCTGCGGGTGCGGGGGCGGGTGGCGGGGTGACGGATGGAAATCCGGGAGCCTTTCCGCAGCCCGCAATCTTCCCCTTGATTTTCTTGGATTCCCGCCGTTAATACCGCCCGCTCCCGGCCATCCCCCCACCCACCGAAAAGCGAAGGCCCTCCGGCCCCGGGAGCAAAACCGGAATTGATGGCGCTTTTCACTCCCCCCGGCCCCCTGCCAAAAGGCGGCCACCCCAGACATGTCCAACGAACTCATCACCGAGCTCATCGACGCCGGAGTCCACTTCGGCCACCAGTCCCGCAAGTGGAACCCGAGAATCCGCCCCTACATCCTCGGCGAGCGTCACAACGTCCACATCATCAACGTCGCCAAGACCGCCGAGCAGCTCGACTCCGCCGGGGCTTTCCTGCGCGACATCGTCTCGCGCGGCAAGAAAGTCCTTTTCGTCGGCTGCAAGCGCCAGGCCCAGGACGCCGTCCGCGAGGCCGCCGAGGCCACCGGCCAATACTACGTGAACCACCGCTGGCTCGGCGGCATCCTCACGAACCTCCCCACCGTGCGCAAGAGCGTCGGTCGCATGGAGTCCCTTGAGAACCTTGAGAAGTCGCCCGACTTCAAGAAGATGAGCAAGAAAGAGCTCGCCTCCCTCAACCGCGAGCGCAGCAAGCTCCACCTCCGCCTTTCCGGCATCCGCCACATGGACCGCATCCCCGACGCCATGGTCGTGGTCGATTCCGCCCGCGAATACAACGCCGTCAACGAGGCCCGCAAGCTGCGCATCCCCATCGTCGCGATGGTGGACTCCAATGCCGACCCCGAGATCGTCGACTACCCCATCGTCTCCAACGACGACGCGATCCGCTCCATCCGCGTGGTCCTCAAAAAGCTCATCGACCCGGTCCTCCCGGTTGTGTGAGCCTCTCCTCCGGGGAGGCGGGCCCTCCCCGCCCTTCACAAGATTGCCACGGAATCCCGCTAGCGGAATTCCAGAAACCGACTACCCAACACGCATATTGCTATGGCTGAAATCACCGTTGAACTGATCAAGACCCTCCGCGACAAGACCAACGCGGGCATGATGGACTGCAAGGCCGCCCTCGTCGAGGCGCAGGGCGACCTCGAAGCCGCCGAGACCGTGCTGCGCAAGAAAGGCATCGCCGACGCCGACAAGAAGGCCGGTCGCGCCGCGAAAGAAGGCGTCTGCGCCGCCCGCCTCGTCGGCGACGGCAAAGCCGGAGTCCTCGTCGAAGTGAACTGCGAGACCGACTTCGTCGCGAAGAACGAGAAATTCGGCGAGTTCGTCGAGGCCATCCTCGACCACATCTCCGCCAGCCCCAGCGTCGCCACCCTCGACGAACTCCTCGCCCAGCCCTTCGCCTCCGAACCCGGCAAGACCCTCGAAGTCTTCATCAAGGAGAAGGTCGGCCAGCTCGGCGAGAACCTCGGCCTCGGCCGTTTCGCCAAATACGAGGTCGCGGGCGAAGGTCTCGTCGGCTCCTACATCCACATGGCCGGCCGCGTCGGCGTGCTCGTCGAACTCGCCTTCGGCAAGGCCGACACCGCCGCCTCCCCCGCCGTCGCCGCTCTCCTCAAGGATCTCTGTATGCACATCGCCGCCGCGCACCCCATCTGCGTCCGCCGCGACGAAGTGCCGACCGACAAGGTCGAGGCCGAGCGCGACATCTTCCGCGAGCAGATGAAGGGCAAGCCCGCCGAGATCATCGAGAAGATCATCGACGGCAAGCTCGGCAAGTTCTACTCGATCAACTGCCTCCTCGACCAGCCCTTCATCAAGGACAACGACAAGACCATCCAGGCCCTCCTCGACGAGCTTTCCAAGGCGAGCGGCGACACCGTCACGGTGGTCCGCTTCCACCGCTTCGCCGTGGGCGAGGAAGTGGCGGCTTGAGCGGGTGCCAAGCGATTTCGAAAAAGCCCGGTTCCCGGAAGGGGGCCGGGCTTTTTTGTTGTCGTCCAATCATCCAACAGGATCAGGTCGGGCGCTTGACCCTCTTGGATGGGATGTCCTTGGCGCGGCACCGACACCGTGTTTCACCCGAGGCTTGACTTCGGGAGGCCTTTTTGAGAAAACTGGGCGAGTCGTGAGGCTTTGAGATTTTTTATTCAAATGAACACTTTAAATCCAATTCGTCCACAGCTTTTTGTGTGCGAATCTGATTAGGGCACAATTTTTTGTGGATAAACAACGTTCTGCCAAGAAATGAAAGCCGCCCTCCTCACACTCTTTGTCCTTCCGGTGATTGCAGTTGCTGACATACCAACGGTGCCAGGATCTCTCTCCCCTGATGGCAAGATTCACGCAGTGATGGATGTGGATCGAGACCCCGCAATTTCCCCGAAATGGAACGATGACAGTTTGCCACAAATTGAGGTTACGGAGAAGGAGGCCGGACAAGTTCTGGTTTCCATCGCGTATTTCGGCTCGCCGGGCGATGACGAGCGTCCGCTCCGAGACCACGTCCGAGTGAGTTGGAGGTCTGACTCGCGGGCATTCGCCATCACAATTGACGACAGGTTTTACTCGTCGAGCATGGTCTTCGCAATGAACGAAGATTCGAAGTTTGTCAGCGTCTCGTTTCCAAGCTACCAGATCATGACAGGCTTTCCTCTTCCAGACAGTGAGCATTTGCGTCCCCGCGGACGAGCGACTGTCGAAGGATGGGACAAGGATGATCGCTTGATTTACAATTTATTTGCCGTTCCGCTGCCTTCTTTGACTGGCAACGATCCCTTAATCCATCGCATATTTCTTGATGTTTCCGCCGATAAAATGACACATATAAAGGTAGAGCATGAGAAAGGAGAGTGGAAAAATGGCGACTGGATACAAATCGAGGCAGAACAAGATTAGATGAGAAGGCAGCGAGGGTCCGCGCTTGAAGCGCGGGTTACACTCCCACTGCCATGAGCAACACCATCCCATCCATCACCATCGGCCTCGACCTCGGGGA
>DDTJ01000105.1 GCA_002344525.1 Akkermansiaceae bacterium UBA2367
CCAAAAATCCGTTGCATCTCAGACGTTCTAAAGCTGTCGCTTCGAGTGAAGGTTGTCGCACGTCCTCGAAAATAGGCGAACGGGTATGGATGTGAATCGAGGTTCATTATTTCAGCGAACGTTGTTTATCCACAAAAAATTGTGAACGGATCAGATTCGCACACAAAAGACTGTGGGCGAATCGAAATTTTCGTACTCATTCATTCAAATCAAGATCAAAATTTCACAAATCGTCCAGTTTCCTCAAAAAAGACTCCCGAAGTCAAACCTTGAGTGAGGCGCGGAAACTTGGGCCATGTAGCCTCCTTCGCGTCCATTGCGGAACCTCCGTTCTTGCTCTTTACTCCTTACTCTTACCTCTTACTCCTCCGCGAACGTCGCCGAGCCTCCGATGGGAGTAAGAGGTAAGGAGTATGAGTAAAGAGTAAGAGAATCCGACCATGAAACCAACCCGCCGCGCCTTCCTCGCCACCACCGCCGCGCCTGCCCTGGCCTTTACCTCCGGCACCTCCCGCGCCGCCGAGCTGCAGCCGAACCTCATCCGCGAAGAGAACGCCAAGCCCGGCAGCGACGATTGGCAGATCACCCGCGTGCGACTCGACAAGACGGGAGCCGTCCGCGCCTCGGATATCGAGGGCTACTGCTCGAAGCAATCCGTCGCCGCCGGAGAGACGATCGACATCCTCGTTAGCGTGAAGCGCGAGGCCGAGTTCACTTTGGAGATCTTCCGCACCGGCTACTACGACGGCAAGGGCGCGCGGCTGATGCGGACCTTCGGCCCGCTCCCCGGCAAGCCGCAGCTCACCCCCGAACCGACGCGGGGCGATCATCTGCTCCACGAATGCCTCTGGGAGCCATCCCTGACCTTGACGATCCCCGAGGACTGGCCCAGCGGCGTCTACCTCGGCCGCCTCAGCACACCCGACGAGACCGGCCACGGCTACTGGCAGAACTACGTCGTCTTCATCGTGAAGGACGACCGGCCCGCCGACTTCTGCCTGCAATGCTCGGACAATACCTGGCAGGCCTACAACAAGTGGCCGACGAATGTTTCGATGTACACCCATCCGAAGGGCATCCAGGGTCCGTGGGCCGAGGCCAGCTTCGACCGTCCCTACGGCAAGTATTCGCAGATCTACGAGAACCCGCAGTCGCTCGGATCGGGCGAATGGCTCTGCTTCGAGTTCCCGATGGCCTACTGGATGGAGCAGCAGGGCTACGACGTCACCTATTGCTCGAACGCCGACATGGTCGATCCCGGCTACGCGCGACCGGGGCGCTTCAAGGGATTCATCAGCAACGGCCACGACGAATACTGGGACATCCGCGAATACGAGAACGTCGAGAAGCTGCGCGACACGGGGACGAACCTGCTCTTCTTCTCCGGCAACGCCGTCTGCTGGGTCACGCCGATGACGCCCGCCACGGACGGACGGGAGAACCGCGTCATCTTCCGAGGAGGCCCCTACGGAGGCGACTACCGCTACGCCGTCTCGCGGGCGACAAACGTGCCCTATCCCCATCGTGGGCCGGACGAGGGCTACCTGATGGGCGTGCGCAACATCCAGCCGGTCAACGGCGGCGGCGACTGGATCTGCTCGAATCCGGGGCATTGGATCTTCGAGGGCACGGGGATGAAGGAGGGCGACGCCATCCCCGGCCTGATCGGCTGGGAATTCCACGGCGACCCGCCGCAGGACCTCGCGGGCCTCGAAGTCGTGGCCAAGGGAACCGCGCTGCAAGGCGGGGTGGTTCCCTCGGACTGGAGCGCCGTGATCTTTCCTGGGCCGAAAGGGAACTTCGTCTTCAACGCCTCGACCATCTTCTGGTGCCAGGGACTCAGCTCCCCGCCCGGCCACATGCTGCCCTGGTCGCACGGGTCGCGCCCGCACGGGCCGGATGCTCGTGTGCAGCGCATCACGAAGAATTTGCTGGACCGGGTGGTCGGAGTGTGAAGAACGCTCCGAGAAGAGGGGATTTGGACCACAATCGGAGCAAGGCGGAGATAGATGCGGAAGCATCAAATGACACGAATCATACGGATGGAACTCAAGAAAATTCGTGTTCATTGGTGTCCATTCGTGGTCAAAAATCTAAATTAGATAGAGTCGAATTTCCGAATATGGACTACCGCGCGATCATCACCATCGAGCCGGGCAAGCGCAGCGGAAAACCCTGCGTCCGCGGCTTGAGGATCACCGTGCAAGATGTTCTGGAGTATTTGGCCGGAGGAATGAGCGAGGATGAGATTCTCGAAGATTTCCCCGAACTGAATCGCGAGGATATACGCGCCTGCCTATCCTTTGCCGTCGACCGGGAGCGGAAGCTCATCCACGACTCGACAAGTAGCCTGCTGATTCTTCCATAATTTTCTGGACCCGGACGCCAGTTTGTGAACAATTCAAGGTCGCATGGGCATCCAGCCCATGCCTTCGACGCGCCAGACGACCGAACCCTCTGCCAACGCCATGACGATGCCACACTCAATCCTTTTCCGCCCCGCCGAGGGCATGGGCTGGAAGCCCATGCTGCTTTCTTTCGCGATCCTGACATTCGCCCATCTCTCCGTCTCCGCCGCCGATTTCCCCGAGCCCTACGACACCGAGAAGACCGATTCGAAGCCCATGCCCGCCGAGGAGGCCGCCCGCACCGCCGTGCTGCCCGAGGGCTTCCGGCTCGAGGTCTTCGCCGCCGAACCCGACGTGCGCCAGCCCATCGCCATCGCCTTCGACGGCGCGGGACGTCTCTGGGTCGCGGAGTGCTACACCTACGCCGAGAACCCGCGCCGCTGGGACCTCGACCTGCGCGACCGCGTCATCGTGCTGGAGGACACCGACGGCGACGGCAAGGCGGACAAGCGCACCGTCTTTTGGGATCAAGGCACGCGCCTCACCTCCGTTGCCGTCGGCTACGGCGGCGTCTGGGTCACCTGCGCCCCGCAACTGCTCTTCATCCCCGACGCGGACGGCGATCTCGTTCCCGACGGCGAGCCGATCGTGATGCTCGACGGCTTCGACGCCGAGACCATCGGACACAACATCGTCAACGGTCTGAAATGGGGACCCGACCGCTGGCTCTACGGACGCCACGGCATCACCTCGACCTCCTTCGTCGGGGTGCCGGGGACTCCCGCCGAGGAGCGCGTCGCGCTGAACTGCGCGATTTGGCGCTTCCATCCCGAGCGCAAAACCTTCGAGGTCTTCTGCCACGGCGGCACGAACCCTTGGGGCCTCGACTGGAACGAGGACGGCCAGCTTTTCTACACGAACACCGTCATCGGCCATCTCTGGCACGCCATTCCCGGTGCCTACTACGAGCGCATGTTCGGCGCGCACCTCAATCCGTACGCCTACGAACTCATCGGCCACACCGCCGACCACTACCACTGGGACCGAGGCTCGGAGAAATGGAGCGACATCCGCGAAGGCATCAGCGACAAGACCTCCGAACTCGGCGGCGGGCACGCCCACATGGGTTGTCTCATCTACAAGGGCGGCGTCTGGCCGGAGAAATACCACGGCAAGCTCTTCACCTGCAATCTGCACGGTCGCCGCATCAACACGGAGATCCTCGAACGCGAGGGCAACGGCTATGTCGGAAGGCACGGCGAGGATTTCCTCTTCATGAAGGACCCTTGGTTCCGGGGGCTCGATTTGATCACCGGACCCGATGGCCAAGTCTGGATGAACGACTGGAGCGACACTGGCGAGTGTCATGACAACGACGGGATCCACCGCAGCAGCGGGCGGATTTATCGGATTGTGTATGATGGGCCGGACAAGGGCGAGCCGCCGATGAAGTGGTCCACACGACGGGAATGGCCGGAATGGCTGACCTTATTACCGGGCTCATTCAATCAACTGCTGGACTCCGATGAGGAAGCGAAGCGTGCCCTCGGCGTAAGATGGTACGCTGAGAATTTTTCTGAGCTTCATCGGACGCTTGCAGACAACCCTGGTGCCTACCCCCGGAAGATTGTCCAGATCACCAAGGAGGAAAATTCGGGCCTTGTTCGCTTGGAACTCGCCGCAGCTTTGCAGAGGGTTCCGCATCGGGATCGGTACACGATTGCCGCGCACCTCTGTTCGTTCGCTGAAGACGCCACCGACCGCCAGCAATCCCTTATGATCTGGTATGGCATCGCCGACATGGTTCCCGTCGCCCCTGACCAAGCCGTCAATCTCGCCCTCAATTCCAAACTCCCCACCGTCACCCGCCTCATCGCTCGACGCCTCGCCGAGGATCTCGAAAAATCTCCCGAGCCGGTCAACGACCTCCTCACCCGCTCGACCGACGCGAACCGCCTCGACATCCTGCGCGGCCTCAACGAAGCCCTGCGCGGCTGGACCAAGGCTCCCAAGCCCGCCGCTTGGGATACCATCGCCAAGGCGGGCGGGGATGAGGAAACGCAGACCCTGATCCGCGAGCTCTCCGTCGTCTTCGGCGACGGCCGCGCCCGCGACGAGCTGCTCGCCATCGCCAAGAACGAGGAAGCCGATCCCGGCGCGCGCCGTTCCGCCCTGACGAACCTCCTCCGCGACCCGACGCCCGACCTGCTCCCGATGCTGAAGGGCTGGACCAACGACCGCATCCTCGCCCGCGAGGCCATCCTCGGACTTGCCAGCTACGACGATCCCGAGGTGCCCGCCCGTGTCATCGGCCAGTGGAAGCGCGACGGCGTCCACCGCGCCGTCTGCATCGACACCCTTGTCTCCCGCGCCAGCTACGCGAAGGGCCTGCTCGACCGCATCGGAAAAGGGGAGATGCCCCGCAATGCCATCAGCCCCTTCCAAGCCCGCCAGATCCAGAGCCTCGGCGACGAGGCCCTGACCAAACAACTCGCCGAGGTCTGGGGAGAGCTGCGCGACACGCCCGAGTCGATGAAGGCGGAGATCGCGAACTGGAAAACGATCCTCACCCCCGAGGCCATCGCCGCCGCCGATCCAGTGAAAGGGAAAACGCTCTTCTCCTCCCTCTGCGGCGCCTGCCACAAGCTCTACGGCGAGGGCGGAGCCATCGGACCCGACCTCACCGGCAGCGACCGCCACAATCTGGACTACCTGCTGGGCAACACCGTCAATCCCAACGAAGTTGTCCCCGCCGACTACCGGCTCACCGTCTTCACTCTCAAGGACGGCCGCGTCGTCTCCGGCGTTGTGCCCGAGGAGAGCGAGCGCAGCGTGACCGTACAGACTCCGGTGGAGCGCCTGACCCTGTCCGCCGACAGCATCGAGAAACGCGAGACCCTGCCCGTCTCCCTCATGCCCGAGGGTTTGTTGAAGGCTATGGACGAAGCTTCGGTGAAGGACCTGATCGCCTACCTGATGACGAAGTGAAGGTTTGGAGTGCGGCGGCATGACGCCGCTTTCCCTCGGGGCGACATGTCGCCCCGAGGGAAAGCGCGGACATGTCCGCGCACTCCAAGCTTTGCCGCGAAGGAACGCATCACCAACCTCATCGCCCGCCCTTGGTGAGGAGGGCGTGGAGCCGCGCTTGGATCGCGGGCGGAGTCTGCACGTCGTCGGGCGAGGCGCGCACGAGACGCTTCGCCCCGGCGAGATCCCCTTCGCGGACGGCGAGCTCGACGAGGGCGATGCGCACGTCCCAGTTGCCGGGGTTCAGCATCAGTTCATCGAGGAGCAGCTCCTTGTCGATCATGGCGGCCATGGGCGGGCGATGAGAGAAAGCCTATCACACCGGGGGAGGGGAAGGCAAACCCGGAGCTCTTCGGTCCGGCCAACGCGCCTCGATGCGGAGACGGCCTTGGTCGAGGGAGGCGGTGCAGACGCCGCCGAGGAACTCAATCCCGGCTCGCGCCACGGAAAGTCCCAAGCCGGAATGGCCTTTTTCCGAACGGGCGGCGGATTTCCGCCAGAAGCGTTCGAAAAGCCGTCCTACGTCGGCGGGATCGAGGTCGGGGGCCCCGTTTTCGACGAAGAAAAAACGGGGGCTGGCGGAGACGCGCACCTCGCCGCCTTCGGGAGCGTAGGCGACGGCGTTGCCGACGAGATTCCCGACGATGGCCCGCCAGAGGGCGGGATCGGTGAGGAAGGGGCCGTTTTCGACGGAGAGGGTGACGCGGAGACGGCGGTGCGCCGCCTCGACACGAAGGCGGTCGAGGCATTCGCGAAGGCTTGCCTCGAGGTCCACGGCTTCGACGGAGGGGAGGGCCTCGGAGTCGGCCTTGGCGAGGAGGGAGAGCTTATCGAGGAGATCCTCCAGTTCGACGAGCGCGGCGAGCATCTCCTGTCCGTGCTCGGGAGTGAACTCCTCCGGCCAGCGTGTCACGAGCTCGGTCATGGCCCGCAGCTCGGCGAGGGGGGTGCGCAGTTCGTGGGCGGCGTCGCTGGTGAAGCGCTTCTCCCTCGCGAAGGAGGTTTCGAGCCGTTCGAGCAGTTCGTTGAGCTTCGCGGCGACGCCCCGCAGTTCGGCGGGCAGGTTTTCGAGGGGGAGGCGGTTGGCGAGATGGCGGACGTCGATGCGTTGCACGTCCGCGCTGAGGCGGTCGAGCGGCATCAGCCCCGCCTTCACCACGGCTTGGAGGATGGCGAGGATGGCGAGGACCGAGCCGCCGCCGAAGAGGCCGATGAATAGGGCGACGGTGCGCAGGGTGCGGTGGTGCCCGCTGTCGTCGCTCGCGACGAGGAGGCGCAGGGTGGGGGCGACGGCGGGTTCCTCCCCTTCCTCCTCTTCGCTGTCGATCGAGGGGGTGAAGGAGGTCCAATAGGCCCGCCCCGGCGAGCCGCCGGGCAGGATGAGGTCGGCGAAACCCTCGTCGCTGTCGTCGAAGCCCTCGGGCCAGGTCAAGCCGTCCGCGCCGAGGGAGGGGGAGCGCTCCACGGTCGTGCCGTCCGGGGCGAAGACTTCGAAGTAATCGCCGGGGGAGTTGGAGCCGAATCCGGCGAAGGCCTGCACGTCGAGGTCGATCTCAAATTCGCCCCGGTCGATCTCGGAGGCGGTGACGAGCGCCTGGGCCTTGGTCGCGAGGATGTGGTCGAACTGGGTGGCGAGGGCCTTGCGCAGGGAGAAATAGAGGCCGAAGCCCCCGACGAACAGGAGCATCAGGGCCGCCCCGCCGATGCGGAGGCCCAGATCGCGGCGGATCGACCTCATGGCGTCTCTTGCATCACGTAGCCGAGGCCGCGGCGCGTGTGGATGAGGGGCGGCGCGCCGCCGGGAGAGAGTTTCCGCCGCAGGGCGTAGACGGCGGCGTCGACCGCGTTGCTGGCGGGGCTGCCGACCTCGCTGTAGAGGTGGGCTTCGATCTGCTCGCGGCTCAGAATGCGGCCGGGGCGGCGGGCGAGGCATTCGAGGAGGGAGAATTCGCGGGCCGTCAGCGTCACTTCCATGCCGCCGCGTTTCACAGTGCGGGCGGCGAAGTCGATCTCGAGATCGCCGATGCGGGTGAGCGAGCGGGCCTGCCCCTGATGCCGCCGCATCACTGCTTCGAGACGGGCGACGAGCTCCTCCAGGGCGAATGGCTTCACGAGGTAGTCGTCGGCCCCGAGGGCGAGCCCGCGGACGCGGTCCTCCACCGCGCCCAAGGCGGTGAGGACGATGACCGGCGTCCGGTCGCCCCCGCGCCGCCACGAGTCGAGCAGGTCGAGGCCGTCGCGGCCGGGCAGCATCAGGTCGAGGACGATGGCGTCGTAGTCGTTCGCCCCGGCGCTGAGGGCGGCCTCGTGCCCGTCCGCCGCCTCGTCCACCGCGTGCCCGAGTCGGGCGAGGGCGCGGACGAGGGTGGTGCGGAGCCGCTTCGAGTCCTCGACGAGCAGGAGGCGCATGGGGAAGTTCTGTCGGGAAGGGTTGCCGGTCTCGCGGACTGTGGACGAAAGCCGAGTCCTCTTCAGATTCAAAAAACGCTGTCCTCGAAGCGGCGCAGGATTTCGCCGTTCTCCCCGATGACGAGATGGAGGTCCACGCCGCCGGGGAGATCGATCTCGACATGGTATTCCGTCTGGTCCGAGGCGGTGACGCGGGCGGCTTCGTCGAAGCGGCCTCGCGCGGCGAGGAAGGGTTCGAGAGCCTGCCTCACGGCGGGAGGGAGGTCTTCGAAGCGGATTTTGTCGGTGGTTTTCAGCAGGATGCCGTCGCCGCCGATGTGAAGCCTGCGGTCCCGCCGACCGGGCAGGTCGATTTTGACGAGGTAGAGGACGCGGCCCTCGATCTGGATCTTTTTGATCTTGTCGACGCGACCGGGGCCGAGCTGGTCCTGGATGGTCCTGACGACGGGTTCAGGGCATTGCTTGAGCGGGATGCTCTGCGCGTGGAGGTTGGATGCGGCGATGCCGACGCCGAGGACGACGGCGGCGAGAGCCGGCAGGGAGTGCGCTTTCATGGGGGAAGCGGGCCGGGACAGGTGGATCCCGGTCGCTCTATGATGGACGCACCTGAACCTTGGTCCAGTCCGGAATTTCAGAAATCGCCCTCTTCGCGGCGGCGCAGGATTTCGCCGCCTTCCCCGATGACGAGGTGGAGGTCCGCGTCGTCGGGGAGATCGACTTCGACGTAGTATTCCGTCCGGCCCGAGGCGGTGATGCGATCGGCGCCGTCGAAGCGGTTCCCCCCGGCGAGGAATGGTTGGAGGGCGGACTTCACGGGGCGGGGGAGGTCGCCGAGGCGGACATCCTCGACGACCCTCAGCAGGGTGCCGTCGTCGCCGACGTGGAGTTTGCGCTCCCGTTCGCCGGGCAGGTCGATCTCGGCGAGGTAGAGGATGCGGTTCTCCGCCCGGATCGTCTTGATTTCGTCGATGCGGCCAAAGCCGAGTTGGCTTTTGATGGTCCTGACGACGGGCTCGGGGCATTGCTTCAGCGGAATGCCTTCCGCGTAGAGACCGGTGGCGACGCCGCCGAGGAGGGTGGCGGCGAGGGTGAACATGGGTTTCGTTTTCAAGGAGGGGATCGGATGAATCATGCTCCCAGTGTCGTCCGCGAAGATGATGGTTCGATGAGGGCGGGAGGAAAAAACGCGTGGTCGCGGGACGCCTCAACTGGAGTTCGCAAAGTCCAATTACCTGAACCTGTCAGTGGCTGCTTGTCCGGCGTTTCAATGGACGCTCGTCGAAATTCTCACGAATTTCGCTACGGCGCCGCTTGTTTGAGGCACGGCAGAGCAGATTGAGGCACGGCAGAGCAGACGGCGAAACCCGTAGAGAAGTTCGTGAGAACTTCTCCCCGAACGACGCTCCGGCGACGCCCTTCGAAATTGCCTTCGGCTATCCGTTCCGTATTCTCACGAATTTCGCTACGGCTTCGAACTTGGGCGCGATGCCTCGATTCGGATTTCGAGCTTCGGATTTCGGATTTTTCAAACCACCGCCTGCTTCCGCTGCGCGGGCAGACGCTTGAGAGCCTTTTCCACCGCGTGCTCGACGGTGAGGCCGTGCTTCTCCCTCAGGATCTCCGGCTTGCCGTGTTCGACGAACTGGTCAGGCCAGCCGATGCGCTCGACGGGGCAGGCGATCCCCGCGTCGTTGAGATGCTCGATGACCGCCGCCCCGAATCCATTCATCAGGGTGTGGTCCTCGAAGGTGAGGAGCAGGCCGCATTGCCGGGCGAATTTCTCGATGCAAGCGGTGTCGAGCGGCTTGATCCAGCGCGGGTTGATCAGGGCGACGGAATAGCCCATTTCGACGAGGCGGTCGCGAACGTGCTTGGCCATTTCGAAGAGGTTGCCGAGTCCGAAGAGGGCGATGTCGGTACCGTCGTCGGCGACTTCGGCCTTGCCGATTTCGAGGAGCTGAGGCTGCGCCTTGGGCTTGGCCCCGGTCCCGGCTCCGCGCGGGTAGCGGATCGCGGAGGGGCCGCTGTCGTGGTGGACCATGGTCCAGAGCATGTCGACGAACTCGTCCTCGTCCTTCGGCTGCATGAAGATCCAGTTCGGGACGTGGCGCAGGTAGCCGATGTCGAAAAGGCCGTGGTGGGTGGGGCCGTCGTCGCCGCTGAGCCCGGCGCGGTCCATACAGAGGCGCACGGGCAGGTTCTGGATGCCGATGTCATGCACGGCCATGTCGTAGGCGCGCTGGAAGAAGGTGGAGTAGATCGTGAGGAAGGGCTTCAGCCCCTGCACGGCCTGTCCGCAGGCGAAGAGGGCGGCGTGCTCCTCGGCGATGCCCACGTCGTAGTAGCGCTCGGGCACGGCTTTCTGGAACTCGACGAGTCCGGTCCCGTTCGGCATGGCGGCGGTCACGGCGACGATCTTGCCGTCTTGCTGCGCGAACTTGCCGAGCTGCGTCCCGTAGATCTGCGAGTAGGTCGGATCGCCGCCGGGGGGCGTCTCCCCGGTCTCGGTCTTGTAGGGGCCGAGCCCGTGGAATTTCATCGGGTTGGCCTTGGCCGGCTCGTAGCCGCGGCCCTTTTCGGTGATGACGTGGAGGATGACGGGCTCGTCCTGGTCCTTGAGGAAGTCGAAGGTCTTGACGAGCAGGTCGATGTCGTGCCCGTCGATGGGGCCGTAGTAGCGCAGCCCGAATTTCTCGAAAAGCACGTTGGGGAAGAGCAGGTTCTTCGCCCCGCTCTCGACGCGGGCGGCGATGTCGCGGATCGACTTGCCGACGAGGCGCTCGACGAACTCGGCGGCCTTGTCGTGGATGTGGGAGTAGGTCGAGCTGGTCTGGAGGGCGTGGAAATATTTCGCGATGGCCCCGACGTTGCGGTCGATGGACCATTCGTTGTCGTTGAGCACGAGGATGAAGCGCTTCGTGGTCTCGGCGATGTTGTTGAGCGCCTCGAAAGTCGGGCCGCAGGTGAAGGCGGCGTCGCCCGCGACGGCGACGACGTGCTCCTCGCCGCCGAGCAGGTCGCGGGCGGCGGCCATGCCGAGGGCGGCGGAGACGGCGGTGCCGGCGTGGCCCGCGCCGTAGCAGTCGTGGTCGCTCTCGGTGCGGAGGAGGAAGCCGTTGAGCCCCTCGTAGGTGCGGATCGTGTGGATGCGGTCCCAGCGGCCCGTGAGCATCTTGTGGACGTAGCCCTGGTGGCTGACGTCGAAGACGAACTTGTCCTGCGGCGTGTCGAAGACTCGGTGCAGCGCGATGGACAGCTCGACCACGCCGAGGTTCGGGCCGAGGTGCCCTCCGGTGTTCGCGAGGGAGCGGATCAGGGTGCGGCGGATGTTCTCCGCGAGCTTCGGCAGGTTCTCTAGCGGCAGCTTCTTCAGCTCCGCTGCGGAATCGACTTTGGGCAGTTGGTCCGAGGGGATCTCGGGAAATTCAAAAGAGTTCTCCATCGTTCGAAAGGACGCCGGATTCGGCGGCGGTGGGTTCGGCCTCGTCGCCGAAGGGTTCCAATACGGGTTCGCCGTTGCGGCTTTTTCTCAAAATTTCAATACGTCCGCGGGCTTCGTCGAGCCGTCGTTCGCAAAGGCGGTAGAGCCGGGTGCCTTCCTCGTATTTGCCAAGGAGCGACTCAAGGGGGATTTCGTCGGATTCCATCTCGCGCACCAAGGTTTCGAGATGCCCGAGGGCCTCCTCGAAGGAGGGCACGGTTTCGCCGGGTTTTGCGGTCTTGGAGGCTCTGGGCATCGGAAATACAGGAGGGAGCACGGCCACAGCCGCGCCACGGCTACTCCTTCCCTTGGAACGCGCCTAGTTCAAGCCTTTTTGACGATGCTTGGCGGGGAGTCAGGTCACCTCCACCAGCCTCCCGTCCTCGCGCACGTCGCTTTCGAGGAAACGGTCGTCGGCGAAGAGGCGGACGTGCCGGAAGACGACGGAGACGGTCGCGCCGACCTTAAGGTCGAGTTCGCGGAGGCGGGCGCGGGAGATCTCGGCCTCGAAGGGCTCCTCATAGCCGAGGCGCTTGAGGGTGACGCGGGCGTAGTTCCCCGCCGAGAAGATGTGCTGGATCTTCGAGCGCAGGGCGTATTCGTGCGGGCTTTCGTCGAGCTGGATGTCAACGTCGTGGGGGCGGACGTAGAGGACGCCTTTGCCCTCGGTCGCCTTCGCTTTGGAGGGGCCGCCGACGCCGGAGGTGAAGCGGTTTACGTTGCCGAGGAACTCGATCACGAAGGGCGAGGCGGGGTGGTCGTAGACTTCCTGCGGCGGTCCCACTTGGGCGATGCGGGCGTTGTTCATGATCACGACTTCGTCGGCGAGTTCGAGGGCCTCCTCCTGGTCGTGGGTCACGAAGATGGTGGTGATCTTGATCTCCTCTTGGAAGAGGCGGAGCCAACGGCGCAGATCCTTGCGCACCTTGGCGTCGAGGGCGCCGAAGGGTTCGTCGAGCAGCAGCACGCGGGGTTGCGAGGCGATGGCGCGGGCGAGGGCGACGCGCTGGCGCTGGCCTCCGGAGAGTTCGCTGGGGTAGCGGTTGCCGAGGCCGTCGAGTTGCACGAGTTCGAGCAGTTCCTTCACGCGGGCGTCGATGGCCTCCTTGCTGGGTCGCTCGCGGCGGGGTTTGGCCCGCAGACCGAAGCTGATGTTCTTCGCGACGGTCATGTGCTTGAAGAGGGCGTAGTGCTGGAAGACGAAGCCGACGCCGCGTTTCCCGGCGGGGACGTTGGTGACGTCGTCGCCGTGGAATTCGACGACGCCCCCGCTGTTGCGGTCGGGGAATTCGAGGCCGGCGAGGATGCGCAACACGGTGGTCTTGCCCGAGCCGGAAGGGCCGAGGAGCGAGACGAGGCGTCCCTCGGGGACCTCGATGGAGACGTCGTCGAGGGCCTTGTAGTTGCCGAAGGTCTTGTGGAGGTTGAAGGCTCGGATGCTCATGGGAAGGCGGGGCTGCGCCCCGGTAAAAGGTGAAAAGTGAAAGGTAAAAGGTCTTGAGGGAGTCAGGCTTCTCGCGATTTGGCGACTCGCCATTCGACGATGTTCTTGAGGACGAGGGTGACGAGGGCGAGGAGGGCGAGGAGCGTGGCGAGGGCGAAAGCGTTCACGTCGGAGCCGTAGCCGTGATAGAGCATCTCGATGAAGATGGGCACGGTGGTGGTCTGGCCTCGGAGGTTGCCCGAGACGACGGCGACGGCGCCGAACTCGCCCATGGCGCGGGCGTTGCAGAGGATGATGCCGTAGAAGAGCGCCCACCTCACGTTGGGCAGGGTCACGGTGAAGAAGGTGCGCCAGCCGCCCGCCCCGAGGGTGAGCGCGGCGTGCTCCTCGTCGCGCCCGCGCGCCTGCATCGTGGGGACCAGTTCACGGGCGATGAAGGGCAGGGTGACGAAGATGGTGGCCAGGGCGATGCCGGGGAAGGCGAAGATGATCTTCAGGCTGATGATGTTTTCGTCGATGTGCTGGATCCATCGGGAGAACAGCCCTTCCCCTTTCAGGGCGCGTCCGAGCCATCCGTGGGTCCGGCTGAAGATGAGGATGAAGATCAGGCCCGCGATCACCGGGGAGATGGCGAAGGGCAGGTCGAGGATGGTGACGAGGAGGCTCTTGCCCTTGTATTGGAACTTGGTGATCGCCCAGGCGGCGGCCAGGCCGAAGACGAGGTTCAGGGGCACGGCGACCGCCGCGATCTTCAGGGTGAGGAGGATGGAGTTGACGGCATCCGCCGGGTTGTAGGTCGGGGTGTAGGCCGGGTTGTGCTTGAAGGTCGCGAAATAGGGGATCAGCCCTTTTTCGAAGGCCTTGAAGAAAATGGCGATCAAAGGCAGCACGAGGAACAGCGTGACGAAGCCGACGGTGACGGCGATGAGAAGCCAACGCACCCAGGTCGGTTCGGTCGTGGCGCTGTTGGTGGTGGGGACGGTGTCGTGTCGGACACGGGAGAGGATGGCGGCCATTTCGGTAATCGGTGAACAGTTTTCAGAGATCGGTCCGTGGTCTGGTAACCCGTGACCCGTGACCCATGACTCAATTCCTCGCTTGGCCGATGGATTCGGCCCAACGCTGGAGGACGTTGACGATGAGGAGGAGGAGGAAGGAGGCCAGCAGCATGACCACGGCGACGGCGGTGGCCCGCGGGTAGTTGTGGTCCTCCAGGGCCTTCACGATCACCAGCGGGGTGATCTCGGTGTCGAGGGGCCGGTTGCCCGAGATGAAGATGACCGAGCCATATTCCCCGATGGCCCGCGCGAAGGCGAGCGAGAATCCGGTGAGGATGGAGGGGATCAGGGAGGGGATGATGACGGTGAGGAAGACGCGGAGCCGCCCCGCCCCGAGGGAGGCCCCGGCCTCCTCGACCTCGTGGTCGAAGTCCTCCAGCACGGGCTGGAGGGTACGGACGACGAAGGGAAGGCCGATGAAGGTGAGGGCGATGTAGATGCCGGTGAGGGAGAAGGCCGTCTTGATGCCGAGAGGCCAGAGGAATTGGCCGACCCACGTCACGAAGGCGGAGCGCTCCACGCCCTCCGCAGGCTGGTGGAAGAACTGGCCAATCCAGCCGTTCTGCGCGTAGAGCGCGGTCAGGGCGATGCCAGCGACGGCGGTGGGCAGGGCGAAGGGGAGATCGACGAGGGCGTCGATGAGCCGCCTGCCATAGAAGCGGTAGCGCGTCAGCGCCCAGGCGACAATGAAGCCGAAGATGGCGTTGGTCAGGGCGGCGAGGGCGGAGACTCCGAAAGTGACTTTGTAGGAGTGGACGGCTTGGCGGGCCGTGACCGCCTTCCAGAAATCCTCCCAACCCAGCCCGGCGCTGCGCAGGAAAACCGCAGCCAGGGGGATGAGGACGAGCAGGGTGAGGTAGGTGAGGGTGAAACCCATCGTCAGTCCGAACCCGGGAATGACCCGGCGGTTGACGCGGCCCTTGCGGCGGACGGGAGGAATCGGCGTGCGGCCGGTATCCTCCGGGGAGGCGGGGAAGCTCATGGGATCGGATCGTCGGGGAAGGAAAGAAGGCGGAAGGGGCGGCGGGGGGAGCGGAACAGGGAGGGCCGTTTTTTGGTTGGGAATGCCCCCGCCGCTTCCAAGGAAGCGACGGGGGACAAACCTGCATTTAACCAAACGAGAGAGCGGATCACTTCAGATAGATCTGGTCGAAGACGCCTTCGTCCGCGAAGAACTTCTTCGTGGCCGGACCCCAGCCGCCGAAGACATCGTCGATGGTGAAGAGCTTCACCTCGGGATACTGGCTCGCATACTTCGCGAGGACCTCGGGATTGCTCGGGCGGAAGAAGTGCTTGCCGGCGAGATCTTGGCCTTCGTCGGAGTAGAGATACTTCAGAAAGGCCTTGGCGACTTCGCGGGTGCCCTTCTTATCGACGTTCTTGTCCACGAGCGCCACGGTGGGCTCGGCGAGGATGCTCAGCGAGGGGACCACGATGTCGAACTTTTTCGCGCCGTCGCCCTTGGTGGCGAGGAGCAGTTCGTTCTCCCAGTTGATGAGCACGTCGCCGATGCCGTTTTCGATGAAGGTCGTCGAGGCGCCGCGGGCGCCGGAGTCCAGCACGGGCACGTTCTTGAAGAGCTTCGTGATGTATTCGGTGGTCTTGGCCTCGTCCCCACCGTAGGTCTCCAGGGCCCAGCCCCAGGCGGCGAGGAAATTCCAGCGAGCCACGCCCGAGGTCTTCGGGTTCGGGGTGATCACGCCGACGCCTTCGCGGACGAGGTCGTCCCAGTTCTTGATGCCCTTGGGATTGCCCTTGCGGACGAGGAAGGCGAGGGTCGACTGGTAGGGGGCGCTGTTTTTGTCGAGGCGCTTCTGCCAGTCCGCCGGGAGCAGCCCGGCCTCGGCCACGGCGTCGATGTCGGCGGCGAGGGCGAGGGTCAGGACATCGGCTTCGAGGCCGTCGATCACGGCGCGGGCCTGCTTGCTGGAGCCGCCGTGGGAATTGTTGACTTTGATGTCCTTCCCGGTCTTCTCCTTCCAGTGCTTCGCGAAGGCGGCGCTGAATTCGGCGTAGAATTCGCGGGTCGGGTCGTAGGAGACGTTGATGAGCTCCTGCGCCCGCAGGAGCGGGGAGGAGAGGGCGAGGGTGAGCCCGAGGAGGGCGATGGTTTTGATGTTCATGGTCGGGATGGGGTTGCCGGACCCGGAGGAGGGTCGGACCGGGCGGCGGTTTTCGGATGTTGGTTCGTTTCGGGCTGGCGCCGGGGGTTCCGGTGGACGGGCCTGGTGGAGTTGGTGGGAAGGATCCTCCGTTTTGTGGCGGTGGGCGTCGGCCCCCTTTTTTCGGGGGTCTGGAGGGGACTCTTATGCCTTTAATCTACACTGATCAAGTGTAAATTAAGAAAAAATCCATTTTGTTGCCGACGTGGGTGTTCGCCGCATGGCCCGCACATCCCGGTGGCATTCGCGGCGGGCTGGCGCACATTCGGCGAATGGATGCCGAATTGATCTTCCTTTCCCTTCTCGTCATCGCGATCAACGTGGTCTCGACGCTCTCCTACGCTGTCCGCATCGCAGGAGTGCGGACGGGCCGGATCGCTTTCGCCCTCTCGCTCTTCAACCTGCTCGTTCTCTTCTCCCGCAGCTCGAACGCGATCCTCGCCCCGCTGCTTTCAAAGCGCACGGAGGAGGCGATCAACGCGGCGACCACGCCGGACCCCGGCGATTTCCGCGTCCTTCTCCTCGCGGCCGCCGTCGGGACGGTGATCGGCGGGCTGCTCATCCCGACCTTCCAGCGACTCGTCACCCGGGCGGTGCGGAGCTTCGACCAGCGCCCTTCGATGGCGCGGCTGCTGCTCACCGCGGCGAATCCGAGGAACTGGTGGTTCGCGGCGCAGGATGTCGCGATCCCGAACCCGAGGAACATGGCGTTTTTCGGGGCGACCCGCCGCCTGCCGTGGCTGGTCTTCGCGCTGAATATCGGCGGGACCGCGATGATCACTTGCGGGGTCTTTGCCTCGCTCTACGCGGGCTATCTGGTGCCCG
Organism: Akkermansiaceae bacterium UBA2367; assembly: GCA_002344525.1. Classification (GTDB taxonomy): domain Bacteria; phylum Verrucomicrobiota; class Verrucomicrobiia; order Verrucomicrobiales; family DEV007; genus Arctic95D-9. The sequence goes on from DDTJ01000105.1 coordinate 16,755, forward strand.
AGCTGCGCCTCACCGCCGGGAATCTGTCGGCGCTGGTGAATTTCATCGGCACGATCCTCATGTTCGCCTTGGTGGACCCGCATTTCTCCTACCTCTCGGACAAGGTGGTCTCGGGCGAGGCGAGCCAGAGCTATTTCCGGGCCGTGGTCATCGGGATGGCGGGAAGCCGCTTTTTCGGCTGCCTCCTCGCCCAAGCCATCCTCGTGCCGGGGGCTTGGGTGATCGCGAAGGCGGCGGCGTGGATTTGAAGGGGATTCTTTTCCCGTCGGCGATGGTGGAAACTTCCTCCTCCATTCGTGGCCATTCGCGTTTCATTCGCGGTGATTCGCGTTCCCCATTTTTTTGAGACGCGAATGGCCGCGAATCTCCGCGAATTTTCGCTAATCTGATCCAGCGGGAGGAATCTCCTCAAATCACCCGGTCGTTCCCTCCATCGACCGGCACCTGCGCACCGGTCGTCTTGCCGAAGAGGGGGCTGGCCATGGCCGCGACCATGTTGCCGACGTCGCGCGACTTGATCTCGGTCTTGAGGAGGTTGCGGGTCTTGTATTCCTCGACGGTCATGCCGTAGCGCTCGGCGGAGCGTTTCAGGTTCTCGGGCGTCCAGAGCTTCGTGTCGAAGACGGCGTCGGGATGGATGATGTTGCAGCGCACGCCGAAGGGGGCCAGCTCCAGCGCGGCGACGCGGCAGAGCTGGGTCAGCCCGGCCTTGGCGCAGGAGTAGCTCGCCGCGCCCGCGCCGGGGGCGTTCACGTTGCGCGAACCGACGAGGACGATGGCGGGGTCGAGGCCCTGCTTGAGGTAGGGGATGGTGTATTTCAGCAGCTTCTGGTGGCTCGTCAGGTTCACGGCCATGGACTTGTCCCAGTTCGACTGCTCGAGGTCATCGAGGTAGGCCCCGGCGGTGAAAATGCCCGCGTTGCTCACGAGAATGTCGATCCCGCCGAACTGGCGGACGACGTTTTCGACGGCCTCCTTCACCTTCGCGTCGTCGGTGAGGTTGGCGACGACGCCGATCCCGCCGAGGCTTTCCATCTGCGGGACGATTTCGGGGCTGAGGTCGATGCCGACGACCTTCGCGCCTTGCTTGGCGAGTGATTCGGCGCAGGCGAAGCCGATCCCGGCGGCGGACCCTGTCACGATGGCGACCTTACCCTGATGGGTCGGGGCGGAGCCGCCTTTTTTCAGCTTGGCTTGCTCTAACTCCCAATACTCGATCTCGAAGAGCTTCGCGGCGGGCAGGGGCTTCCAGCCTCCGGCGAAGGCGGATTCGGTCAATTGAATGGTGCGCCAAGTGTGGGTCGCGATGTCGCGGATCACGGCGGCCTCGGTCTCGGTCGCGCCGAAGCTGATCACGCCATGGCCCGGCCAGACGGCCCAGCGCGGGTCGGGCGGGAGCAGGGTTTCGCCTTTCGCATTGGCCTCGAAATAGGCGCGGTAGTCGTCGGCGAATTTCGCGAGGGACTTCCCGGAATCGGCACCGATCACCGCGGGGACGCGCTTCGTGCGGATGGTGTGGTCGGGGGTGAGGGGGCCTCGGGTGGCGAGCTTGGCGACATCGGCGCGGCTGGAGAAACCGGCGGCCTCGGGGGAGGCGTCGAGCGAGGCGATCACGGGAACTCCGCGCAGCTTCGAGACACCACGACGGATCGCGGCGAGGGCGAGGAGGTCGTCTTTGGCCTTGGCCTTCGGCAAGGCGAAGGATTTCCCGAGGCGCGAGGCGAGGAGCTTCTCCGCCTCGGTGACGAGGCGAATCATCAGTTCGTAGCTCTCCCGCGCGTCGTCGTGCATCGTGAAGATGCCGTGGTTCATCAGGATGAGCCCTTCCAGCGTCCGCGCATCGACTTTGGCGAGGGCCTTGGCGAGGTCGAAGCCGGGCATGACGTAGGGGATGATGGCGACGCGGTCGCCGTAGAGATCCTCGACGACTTTGCGGCCTTCCTTGTGGTTCGTGATCGCGACGATGGCGTTCGCGTGGGTGTGGTCCACGTAGGTCTGCGGGATGATGGCGTGGAGGATGGCCTCGATGCTCGGGTTCGGCGCGCCGGGGTCGAGCATGGCGGCGCGCTGCTGCTTCACCATCTCGGCGTCGGAGAGGCGGTCGAGCTTGGACATTTTCAAGAGCGCCTCCATCCGCACCGGAGCGAAGCCCGCCGCCTCGATGGTGGCGAGATCCCAACCGGAGCCTTTCACATGGATGACCTCGACGGGATCGCCGAAGAAATCGATCTCCGCCGCTTTCACCGAGGTGTTGCCGCCGCCGTGCAGGACGAGTTCGGGATTCGCCCCGAGGAGGCGCGAGGTGTAGACGCGTTTGTCGAGCGGGGTTCGGTAGTTCCGGGCTTCGGTGTCGGACCAGAGGGATTTCATTTTGGGAGCCTTTAGCGGGCGGTGATTTGGCTGTTTAACTCTTCTGCTCTTGTATTCCACGAAGGAAAAAACCACGGATGAACACAGATGGACACGGATTTACTGGCGTACAATTGCCCTCGATTCGTGAAAATTGGTGTCCATTCGTGGTCAAAATCCAGATCCAGCCAAGCTCTTAGCTCTTCAACCGTAGACCTTGCCGGGATCGTAGGATGGTTCGGCAATTTCTTGGCCCAAGGCTACGGGGTTGCCGGGTTCCTGTATATTCCGGTAAAAGCAGGATCGGTATCCGGCATGGCAGCAGCCGGGGCCGTGCTGGTGGACCTTGAGGACGAGGGCATCTTGGTCGCAGTCGGTGAGGATCTTGCTGACGACTTGGGTGTGGCCCGAGGTCGCGCCTTTGTGCCAGAGCTGCTTCCGGCTGCGGGAGTAGTAGACCGCCTCGCCGAGTTCGAGGGTCTGGCGCAGCGACTCCTCGTTCATGTAGGCGACCATGAGGACCTCGTTCGTGGTCTCGTCCTGCGCCACGGCGACGATGAGGCCGTGCTCGTCGAATTTCGGGGCGAAGACGAGGCCGGTTTCGACGGCGGCGCGATCCTCTCGCGAGCCGAAGGCGATTTCAGTTGAAGTGGACATGGGAAGGGTGTTTCAAGAGGGAGGTCCGGCCTTTCCCGAATCGGATGCGAAGCGGGGACCGGACGGGCATTCTTCAATGGAAACCACCAGCTTGCAACGCGGGAAATTCATCTCCTTCGAGGGGTCGGAGGGCTGCGGCAAATCGACGCAGATCCGGCGCTTCGTCGATTGGCTTCGCGCGGGCGGGCGCGAGGTGCTCGTGACGCGCGAGCCGGGCGGCACGGTCGTGGGGGAGAAAATCCGCCATCTCCTCCAGCACGATCCCGAGGCGGAGGCGCTGACGCCGGAGGGCGAGCTGCTCCTCTTCGCCGCGAGCCGCGCCCAGCTCGTGCGCGAGATCGTCCTGCCCGCCCTCGCGGCGGGGATCTGGGTCGTGGCGGACCGCTTCCTCGACTCGACCACGGTCTACCAAGGCGTCGGGCGCGGTCTCGATCCTGTGGCGGTGCGACAGATCAACGAGTTCGCCGTGGGCGCGGCGGTCCCCGACCTCACCTTCCTCCTCGATCTTGACGCCTCCACCGGCCACGCCCGCGCCCTCGCCGCGAGCGGGGGGCAACACGACCGCATGGAGTCGCAACCTCTCGCCTTTTTCGAAACGGTGCGTCGGGGCTATCTCGACCTCGCCCGAGCCGAGCCGGAGCGCATCGCCGTGGTCGACGCCTCCGCCGGGGTGGAGGAGGTCTTCGCCTCGATCCTTCGCGTCTTCGAATCCCGTTTCGCCGTCCCCGCCGCATGAGCTTCCGCTACGAACGCGCTCTCGAACTGATCGAGTTGGCCGGTGAGAAAGGCCGCCTCGCCCACGCCTATCTCATCGCCGGGCCGCCCGGCAGCGGCAAGGAGCGCCTCGCCACGCGCATGGTCGAAATGGCCAATCCGGGAGGGCGGCTCGTGCCGGCGGAGAGCCTCGACGAATTGCGCTCGGGCTTCGTCACCGTGGTCGCGCCCGAGTCGAAGTCGCGCCGCATCCCGGTCGATGCGATCCGGGCCTTGGAGCACACCTTGCAGATGGCCGCCCCGGCGGGCCTGACGAAATTCGCCATCATCCGCGACGCGGATTGCATGGGCGACGCGGCGAGCAACGCCTTCCTCAAGACGCTGGAGGAGCCGCCTCCGTCGAGCCGCGTCCTCCTGCTCAGTTCGCGGCCCGAGATGCTGCTGGAAACGATCCTCTCGCGCTGCATCCGCGTGCCTCTCGCGGGCCGCGTCGTGCCCGAGACGCCGGGAGAGAGCGTGGACGCCTTTCTCAAGATCCTCTCCGAGCACGCCCTGAAGCGGGGCCGGGGCCTCTCCGGGGCGCTGCGGCTGATGCACGCCTTCTCCACCCTGCTCAAGGCCGAGAAGGAGGCCGTGGAAAAGGCCAACGAGGAGGCCGAGCGGGCCGAGGTCGCCCAATATAAGAACAAGACCGACGGCTCCTACCTCAAGCAGCGCGAGGACTACTGGGCGGCGGTGGGCGTCTCGGAATATCTCGACCGGCGCAACCGCATCCTCGAATATCTCGTGATCTGGTTCGGCGACGCCCTGCGCCAGCAGCAGGGGGCGAAGCACCTCGACCTGCCCGCCTACGCCGAGGCCACCGGGGCGCTGGCTCGCGATTTCCCCCTCGAAGAGTTGATCCGCCGCCTCTCCGCCGTCGAGGAACTGCGGACCCACCTCGGCACGAACGTGCATGAGGCGCTAGCGCTGGAGGTGGGCTTTGTGCGGGCGTTTGGGTAGGGAGGGCGCTTCGCGCCGTAAAAGGTGGGAAGGTGAAAGGTAAAAGGCAGCGCTACGCCTCCTCCGCCTTCTGCAGTTCGACAAACGTCGTGATGTCGTCGCGATCTCCGAAGCCGACGGCTTGCTTCTCCTCCTCCAGCCCAGCGGTGGCTTCGTCTCGCCAGCCGCGTTTCAGGATGAAAGTGTTCCAGATGTGGATCTGCTCCTCGTTCGGATGGGAACCGGCCTCGAAGGCCCAAGCGAGAGCCTCTTCGTCGCTGGCTCCGGCCTCGACGCGGGGACGCAGTTCCGCGTAGGAAATGCCGAGGAAGCGGCAGCAGCGCGCGTCCCACCAGGAGAAGTCGCCTTCGCCGAGCAGGTAGCCTTCGGGCAGCGTTCCCGCTTGGGCGAGGCGGATTTTGTCGAGCATGCGCCCGAAGTGGACGAGGCCGCCGACCTTCTCGTCAGCGGAGCGGAGACCGGGGATTTTCATGGGAAGGAAAGGGAGTTCAGTCGGCGAGCTTTTGCAGGATCGCCTCCACATCATACACGCAGCCGCCCCAGGTGCCACCACTGGCGTTCTGCAAGGCCGCCCAGAGGCGGGTGTCGTCGGGCACGTTGGGGAGGCGGTGGAGCTTCTCGTTCACGGGGCGGGCGAGGAGTTCGTCGAGGTCGCCGAGGTAGTCCACGCTGCCGGTGAGATTCCGGCAATCGACGCGGACGCGGATAGGGTCGCCGTCGCGCACCTTGCCGATGGGGCCTCCGGCCCAAGCCTCGGGCGAAAGGTGGCCGACGCAGGCCCCGGTCGAGACGCCGGAGAAACGCCCGTCGGTGACGAGGGCGACGTGCTTGCCCCAGGGGAGATGCTTCAAGGCGATGGTGAGCTGCGCGGTCTCGGGCATGCCGCAGCCGATGGGGCCGAGACCGATGAGGACCATCACGTCGCCTTCCCGGATGCGGTCCGGTCCGGTCGATTTCACGGCGGCGATGGCGGAGGGCTCGGAGGCGAAGACGCGCGCCGGCCCCTCGTGCAGGTAGATGCCGTTTTCATCGACGAGGCCGGGGTCGATGGCGGTGGATTTGATGACCGACCCGTCGGGGGTGAGGTTGCCGCCGGGAAAGGTCACGGTCGAGGTGAGCCCGCGCGAGGCGGCGACCTCGGGCGACATGATGACATCGCCGGGATCGATGCCGTCGAGCTGTGTCAGCTTCTCGCGGAGGCGGTGGCGGCGCTCGGAATGCTCCCACCAGTCGAGGATTTCCCCGAGGGTCTTGCCCGAGACGGTGAGGGCGTCGAGCCGCAGCAGCCCGGCCTCGCGGAGGTGCAGCATCACCTCGGGCACGCCTCCGGCGAGGAAGACCTGCACGGTGGCGTAGTGGCGCGGCCCGTTCGGCAAGGCATCGACGAGACGCGGGACGAGGGCGTTGACGCGACGCCAGTCGTCCACTGTGGGTCGGCGCAGCCCGGCCTGATGGGCGATGGCGGGCAGGTGCATGATGAGGTTCGTCGATCCACCGAAGGCGGCGTGGACGGCGAGGGCGTTCTCGATAGCGGCGTCGGTGAGGATGTCCTTGGTCGTGAGTCCGCGCTTTTCCAAAGTGACGACGGCGGCCCCGGAGCGCCGCGCCATGTCGCGCCAGATGTCCGCGCCGGAGGGCGCGAGGGCGGCGTGGGGGAGGGTCAGGCCGAGGGCCTCGGCGACGACTTGGCTCGTCGCGGCGGTGCCGAGGAACTGGCAACCGCCTCCGGGCGAGGCGCAGGCTTTGCAGCCCGCCTCGGCCGCGTCGGCGTAGCTCAGAGTGCCTTGGGCGTAGCGTGCTCCGATGGTCTGGATGCGGCCGAGATCCTCGTCGGTGTCCTCGCTCAGCAGGGTGACGCCGCCGGGCACGAGCACGGTGGGCAGGTCCTGGACCGAGGCGAGGGCCATCATCATCGCGGGCAGGCCCTTGTCGCAGGTGGCCACGCCGACGACGCCTTTCCGCGTCGGGTGAGAGCGGATGAGCCGCCGGAAGACGGTGGCCGCGTCGTTGCGGTAGGGGAGGGAATCCATCATTCCGTCGGTGCCCTGGGTGCGTCCGTCGCAGGGATCGCTGACGAAACCGGCGAAGGGCACGCCGCCGAGCGCGGTGATCGTTTTCGCGACTTCCTCCATGAGCAGTCCGACCTCGAAGTGCCCGGTGTGGTAGCCGAGGGCGACGGGGGCGCCATCCGGTTCGCGGATGCCGCCCTGGGTGCTGAGGATGAGGTAGTCGCCACCCGCGACCTTGTCGGCGGGCCAGCCCATGCCCACGTTCTGCGTCCAGCCGAAGAGATGCCCGCTGGGATGGGTCGCGAGTTGCTCCTTTGTGAAGGGCAGGACTCCGCTGGGACCGGGGGCTTTGGTGCGGAGGGTGTAGATGGATTCGTCGCCGGAGTCGAGGAGCGGATTCATTGCGCAAGCACTCTTACTCTTTACTCTTGCTCTTACCTCTTACTCAGAGGGCGGAGGATGGGATCGATGAGGAGTATGAGTATGAGTAGGAGTAGGAGGATGAGTAGGAGGAAAGGTGGGGCGGCCAAGGGCCGCAGTAAAAGGTGAAAAGGAAAAGGGAAAAAGTCGGAATGTGGCGGAGCTTCTGGAAGGGGGGGGCAGACGCGAACGGTCGCGAATGGAGGAGGATTTCGCAAGCGCCTCGCCACTTCGGATTTTTCGTTTCCATTCTTGCCATTTTTCCGCATCAGAGACAAGCTCGGTTCGTCCAGAATGAACGAGGAACCCGCCGCATGAAGTTTCCACCCTCCCGTTCCGTCTTGGCTGCCCGTCCTGTTTGCCGAATCGGCGCGGTCGGAGAATCGAGCCAAGGAGGGCGGAACGGGTCCCAAAACCCCGCGCCCCGTTTCGTTTCCCGATGAAAGCCTCGCCCTCGACTCTGATTGCCGTTCTGGCGGTGCTCCTGTTCGTTCTGTCCCCCATGGCTTCGCATGCCCAAAAGTCGAAGACGGCGGAGCTGAATCGTTTGTTGGCGTAAGTGGCGACGGGCCGGGAAACACTGAGTTTGGCGGGGCGATGATGATTTATTGAATACGGAAGCGAGGATTTCTGAAAAGCCTGATTTTTGATTTTTGCCGTCCGATGACCTCATGAATATGAAATACCCTCCAGCCACCATGTTTCGCGCACTCCTTCTTGCCCTCGTGGCGTCAGTGTCCAGCCATGGCCAAAACGGGGTCGTCCCCCTCCCCGGAGGACGGACGATTCCCGCCCCTCGGGGCCATGTGGTGTTGTCCCCCGACGGCAAAGTCATCAAAACCGTGGAGAAAGCTGAAAACGTCGATGTCTCGGCCTACATCGAAACTGAGAATGGACGGTTCTACATCACTACTTGGAGCTGGCAGAGATTCCAGAATCAAGGAATCCGACCGAATTTTGTGCGCATTATAGGTGACAAAGTCGAACCGAAAGGCGACCAAACGGCGGAAGCGGAGCTGGGACGTTTGTTGGAGATCGTACTGACCAGCGACCAGCCGGAGAAATACGCCGAGGGGACCGCCGCCGCGGAAAAACTTCTGGAATTGGTCACCAAGTTGCTTGGTGCGAACCATCCCGAGACGGCGGGCTCCGCAGAATTGCTGGCCAATCTGTATCAGAAACAAGGCCGCTACGGAGAGGCCGAGCCGCTCCGTAGCCGCAGCTTGGAGATATTCGAGGAGCAGATGGGCGCGGACGACCCCAACACGGCGCGCGCCTTGAGTCATCTCGGCAGTCTGTATTACACCCAGGGCCGCTACGCCGAAGCCGAGCCGCTCTTCCGCCGCAGCGTGCAAATCCACGAGAAGCAATCGGGAGCGGACCATCCCGACACGGCGAACATCCTGAACAACTTGGCCAGTCTGTATCAAGCCCAAGGCCGCTACGATGAGGCTGAACCGCTTTTCCGCCGCAGCGTGCAAATCCACGAGAAGCAGTCGGGAGCGGACCATCTCGACACGGCGACTCCCTTGAACGGCTTGGCCGAGCTGTATCGATTCCAAGGCCGCTACGCCGAGGCCGAGCCGCTCTACCGTCGCAGCTTGGAGATATTCGAGAAGCAGGCTGGCAAGGACCATCTCTCCACGGCGACTTCCCTGAACAATTTGGCTTTGCTGTATCGACTCCTAGACCGCTACGAGGAGGCCGAACCGTTCTTCCGCCGCAGCTTGGAGATCAAAGAGAGGAGGCTGGGCAAGGACCATCCGTCCACGGCGACTTCCTTGAACAACTTGGGTGGGCTTTACAAAGGCCAAGGTCGCTACGCCGAGGCCGAACCGCTCTACCGCCGCGGCTTTGAGATCATCGAGAAGCAGTTGGGGGCGGACCATCCCCATACGGCGGGTTCCCTGTACAACCTGGCCGCGCTGTATCAGATCCAAGGTCTCTACGGGAAGGCGGAGCCGCTGATGGAACGCGGTACGTCTTCTTCGGTGTCCCACTGGCGTGGCACGCTCGCCTACTTCAGCGAACGGGAATGCCTCGAGTTCCAGCGCAGCCAATATCCTTTGAACCCTCCCGGCAACCAAGGCTCCGGAAAACTTGCCGCCGAAGCCCAACTGCTTTTCAAAGGCGCCGTGATCGAGGCGATGAACGCCCGGCGCGTCGCCGAAGGGCAACTATCGCGGACGGAGCGGGGCCGGGGACTGCTCCGGCAACGCGAGTCGCTCCGTCCGCGCTACGAGAAGGCCGTGCTCCAACAGGGGCCGAGCAGTGACGAGGCGAAGGCCCTGCGACAGCAACTGGAGGACTTGGACAAGCAGGCCACCACTTTGACCGGCGGCAGCATCCAAGCGGAAATTCTTCTTTCGGTGGGCTTGGAGTCCGTGCGTCAAGCCTTGCCCGAGAACGCCCGTTTGGTCGAAACCTTCCGCTACGATCACTTCGTCGATGCAAAAACCAAGGAACCCCGCTACGCCAGCACCCTCGTGGCACCAAGTGGCGACCCCGTCTTCCTCTCCCACGGCGACGCGAAATCCATCGAAGCCGCCATCCGAGTCTACCGCTCCCTCCTCGACGGCAGCCAGACCGACGCCTCCCCGGAGGCCCTGCGTGAAGCCGAAACCACCCTTTACACCCGCCTCCTCGCCCCGCTGGAGGAACACCTCTCCCCCGGCCAGACCGTGATTTTCAGCCCCGACGCCCAGCTCCACTTCATCCCGCTGGGTTTGCTGCGTGACGCCGAGGGCAAGGCCTTCGCCGAGAAATACCAAGTCCGCTACGTTTCCAGCGGTCGCGATCTGGTCAAGGAGGTGCCGTCCCGGAAAACCATGGGCCTCAAAGCCTTCGCCCTCGGCAATCCCGCCTACCGGGACAACGCCCCCATGCTCGCCCTCGCCGAGGCGGAGGCGGCCCAAGGCGACGCGGACCGAAACGCCCTCGCGAACAACCTGCGCTCGGGCATGGGGCAGGACAGCGGCAGCATCCAGTTCCGCCCTCTGCCCGGCACCGCGCGGGAGGTGGACAGCCTTTCCGCCCGGCTCAAAGAGAGCGGCTATCAGGTTGCCACCTTCAGCAGCAAGGACGCCACCGAGGCGGCGGTGAAGAACGGCATGGCGGGACACGATGTGATCCACCTCGCCACCCACGGCTTCTTCCTCAACGAACTGAAGACTACCGCCGACGACAATCCGCTCGCCAGCTTCGGTCAGGACGAACAGCGCCCCAAAGGCCCGGTGCAAAACCCCATGTTCCGCAGCGGCCTGGCCCTCGCCGGAGCGCAAAGCACCTTCAACTTGTGGAAAAGCGGACAGATCCCGCCCCCCGCCGCCGACGGCGTGCTGCTCGCCGCCGAACTGACTGGGATCGACCTGCGCGGCACCGACCTCGTCGTCCTGAGCGCCTGCGAAACGGCTTCGGGCGAATCCCTCGACGGCGAAGGCGTCATGGGCCTGCGCCGCGCCCTGAACGCGGCAGGAGCCACCAACGTCGTGATGACCCTGTGGCCCGTGGACGACGTGGCGACGGTGGAGGTGATGGAGGTTTTCTACCAGAAATACCTCTCCGGCGTCCCCGCTGCCAAAGCCATGGCCGAGACGCGGCGCGAACTGCTGCCGCAATGGATCGCGGAACACGGCGAAGTGAAGGCCCTGTCGCGGCTTGCGCCGTTTCTTTGCACCAGTTTGGGGGCGGTGGAGTGAGAATGGAGGATACACGAAGCGAAAAACCCGTAGAGAAGCTCGTGAGAGCTTCTCTACGGTCGGCGTTTCGAGGGACGCTCGTCGAAGTTCTCACGAACTTCGCTACGGTTTCGGTTCCGACTGGAGGGTTACCGATACCCCGAATCAGCGAAGATCAGCGCCAATCAGCGGTCGCCGGAGGCCCAACCGCCTCGAAACATTCGGATTTCGAGCTTCGGGCTTCGAGTTTCCGCCACTCACCGTGGCTTCAGCACGTAGTTCACGCAGGTCTCTCCGGGCTGCCACGGCTGCAAGCGACCGTCGTGCAGAGTGTGGACCTCGTAGTCGAGTTCCTTCACCAGCTCAAGGAACTTCGTGCCGTGGCCACCGGAGTCGAGAGGGTCGTTCACTTCGACGAGCAGGGTGGGGCGGTGGCGGGATAGGGTGTGCCGCGCTCCCGAAAAGACCTCGATCTCGTGCCCTTCGACGTCGCATTTGATGAAATCGATCCGTTCGAGGCCGTGGCGGTCGCAGAAGTCGTCGAGGGTGCAGGTCTCCACCCGGAGGGCCTTGCCGGACGGAGCTTCGCCGGGAGCGGCAGTGTCTCCGGCGAGGGAGGCCTCGTAGTGGTTCAGGGTCCCGTCCTCGCGCACGGGGATGACCATTTCCGACACGCCGCTGCGGTCGGAGAGGGCTAGGCGGAACAAACCGACATTCTCCAACCCGAGGGCGGAGCAACTGCCTTCCAGCACCTCGAACATGTCCCCGGTCGGCTCGAAGGAGAAGACCCTGCCCTCTTTCCCCACCGACTCAGAGAGGAAGCGGGTGAACAAGCCGAAATTCGCCCCGATGTCGAGGACGGTGTCCCCCGGTTTCGTGAGCAAGGCGATCACCGCGAGATCGGGTTCGTCGGTGATCTGCGCCCGCTGAAGCTTGCGCCGGTAGTGGAGGCGGCGCAGGGCCGACTGGAGCCGCGACGGGAGCTTGGCGGCGAGGCGTTTGACGAGTTGCTTCGGGGCGGAGGCCATGGGCGGTTGACGGTGGAGGGGGGATGGCTCACCGTTCACCGTCCCGCTCGATGCGGACGATATGCTCGCCTGCGCGCTGGAGGTTGAGGCGGTCGCGGGCGACGGTCTCTAGGTAGTCTTTGTCGGTTTTGAGAAGACGGTGCTCCTGCCGAAGACGGACGACGCGGGCCTCCCTCTCGTCGCGGATCTGCTCCATCCGCTTCCTCTCGGCCTCCAACTCGTCGCGGCGGTTCAACTCGGGGCCGAAGAGCTTCGCTGCGGCGAGGACGAGGAGGACGTAGATGACGGCCTCCATCACGCGCGAGAGCCGTTTCCAGAAGCTGGCGCGAGGCTTCCCCTCCGCTCCGGCGAAGTGGAGGGAGAACTCGGGTTGGTCTCGGAATTCCGGATCGCGCATGGTGGGGTGGGGGCGCGGTCAGACCCGCAGCTTGCCGCCGTAGATGGCGTCGTCGCCCAGTTCCTCCTCGATGCGGAGAAGCTGGTTGTATTTCGCGACCCGGTCGGAGCGGCTCAGCGACCCGGTCTTGATCTGCCCGGCGTTCGTGGCCACGGCGATGTCGGCGATGGTGCTGTCCTCGGTCTCGCCGGAGCGGTGGCTGATGACGCTGGTGTAGCGGTTCTCCTTGGCCAGCTCGATGGCGTCGAGGGTCTCGGTGAGCGAGCCGATCTGGTTCACCTTCACGAGGATGGAGTTCGCCACGCCGAGGTCGATGCCTTTGCGGAGGAAGCTCGTGTTCGTGACGAAGAGGTCGTCGCCGACGAGCTGGGTCTTGTCGCCCATCTTCTCGGTGAGCAGCTTCCAGCCGTCCCAGTCGTTCTCGTCGCAGCCGTCCTCGATGGAGATGAGGGGGTATTTGCTTTGCAGTTCGATGTAGTAGTCGACCAGTTCGGCGGCGGTCTTCTCGGATTTGTCCGATTTCTTGAAAACATATTTGCCCTTCTCCTTGTCGTAGAACTCGGACGAGGCCACGTCGAGAGCGATGAAGATCTCCTCGCCGAACTTGTAGCCCGCCTTTTCCACGGCTTGGCCGATGGCGTCGAGGGCGTCGAAAGCGGAGTCGAGGTTCGGGGCGAAGCCGCCCTCGTCGCCGACGGTGGTGGTGAGGCCGCGGTCCTTCAGCACCTTCTTCAGGGCGTGGAAGATCTCACAGCCCTGACGCAGCGCCTCGCGGAAGCTGGGGGCGCCCTTCGGCACGATCATGAACTCCTGGAAGTCGATGGGGGCGTCGGAGTGGGCGCCGCCGTTGATGATGTTCATCATCGGCACGGGGAGGACCTTCGCGTTCGGCCCGCCGATGTATTTGTAGAGGGGCAGGCGCAACTGGTTCGCCGCCGCGTGGGCCGCCGCGAGGGAGACGCCGAGGATGGCGTTGGCCCCGACGTTCTTCTTGTTGGGCGAGCCGTCGATCTGGAGCATCAGCTTGTCGATGGAGGTCTGCTCCGTCGCGTCGAGGCCGACGAGTTCCGGCCCCAGCTTCTCGTTGACCGCCTCGACTGCCTTGGACACGCCTTTCCCGAGGTAGTGGGAGGCGTCACCGTCGCGCAGTTCCCAAGCCTCGTGCTCGCCCGTGCTGGCGCCGCTCGGGACCGCGGCCCGGCCGATCGCGCCGCCGTCCAGTTCGACATCGACTTCGACGGTGGGGTTGCCCCGGGAATCGATGATTTCGCGGGCCCGGATGTTGGTGATGGTCGTCTCAAGCATGGTGGGATGTCTCGTTTAGTTTGCGGTTGTTTTGGAAATCTTCAATATAAAAACAACTGAAATTATTGCTGTTCCAAGCATTTGAAGAGGTCGGGTCTTCTAAGCGAAACGGAGTCATTTGCAAGCAGCAAACTTGCCATTCCGCCTTGTGGTCGGGGGGATCGGGCGCGGGATCTTGGAGTGAGGCGGCATGACGCCGCTTTCCCCACAGGGCGACATGTCGCCCCGGAACAAAGCGCGGACATGTCCGCGCACTCCAAATGTTGTCGCATCGACGCATCACCGCTGCCCCCACGGGAGGACGCCACGGAGTCTCTCTTGGAAAAGAACCAGCGCGAGAAGGAGCAGGATGGTGATGCCGAGACTGACGTAGCCGATGATGAGGCCGATCGCGCCGAGGGTGTGGCCGGGGGCGGGCTGGACCGGGCTGTGGCGGGCCTTGGCGAGGGCGGTGTGCCCGCAGATGATCGCCAGCGGGGCGAAGACCGGGCCACCCACGCAGGTGACGATGCTGAGCACGGCGCTGACGATGGAGACCGCCCCCCAAATCGGCGAAGGCGGCAGGTCGGGACCGTCGTCCTCGTCCTCTTTCGCTTTGTCCTTGCTCGCAGGCTCGGGATCGATTGCGGCACGGGCAGACCAAGCGGCGACCTCCGCTCCCGGTTCGAGCCCGGCGGCGGGAGGCGTGGAAGTCTCCCGAGGGGGGGCGGCGTCCGGTCTCTCCTCGGCGGGCACGGGCGTCGGAGCCTCCTTCGGCGGCATCTCCGGGGGGACGGGGAGGGGATGGAGCGGGTCGTCGGGCGGCCTCTGGCCGGGGAAACGGATGTCCGACGAGCAGACCGGGCATTCCACCGTGGTTCCGTAAAAGCTCTCGTCGCCGGACACTTTCTGTCCGCATTTCGGGCATGCCACTTTGATCGTCGCCATCGGCAGGGTTCGGGGTTTGCGCTCGCGCCGCACTAGGGAAGCCGAAACCCGCCGCGCTGCAAATAATATTCGCGATTCCCTCGGTCACCGGAGTCTTCGCCGACACCGGCCATGAGGGAGGGGATGTGGCCGAAGCGTCGAGAGGGTGCCACAGATCGCTTGAATTCAGCATATTCATGCCGCATATTTGTGCATGAGAACCACGATGGTGATCGAAGACGAACTCGTTGTCTCGGCCAAGAAGCTTGCGGCGGAGAGGGGGTGCAGCCTCAGCGCCTTGGTCGGAGACGCGCTGCGCGCTCTGCTTGACAAGGGCGAGCGGCCCGCCATTAGCCATCCTTTTCGGCTCCCCGTGTTCGACGGAGGCGGCAGGAGGGTCGATACCCCACCGTCGGATTTCAGGAAACTGGCGGAGGATGACGAATTGAACGCGTTCCGCCAATGACCCTTTTCGATGTCAATGTGCTGATCTATGCCCATCGCGCCGATCAGCAGCATCACGCCTTCTACCGCGAATTTCTTGAAGGCCTCGCGAGCGGGCCGCAACCATTCGGCCTTTCGATCCTGACCGCCGTCGGGTTCGTGCGGATCGTGACCCATCCGGGTTTTCCCAATGGCCCGACCCCGCTCCCGCAAGCCATCTCGGTCGTTGAAAGTCTCGCCCAACTCGACTATTGCCGCTGGCTCCTTCCAAGCCGCCGGAACTGGGAGATCACTCGCGAGCTATGCTCGAAGTGTGCTTGCATGGGCAAGCAGGTCGCCGACGCTCAGCACGCCGCCATCGCCATCGAGCACGCCGCCGAGTGGGTGACACGGGACACGGATTTCCGGCGCTTCGAAAAGCAAGGGCTGCGGCTGCGCCTCTTGGAGCCGTGAGAGGCAAGAAGAAGACGGGGAAGGGCGATGGATTCCGATCAATGAAGATACTCACCACTTCTCGGGAAATCGAGTCCACTCTCGAACGACTCATCGTCAAATCCCGAAGCATCCGATGGGCGGTTGCTTGGGCCTCCGGCAACCACCCATTGTTTCGACTGCTTGAAAAGCATCGGAAAAAGATCGCTCAGCTTACAGTGGGAATCCATTTTTACCAAACCGACTCGCAGTTCATCGAATCCTTCATCGACCATGCGGAGGCGAGGTTTATCATGAATCCAGATGGAGTCTTCCACCCGAAACTCTATTTTTTCGATTTCGAAGACGGCGGGTGGCAATGCGTCTTGGGCAGTCCGAATTTCACCAAAGGGGCGTTCCTTGCGAACAGTGAGATCGCCGTCCATCTCAGCAGTTCCGACAAAGACGCCTCCGAATCGCTCGCCCGGATCAAAGGAGTCCTGAGACAATATCGCGAACAAGGAAAGCAGCTTTCCCCCATCGATCTTGAGAGATACCGCTCAATCCGCCAACTCCAGCAGCGCAAGCTTCAAACTCTTTCAGGGACCTACGCGAGCGCTGATGGAACTCATCGCAAAAGAACTTCCCCGCTCGAAATCCCGCTGTTTATGAACAGTTGGGAAGAATATTTTGCAATGCTGAAGCGCAAGGGGAAGGAGGAGCTCGAATCCCGTTGGAAAGTTCTCGACGAAGCAAGACGTCTGTTCGCCGTTCACGGTCGGTTTCATTCGATGCCAATCATAGAACGGCAGGGGATCGCAGGCACGATCAATGGGGAAACCTTGGATTGGTTCTGGTTCGGAAGCATGAAAGGAGCCGGGTTATTCCAACAATCGGTCAACCGGAATAACAGGTCGCTTTCCGACGCCCTTGAGGAGATACCGTTCGCCGGGACCGTGTCAGCGAATCATTATGAGAACTTCGTCCGTCATTTCATCAAGGCGTTTCGAAAACCGGGCATTGCTACTGGAACAAGGCTTCTGGCAATGAAGCGGCCCGATTATTTTGTTTGTCTGGATTCGAAAAACAGACGCGAGCTCTGCAAGGCGTTCGGAATTGGTCAGAACGTGACGCTGGAGAGCTATTGGGGGGAGATCATCGAACGAATTACGGAGTCGAATTGGTGGGTCTCCCCATCCCCCAACTCACCTTTTGAAAGACGAATTTGGGAGTGCCGGGCCGCTTTCCTTGATGCTCTCTATTACGACCCCTGACTGGAATATCACGGAATTCAGCAGAACCGAGGGCACCGCTTGAAACGGGTCAGCTTTGGCAAGTCGCTCAGCGGACAACGTCCCTTCACCCCTCCAGAATCTGCTCCAACACGTAGGGCAAAATGCCTCCGGCGTTGTAGTAATCGACTTCCGCCGGGGTATCGAGACGCACCTTCAGCGGGATCGAGAGGCTCGTCCCGTCGCTCTTGTGGGCCACGAGGGTCGCGGTCTGCATGGGCTTCAACTCCCCGGCGATGCCCACGATGTCGAAGGTCGCGTCGGCGAGGTCCTGCACCTGCTCGTAGTCGGCGGGGTCGGCGAAGTTCAGCGGCAGCACGCCCATGCCGATGAGGTTGGAACGGTGGATGCGCTCGAAGCTCTTCGTCACCACGGCCTTCACGCCGAGGAGGCGCGTGCCCTTCGCGGCCCAGTCGCGCGAGGAGCCCATGCCGTAGTCCTCGCCGCCGATGACGACGAGGGGCGTGCCCTCGGACTGGTAGGCCATGGAGGCGTCGTAGATGAAGGTCGGCTGCGCCCCCGCGACGGGCGCGATCTCGGTGTCGGGTGTGGCGACTGAGGCCGCTCCGAAATACCGGGTGTAGCCGCCCTCGACGCCGGGACACATCCGGTTCTTGATGCGCACGTTGGCGAAGGTGCCGCGGGTCATGACGCGGTCGTTGCCGCGACGCGCGCCGTAGGAGTTGAATTCGGCTTTCTCCACCCCGTGTTCGAGCAGGTATTTGCCCGCCGGAGAGGTCGGCTTGATCGACCCGGCCGGGGAGATGTGGTCGGTGGTGACGGAGTCGCCGAAGATGCCGAGGGGACGCGCCCCGAGGATGTCGGTGCTGGAGCCTTCCTTTTTGTCGAAGAAGGGCGGGGACTGGACGTAGGTCGATTGTTCGTCCCAGGCGTAGGTCGCCCCGGTCGAGCCGTCGATCTCGGCCCACTTCGGATTGGCGGTATCGACGTTGCCATAGAGCTTGGCATAGACTTCCGGCTTCAGGGCGGCGTCGAGCTGCTCGCGGATCTCCGCTTGGCTGGGCCAGAGGTCGGCGAGGAAGACGGGTTCACCGTCGCGGTCGGTGCCGAGAGGCTCGGCGGTGAGGTCGAGATCGACGCGTCCGGCGAGGGCGTAGGCCACGACGAGCGGGGGAGACATGAGGAAATTCGCCCGGATCGAGCCGTGGACGCGGGCCTCGAAGTTGCGGTTGCCGGAAAGGACCGAGGCGCAGACGAGATCGCCCGCCTTGATCGCCTCCTCGATGGCGGGGTGGAGCGGCCCGGAGTTGCCGATGCAGGTGGTGCAGCCGTAGCCGACCGTCTCGAAGCCGAGTTGGTCGAGTTCCTTCTGGAGTCCGGTGGCCTCGAGGTAGTCGGTGACGACGCGCGAACCGGGGCCGAGCGAGGTCTTCACGAAGGGCGGCACGGTCAGGCCGCGCTCGTTCGCCTTTTTCGCGAGGAGTCCGGCGGCGAGCATGACGCTGGGGTTCGAGGTGTTCGTGCAGCTCGTGATCGCGGCGATGAGGACGGAGCCGTGCTGGATCCGCGTATCGACGCTGATCGCGGTGATGGTCTCGCCCGCGACGAGCGGGTTCTCGAATTCGCCCGCCGGGGAGTCGAGGTGCAGGGCCGCGACGCTGCCGCGCTTCGCCTCGTCCACGCCGAAGCCGCCGGAAGCCGCCGGGGTGGTGAGCAAGGTGTTGAAGGTCTCGCCGAGCGCGGGCACGTCGATGCGGTCCTGCGGGCGCTTTGGTCCGGCGACCGCCGGCACGATGCTGGCGAGGTCGAGTTCGAGGAGGTCGGTGTAGTCGCATTCGCCCTGACCGGGGATGCCGAAGAGGCCCTGGGCCTTGTAATAGTTTTCCACCGTGGCGTAAAGCTCCTCCGAACGGCCCGTGCCGCGCAGGTAGGCGATGGTCTCGCTATCGACAGGGAAGAAGCCCATCGTCGCGCCGTATTCGGGCGCCATGTTCGCGATGGTGGCGCGGTCGGGCAGGGAGAGCGCCGTTGCTCCGGGACCGAAGAATTCGACGAATTTCCCGACGACGCCGTGCTTTCGCAGGATCTCGGTGACGCGCAGGGTCAGGTCGGTCGCGGTGACGCCCTCGCGGAGTTCACCGTGGAGATAGACCCCGACGACCTCGGGGACGAGGAAGGTGACAGGCTGGCCCAGCATTCCGGCCTCGGCCTCGATCCCACCGACGCCCCAGCCGACGACGCCGAGGCCGTTGATCATTGTCGTGTGCGAGTCGGTGCCGACGAGGGTGTCGGGATAATAGACGCCGTCCTTGGAAAGCACGCCTTTGGCGAGGTATTCGAGGTTCACCTGGTGGACGATGCCGATGCCGGGAGGCACGACGGAGAAGGTCTCGAAGGCCTGCTGGCCCCATTTGAGGAACTCGTAGCGCTCGCGGTTGCGGATGAACTCGATGGCCATGTTGCGGTCCAGCGCGGCCTGCGAACCGGCGAAATCGACCTGCACCGAGTGATCGACGACGAGATCGACGGGCACGAGCGGCTCGACCTTCGCGGCGGCGGCTCCGCGGGCCACGGCGGCGTCTCGCATCGCCGCGACATCGACGAGGAGCGGCACCCCGGTGAAGTCCTGCAAGACGATGCGGGCCACGGTGAAGGGGATCTCGTATTCGCCGGGCGATTTCGCGTTCCAGTTGGCGAGGTTGCGCACGTCGTCCTCGCGCACCTTGCGCCCGTCCACATTGCGCAGCACCGATTCGAGGACGATGCGGATGCTGACGGGGAGGCGGGAAAGGTTCGGGGCCACGCCGGATTCGGCGAGAGCGGGCAGGCTGTAGATTTTGCCCTCGGCTCCGGAACCGGTGGTGAAGGTGCGGACAACGTCGAAACTCATCTGGGTCGGTCGATCAAGTGGTGTGACAGGGTAAGGTCGCGGACCGAACCCTCTTGGGTCGCGAGGGTCGGAAAACGCGGCCCCATCTGTAAAGCACGATCCGCGCCGGGGCAAGCGCGGGGATTCAGGCGAAAAGGGCGGCGATGGTCGGGAATGTCTACCGGGTTGCGTTGGGGAGGGGAGGGTGTCAGGTTCGCCTTTTCCCATGCCCTCGCGCGACCATCCCATCTCCGCCATCGACGAACCGCTCCGCATCGGCGGGAAATGGTTCCGTGCCGGGGAGGAGGCGGTGGTGGTCAAGGCGGTCGCCTTCGGCCCCTTTCCCGCCGGGGCCTTTCCCGACGAGGGACAGGGGCAGCTCCACCGCATTCGCGAGGAGTTGGGGGCGAACGCGTTGCGGCTCTACGAGATCCCTTCGCTCGACTTCCTCCACGCCTGCGCCGGGGCGGGGCTGCGGGCTTTCGTCACGATCCCGTGGGCGCAGCACGTCGATTTTCTGAAACGCCGCAGCGCCTTGGCCGAGGCTGACCGGCTCCTCTTGGAGACGATCCGCCGCTTCCGGGGACATCCGGCGCTCGCGGGCTATTTCGTCGGCGACGAGATCGAGTCCACCCTCGTCCGATGGATGGGGGGCGGGCGCGTCGTCGAACAGATCGAACGGCTCATTGATCTCGGCCACGCCAACGATCCTGACGCCCTTTTCGCCTACGCGAACTACCCGGGCACCGAATACCTGCTGCCGCAGAACCAAGATTTCGTGGCCTTCAACCTGCGCTTCGAGGAGCGCCCCGCCTATGCGGCCTACCTCGCTCGGCTCCAGAATCTCGCGGGAGACAAGCCGCTCTTCCTCTCCGAATTCGGCGTCGATTCGCGTTCGCACGGCGAGGAGGGGCAGGCGGAGATTTTGAAATGGGCGGTGGAGGAGGCCGCCGCCGCCGGGGTCGCGGGGACGACGCTCTTTTCCTGGAGCGACCTCCGGCAGCGCGGCGCGGGTGCGGAGAGGGAAGGGGATTTCGGCCTGACCCGCGAGGACCAGTTGGCCAAACCCGCCCTCGCGGCGGTGCGCGGGGTTTGGGAGCCGCTGCGGCGGCCCACCGACACGGTCGTCCCGGCCCGGACGCCTAGGATTTCCGTGATCGTCTGCACGGATCGCGGCAGCGCCACCTTGGTGGAATGCCTCGATTCCCTCGTCGCGCTGGACTACCCCGATGTTGAAATCCTCGTCGTGAACGACGGCGGCGACGAGCGCGTTGCCGAGATCGCCGGGGCCTACGCGACGGTGCGGCATGTCGCGACGGAGCACGAGGGGCTCGGCGCGGCGCGGAACACCGGCGCTCGCGAGGCCTCGGGCGAAATCCTCGCCTACACCGACGACGATTGCGTCGTCGATCCCGGCTGGCTGCGCTGGATCGCGGCGCAGTTCGAAAAAGACCCTGCGCTCGGCGGCGCGGGCGGCCCGAACCTGCCGCCCCCGCCGGAGAACGCGACCTGCGCCCGGGTCGCGGCGGCTCCGGGCGGCCCCAGCCATGTCCTCCTTTCCGACACCCGCGCCGAATGCCTCCCCGGCTGCAACCTCGCGGTGCGTCGCGAGGTCTTCGACGAAGTCGGCGGTTTCAACCCCGTCTTCCGGACGGCGGGGGACGACGTCGATTTCTGCTGGCGGGTCCTCGCCGCCGGGCACGGGCTCGGCTTCCACGCGGCGGCTTTCGTCTGGCACCGCCGACGAGCCACCTTCCGCGCCTACTTCCGCCAGCAGGTCGGTTACGGACGCGCCGAAGGCCTGTTGATGTCGCTGTATCCGGACCGCTTCCGCGGTGTCGGGGGGATCGCGTGGCGGGGCCAGGCCTATGTGGCGCGGCGGCGCTTCGGGGCTTCCGTCCACCACGGGCGCTACGGCGAGGAACCCTTCCAATTGCTGCGTCCCGGCGGCGATTCATGGTTCGGCGAGGTGGCCCTGCACATCCTCTGGTGGATCGCGATGCTCGCCTTCGCCATCGGCGGGATGTTCTTCGCCCCGCTGCTCGTGCCGGCGGGGATGATGCTGTTCGGCACCGCCTTCGTTGCCTTTGGCCGGGCGGGGCGCTCGCCCATCGCGCCGGAACATGACACGACGCTCTCGCGTTTCGCCCTCGCGGGGCTCATCCTCGCGCAGGGCGCGCTGCGGAGCGGCGCGAGGCTGTTGAAAGGCTGGCGTCATGCGACTTGGGGCCGCGGTCTGCGGACTGTCGGCGGCACTGCGGCGGCCACCCTCGCCAAGGGCTGGTGGAAGCTCGGCGACGAGCAGGAATACTGGAGCGACCGGGGCGTCGGACGCGAAGCCCTGCTCGCCGCGATTTTGAAGGCCTTCCCCGGAGCCGAGGACGACGCCACCGGGAAGACCGACATCATCCTGCGGCGCGGCTGGTTCTGGAACTGGGCCGTCGTCACCGCGACGGAGCGCCACGGGAGCGAGGCGAGGCTGACCCGACTGCGCCTCCTCGCGCGACCGCAGCCAGTGACGAGGATGATCGTGCTGCCGCTGGCGGTCCTGAGTCTCTTCGTGGTGCCGATCGCCGGGGGCTATCTGATCACGAAGGGATTTTCAAAAGAAGTCTTGGTCGTTTTCGCCGCCTACGCCGCCGTCGGCGTCGTTTCCCGCTTCTTCATGTGGACAAAGCGACCGCGTTTCCAGCGCATCGCCAAGGAGGCGGGGTTGGAGGTGGCACGGCCCTCCTCCGTCGCGGAGACTCGGATGGACTCGTGAGAGTTTGCTGCTTTCGACCTTGGGCGGAAAGCTTTCGTAAAAAAGACGGCCACCCCGTCGGGTGGCCGTCTGAGAAAAGCACTTTTGAGCACGGTGTGTCGGAACGACAGGGAAGCGGCTTGTGCTTCAAACTTTGTCTTGATTCGGCATCAGTTTGCTTGCCCTTTCCGAGGTCGTCAAACGCAATTTCGATAAAATTACAAAATTTGATCGACGTTTGCGCAAAAAATTTATAAAACTTGCGGCATTCAACTCTTGTCTATGGCAGTTACCCTCACTTTTGACATCGGATATGCATCGATCGGCTGGTGCGTGCTTTCCGCTGAACCGGAGACGCAACATCCCGAATTCCTCGGTACGGGTGTCGTCACCTTTCCGACCGACGACTGTCTCGCCTCCCAGCGCCGGAACCTTCGGCGGACGCGACGCCATATTCGCTCCACTAGGCATCGGATCGAGCGGATGAAGCGCTGGCTGGTCCACCGGGGATTCATCGGACGGGAGGAAGCGGATCTGCCGGGCGACGCTTCGCCCTTCTTTCTGGTGGCCCATGCGTTGCAGGGCGGGAGAATCCTGTCCGCTCTCGAACTCTGGTCCGTGCTTCGTTGGTATGCCCACAACCGGGGATACGACGGGAACTCGCGCTGGTCCCGAGAGGAGGCGGATCCGGATGACACGGAGAAGGAGAGGAACGCCATGGCCTTGATGGAGCAGGCCCCGGCCACTTCGACGATGGCGGAAACGGTGTGCAAGATTCTGAACATCGATCCGGCGAATCCGAAGAAGCGTTCTTCCGAAAAGCCATACAAAACCCTCAACGCCGCGTTTCCGAGGTCGGTGGTCGTCGGGGAGGTGAAAGAGCTTCTGCGTTTCCACTTGGACAAACTCGAAGGGTTGGATGCAAAGACCGTCCGGTTTCTGATGGCGGAGAGTCCCTTGACCAAGGAGGACCGCGCCGAATTGGAGGCCGCCGACATCCGTCTGCCGAAGCGCTACCACGGCGGACTGCTTTTCGGCCAGCTCGTCCCCCGCTTCGACAACCGCATCATCTCCCGCTGCCCGATCATGTGGGCGGACGAATACGGCAAGGCCAAGGATGCGGGCAAATCCGACGAAGAGGCGAGGAAGCTTGCCGACAAGTTCGCGAAAGTTCCCGCCGCGAAGTGTCCGGAGTTTCTGGAGTATCGCTTCGCCCGTGTCTTGGCTAACTTGAAAGCAGACGGCGAGCCTTTGTCCAAGGAACTCCGGCGGCATTTGTTTGATCGTGCGAAGGAGCGGGGACGGTTTACGGAAGCGGAGTTGCGGAAAGAAATCGAAGCGCAACTCGGCAAAATCGGGACGAACTTGGAGGCCTATTTCAAGATCCATCCCGATGCCGAGAAGCAGCTCGTGATCGATCCGGCAGTGGTGTTGCCGCATTCCAGCCGCGTTCTCAAACCGATCTGGCCGCTCCTCGGCGAACCGGCGCGGAACTCAGCCTTGCGCCTTTGGAGCCGGGGAAAAGCGGTCTGCCCGGCGCAATTGCTGGAACTCGCGCATAACGGCGGAGATCCCGAGCAAGCCGAAACGGTGCTGCGTGAACATTTTGCCAAGCTCCCGAAGAAGGAGGCGAATGCCGCCAGCTTCGACGCATTCCTGCTGAAGCCGATGCGTGCCGACTATGGCAGCGGCAGGGCGCCCTATTCCAGAGTCGTCCTGAAACGAGTGGTGGAGGAAGTTCTGGAGGGCTGCGATCCCACGAAACCAGCGCGGTCCGATGCGAAACTGGACGGGGAGGACAAATCGGCGGATGGCGTGCTTTATCCGCTGATGGATCCATCGTCGAGAGTCCGCGAGCTCATGGCGGAGCGTCCGCTCGACCAGCTCACCAACAACCACCTCGTCCGTCACCGTCTGCTCATCCTCGGCAGGCTGCTGGACGACCTTTTGCACGAGTTCGAAATCGGAGCTGAGGACGAGACGCAGGTCGTGGTCGAGGTGGCCCGCGAGTTGAAGGAGTTTTCGGGCATGACGGTGAAGCAGATCACCACGGAAATGAACAGCCGTCTCAAAAACTTCAAGGACGCGGTCGCCTACTTGGAGGACAATGCGCCGAACCTCCTCCAGGAATCGTCGGGACGTGGGGGAATTATCCGGAAGTGCCGCATCGCGATGGATCTCGACTGGCGGTGTCCTTTCACCGGCGAGAAATACGACGCCCAGGACCTGCCGAAGATGGAGCGCGAGCACATCATTCCCTACGCCACGCGGAATACGAATGCCCTCCACGCCTTGGTCCTCACTTGGCCGGAAGTCAACCGGATGAAGGGCAAACGAACCGCCAAGCAGTTTATTCTGGAATCTGCCGAACTGCCATCGCGCGAAGTTCCGAACTCCAAGCGCAGGCTCACCTTGTTCACCCCGAAGCAATACGAGACCTTCGTCGAAGGGCTCGAAACCCGAGGACATCCCGACGACGCCCGCCGCAAGCGTGCCCGGAAGGCCTTGCTCGACACGGCGGAGTTCGAGGACAAGGATCTCGGTTTCACCGAAGGGCAGCTCACCCAGTCGAGCCAGTTGATGAAGCTGGCGATGGGCGAGATCAAGCGGAAGTTTCCGCAGGCGCTCGTCGATCCCGTACCCGGCCCAGTGACGGCGGAGATCCGGAAGGCGTGGAAGCTGACCGGGACACTGGCGTTGGCTTGTCCGGAAGTGCTCGACGAGAATGGCAATGTCAGGCCCAAGGACGAAATCCGCGGCCTGACCCACCTGCATCACGCCCTCGACGCGGCGATTTTGGCGCTCGCCGCCCACTACCTCCCCTTCCGCAGTCGGGGCAAGGACCAGAAGGGGAAGATTTGGCAGGCCCTCCTCAAGCGGAACCAGAACGATGAGGAGAAGCGTTTCCTGATGAAATTTGAATGCTGCGTGGAAATTCCGAAAACCGGGAAGAATGCCGGCACCGTCGTCGGACTCCGGGATCTGGACGCGAACGTGAAAAACGCCTTGGGTCGCTCCTTGGCCGAAGGACGGGTAATGCAGCATGTTCCCGCCGACCGGTCGGGGGCGAAGGCGGAGCTTACGACTTGGAGGGTTCTCGAAATCGAAGGCGAAGGGGAGGAGGCTCGGGTAAAGCTACGTCAGCGCTCCAGTGAGGTGAAGGAGGGAGTGCGGAAGGTTAGTATCAAAACTCCACCCCCAAAACGAGCGGGGAAATTAATCGGTCTCAATCCCAAGGGCGGTCATGGAAAGCTGAAGTCGATCAAGGGCGCCGTGGTGATCGAAGAGAATTACGGTCTCGCGCTGGATCCGAAACCGACCATTATTCCCTTTTTCAATGTCTCTGCTCGGTTACGCGATCAGTTCGAGAGCAATGGCTGCAATCCTTTCCGGATTCTTAGGTCGGGGATACAAATCATCCTTCAAGGACAAGGAGAACGGAACGGTATCTGGACAATTGCGACAGTCCAAGCCTCGCTAAAAATCGATCTTGTGAGGCCCGGAACGGTTGGGTGCCCTAAAAAAGGAAATTCCGTTTGGCGTGAAGTGGCTGTGAAAGGATTGCTTGCGAAAGGAATCGAAATCCTCCCCCTGAAATATACAGCGTATCCCTCAGAGCGGTAACAAGAGATGTCCTACCATATCGTCAGCATCGACGCCCCGGATTGCTCCTTGTCCTGCAAGGACGGCCAGTTGACCTGCCGGAGCCGGGAAGGGGACCGGAGCCTTCCGCTCGAAGACGTGGCGGCGATCATCATCACGTCATTCTCCGCCTCCATCCACTCGAAGCTGCTGCTGGAGGCCGCCAAGTTCGGGGTCGGCCTGGTGATCTGCGAGAACTACAAGCCGGCTTCCTTGGTCCTGCCCGCCAACCGGGCCAGCGACACGGTGCTCACGCGGGCGCAAGCCTACATACCGGTTCAACTGAAGCAGCGCCTTTGGCGCAAGACGATCGATGCCAAGTGCCAGAACCAACACAGTCTCGCCTGCGAGATCGCGCCGGGAGACGAGCGCTTGGAGCGCCTCGGACAACTCGCCCAAGGCCGGACTCCTGCGAAAGAGGCGGAATGCGCCAAACTTTTCTGGCGGATCTACGCTGACCACGTCGCCGAGACGGACGATTTCCGCCGGAAGAGGGATGGGGACGGCCCCAATCCCCTGCTCAACTACGGCTACGCGGTTCTGCTGTCGGCGGTGCTTCAGAACCTCTTTGCGGTGGGACTCGATCCGACCTTCGGAATTTCCCACGTCACCCGGGAGCGGTCCACTCCCTTGGCGTATGACCTGATGGAGCCCTTCCGCCCCTGCGTGGACTGGCGGGTGGCCAAATGGATCAGGGACCATCCCGGCGAGAAGAATCCCGAAGTCACCAAGGAGTTTCGGCACTGGGTGACGGCTTTTCCGCTGGAAGCTGTCGATTGGTTCGAGTTGACGCTCGACGTTCGAGGCGTGATCGAGGGAGTGATCCGGTCCTTCCGCCAAGCCGTGACCACTCGTCAATCTGGCCCCTACCGGCCATGGACTCGAACCACTACAAAATGGGCTGGTTGATGGTCGCTTTCGACCTGCCGGTCAAAACGAAGGAGGAACGGAAGCGGGCCACGGGTTTCCGGCAGTTTCTCCTCGATGACGGCTTCCAGATGATTCAGTTCAGCGTCTACGCCCGTCCTTGCGTGACCTTTGCGAGGCAGGAGACGCACCTCCGGCGCATCCGTCTGGTGGTCCCGCCGGAAGGTTCGATCC
This sequence comes from Akkermansiaceae bacterium UBA2367, assembly GCA_002344525.1. Taxonomy (GTDB): domain Bacteria; phylum Verrucomicrobiota; class Verrucomicrobiia; order Verrucomicrobiales; family DEV007; genus Arctic95D-9. The sequence continues at coordinate 43,682 of DDTJ01000105.1, forward strand.
GCGCCATTTACATCACCAAGGCGCAATGGGAACGGGCGTGCATCATCCACGGCAAGCCCGCGAAAGAGGTTCCGGCGGAGGAAATGCCTGAGCAGATCCTGTTGTGGTGATGCTTCCCGTTTTCGCGAGATCGACGTAAGTGGCTGAAAATGAATTCCAAGCGGGGCACGCACTGTGCCCCGCTTGGAATCTGAATCAAGGCAAAGCGGAGGCAACCGATGGACCGCCCGGCAAATAACTGTGCCCCGCTTGGAATCTGAATCAAGGCAAAGCCTTCCTACCTTTCCCCTT
>DDTJ01000022.1 GCA_002344525.1 Akkermansiaceae bacterium UBA2367
GAAAAAGTTCAGAATAGGCTCTAACAGCTTGATGATCAAGGATACTCGAATTTTCGGAAAAGTTTCTTATCATAATACCCTATCAAGGCATCTTGTTTTTCGACATAATTCAACAATGTGGTCCTTTGAAGACAAAACAAAAGATCGCATCATTTTTGGAGTCCGACCTCGCCGCTTCACGCGACTTGGGGCGCAGCGAGAAAGCGGGCTTCGCCCTGATCGTTGGCTGGCACGAGAAGTGGCACGTCTCGCAAGGACTTCCATCGCGCCGCGATTCGCTCGACGATCTTCTGGCGAGCGAAGGCGAGGGCGAAGGAGCGCAAACCTGGCAACTCGATCAATGGGCCGAGCACCGCCAAGCTGCCGTCGAGTCGGTCTCCACCACTCTCACCGCCGGAAACTCAAGATAAACGGCCCCGCCAACCGCACCGCAGCGGCCAGCCCCTGCTCTTCCCGGAACTGCTTCAAATACGCCGCCTGCACCTCCGACGCGACTTCGACGGGGGAACGCCCGCCGCCTTTCAGCGCCGCGTAGAAGTCGATCATGAACAGGGCCGTCTCGCGGTCGGCGACGGGCCAGAGGGTCAGCAGGAGATTCTCCGCCCCCGCCTCGATCAGCCCGCGCCGCATCCCGAGCACGCCCTCGCCGGATCGCGATTCGCCGAGTCCGGTCTCGCACGCCGAGAGCACCACCAGCCAAGTGCCCGCGAGGTCGAGACGCGCCATCTCCTCGGCGGTGAGGATGCCGTCGTTGGCCGTGTCGAGGATGCGTCCGGCGCCCCATTCCCGCAAGGTCGCCTCGGCCCCGGTGAGGGCGATGCCGCTGCGGTGCATGGGATTGTCGAGGACCACGTCGGAGAAGCTTTCGAGCGACGCGGCGCGCCCCCCGTCCCCCTCGGCGGCGAGCCAGTAGCCCTGCGCCCGCTGCATGGCATCGGTGCGGCCCGTGCGCGGCAAGTAGAAGCCGTGGGTCGCAAGGTGGAGCACGCCCGGCCGCTTGACTGCGTTCACCGCCGCCTCGGTCGCCCCGCTTTCGAGGTGGCTGTTGATCGACCAGCGCCATTCCTTCGCGATCAACTCGCGCAGGGCCTCCTCCTCCGCCTTCGTCCCCGGCAGGGGGGAGAGGCCGATGCGCCCGAGCACGCCGCGCATGGAGACGGCGGCGGCTCCGCCGAAATCCCTCGCCGCCGCGAGCTTCGCGGTCGTGGGGGTCTGGAAGTCGGGATTGGCTACGATCTCCATCGACTCCGTCCGGGCCGGTCTCGTCTCGCGGAGCAGGTCGCGGCCCGAGGAGACGTAGGACAACGGCCAGACCTCGCCAACGAAGCGGCCGTCCGGCGCGAGGAGGGTCGCGAAGGAGAGGAAATTCAGATCTCCGTCGGGCGAAAGGATCACTGGCTTGCCCGCCGCCGGTAGATGCGGCGCGAGGGGATCCCACACGGTCTTGCCGAGGGCGACGAGGAGGGTCTTCATGTCGGCGTCAGCCACGTCGGAGCGCACCGCCTGCGCGTAGAGAATCATGCCTTCCTCGACCTTCCCGGCGAGGTCGAGGGGGACGAAAACCGGGGCGACCCCCGCCTTCAAGACCACGGCCCCGTAGCGCGGCTGGAAACGCCCCGGCGCGGTGAAGTCGCGGTAGCGGATGAACTCGACGAGCGCCCCGCCCTCGGGCAGGGCCGCGACGACCTCGGCCACGCTGGTGTCGATGGCGTCGCGGGCGGTGTTTTCCCGGCCCTCCCCCGCCCCGGCGCGCAGCTTCGCCTCCAAGGCGGCGATGCGCTGTTTCAATTCGACGGCTTTCGCGTCGCCGCTCCCGGCACCGCCGAGGATCGCTTCCATGAGACGACGACGCAGCGCCTCCAGCTCCTCCAAGGCCTTCGCCAGTTCCGGGTCGCTCGCCTTGGCGGCGAGGCCGCGGTCTTCGAGGAGCGATTCGAGGACGATGCCCTTGGTCCGCAGCACGGTTCCGGCGAGCGCTTCGTCCAAACCGAGGCTGGCGTGGAGGCTCCAGAGATCGACCGAGGAGCGGTAGGCGAGCCGCATGGCTTCGTCGGCGAAGGCGAGGACTTCGGAGAGATTCCGCATTCGACCCTCCAGGACCGCATCCGCAACCCTCTTCGCTCCGGCTGCATCCCCGGCGGCCTTGGCGAGGAGCGCCCGGCTCTCCTCGATCTCCAGCAGGGCGGGGTGGCCCTCGGGGTAATGTTGTTTTGTCAGGGCGGCGGCTTGGTCGTAGGCTTGCGCAGCCTCCGCGTGCTCGCCGAGGATAGCGCGGAGGTCGCCGATGAGCCTCAGGCTCTCCTCGGGACGGATCACGTTGTATTCGAGGGTGAGATGGCGCTGCGGCGAAAAGTCCTCGCCCCGTTTCGCGAGCCCCTCCAGCATCAGGTCGAGGGCGGCCCGCTCCTGTCCCGCCGCGCGGAGGACGAGGGCGGCGCGTTCGTAGACGAGGTAGTTCGTGCTGATCTCGACGCCTTCCATCGTCTTCTGGATGGTCTCCGCCGGCATCGCCGGGTTCGTCCGCAACGTCGTCTCGGCCCATTTGCGGTAGAGCGGCAGCACCTCCAAGGCGGCCTTGCGGGCCTCCTCGGCGAAGCCCACCGCCTCCTTGTGGCTCCCGCGCAGGCTCGCGACCTCGGCCAGTTCCATGAGCAGGTGCGAGCGCCCCCGGAGATGGTTCATCTTGGCTTGGTCGCTGAAATCATTCTCGACCCCGCCTAGGAATTGCAGAAACTTCTCCCAAGCCTCGTCCAGTTCCTCGATCCGCGTCACGATGGCCTCGGCGGATTTCGCGTAGTCGCCGGTGGCGCGGTGGAAGCTGCCCTCCATCGAGGAGATTTCCATGATCATGTAGCCCACCGACTGGCCGTCTTGCGCCTGCTTCTTCCACAGGGGCAGGATCGCAATGGCGTCCTCGAAGGCTTTCGTGGCCCGCTCGATGTCCCCCGCAGCGAGGTAGAAATTCGTCAGTCCGCGCAGGCTGAGGCGGACGCGATCGTCGATCATGGCCTGCAGTTGCGGAGCCGACTGGGGCGGCAGGCCGGGAAGCATCTCGATCGCCCGGGCTTGGTCCACGCTGGCGAGAAGATCCTCCTCGGCCCCCGCGAAATCGCCCCGGTTGTAGCGGATCGAGGCGCGGTTGTGCAGCGCCGAGTTCAACTGGATGCCCATGGTGAAGTCCGTGGCCCTCGGGGTCAGGGCCTCGATCAGCTTGCCCGCCACCGCCTCGGCCCCGGCCTGGTCGTTGGCCGTCGATTTCTCGGTGAGTTCGTCCCACAGGGCCTGAATACCCGGTGGGTTCTGCGCGGGGGCGGGGCAAACGAGCAGGCCGAAGAGGCATCCGAAAGCGAGTGTGGCGGAGAGGGGGCGGAGCATGGGTCCAAGTCTAAAGGCATTCCGGCAGGATGGGCAACGATGGAATCGCGGGGCGGCCCGAGCATGGCGAAGCGGAAAACTTGATTCCGCCCTATTCTTGGCGAGGGTCCGGCATCGAGACATGTCCCCGATCCGGCAAACCTTCCTCTTCGACATCGGAAACGTGATCCTGCCGTTCGACTTCACGATCTCGGCCCGCAAGCTCGCCGCGCATTCGCGAGCGACGGCGGAGGAGATCCTGCCGCTGGTCTCCCCTCTCACGGTGGATCTCGAACTCGGCAACACCTCGCCCGCGGACTTCATCGCCGCCGCCTCGGAACGGATCGGCTACGAGGGAGATCCGGAGTTCCTCCGCTCCGCCTTCGCCGACATCTTCGATCCGAACCTGCCCATGATCTCCTTCATCGAGTCGCTCAAAGCGGAGGGCGCGCCGCTCTACCTGCTCTCGAACACGAACGCGATCCACGCGTCCTTCTTCGAGGCGGCCTACCCTGTCTTCGGCCTCTTCGACGGCGGGATCTACTCGCACGAAGTCGGCCTGATGAAGCCCGATCCGGCGATCTACGAACTGGCGAAAACCACCCTGCCGCTCGACCCGGCCCGCACGATCTACATCGACGACCTCGCCGCAAACTGCGAGACAGGCGCGGCGGCGGGCTTCCGCTCCGTGGTCTACGCGAAGGAGAGGCATGCCGAATTTCTGAAGACGGTGGCGGCGCTGCGTGGGTGAGCGCCGTCCATCGGACACAGCGCGGATGGAGCATCCCGGCGACACTCACTCCAATACGGCCGCCCCCCAGATTTCCCGGAGGAGGGCGAAGATCTCCGGCTCCTCGTGCTTGAGCTGGCCGTGGACGAAAGGGACGAAGTCGTTCGTGCCAAAGTAGGCTTCGGTCATCTCGGCGAAGAACTCCTTCTCGTTGGTGAGGGCGTAGTGGGGAACGAACCTCCCCGACACATGCAGCACCATGCGACCGTGGCCCGAGGCGACATAGCGCTCCCACGCCTCTTTGACGCGCCCGTCCCCGTAGCCGAGAACCTGGTCGTGGTAGGCGTGCGCCAGTTCGTGCATGACGCACCAAGGCTGGGTCTGCTGGTGGCGCGGGTCGAGGAAGCGCGCCGCCACGGGGATGTGGACGGCCTTGGCGAGATCGGGGGAGAAGCCGTTCTTCCGCAACCAATCGACCGAGGGATGGTATTGCATCGAGGTGAGGGAGCCGTGGTCCCGGTCGAGGAAAATGCGGACCTCGCGCAGACGTTCGACCTTGTCCGCCGACACGACGGAAACGATCCCGGCGAGGCTGGCGCGGAGCAGGGCAATGGCCTTCCCTCCCTCCTCAGCCCCCTCGCCCTCCAGAAGGCGCACATCGACGAGCACGGTCCAGCCCTCGATCTCGCGGGACTCGTGACGACCGGGCTGGTCGTCGGCATGGAGGGAGGCAAGAAACGCCAAGGCGCAGAGAACGGGGAAGAATCGGGCGGACATGGCGACGAGTCTGACCGAAGGACGGGGTTCGCGCAAGCTTCCCCATTGGAATGCTCCAAACGAACGCACGTTGATGCCCCAGTCCACATCCACTATTTTGATGTATCCACTAAAACGCCAACTGAGTGAGCAGTTTGCGAAACACCGCGCCTTCCCCCACCCCAGAGGCTCGCCACAAAACCCAGCTTGTGAAATTTTTCACAAACTCCCTTGCCCCGCCCCGGCGGCGGCGTAAGCTTGGCGGAAACGGGGAGGCGATCCCCGCGACGCCATGGCCGAGACAAACGCGCAGCACGCCGCCTACGACTCCAAAATCGAGGGCAACATCATCTTCACGAGGGTCGATACCGCGATCAACTGGATGCGGAAGAACTCCCTCTGGCCCATGCCCATGGGGCTCGCCTGCTGCGCGATCGAGCTGATGGGGACGGGGGCCTCGCGCTACGACATCGCCCGCTTCGGCGCAGAGGTGATGCGCTTCTCCCCGCGCCAAGCCGACGTCATGATCGTCGCCGGCACCGTCACCTACAAAATGGCCCTCGCGGTGAAGCGCATCTGGGACCAGATGCCCGCGCCGAAGTGGTGCATCGCCATGGGGGCCTGCGCCTCCTCGGGCGGGATGTATCGCAGCTACGCCGTCCTTCAAGGGATCGACAACCTCATCCCCGTCGATGTCTACGTCTCCGGCTGCCCGCCGCGTCCCGAGGCCCTGCTGGAGGGGCTGATGAAGCTCCAAGCGAAGATCGACAAGGAAAGCTCCGCCCTCAGCCACTTCAAAACCGAAGCCCCTGCCGAAGCCGCCGGAGTTCCCGCATGACCACCGTCCTCTCCATCCTGCGCGACCGTTTCGCCGAAGCCGTGCTCGACACGGTGGAGTTCCGTGGCGAGCACACCGTGATCGTCGAGAAGGCGAAGGCGCTGGAAATCCTGCGCTACTGCCGCGACGAACTCGGTTTCGACTACCTGATCGACATCAGCAGCCTCGACCACTACGGCGAGGAGCCGCGCTGGGAGATGGTCTATGAACTCTACGCCCTCGGCAACGGGGCGAGGCACCATCTGCGCGTCAAATACCGACTTCCCGAAGGGGAAAAAGCGTCGTCCGTCTCCGGCGTCTGGCCGACGGCGGAATGGCACGAGCGCGAGGCCTACGACATGATGGGGATCGAGTTCGACGGTCTTGCGGACCATCGCCGCATCCTCATGTGGGAGGGCTACCCCTACTTCCCCCTTCGCAAGGATTTTCCTCTCGCGGGCCGTCCCAGCGAAATGCCCGAAGTGGCCTTCACCGAGCGCGCCCCGCTCGCGGGCGGCCCTTTCGTGACCTCGCCGACCTCGTCGGGCACTCCACATCGCGAGCCGCGTTCGCGCGAGATGGATTGATCCCGATGCGGTCGTTCGCATCGAGCATCCTTCAATCCTCACGCGAACGCCCCGACGAGGCGTCCCTGCGAGCGGCCCACCACAGCCACAGCCCCGCCGCGACCAAGCCCAAATTCTGCGCGATCTTCACCGGGTAGTTCATCGCCTCCGCGCTGCCGAAGCAGCCGCAGGAAATGTCCAGCCCGCGCACCCACGCGCTGGCCACCGCGACGGTGAACCCGAGAAGCAATAGGGTAAGGAGGGCGACCGCACCCTGTCGGGTCCGCTCCCACATCGTGCCGAGTCCGGCGAAGACCTCCAACCAAGGCAGAAAATGGGCGAGGGCCGGGGCGACCGGATCGCCGACGATCCGGAAATTCCGCACCGCTTCGGCGAAGGAGATCGGATTTTTGACCTTCGCAATCCCGCTCCAGACGAAGAGCGCGCCAAAGGCGAGCGAGGCGAGGAGGACGATCCAGCCTTTCGCTTTCATTCCGCGGCGCCTGTCTTCTCCGCCCGGTAGGCGGCGGCGAGGAGGGAGACGGGATGCCTCACTTCGATTCCCTCCCCCACCCCGTTCTGGATCTGCAAATGGCAGCCGGGATTCGCCGTGGCCACGAGTGAGGCCCCGGTCTTCGCGATGCAGACGGCCTTCTCGGTTTGGAGCTTCGCGGCCTGCTCCGGCTGGGTGATGTTGTAGACGCCCGCGCTGCCGCAGCAGTGGGTCGCGTTTTCCAGCTCGACGAATTCGAGTCCGGGAATGGCCTTCAACACTTCGCGCGGTTGCTTCGAGATGCCCTGACCGTGGCACAAATGGCAAGCCTCGTGGTAGGTCATGCGTTGCGGGGCGGAGGCCGCTGCCTCGGGCTTTCGGAAGCCGATCTCGACGAGCCATTGCGAAATGTCGCGAGCCTTCGCGTCCCAGAGGGCCGCCTTTTCTCGGTAGGCGGAATCGTGTTCCAAAAGGTTCGAGAAATGCTTCAGGTGCGAACCGCAACCCGCCGCGTTCGTGATGACGGCGTCGAGCGAATCGAGGTCAAACTGGTCGAGCATGCGCCGAGCCTGCGCCGCCGCCTGTTCGAGGTCGCCGTTGTGAGCGTGGAGCGATCCGCAGCAGCCCTGCGCCCGTGGCGTCACGACTTCGCAGCCGTTGGCGAGCAGCGCATCGACGGTGTCGCGGTTCACGTCGGAGAAGACGAGATCCTGCACGCAGCCGGTGAGCATGCCGACCCGGTATTTCCGCGCCGACGGACTTTCGACCTCGCGGATGAGCCGGTCGGAGAAATGGCGGCAGACGGTCGGCGTGGTCGGTTCGAGATTCCGCAGGTTGGCGGGCAGCAGCCGCAGCAGGCCGCTTTTCCTGACCAAGGCGCAAAGCCCGCTCGCTTGATAGAGCCAGAGCATCCGTCCGACGGCGCGGAGCATCCACGGCTTCGCGAAGAGCTGGCGCAGGGTCAGCCAACGCCAGAAGCGGCGACCGGGGGTAAAGAGCACATCATGAGCCTCGACCTCGGCGCGGGCGTGCTCGAAGAGCTTCGGATAATCGACCCCCGCCGGGCAGGCGGTGGTGCAGGCGAGGCAGCCGAGGCAGTAATACATCTCTTCGCCGAACTCACGCGTCACTTCGAGATCGCCGTCGGCGATGGCCCGCATCAGGGCGATGCGACCGCGCGGGCTGTTGCGCTCGATCCGCGTCTCAAGGTAGGTGGGGCAAGTCGGCAGGCACATGCCGCAGTGCATGCATTGCTGGACCACGGAGTAGTCGAGATCGGCGAGGTGACGCAGGGGTTTGAACTCCGTCTCCGAATGGGATGGTGGGTTGATTTTCACTATTGAAAGCTATTGGCTCCGAAGAGGGTTGGAACCACGGATGAACACGAATTCACACGAATTGGCTCCGCTGGCTGGTTCCTGAATTGGTATCCATTCGTGTTCATCCGTGGTCCAAGTCAAATATCTTCCCCGGATTCAGCAGTCCTCCGGGGTCCAGCGCCCGTTTCACCTTCCTCATCAGCGCGTAGCTGGCCTCGTCGAACTGCCGTGGCAGGTAGGGTTTCTTCGCCAACCCCACCCCGTGCTCGCCGGTGATCGTGCCACCCAGCTCGACCGTCTTGTCGAAAATCTCCGACAGCGCCGCTTCGACGCGTTCCATCTCCTCGTGGTCCGTCTCGTCGGTCAGGATCGTCGGATGCACGTTGCCGTCGCCGAAGTGGCCGAAGGTCGCGATTTGGAGCCGGTGCCGCGCCGCGACCTCCTCGACGAATGCGACGATCTCGGCGAGGCGGCTACGCGGGACGGTGACATCCTCCAAGATCGTCGTGGGACGGATGCGGGCGAGGGCGGAGAAGGCGCTGCGCCGGGCCGTGGCGAGCCTCGTCGCGTGGGCCTCGTCCGCCGCCTGCTCGACGGAAATGGCCCCGTTCTCCTTCGCGATCTCGGCCATGGCGGCGGCTTCCTCCTCGACCACGGCGGGATGCCCGTCGGTCTCCATCAGGACCACGGCGGCGGCTTCGGTCGGCAGGCCGACTTTGGCGTAGTCCTCCACGCTCTGGCAGGTCTTGCTGTCGAGGAATTCGAGGGTGCAGGGGATGATGTGGCGCTCGATGATCTTGGAGACGCTCCGCGCGGCGGATTCCATCGAATCGAAGGAGGAGAGCAGGGTGCGCCGCGCCTTGGGACGGGGCACGAGCTTCAGGAGCACCTTGGTGATGATGCCGAGGGTGCCTTCGGAGCCGACGAAGAGATCCTTCATCGAGTAGCCGGCCACGTCCTTGACGCATTTCGAGCCGAGCCAAGCGATTTCGCCGTCCGGCAGGACGACTTCCAAGCCCATCACGTAGTCCCGCGTAACGCCGTATTTCAGCCCGCGCAGGCCGCCGGAGTTGTTCGCGACGTTGCCGCCGATGGTCGATATCTTCATCGAGCCGGGATCGGGCGGGTAGAAGAGACCGTGCGGATGGGAGGCGTCGTCGATGGCCTTGGTGATCGTCCCGGACTCGGCGAGCAGGGTCAGGTTCGCCGGATCGATTTCGAGAATGCGGTTCAGATGGACGAGGCAGAGGACGATGCCGCCATCGACCGGGACGCTGCCGCCCGAGAGACCCGTTCCCGAACCCCGCGTCACCACGGGAATCCCGGCGGAGCGGGTGAAGCGCACGATTTCCGCGACCACCTCGACCGTGCGCGGCAGGACGACGCAGGCGGCCCCGTGCTTTAGCGCGGCGGTGCCGTCGAAGCCGTAGGGAACGAGGTCTTCGCGCTCGGTGAGGACGTTTTCCGCGCCCGCGATCACGCGGAGGCGGGCGATCACGGACGAATCGATGGAGGCGGCGGGGGCGGCCTTCGTGGCGGGGGTCATAGTCCGTCTGAGATAGTCCCTAAGCGAGGGATTCTCAAGGACGGGATGAGGGGCGATCCCTCCGGCATTGCGACATCACCGATCCTCGTCCCGGCTTCATTTCAATGGCGGACCACGGCAGGAAACTTGAAAATCGTCAGTTGGATTGCGGATTTTCAACCATGAAGGCACTCTTGGAAGCCTCCTCCCGGTCAAGCAGTCCGGTTTCCATAGATTCCCATGATTGTGCGTTCGTCGATCTTGAGCGGAATCGCCTCATCCTTTCCACCCGGCCTCACGAGCTTGCTGCTCTCCTCTTGGCGATCTTGGACAAGGCTCCGAACCATCTGAGTGTTCGAGTCGCTTCGGCCACCTTCTTCGATGCCGCCAAGTGAATCAATTTCATGGCTTCCTTCCGGTCCTTCACGACCCCCACTCCCCGCCAATGCAGCTTGGCAAGCCAATAGAGCGACCTGTCGTGATGATGGCGGACTGCTCTTGTGAACCAGATGCGGGCATCATTCCATGCCCCTTCATCGTAGGCGATCTGCCCAAGGCTGAACATCGCTCTCGGTTCCCCTCGCCTTGCCGACTTCCGGTACCAAATGCGGGCATCCTCGATGGATTTCGGGACACCGACGCTGTTGAGATAAAACCAGCCCATCGCCAAAATGGCCTCCGAATCGCCCTCTGATGCGGCGGCGAGATTCAGTTGAAAAGCACGAGCCTCGTCCTTTTCAACCCTCCTACCCTCCAAGTGGTCGAGGGAGTCGTTGTATCGCTTGGCTGGCGTCGTCATGAACAAGGTTTGGTTGGACTCAGAAGACCAACGTTCGCAAGGCATCCTTCTCGGCTGCCCTTGACCTGAAAAAAGCCACATCAATACCGCCCGTCCACCAAGCGCCGCGTCGCGAGAGCGCTCCAGTCGTCCTGTAGCGGGCTGGGCGGCTCCTCGGCTTGGGCTTGGGCGAAGGTCTCCTCGACGAAATCCTGCACCCCCTGTTCGAGAGCTTCGACTTCCTCCGCGCTCTGCCAAGCCTCGGCGAGGAGGCGTTCGCGGGCGAGGGAGAGGCAGTCGCGACCGTAGCGTCCGGCCCTGGCCTCGTCGGGCACGTAGCTGGCGTCGTCGTGCTCGCCATGGCCGGAGAGGCGCAGCAGCTTGCCGACGACCAGTTGCGGCCCTTCGCCCGCCCGTGCCCGCGCGATGGCGGTGCGGAAGGTTTCGAGGCAGCCCATCAGATCCGTCCCGTCGATGGAGTATCCGGCGATCCCGTAGCCGGCAGCGCGGTCGGCGAGATCCTCGCAGGCGTATTGCCGGCTCGTCGGGGTGGAGTAGGCGAACTGGTTGTCGGCCACGGCGACGACGAGGGGCAGACGCTCCACCGCAGCTTGGTTGAGGCCCTCGTGGAAGGCCCCGGTCGAGGTCGCCCCGTCCCCGGCGGTGACCCCGCCGACATAGCCGCTCTCGCCCCGGAAACGCTTCGCCACCAGCATCCCGTTCACCGCCGAAACGGAGGACCCGAGGTGGCTGATCATCGCGGGCATCCCGATCCCCGGGCGACCCCGGTGGATGTTGCCGTCGCGCCCGCGCATGGGGCCGGTGACTTTTCCGAGATAGGTCCGCACCGCGTCGAGAAGAGGCTCGCCGAAGGCGGCGCGGCCCGCCTGGTCGCGGATGAGGCCTGCGAAGACATCGCCGAGGCGACGGTCGAGCTGGCCACCGAGGGCGTAGCTGAAGGCCTCCTGACCCCGTCCGAGGTAGACCCCACCAACGATCTTTCCAGCGCGGTAGAGGGACGAGACCTTCTCCTCGAAGATCCGAGCCACGAGCATCCCGCGATATGCCGCGACGAACTCCGCCGCAGTGACGCGGGCGGAGGAGGAGGCGCTCTGGAAGGTTCGGGCGGACATGGGGGAGACTCCCTCAACCTAGCCGCCGCGACGCCTTCCTCGCAACGGAATTTTTCCCTGTCCACCGGGCGAAACAGAGCTACCAATACCGCGATGAAACTCGGAGTGATCGGTTGCGGAAAAATGGGGCGTGCCCTCGTGGGCGGCATTCTCGGGGCGGGCCTGTGCCGTCCGGAGGACACCCTCGTCTACGACAGCTACGAATCCGCCTCGGCGGCGATGGCCTCCGAGCTAGGCGTGCGCGTCGCGCCGGACAACGCCTCCGTCGTCGAGGGAGCGGAGGTCGTCCTCCTCTGCACGAAGCCGCAGGGCTTCGCCGGGATGCTGGGCGAACTCGGCGAAAGCCGCGACCGCCTCCTCGTCTCCATCGCCGCCGGGGTCCGGCTGTCCGCGATCGAGGCGGGTACGGGGCATCGCCATCGCGTCGTCCGGGTCATGCCGAACACCCCCGCCCTCGTCGGCAAAGGGGCCTCGGCCTACGCCCTCGGCTCCGCCGCGACGGAGGCCGACGCCGCTCTGACCGAAGCGCTTCTCGGGGCCGTCGGCCATGTCTGCCGCGTCGGCGAGGACGACCTCGACGCCGTCACCGCCGTGAGCGGGAGCGGTCCGGCCTATTTCTTTTTCCTCCTCGAAGCGATGATCGCCGAAGGCATCGCGCAAGGGCTGCCTCCCGAAACCGCCCGCGACCTCGCCGTCCACACCGCCGCCGGGGCCGCCGAACTCATTCTCTCCACCGGCGAAGCGCCCGCGACCCTGCGGGAGAACGTCACCAGCCCGAACGGCACGACCTTCGCGGCGCTGGAATATTTCCGCGGAAAGGATTTCGAGGCCATCGTGCGCGGAGCCGTCGCGGCGGCGGCGGAGCGTTCGCGCGAGCTGGGACGGTCGTAGTTGGTCTTGTGGTTCGAAAGCGAGATTTGGCAGCGAGGAACGGAGGGTTTTGGAATGACGGGTGGGGCGTGGAAGAACGCGCCAGCGCTGTAGCCAGCCTCACTGAGGCCGGATCGGACCTCCAAACGACGTTCGACCGAGGTCGATGACCCCGGCTACAAAAACTTGGTGCGTGGACATGCCCCAAACCGCTCCACACGATTTCCCCGTGCGAGTTTGGGACTTGGCGCGTATCCTATGGCAAACCGGATGCGCACCTTCTCCCTTTCCCCCCGCCTCCGCAAGGGCCTCGCCACGCTCTCCTTCGCGCTCGCCGCGACAGCTCCGCCTCTCGGAGCCCAAGTGGTGGGCCAGCGCTACGAAACGCCCCCGGCGGCGCGACCGAAGGTTCTTTCGATCCGCGAGTCGGTCTTCTCCTCCATCGTGGAAAAGGCCGCGTCCACCTACCGGAAGGAGGAGGGATCGCAGACCTTTGTCCTCGAATCGACCGAAGGAGAGACCCGCCGCGAATGGAAGATCGGCGGCGAAGCCCGCCCCCTTCCCGAAAACGAACCCGAGTCCGCCGTGGTGGCCGAAAAGCGGGTCAAATTCCTCCCGCACGAGGGCAAGCTCTTCGTCAAAATCGAGATGGTCGTCAAAGGCGCTCCAGACCGAGAAAAGAAGGAAATCCGCTTTTCCGGCACTTACGAGACGACGGTGCTGGAGGGCGACTGGGCCAACTATCAGGGAGGCGGCACCATGAAGGTCAGGATCGCCGCCTCCGACCACGATCGCTATCTCGAAGCGGCCCGGCGCGCCTTCTTCGCCGATGAAGTCCTCGCGGACCACGCGGAGGGGTTCCGCCAGGAGCTGCTCGGCATTCTCGAAGGGAAGATCGCCGACCCCGGCACGACGCCACCGAAGGAGATCGAGGCGTTGCGAGGCATCGTCGCGACGGTGCAGGCGCACCCCGAATGCCTAGCCGTGTCCGTGACACCCTCGTTCGAGGCCGATCCCGAGATCTTCGTCCTCGAAGGCGAGGCAATGCGCTCGACGGTGTCCAAGCAGACGACGACGCTTCGTTTCAACGCCTCGCTGCCGACTCCGTCCGCGGCACCTTGAGGGAGCCCGGAAAGGGGTCAAAACATCTCCATCTGCGCGCCCGCCTCCCCGCTCTCGCGGAGTCGCACCGCCGCGCCAATGAGGCGGACGGATCTCCCTTCGCCCCGTGTCCAAGCCTCGGCGAGGAGTTCGCGCATCAGATCGGGATCGACCCGGTCCGAGGCGCGCTGGGCTGTGGTCGTGCGGAAGTCCTCGAACTTCACCTTCACGACGCATTCGCGGATTTCGCGGTCCGCATGGCGCGAGGCCAAATCCTCGGCTAGCTCCCCGACGAGTTCGTCGAGGCGTTCGCGGCCTTCTTCGAGGGAGGTGAGATTCTCCCGGAAGGTGCTTTCGTTCCCCACCGACTTGCGCTCGCGGTTCGGCTCGACGGGGCGCTCGTCGAGCCCCCGGCAGAGGCGGAAGAGAGAGCGGCCGAATTTTCCGAAGCGCCGCACCAGCTCGACCTCGCTGTGTTCGCGCATCGCCCCGCAGGTGGGGATGCCGGCCTCGTGGAGGCGCTGCGCGGTGCGTCGGCCGACGCCCCAGATTTTCTCCACGGGCAGCGCGGCGACGAAGGAATCGACCTCCTCGGCGCGGATCTCGAACTGCCCGTCGGGCTTGTTCCAGTCGCTCGCAATTTTGGCGAGGAATTTGTTCGGAGCGATTCCGGCGGAGGCGGTCAGCCCGCACTCCTCGCGGATCTGTTCGCGGATCGCCCACGCGACCGAGGCGGCCTCGGAGTCGAGGTGGCTCGCGTCGAGGTATGCCTCGTCCAGGGAGAGCGGCTCAATGAGGCCGGTGTAGCGGGCAAAGATCGAGCGGATTCGCATCGACTCGCGTCGGTAGAGGTCGAAGCGCACCGGCAGGAGGACGAGCTGCGGGCAGAGCTCCCGCGCCTTGAAGGCGGGCATGGCGGAGCGGCAGCCATACTTCCGAGCCTCGTAGTTGCAGGTCGTGAGCACCCCGCGCCCGCCGCTTCCACCGACGGCGACGGGTTTCCCAGCCAGTCCGGGCCGCTCGCGCATCTCGATGGCCGCGTAGAAGCAGTCCATGTCGAGGTGGATGATCTTGCGAGCTGGGGGCGGGCCGGGCATCGAGGGATAAGGATAGCAAAATTCCGCGATGATTTCGCCTGGCGGCTCGCAGGGAGGCTGTCTGCGGAAGACAAGGATACCACGCCATCTCTCCCCTCTTCCACGCTTCACCTGCCTCGTCGTCTCGAAGAACGCCCCGAACTCCGAGCTCGCCTACGCCTTCACCCACTTCCTCACCGACCCGGCCAACGCGGCGGCGGACATGGAGAGCACATCTACTACCTCTTCCCCGAACCAGACCGCCTACGAACTCATCAGCCCCGAGTTCCGCAAGACCAGCGCCCTCCCTCGATGCCAAGACGATGAGGAAATGCGAAGTCATCGACGACCTCGGGGAGAAAAGACGCGATCGACAACAAGGCTTGGGATCTGGTGCGGGCGGCGCAGTGATCCCGAATGTCGCGAGGACGCCCGGTCAGGCGGAGCCGCAGACGGACGGCTCTTGAGGCATCGGATGGGAGAAGTTCTCACGAACTTCTCTACGTGCTTTCACGGCGGAACCGTAGCGAAGACGAGGAAGGCCCACGGAATCCACGGAAGCTCACTGAGAGGGGACCGGCAGAGGAAAACTCCGTAGATTCCGTGGGCAACCCTTCAAGCGGAGCCGGAACAAAGCCCGCGAAAACCATCCGGCAGATTCGGCGGCCCACCCAAGACAAATGGGCGGACCGCCGAACTGTTCCGGAACGCCTCACTTGGCGTATTGGACGGGCGCCGGCTGCGACGGATAGGCCGCCTGCTGCTTGCGGTGCTTGCACGCGCCCAAGGAGAGGGCGATGACGGAGAGGGCGACGGACAGGGTGATCAGTTTCATTTTTGTTGGTTCTGTGGATTTTGGAGTTGGATGAAAAAAGCGGAATGGATCGGTAGTCCGGTCCATTCCGCCAAAGTCGTCACCACAGGATCGTCGAAGGGACTTTTCAACCGCCGATAAACGACCGCTCGCTCCCAGCCGATCTGTCAGTCTTCCGCAACCCGGTGATGACAAAAGCTAAAACGGCGGGCGGCGGGCTTTCTTAGAAAAATTTTAAAATTTTTTCCAGCGAAGCGGAAGCCTCCTCATGCCGGGGCCGGCAGGCCGGGAAGGCCACCCTCGCTCTCACGCTCCTTCTCGACCGGACGCTTCCTCGGAGCCTCGGCGGGCAGGTCGGGCGGGGTCGGCGAGGAAGGGGGATTGCGGATCTCGCCGTGTTCCATGATCTCGTGGATGTGCTTCGCGTCGAGGGTCTCGTATTCGAGGAGGCCCTTGGCGATGGCGTCGAGCTTGTCGCGGTTCGCGAGGATCAAGTCGGTGGCCTTCGCGTAGGCGTTGTCGATGAGGCGCTTCACCTCGGCGTCAATCTTCTGCGCGGTCGCCTCGCTGTAGTTGCGGGGCGAACCCATGTCGCGACCGAGGAAGACGTGCTCCTGGTGGTCGCCGTATTCGACCATGCCGAGCTCTTCGCTCATGCCCCATTCGCAGACCATCTTGCGGGAGATCGCGGTGGCCTGCTTGATGTCACCGCTGGCTCCGTTGGTCACGTTGCCGAAGACAACCTCCTCGGCGACACGACCGCCCATGATGACGACGAGCTGATCGAGGAGTTCCTTTTTCCGGTTGGTGAACTTGTCCTCTTCGGGCAACCACATCGTCGATCCGAGGGAAGGACCTCGGGGAATGATGGTGACTTTGTGGAGGGGCTCGGTGTGTTCGAGGAGGCATAGCAGGATGGCGTGGCCCGCTTCGTGGAAAGCGGTGTTTTCCTTTTCCTTCTCCGAGATGGCGAGGCTGCGGCGCTCCTTGCCCCAGCGGACCTTGTCGCGGGCCTCCTCAAGCTCGACGAGGGTGATCGCCTTCAACCCCTTGCGCGCGGCGAGGAGGGCGGCTTCGTTGATGACGTTGGCCAGCTCGGCCCCGGAATAGCCGGGCGTGCCGCGGGCGACGACAGCGAGATCGACGCCTTCGGCCAATTTGACCTTCTTCGCGTGGACCCGCAAGATCTCCTCGCGACCGTTCACGTCGGGCAGACCCACGGTGATCTCGCGGTCGAAGCGTCCGGGACGCAGCAGGGCCGGGTCGAGCACGTCGGGGCGATTCGTCGCGGCAATGATGATGACGCCTTCCTGCGTGTCGAAGCCATCCATCTCGACGAGCAGCGCATTGAGGGTCTGCTCGCGCTCGTCATGCCCGCCGCCGAGGCCGTGGCCGCGATGGCGACCGACCGCGTCGATCTCGTCGATGAAAATGAGGCAGGGCGCGTTCTTCTTCCCTTGCTCGAACATGTCGCGCACGCGCGAGGCGCCGACGCCGACGAACATCTCGACGAAGTCCGACCCGCTGATGGAGAAGAAGGGCACGTCGGCCTCGCCAGCGATGGCACGGGCGAGGAGGGTCTTGCCGGTGCCGGGCGAACCGACCATGAGGACGCCCTTCGGGATGCGACCGCCGAGACGCTGGAATTTCTTGGGGTCGCGCAGGTATTCGACGATCTCCCAGACCTCCTCCTTCGCCTCCTCGACGCCGGCCACGTCCTTGAAAGTGACCTTGCCCTTGTCCATCGACATGAGCTTGGCCTTGCTCTTGCCGAAGCTCATCGCCCCCTTGCCCGCCGCGCGGATCTGGTGGCGGAAGAGGAAGTAGAGGAGGACGAGGAGAAAGAGGATCGGCAGGTAGAAGGACATCATCATCATGCCGAGACTGTCCGAGTCGGTGGGCAGGTCGGAGATTTCATATTTCGGGTTCGCCGGGTCGTCGCCCGCGAGCAGGGCCTTCAGATCGTCGCCGACGTAGTCGAGGATGACGGGCACGGTGAACTGGGCGTATTTCTTGCCCCCGTTCTGCTCGGGATTTTCGACCTCGTACCAACCGGTCACATGCTGCTTGGCGCTGCCGTCCTTCTGGACGAGGCGAAGCAGCATCGGCGGCTGGGCCTTGGCATCCACATGGATGCGGCCTTCTTTGACGAACCCCTTGAACTCGGCGTAGGTCAGGCTCTTCGCCGAGTTGGACCAGTTTTTGGACATGATCGCCAAGCCGAAGAGGCCCATGGCGATGGAGAGGAGGAGGAGCCCCTTCCAGTTGAAGCCATTCTCGCCCCCGCCTTGGCGGCGGTGGTTCTGGTTGGGGTCGTCGTCTTGCATGAAAGGGCAGGTGGGGAGGGCGGCGCGGAACCGCCGGTCCGAAGCTAGCACAAGGAGGAGGGTGGCGCAATCGACGGAAACCGACCGGGAATCCGGCGGAGGTCGAGCTGCCTCCTTCCGACCATGGAGCTCGGGATCGGTTCAATAAGTGGATTCGGGTGCGGAATCCATGAGGCCAAAAGCGCCTCTAATTCATCCGTTCGAAAAATTAAAATATCTAATATTCATTTCATTTGTGAATAATTGAAAGACGAAATAAGATTTTCTCATCATGAGCACCCTCCCCTCCTCCGATCCCGCCCGCCCTTACGACGACCTCGCCGACGGTGCGATGCTGGCGGGGATCGCGGCGGGAGACGGCGGAGCCTTCCTTCGTTTGCACGAGCGCTACGCCGGGTTGCTCTACACCGCCATCCATCGCATTCTCGGCGATCCTGCCGACACCGAGGAGGTGCTCCAGGAAGTCCTGTGTTCGCTCTGGCGAAAGGCCGACCAATACCATCCTGGCCGTGGGCGACCCGTCACTTGGCTGACCTCGACGGCGCGGAACCGGGCCATCGACCGCCTCCGCGCGAGGAAGCGCCAAAGCCGTCTCAAGGACGCCTACGCCGGGGAGGTGGAGTTCATCCATCGCGGTACCGCCCCCGTCACCGGACCCGAGGCCGCGAGCCGACGCGACGCCTGCCGCGCGGTGCGCTCGGCGGTGATGGAACTGACCTCGATCCAGCGCGAGGCCATCGAAAAGGTCTATTTCGAGGGCCTCACCCAGCAGGAGATCGCCGACAGTCTCGGCGAACCGCTGGGGACGGTGAAGGCGCGGGTCAGACGCGGGTTGACGAAGTTGCGGGAGACCTTGGAGCATTGACCTACGCCAAGCGCGTCAACATCTCCAGATTCGCCGTCGGATCGAAACGCTCCAGCGCCTCCTTCTGGGCTGCGACGATTTCGGCGATGCCTTTTTTCCCGAGGCGCAGCATTTCGGCCATCTCCTCCTCGGAGAAGGTGGCCTCCTCTCCCGTGCCCTGCACCTCGATGAGACGCAGGTCCTCGGTCATGGCGTAGTTGAAATCGACGGCGGCGTCCTTGTCCTCGTGGTAGTTCAGGTCGAGGCAGCAGACGCCCTCCCACACCCCCGCGCTGACGGCGGCGGCGAGCTGGCGCAGGGGCGATTTCGGGAGCTTCTTTGCAGCGACGAAGCGGCGGAAAGCCATCTCGGCAGCGACGACGGCCCCGGTGATGGAGGCGGTGCGGGTGCCCCCGTCGGCGCGGAGCACGTCGCAGTCGATCCACAGGGTGCGCGCCCCGAGCCCCCCCAAATCGACGACGGCCCGCAGACTGCGCCCGACGAGGCGCTGGATCTCCGAGCTGCGTCCGTCGAGCTTGCCCCGGTTGATGTCGCGCGGCTTCCGTTGCAGGGTCGAGTAGGGCAGCATGCTGTATTCGGCGGTGAGCCAGCCGCCGGGAACGCCCTGCGCCTTCATCCAGGACGGCACCCCGGCCTCGAGCATGGCGGCGCAGATCACGCGGGTCTCGCCGAAGCTCACGAGCACGCTGCCGTGGGCGAGCGGGGCGATGTCGAGCTGGAACCCGATCTCGCGCATCGCGTCGGGGGAACGTTCGTCGATTCGTTGCATCCCCGTCCATGCTTCAGGACGCGCCCCTTTGCAAGCGCCCACATTCCCGGTTGCGCCGGGAGCCGTTGCCGCGACCGTTGCCCCCCCGCACCCAGCCCATGTCGCAAACCCGGGAAAAGCTCGAACGATTCGCCGTGGACGTGATCCTCGACCGCCGCCAAGGCGCACGCGCCGCCATGCTGCGGGGTGTCCTCGGGGCGCTGTCGAAGGTCTACGCGTTCGCGGTGGGCTCGCGCCTGACCCTCTACCGCAACCGCATCCTCCGCGAGCGCAGCCTCGGCTGCCTCGTCGTCAGTATCGGCAACCTCACCGTCGGCGGCACCGGCAAGACCCCGGTGGTGGAGAAATTCGCCCGCTCCCTCCAGGACGGTGGACGCCGCGTCGCCATCCTCAGCCGCGGCTACAAGTCGGTGAAGCAGCCCTTCCTGAAGCGCCTCGCCGGCAAGATCCAAGGCAAGAACGAGATCGACCCGCCCCGCGTCGTCAGCGACGGCAAATCGCTGCTCCTCGACTCCAAAACGGCGGGCGACGAGCCCTACATGCTCGCCGCGAACCTCCCCGACATCCCCGTGATCGTGGACAAGGACCGCGTCAAAAGCGGCAAGCACGCCATTTCCGAGTTCAACTGCGACACCCTCATCCTCGACGACGGGCTGCAATACCTGCGCCTGCGCCACCGCCTCGACATCGTCCTCGTGGACCGCTGGCAGCCCTTCGGGACAGAGCGCCTCCTGCCTCGCGGCACCTTGCGCGAGCCGCCCCGCAACCTGAAGCGGGCCTCCTACATCTTCATCACGAAGTGCAACGGCGAGCCGAACGACGAGCTCATCGAGCGCATCCGCAAATACAACCGCACCGCCGAGATCATCGAATGCGAGCACCGGCCCCGCCATCTCCAGCACATCGAGACGCGGGCGACCCTGCCACTGGAGGCGCTCCAGGGGAAGCGCGTCGGCACGATCAGCGCCATCGCCGTGCCGGAGAGCTTCGAGGACGGGGTGCGCCGGCTCGGGGCGAAGATCGAGGCGACCTGCCGCTTCATGGACCACCACCGCTTCACCGAGCAGGAGATCCTGACCTTCATCAACTGCTGCGTCGAGTCCGACGTCGACATGATCGTGACCACGGAGAAGGACGCGGTGCGCTTCCCTCGCCTCGGGCGACTCGACGTGCCCATCCACTTCCTCCGCGTCGAGATCGGCATCCTCAGCAACGAGGAGAGCTTCGATCATTGCATTGCCCGCATCTGCCAGCCGAGGCCGGAGACGGAGGCGAGGCGGTTCTTCTGACCCGTGACCCGTGACCCGTGACCCGTGACCCGTGACCCGTGACCCATGACTCCCCTCCTCGCCGCTTGGTCCGACTGGTTCTCCGGCGAAGCCGTGTACGACACCTTGATGTGGACCGTGACGATCCTCCTCATCGTCATCGGCTTCCTCGGCACCTTCCTCCCCGTCCTTCCCGGGACGACGCTCATTCTCGTCGGGACCTTCCTCTTCTACTTCACGATGGGGATGGAATCCTCCGGCCTCGCCTGGCAAGGCCTCGTCTTCATCGGCGTCCTCTATGCCCTCTCCATCGCCCTCGACTGGCTCAGCGGGGCGCTCGGGGCGAAGTGGTTCGGCTCCAGCAAGTGGGGCATCCTCGGCGCGATCCTCGGCGGCATCGTGGGACTCTTCTTCGGATTGCCGGGACTCATCGTCGGACCCATCGCCGGCGTCTTCCTCTTCGAGGTCTTCGTCGCGAAGAAGGAGGTCAAGGAGGCCGGGCAATCCACCGTCGGCACCGTCGTCGGCGGCCTCGCCGGCATCCTCGGGCGCGTCCTTTTCGCCCTCGGGATGATCGCCTGGTTCGTCGTGGATGTGTTTTTTGTCAATTGACGCGGCGGGAGGGAAATGCGGGATTGATTGGCCGACTTCTCGCTTTGCCATGCCCTCCCCCTCCACCGCCGTCGTCCCCGCCCGTCTCGATCTCGAAGTCGCCATCCTCGGCGGCGGTTTCGCCGGGGTCTCCTGCGGGCAGCGCCTCGCGAAGGAATTGAAGCGCGCCGGGCTGCGGCCCGAGCAGGCCGTGATCGTCTCGGACCAGAACTACCTCGTCTTCCAGCCCATGCTCGCCGAGGTCGCGGGGGCCTCCATCGCCCCGCGCCACGTCGTCAACCCGATCCGGCGGATCTGCCGCGGCCTCCGCGTGCTGCGCGGGAAGGTCGGCGGGATCGATTTGGAGAAGCGCGAGGTGCGGGTCGACACGGGTCCCTTCTCCGCCGGGGTCGTCATCGGCTTCCGCCATCTCGTCCTCGCCCTCGGAGCCGAGATCGACCTCAGCCGCGTCCCCGGGATGCCGGAGCACGCTTTCGTCATGCAGAACGTCGGCGACGCCATGATCCTGCGGGCCACCCTCATCTCGCGCTTGGAGGAGGCGAACGCGGAGCAGCGTCCCGAGGTGCGGCGGCGCCTTCTCACCTTCGTCGTCGTGGGCGGCGGCTACTCCGGCGTGGAGACGGCGGGGGAAATCCTCGACCTCCTCCGCGAGGCGGCCCGCGACTACCACGACATCCCGCGCGAGGAGATCCGCGTCGTCCTCGTCCACAGCCGCGAGCGCATCCTGCAAAACCTCGGCGACAACCTCGGCGACTACGCCGCGAAGAAGCTGCGGCAGCGCGGCCTCGAAATCCTCCTCAATGAGAGGGTCCGCGCCGTCACCGCGACCCGCGTCTACCTGCAATCGGGCGAGACCATCGAGACGGCCACCGTCGTCTCCACCGTGGGCAACGCGCCGCATTCCGCGATCCGCGCCCTCTGCGAGGCGAACGACCTCCCCAACGAAGGCCATCGTCTCCTCACCGACGAATTCCTGCGCGTGCGGGGGCAGGACGCGGTCTGGGCGGCGGGCGACTGCGCCCTCGTCCCCCTCGCGGGCAAAACTGCCGAGTTCTGCCCGCAGACCGCGCAATTCGCCACGCGGCAGGGCATCGCCCTCGCGAAAAACCTCGGCCATACCCTGTCGGGTCGTGGACCGGACCCTTTTCAATTCAAGGGCCTCGGCGAACTCGCCTCCATCGGCCACCGCACCGCTGTGGCGAGCATTTTGGGGATGCAGTTCTCCGGCTTCGTCGCCTGGTTCCTCTGGCGCTCCATCTACCTCTCGAAGCTGCCCGGTCTCGACCGGAAGCTCCGCATCGTCATCGACTGGTCCCTCGATCTCTTCTTCCCCCGCGACATCACCTTGCTGAACCCGCGCTTCACCAAGCTCTACCGCCAAGTCCACCTCGAACCGGGGGACGCGCTCTTCCACCGTGGCGAACCGGCCTTCTCGCTCTACGTCGTGCAGAGCGGGGCCATCGAACTGCGCGACGGCAGCGGCGAGGTCGTCCGCACCATCACCGAAGGCGAATATTTCGGCGAGCGCGCCATCGTCCACGGCGGCGGCTACCTCTACGACGCCTACGCCAAGGGACCGACCGAGCTCGTCTCCCTGAGCAGCGAGGTCGTGCTGCCCCTCTTCACCAGCAGCAGCCGTTTCCGCCGCGTCCTCGGGCGCACCACCGCGCAGGGCAGCGCCGAGGCGGAGATCGAGTCGGTGAAGCGGCGGCTCGATCCCGCGGTCCTACGCCAGCCCGTGCGCGAGCGCATGCGCAACGACCTCGCGACCCTGCGCAGCGACGCCACCGTGGGCGAGGCGCTCGCCCTGTTCAGCACCCGCCGTTTCAGCATCTATCCGCTCGCTGGGCCTGACGGTCGCCTCGACGGCTGCCTCGCCCGCGAGGACCTCTTCAACTTTCTGAAACGCGCCGACGTTTCCATGGAGTCGCCCTTGGAGGAAATCGAGCGGCTTCACCTGCCGGTCTGCCCGGTCGAAAGCGAGGTCGAGGAGGCGGTCGAAAGCATGATCCGCTCCGGTCTGCAAAAATGCCTCGTCACCGACCGCGACGGAAGGCTGGTCGGCATCGTCAGCGTGATGGATTTGATGGGGCCGGGAGCGGCGGGAGCGTAGCGAAGTTCGTGAGAACTTCGGCCAAGGCGGAGGGGAGAAGTTCTCACGAACTTCTCTACCGGATGCTTGCGCAGCCCCGCGATGGCGATGCGCTTCTGTTTCGACCGCCGTTCCCGCCAGCGGCGTGGCGAACTCGCCGAAAACGCATAATTTCGGCCCGGATGGAAGGGGGAGAAGTTCTCACGAACTTCTCTACTGAATCCGATCCAAAAGAAACGCCCGAAGCTCGGAAATCGCGATTCTCTCCTGCTTCATCGAGTCGCGCTCGCGGATCGTGACGGTGTCCTTCAACTCCTCGCCGTTCTCGCCGATCGTGTCGAAGTCGATCGTCACACAGAAGGGCGTGCCGATCTCGTCCTGGCGGCGGTAGCGGCGACCGATGGCGGCGGCTTCGTCGTAGAAGACGGTCATGAAGGGCGTCAGCAGCTTCTGCACCTCGCGGGCCTTGGCGACGAGCTCGGGCTTGTTCTTGAGCAGGGGGAAGACGCCGACCTTGACCGGGGCGACGCGCGGGGAGAAGCGCAGCACGGTGCGGACCTCCTCCTTGCCTTTCTCGTCGGTCACGGTCTCCTCGTCGAAGGCCTCGCAGATCAGGGCGAGGACGGTGCGATCACAGCCTGCGCTCGGCTCGACGACGTGGGGGAGGAGCTTTTCCTTGCTCTCCTCGTCGAAGTATTCGAGCGACTTGCCCGAGCCCTTCTGGTGGACGCCGAGATCGTAGTCGGTGCGGTAGGCGATGCCCTCAAGCTCCTGGATACCGAAGGGGAACTCGTATTCGATATCGTAGGTCTTCTGCGAGTAGAAGGCCCGCTCGCCGTCGGGGATGTCGACGATGTGGAGGTGCTCGCGCGGGATGCCGATCTCCTCGTAGAAGGTGAGGCGCGCCTCCAGCCATTCGTCGGTGAGGCGCAGGCCGTCTTCCGGCTTGCAGAAGTATTCGATCTCCATCTGCTCGAACTCGCGCGAGCGGAAGGTGAAATTCCTCGGGTTGATCTCGTTGCGAAAGCTCTTCCCGATCTGGGCGATGCCGAAGGGCAGCTTCACCCGCGAGGTTTCGAGCACGTTCTTGAATTGCACGAAGATGGACTGCGCCGTCTCGGGGCGGAGGTAGGCAGTCCCGTCACCGGCCGCGCCGAAATTCGTCTCGAACATGAGGTTGAATTTGCGGGGTGCCGTCAGTTCGCCGCCGCAGTCAGGGCAAGGATTCACCGGCCCCGTTTGCCGCAACTGCTCGGTTGCGACGAGTTGGGTGAAATACCAAGGGTCCATCGGCTGGTGACGAACGGATTCCTCGATGATCCATGAGATGACGACCTCGGGATTGCGGACGAGGGCGAGGTTGGGCGCGAGAGTCTTGCCTTTCTTCCGAGCCCAACGGGCCAAGGTCTCCCCATCGGCGGAGACGCCTGCGGGATCGCCGGGCTTTTCCACGGTCATCGCCTCCGCGAGCGACTGCGCCCAAGCCGAGTTCGCGATCAAGTCGCGAAGCTGGTCAAAGCGGATGTGCCGTTTGCAGGATTTGCAGGTCGACATTTCGTCCGAGAATCCGTCGAGGTGGCCCGAAGACTTCAAAACGGCCTCAAGAGTCAAAATCGACCCGTCCAGCCCGACGACGTCGTCGCGCTCCTGCACATTCTTGCGCCACCAGTATTCCTTGAGGTTGCGCTTCAATTCCGCCCCGAGCGGACCGTAGTCCCAGCAGCCGTTGAGTCCGCCGTAGATCTCCGCCGACTGGAAGATGAAACCGCGCCGCTTGCAAAGGCTGACGATCTTTTCCATCAGGACGGAATTTTTTTCGGAAACGGCGGCGCTCATGATTTCGGGGGTGGAGGAGGGAAGTCGAAAAGGACGGACAAGATAACCGACCGGCCTGTTCCGCAAGGGGAAAAGCGGACGCGGCGGCACCCGCGTCCCCCGGCCTGCGGCACCGGAACCCTCCCGGAACAACCAGATCGAACGTTCCGCCTCCTTCGCGGTCGAAGTCCGCCATGAAACGCTCTACCGTCGTGGTGCCGTGGGCCGATGGCCTGAAATTCCGCCCCGCCGCCCGCATCATCCGGGCGGCGCAGTCCTTCCGGGCCTCGGTCGTCCTGCGTTGCGGGGAGCGCATCGGCGACATCCGGAGCATCCTCAGCCTGGTCGCGCTCTGCGCCTCGATGGGGACGGCGATCACCGTGGAAGCCTCCGGGGAGGACGAGCTGCGGGCGGTCAAGGCGATCACCCAAGTCTTCGCCACCGGCGACGCGGACCCCGAGTGAGCCGACACGGCGGCAGAAGGCGAACGGGGAGGATTTTCCCTTGACCGCGGCGCAAATCCGGGGACATTGCCCACCCCGCAGGTCGCGCCCTTGGCCCGAAGCCCTCCGCGCCGACCTGCCCTGAACCTTCCAACGGATCCCAGCCATGTCCAGAGTTTGCCAAATCACCGGAGCGAAAGTGAGCACCGGTCGCAGAATCCACCGCAGCGGACGCGCCAAGAAAAAAGGCGGGATCGGTCGTCACGTCACCGAGACGGTGAAGCGCCAGTTCAAGCCCAATCTGCGCGAGAAGCGCGTCTGGGTGCCCGAGCTGGGCAAATACGTCCGCGTCCGCGTCAGCGCCCGGGGTCTCAAGACCATCGACAAAAACGGTGCCTACAAGACGCTCAAGGAAGCCGGGTTGCTCTGATCCGTCGGGGTGTCGGGATGTCTGACACCTTCCAAGCCCTGCGCGCCGCCACGCCCGGCGAGATCGAGGGCCTTGCCTTGGCCCGCTTCGTCTCCCGTCTCGGGATCGAGGTCCGTTCGCCCGGCACCTTCGTCTGGGATTCGCGCGGCGACCTCGCGGCGGCTTGGCGGCTCTGGCTGGAGACTTGGTTCGCCCCTGTCCTCGCCCCGGCCTTCGTCGAGATCCACCGGCTCGCCGGGGAGATGCGCCCCGACGAGATCGCAGGGCAGGACCGGGTGCTCGACCGTGCCCTGAGCGAGACCTTGCGCACCCGGAGCCTCGCGGCGGGCCTCGCCTTTCTCGAAGGCAAATCGGAGATGCGGGCGAACCGCAAGTGGACCCGCTTCTCGGAACTCGTCGCGGCGGGCGGGACGCCGGGCCATGCCACGACCCTCTTCGCCTTGCAGAGCGCCCTCTACCACCTACCTCTCGCTCCCGCCCTCTCCGCCTACGCCTGGTTCGAACTCGAATCGGGGCTGCTGCCGCACACGGGCTATCGCAACCACTCCGGCACCGGCAACGATGCCCTCGCCCTCTTCGCCTCCGCGATCCCCCATGTGCAAGTTGCGATCAGCGGGGAACGCGGCGATTTTTCCGCCGAAAGCCCGCGTCTGCGGGCGATCTGAAACCGCCCCTGCCGGATGACGCCGGAACTTGACGAAATCACCATCACCGAGACGGAGACCCTGTCGGACCACGACATGCCGTGGAACGTCATCGTCTACGACGACCCGGTGAACCTGATGAGCTTCGTCACCCTCGTGTTGCGCCGCGTCTTCGGCTATCCGCAAGAGAAGGCCGAGGCGCTGATGCTGGAGGTGCATCGCCGGGGCCTCTCCGTGGTCTGGTCCGGCGAGCGGGAGAAGGCCGAGCTCTACGTGCAGCAGCTCCAGTCCCATCAACTCCTCGCCGCGATGAAGAAGTCGTAGCGCCGCTTCGCGGCGTGTCCTTCGTTCCTCGTGCTTGGTTCTTTGTCAGGGAACCGCCGGATGATAACGAAAATGTCCGAGGACCTTCCACTGTCCGATACCGGTGGAGAGTTCGGGGCCCGCGCCGATGTTGTGGACGAAAGCGTCCTCGGCCACGACCATGCCGATGTGCCAGAGGCCCCTCCCGTTGAGATCCCAAGTGACGAGGTCTCCGGGGAGGAAGCGGCCTTTCTCTGCGCCGGTCACTTCCGCGCCCCTGCGGCGGAAGAAGGTCTCGAGATTGGGGACGCGGCGGTGGTCGATGTTCTTGTCGGGACGTTTCAGGCCCCAGAGCTTCGGGTAGGCGGAGAAGGCGGCCTTCATGTCCTCGTGGACGAGCTTCTGGAGGTCGATGCCGAGGGCGCGGTAGGCGCGGATGACCTCGTCGGTGCAGACGCCGGTGTCGGCGGGCACGTCCCCGCCGGGGTAGTCGAGGACGACGTAGGCGGGGTCGTAGCGCACCGTCTGCGTCGTGCGGAAACGGGCGGCCTCGACGAGGCGCTCGGCGAAGGGAGCAGAATTTCCGGAAGCCTCCTGGGCGCCCAGCACCTGGGTGAGCACCCAGAGACAGAATAGCAGCAGCGCGAGGTATTTCATGGCGTCCGTTTACGGATGGACGCGCGACCGCCTTTCAAATTGCGGGGAAATTCGGTAATCGGTATTCAGTGATCAGAGTCACCGATCATCCCATCCCTTCTCCACCAGCAACGACCGCCCCGTCATCTCCGGCGGTGCGGGGACGCCCAGCAAGGCGAGGATCGTGGGGGCGATGTCGGCGAGGATGCCGTCATGGAGGGTGTAGCGGTCCGCATCGCCGGCGACGTAGATCAGAGGCACGGGGAAGGTGGTGTGCGCGGTCTGGGGCGAGCCGTCGGCGTTGACCATCTCCTCGCAGTTGCCGTGGTCGGCGGCGATGAGGAGTTTCCCGCCGAGTTCGAGCACCTTCCCCACGACGCGCTCGACGCAGCGGTCCACGCATTCCACCGCCCGGATCGCGGCGGGCACGTTGCCGGTGTGGCCGACCATGTCGGGGTTCGCGTAGTTCACGATGACGAGGTCGTAGTCGGCGGCGCGGTCGAGGAGGGTCTGCGTCACGTCTTCGGCGGACATCTCGGGCTTCTCGTCGTAGGTGGCGCAGTCGCGAGGGGATTGGAGCATCTGCCGGTCCTCGCCGGAGTTCGGCTCTTCGACGCCGCCGTTGAAGAAGAAGGAGACATGCGGGTATTTCTCGGTCTCGGCGACGCGGAGCTGCTTCAGGCCCGCTGCCGCGACGACTTCGCCGAGGGTGTTCTTCAATTCGACGGTGGGGAAGACGACGGGGCAACCGTAGGTCTCGTCGTATTCGGTGAGGGTGTAGTAGGTGGTCTTGAGGAAACCGCCCCGGTCGAATCCGGCGAAATCCTCCTTCAGGAACGCGAGGCTGAGCTGGCGGGCGCGGTCGGCTCGGAAGTTGAAGAAGAGGACGACATCCCCGTCGCGGACGCGGCGCTCGCCGACGAATCCGAAAACGAGGGGCTTGAGGAATTCATCCGTCTCCCCTTGAGCGTATTTTTCCGCCACGGCGGCGGAGGGCGCGTCGTCGCGAGCCTCGCCTTGGCCGAGGACGATGGCGTTCCAAGCGAGCTGGGTGCGTTCCCAGCGCTTGTCGCGGTCCATCGCCCAATAGCGGCCCACCACGGTGGCAATGTTCGCGCCGGAGGCGGCGAGCTTTTCTTCGGTGTAGGCGAGATAGCCCGCCCCGCCCGTCGGCGAGGTGTCGCGCCCGTCGGTGATGGCGTGGACCATGATGTCGCCCACTCCCGCCGCCTTGGCCGCGTCGGCGAGGGCGGCGAGATGGTCCTGGTGGCTGTGGACCCCGCCGTCGGAGAGGAGGCCGATCAAGTGGAGGCGCGAACCGGCGGCCTTGGCGAAGGCCTCGATCAGCACCGGATTCGACGCGAGTTCGCCGTCGGCGATGGCCTTGTTGATGCGGGTGAAATCCTGATAGACGATGCGCCCGGCCCCGAGGTTGAGGTGGCCGACCTCGGAGTTGCCCATCTGGCCCTCCGGCAGACCGACGTCCATGCCCGAAGTGCGGAGGCTGGCGACGGGATAGCGCTCGTGGAGGGAACGGGTGAAAGGGATGTCCGCGAGCCGGGGGCAGTCCCCGACGCGCTCCGCTCCCTCCGGTCCCGCCGGATTGTCCCCCCATCCATCGCGGATGATGAATACGACTGGTTTCTTCGCCATATGCCGGAGTGATCGGGCAGAATCCCTCGCGGCGCAAGGGAAAGGAGGGGGCACTTGGCCATCGCGGGCGGCGGAGTTTGAGCCTATGGCCTACTTTCGTTGGCTCCCCACCCTTGACCCCATCGCCGCTTTTCGGGTATCCTCTCCCCCATGATCCCACGCCGCGCCGCTCTCGAACGCCTCTCCCTGATGCTGGGGGGCGCCCTTTCCGCACCACTGGCCGCCGGTCTCATGGGGCAGGTGCTGAACACGGGCGCAAGCGTCGAGGTGACGGAGGCGCAGAAAGCGCTCCTCGCGGAGCTGGCCGACGTCATCCTCCCGACCACCGACACGCCCGGAGCGAAGGCGGCGGGCGTCGAGGCGTTCATCGTCCGGCTGATGCGCGACTGCCATGTGCTCGCGGAGCAGGAGACCTTCTACGCCGGACTCGCCAAGATCGACGCCGCGAGCGAAACGGCGCATGGCAAGGGCTTCGTCGAGCTGTCGCCGGACGAGAAGGTCGCCGTGGTGCGGGACGCGACGAAGACAAACACCGGCTTCTTCCGGCGGATGCGCGAGCTCACCGTGACCGGCTTCTTCATCTCCGAGATCGGCGCGACCCAGGCTTTGGAATACCTGCCGGTGCCCGGACGCTTCGAGGGCGACGTGCCCATGCAGCCCGGCCAGAAGGCCTGGGCGATCTCGCGATAGCCTCCTATCCGACAGGGTTCCGTCCCGGATCCGATCCGGTCGCTTCCAGCACCTTTGACTTCGTCTATCTCCGCTACGCTCCGATTCACCTTTTCCTTTTCACCTTTTACCGCCGCGCAGCGGCGCACCGCCATGCCCAATCTGAACATCGACGCCAGAAAAGCCAACACCTACGACGCCATCGTGATCGGATCGGGCGTTTCGGGCGGTTGGGCCGCGAAGGAGCTGACCGAGAAGGGGCTGAAGGTCCTTGTGCTGGAGCGGGGCCGTCAGCTCCACCACGTCGCCGACTACGAGTATGCGATGAAGGCCCCGTGGGAGACGAAATACCACGGCAAGATCACTGTCGAGCAGGTCGAGACCCATCCCAAGCTGGCCCGCGACTATCCCTACAACGAGACGACGGAGACCTACTGGATGAAAGACGTGGACTCCCTCTACGAGGAGGAGAAGCGCTTCGACTGGTACCGCCCCAACATCGTCGGCGGCAAGTCCATCATGTGGGGGCGGCAGTGCTACCGGCTCAGCGACCTCGATTTCGAGGCGAACGCGAAGGAGGGCGTCGCCATCGACTGGCCCATCCGCTACCGCGACATCGAGCCGTGGTATTCCTACGTGGAGAAGTTCGCCGGCATCTCCGGCGAGGCGCTCGGCCTGCCGCATCTGCCCGACAGCGAGTTCCTCCCGCCCATGGACATGTATTTCGTCGAGAAGGAGGTGCGCAAGCGCATCGAGAAGGCCTACCCCGGTCGGCACCTCACCATCGGTCGCGTCGCCAACCTCTCCCAGGTCGCCGACCCCCAACTCGAGGTGGGGCGCGGACCCTGCCAATACCGCAACCGCTGCGCGATGGGCTGCCCCTTCGGTGCCTACTTCAGCAGCCAGTCCGCGACCCTGCCGGCGGCCGCGGCGACGGGACGCCTCACCCTGCGCCCAGCCTCCGTGGTGCGGGAGATCGTCCTCGACCCTGCGACGCAGCGGGCCACCGGCGTGCGCGTGGTCGATGCGGAGACGCTGGAGGAGACCGAGTTCTTCGCCCGGATCGTCTTTGTCTGCGCCAGCGCCATCGCCTCGACTGCGCTGATGCTAAACTCGAAGTCCGAGCGCTTCCCCGACGGGTTCGGCAACGACAGCGGCGAGCTGGGGCACAACCTGATGGACCACCATTTCCGCGCCGGGGCCAGCGGGGTCTGGG
This sequence comes from Akkermansiaceae bacterium UBA2367, assembly GCA_002344525.1. Classification (GTDB taxonomy): domain Bacteria; phylum Verrucomicrobiota; class Verrucomicrobiia; order Verrucomicrobiales; family DEV007; genus Arctic95D-9. Next base: position 31,075 of record DDTJ01000022.1, read on the forward strand.
AGGGCGACCACGACCGCTACTTCTACGGTCGCCGCGCCAACGGCATCTACATGCCCCGCTACCGCAACCTCGGCGACGACAAGCGCGACTACCTGCGCGGCTTCGGATACCAAGGCGGAGGCGGTCGCCAAGGCTGGGAGCGCAACGTCGCCGAGCTGTCCTTCGGCGCGGAGCTGAAGGAGGAGCTGACCCAGCCCGGTCCGTGGACGATGGGCCTCGGAGGCTTCGGAGAGACCCTGCCCTACCACGACAACCGCATGTATCTCCATCCCGAAAAACGGGACAAATGGGGCCTGCCCATCGTCGTCTTCGACGCCGAATTCCGCGAGAACGAGAAAAAGATGCGCATCGACATGATGGAGGACGCCCGCGAGATGCTGGAGACCGCCGGGCTGAAGAATGTGAAGGCCACCGAAGGCGAGTCCTTCCCCGGCACCGCCATCCACGAGATGGGCACCGCCCGCATGGGCCGCGATCCGAAGACCTCGGTCCTCAACGAATGGAACCAGGTCCACGCCGCGAGGAACGTCTTCGTCACCGACGGCTCCTGCATGACCTCCGCCTCCTGCGTGAATCCCTCGCTCACCTACATGGCCCTCACCGCCCGTGCGGCGGACTTCGCGGTGGCGGAGATGAAGAGGGGGAATCTGTAGGGCGGGCCTCGTCCCACCTGTTCCGTCTCTTCTGGGATGGATCGATTTCCCGTGGGAAATCCGAAATCCGAATGGGGTAGCGGATCGCACGAGCGTTCCGCCGATGGGGCGGAAGAGTCGCCGCTTCCGCTACCTTCCCCAGTGCCCCACCTTCGTCGGATCGGATGCGATGCCGAATCCGCTCCTCAATCCCGCATCACACCCGCGCCTCGACCTCGCGCATGTAGCGGATGCTCTCTTCGCAAATGGTCTCGATGCCGGGCTCGTAGCGGAAGACCTCGACGGAGACCCAGCCCTTGTATTCGATGTCCTTCAGCGCTTTGAAAATGGGATCGAAGACGACTTCGCCCATGCCGGGACCGAGGAGGTTCGGGTCGTTGGCGTGGAAGTGGGCGATCCAGTCGCGGCTGGCGTGGATGATGTCCGGGATGGGGCCGGGCTCGCCGGACATGGCCTTCACGTCGAGATGGAGGCGGCAGTTCGGCGAGTCGATCTTCTCCGCCAGCTCGATGCCGAGCGCGGCGGTGTTGAGGAAGTCGCCTTCGGTCTTGGCGAGCGGCTCGAGGGCGAGCGTCACTCCGCAATCCTCCAGCACGGGCATGGCCCGCCGGATCGTGTCGGCGGCGAAGTCCATGGCCTGCTCGTGGCTGACGCCAGGCAACAGGTTACGCTGCGCGGGCGAGCCGAGGACCATGATCGTTCCGTCGATGTCACGGCAAAGGCGGGCGAGTTCGGCGAGGTAGGCCCCGGTGCGCTCGCGCACGGCCTCGTCGGGAGTGGTGAGGTAGAAGCCCTCGGTCTTTGCGAGGAGCCAGTGCAGGCCGACGCATTCCAGTCCGGCGTCCGCGATCTGGCCGCGCAGGATGGCGCGGTCCTCCGCGCCGAAGTCGGGGACGGGCTTGCCAAGGGTGAAGGGGGCGATCTCGATGCCGGTGTAGCCGACGGAGCGGGCGTAGGCGAAGGCCTTCTCGAAAGGCCAGTCTTGGAAGGTCTCGTTGCAGATGGCGTATTTCATCGTTCCTGAATCCCTTGAACCCTCAATTCTTCAACGCCGCCGCTTCGGCGCGGGGCGCTTCTTCCGCAGCGGCTGCGGATTGTCCTCAAGCAGGGCGGTGTAGTTGTAGGCGAAGCCTTCGAGCTTCCGCCGTTCGATCTTCTGCCCGATGAAATGCTCGACGGAGCGGGCGCTCTCCAGCTCGTCGGCGGTGAGGATGGTGAAGGCGTCGCCCTCCTTCTGGGCGCGGCCGGTGCGGCCGATGCGGTGGACGTAGTCCTCGGGGTTCTCGGGGACGCGGTAGTTGATGACGTGGGTCACGCCCGAGATGTCGAGGCCGCGGGCGGCGATGTCGGTGGCGACGATGATGTTGAAGGTACCGTCGCGGAAGCCTTGGAGAGCCTTGGTGCGATCGCTCTGCCGGATGTCGGAGTGCAGGGCGGCGGGGCGGGTGCCCTCGATCGCCTCGATGCGGGGCAGGAGGGCGTCGGCCTCCTTCTTCGTGCGGGTGAAGATCATGATGCTTTCGTAGCCGGTCTGCTTGATGATCTCGACGATCAGCTCGTCGCGCTGGTCCATGCCGACGGGGTAGAAGGCGTGGGTGACGGTCTCGGCGGGGGAGCGGCGTTCGCCGATCTCGACGGAGACGGGATCGCGCAGGGCCCAGTTCGCCAGCGTCTGGATCGCGGGCGGCATCGTCGCGGAGAAGAAGAGGGTCTGGCGGTCCTTCGGACACTGGTCGATGATGCGCTTCACGTCGGGGAGGAAGCCCATGTCGAGCATGCGGTCGACCTCGTCGAGGACGAGGAACTTCACGTCGCTGAGGTCGAGGTTGCCCTTCTCCATGTGGTCGAGCATGCGACCCGGCGTCGCGATGATGACATCGGGCTTGGTCTCGAGGGCCTCGATCTGGTGGCCGTAGCCGACGCCGCCGTGGAGGAGGACGACGTTGAGCGGCTTGTAGTAGGAGAAGACGTTCATCTGGTCCTCGACCTGCGCAGCGAGCTCGCGGGTCGGTTCGAGGACGAGGCACTGGGGCCGCGTCGAGGGCTTCATCTGGCAGATGATGGGCAGGCCGAAGGCGGCGGTCTTGCCCGTGCCGGTCTGCGAAGCGCCGACGATGTCCTTGCCCTCAAGAGCCACGGGGATGGCTTGGGCTTGGATGGGGGTCGGCTCGGTGTAGCCGGTTCTGGCGATGGCCCTTAGCACCGGGCCGGAGAGTCCTAGTTCTTCAAAGGAAGGCATCCGGGATCAACGTGGCGATGGCCCCGGCTTTCAAGGGGAAATTCGCTCCGTTTTCTCGATCATGCCGCCTCGCGCCGCACCCGCCGTCCTGCGAGGAGGTGGTCGAGGGAGAGTCGACCGCCGCCGCCGCAGGCGAAACCGGCGAAAACGGTCAGATAGAGGGCGAGGGCTTGCGGGTTCAGCGTGGGCGAGAGGATGATCGCGGAAATGAGGACGAAGCCGGTGAGAAGGGCGAAGACGAGGGCGTTGAAGCGGGTGAAAAACCCGAGGGCCACCCCGAGGAGGGTGGCGGCGAGCAAGGCGACGGCCACGGCGGCCACGATGCCGGGCACGGGCAGGCCGCGCTCGGCGAGTTGGGCGGCGAGTTCCCAGTCGGTCCCGTCCCAGACGTGCTTGAAGGCCCGACCAAGCTGGCTGGCGAGCTGGTAGTAGACGAAGGTCGCAGCGGAAAGCAGGCGGATGACCAGCAATCCGAGATCCGCGATGCGCGATTTGTCCGGAGCCGGATCTTGAAGCGGTTGGAAAGACATGGTCGATGGACGAACGGAGCGGAGCATTCAAACACGGAGGGACCGTTTTTCGCAATCAAAAATCCGGCGGGGACGGGACGCCTGTGCGCCTCACCGTCGATTTTGGATGAAACACGGCTTTGCCGGAAGCGGAAGCAGGGGATAGTCTCCCGGCGCAGCGAAGACGACCATGCAGAACGATTTCTACGGAGACTGCGACCGGGAGCGGATCGAGGGCGAGGCGGCGCTCCGTGAAGGCGAGCACCGCGGCCCCTTCCAGATCGACCGCGACCGCATCATCCACACCTCCGCTTTCCGCCGCCTCCAGAACAAGACGCAGGTCTTCTTCAGCGGCGAATACGACTTCTACCGCACCCGCCTGACCCACTCCATCGAGGTCGCGCAGATCGGGCGCAGCCTCTGCGACCGCCTCAACCGCACCTCCCCGCTGCTCGGGCCGGGGCATTGCCTCGACGCCGATCTGGTCGAGGCGGCCTGCCTCGCTCACGACATCGGGCACCCGCCTTTCGGCCACACAGGGGAGCGCACGCTGCACCGGCTCATGGAACCCTACGGCGGGTTCGAGGGCAACGCGCAGACCCTGCGCATCCTGACGAAGATCCTTTTCGGCCCCGGCCGGGGGATGAACCCGACCCGCGCCCTCCTCGACGGCGTCCTGAAATACAAGACCCTCCACGGCGATGTCGAGGAGCAGCGGAACCACTTCCTCTACGCGGACCAGGCCGCCGTGCTCGACTTCGTGACCGCGGGTCGCCCTTTCCCCCGGAGCCTACCGTCCGGAGCGGCCCGCAACGGCTTCCGCTCCATCGAGTGCCGCATCATGGACTGGGCCGACGACACCGCGTATTCCCTCCACGACATCGCCGACGGGATCGAGGCAGGCTTCATCCGCATCGACGGGATCGAACGATGGGCCTCCGCGCAGCCCCTGACGGAGTCCGAGGGAAAACGCCTCGAAGAACTCATCGCCGCGATCCGGCGGGGTCGGGTCGAATCGACCGTCGGCAAGAAGATCGGCCGTTTCATCGGCGCGGCGGAACTGGTCGAGGCCGATTCGTCCGATGCCTTTCTCGCCGATCTCAGCGCCCGCCATCGCTACCGTCTCGCCATCGACCCCGGGGTGAAGGAGGAATGCGCCCTCTACAAGCGGCTCGCCCTCGACCTCGTTTTCCGCAGCCGCCAGCTCCAGCAACTCGATCGCAAGTCCGACTACATCCTCTCACGGCTTTTCGGCGTCTTCGCCGAGATCTACATCGTGCCGGACAAACCCGGACGCGGTCACTACCGGCTTCTCTCCGACGAGGAGGAAGCCCTCGTCTTCTCCCAGCCCGACGAGGCCGCGCGCGCCCGCGTCGTCTGCGACGTGCTCGCGAAGATGACCGACGGCATCGCCTCGCGCACCTACCGCCGCCTCTTCGACGCCGACTTCGGGTCCATCGTCGATCTGGTGTGAGCGGGGGAGGCGGAACCTGTAGCCGAGGCCATCGACCTCGGTCGGGCATCGTTTGGGCGTTCGATCCGGCCTCACTGAGGCCAACGACAGCAATGTCGCGTTCTTCGTCATCTCACCCGACCAGCTCCAGCAGTTCCCCCGGCGTTTCGACAATCCGCTCCGCTCCCGCCGCGAGCAGTTCCTCCACCGGACGGAAGCCCCAAGCCACACCGATGCCGCTCATCCCAGCGTTCTTCGCGGTCTGCATGTCCACGTCGGAGTCGCCGACGAAAAGACATTCGCCCGGCGACACTGCGAGCTTGGTGGCGGCCTCCAGCGCTCCGGCGGGATCGGGCTTGCGGGAGTGGCCTTCGCGATGGCCGAGGACCACGTTCCACGCCCAATCACCGAGGAAGGCCTCGACGCATTTCACGGTGAAATCGTGCGCCTTGTTCGAGACAACGCCGATGGGCACCCGGTCCGCGACGAGGCGGTCGAGCAATTCCGCGGTGCCGGGAAAGGGCGCGGTCGTGTTCTGCCAGTTCCGCTCGTAGGCGGCGCGGTATTCGGAGAGCACGGCCTCGACCTCCGCGTCCGTCGCGGGCTTGCGACCCTCGGGAAAAATGTCGCGAGCGAGGCTGGCCATGCCGTTGCCGACGAAGGTCCGGTAAGCGTCGAGCGGATGCGTGGGAAAGCCACGGCTCGCAAGCACCGCGTTCCCCGAGTCGGCGAGATCCCGAAGCGTGTCCAGCAGCGTGCCGTCGAGGTCGAAGAGGATGGCTTTGGCGCGGGTGCTATTCATTTTTGGACCGCTGATTGGGCTGATTTCCGCTGATTGTTCATGAAGACGAGGGGCTGAGGTGGCCGAAGAGCGAACGGAAAACAATCAAAACCTTCCCGAAGATCAGCGGAAATCAGCCCAATCAGCGGTCCAAAATCCCCCTAAGCCGGGCATCATGCCTCCGCATGTTGCAGGTTCCACGCCGAGACGAGCGCCTTCAGCCCCGCCATCTCGATGGAAGGATCGATGCCGCAGCCCCAGACGAGGCTGCTGTCGACGAGGCTCTGGATCTGCACATAGGCCGCCGAGTCGGCGTCCGATCCGCCGCGCAGGGCGTGGCTGCGGTAGTCGGTGACCTTGAAGTCCTTGTGCCCCGCCTCTTCGAGGAAGTGGACGAAGGCGTTGATCGGCCCGTTGCCGCGCCCTTCTCCGCGCACGGTCTCGCCGTTCAGCTCGATGGCGGCATGGCAGACGACCTCCCCCTTCTTCTCCGTGTGGTCGAGTTCGAAATCGACCAGGTTCATCGGCGAGCCGAGGTTGGCGAACTTCTCGAAGAAGAGTTCGCCGATCTCGTCGTTCGACAGCTCGCGGCCCTCCGCGTCGGCGTGGCCGTAGATGTAGCTGCCCACCTGCGGATGCATCGTCTTGGGCAGGTCGAAGCCGTGCTCACGGTCGAGGACATAGGCGATGCCACCCTTGCCGCTCTGGCTGTTGATGCGGATGATGGCCTCGTAGCTGCGACCCACATCCTGCGGATCAATCGTCAGATAGGGCACACCCCAGGGGATGTCCGGATTCTCCTTCGTCTCGCGCTCGCGGCGGTCGAAGCCCTTCTTGATCGCGTCCTGATGCGAGCCGGAGAAGGCGGTGAAGACCAGTTCGCCGACGTAGGGATGCCGCTCGCCGACGGTCATGCGGGTGACGCGCTCGTAGACGCGGCGCAGCGTGGGCAGGTCGGAGAAGTCCAGCCCCGTGGGGATGCCGTGGCTGTTCATGTTCAGCGCCACGTTGACGATGTCGAGGTTCCCGGTGCGCTCGCCGTTGCCGAAGAGCGTGCCCTCGACGCGGTCGGCGCCGGCCATCAGGCCCAGCTCGGTCGCGGCGGTGCCGGTGCCCCGGTCGTTGTGGGTGTGCAGCGAGACGAGCAGCGACTCGCGGTTCTTCAAATGGCGGCACATCCACTCGATCATGTCGGCGTGGATGTTCGGCGTGGTCCACTGCACCGTGTCGGGCAGGTTGACGATCATCTTTTTCTCCGCCGTCGGCTGCCAGATGTCGATGACCGCGTTGCAGCATTCCAAGGCGAAATCCAGCTCGGTGTCGGAGAAGGACTCGGGCGAATACTGGAGGACGACCTCGGTGCGCGGGATCGTCGGGACCAGCTCCTTGACCAGCTTCGCGGCCTCCACCGCGATGTCGCGGATCTGCTCGCGGCTGGCGTCGCCGAAGGTCACGCGCCGTTGCAGCGGCGAGGTCGAGTTGTAGATGTGGACGATGGCCCGCTTCGCCCCGTCGATGGCCTCGAAGGTCCGGCGGATGAGGTGGTCGCGGGTCTGCACCAGCACCTGGATGGTCACGTCGTCGGGGATGCGGTCCTCGTCGATGAGGCGGCGCAGGAAGTTGAACTCCGTGTCCGCGGCGGAGGGGAAACCGACCTCGATCTGCTTGAATCCGACGCCGCAGAGCACGTCGAAGAATTCGAGCTTCTCCTCCACCGACATGGGCTGCGGGAGCGCCTGGTTCCCGTCGCGAAGGTCCACGCTGCACCAGATCGGGGCCTGCGTGATGGTGCGGTCCGGCCACTGCCGGTCCGGCAACGAGACCGGCGGGAAGGGCCGGTACTTGCGGATGGATTCGGGTTTCATGGGAGCTGGGTTTGACTAAAGGGGAAAACGGATCGGGACGCAATTCACCCGTGCGGGACGGGAGGCGGAAGTTGGGAAAAGGACACGTTTCTCGGCGATCAGCCGAGGAGCACCAGACCGAGCGAAAGCGCGGCGAGCGGGAGGAGGGTGCGATGTGTCGTGGAGTTCATCCGTGGTTCCTACGGTAGGGGTAATCTTCCGGCTGTCCAGTTGCAAATTCCGGTGTGGATTGTGCGGGATTTTGACCACGAATGAACACGGATGNNCATCCGTGTTCATTCGTGGTCAAACCTCTTTCAAATCCAAGTCTTCCTTACCTCCTCTGCTCCAACACCCAAAACGCATCGCCCGCTTCGCTCTCCGCCATCGCGTCCTCCCCGCATCCGAATCGTTCCAAAAAACGACACTGCGGAGAGAACTCCACGGTTTCGATACCGCACCCTTGCCCCCACGCGGCGAGGTCGGCAAAGTTCACGTCCGCCGTCAGGTCCTGCTTCCCGAAGCGCGCGTAGATCCCGGCACCTTCGATTCGTTCGTGGCGGAAGTATCCGCGCAGGGTCCCGCCGGGTCGCCTCGCGTAGATCTCCCCGGCAGTCGCTCCGCCGTAGTCGATGGTCAGCATCGACCCCTCGCGCCATGCGTCCGCCAGCTCCCCGAGCCAATGCCGACAGGAGGGAAGGATTTCGATCCGCTGCCCCTCGGGCGGGTCCGGCAGGGCGAGGGCGGAGAAACGGGAAGCGTCCAAGCCGGGCGACGGCTCGCGGAACTCCTCCCGCAGCCCCTTCCCCTCCTCATAGCACACCCAGACCTCGCGCCAAGTTCCGCCATCGAATCGCAGCCACTTCGCAGGAAAGGCGTCGATGAGTTCGTTCGAGAAGATTAGGGTCCGGCCTTCCGCCGCCTTCAGCGCCGCGACGGGCGAGTCGTGCCAAGCGGCGATGGCGCGTCCGAGCCGCTTTCGCTGTTTCTCCCGCAGCACCGGCGAGACCTCGACGAGATGATAGCGAATCCGCCGCCGCCCGAACCAGCCGAGCGCTTTCAGTACCGAAGCGGCGAGAGCGCCGCTCCCGCCGCCGACCTCGACCACCGCGACCGGACCTCGCCAAGCGTGGTGGGCGAGCTCCTCGCCGATCCAAGCGGCGATGGCGCATCCGAGCCCGTGCGACAGCGTCGCCGCCGTGGCGAAATCGCCCCGGCTTCCGCCCACGTCTCCGATGCCTGCCATGTAGTACCCGTGCTCCGGGTCGTAGAGCGCCGCCGCCATGAACTCGTCGAAGGGCATGGCACCGCCCCTGTCCGAGAAAAGGTGTTCGAGGAACTGTCGGGTGTCCGGCATGACCGCCGCCGACCTAACAGGGTCTGGCGGCGGATGCAAGAGGGTTCGATCCCCGTCCGACCCCGGTCGGGGGGTGGGAGCGCAAGGATGCTCGGATCAACGCGAAGCCATCTGCGGGCGGCGCGGCCCTCGTCTCCTCGCGGAGCCTCCGTGCGACGTTCCCGTCCCCCGGTTTCCGCTCCTGCCGCCGCCTTGGCGCTGGCCGCGTCCCTGGCCACCGCCACCTCGGGAGGTGTTGCGGGCGTCCTCGCGTCCGTCGATCTCGCACATCTCGAAGCCGGGGATCTTCTCCACCGGGATGGACCGTTTCAGCAGCTTCTCGATGTCCTTGAGCAAACCCCGTTCGTCGGCGCTGACGAGCGAGCAGGCGCAGCCTTCCTCCCCGGCGCGACCCGTGCGGCCGATGCGGTGGACGTAGTCCTCGGGTACGTTGGGCAGCTCGTAGTTCACGACGTGGGGGAGCAGACGGATGTCGATCCCGCGCGAGGCCACGTCGGTGGCGACGAGGACGCGGATGCGGTTCGTCTTGAAATCGTCGAGGGCCTTGGTGCGGGCGTTCTGGCTCTTGTTGCCGTGGATCGCGGCGGAGGGGATGCCATCCTTGCCGAGCTGTTCGGCGAGGCGGTTCGCCCCGTGCTTGGTGCGGGTAAAGACGAGCACCTGGCTCCAGCCGCCGTCCCGGATCAGCTTCGAGAGGAGGGCGCGTTTCTCCGCCTTGGCGACGGGATGGACGACCTGGTCCACGGTCTCGGCGGCGGTGTTGCGGCGGGCCACCTCGACGAGGGCGGGATCGCGGAGAATGCCGTCGGCGAGCTCCTTGATCTCGGGCGAGTAGGTCGCGGAGAAAAGGAGGTTCTGCCGACGGGCGGGGAGCAGTTTCAAGACGCGGCGGATGTCGTGGATGAAGCCCATGTCGAGCATGCGGTCGGCCTCGTCGAGGACGAGGATCTCGACCTGGGAAAGGTCGAGGGTGCCCTGCCCGGCGTGGTCGAGGAGGCGGCCCGGCGTGGCCACGAGGATGTCCACGCCGCGACGGAGGCGGTCGATCTGCGGGTTCATGCCCACCCCGCCGAAGATCACGGCGGAGGAGAGATGGAGGCCCTTGCCGTAGGTCGCGACGCTCTCGCCGACCTGGGCGGCGAGTTCGCGCGTGGGGGCGAGGACGAGGCCGCGCGGGCTGCGGGGGCGCGAACGACCCGAGGCGAGGCGTTGCAGCATCGGCAGGGTGAAGGCCGCCGTCTTGCCGGTACCGGTCTGGGAGCCGCCCATCAGATCGCGTCCCGCGAGGATGGGGGGAATGGCTTGGGCCTGGATGGGAGTGGGAGACTGGTAGCCTTTGGCGGCGACCGCTTCGGAGAGGGCGGCGACGAGGCCGAGTTCGGGGAAGGACATAGTTTTAGATAGATGTTAGGATTCAGGGGGACGGCAGGCTCCGCCCCGTGCGGGACGTCGCAATACCGCAGGCGGGAACGGTTCCCACCGCTTCACGGGATGACACATTGAAGAGACGTCATTCCCTTCCCCCGATCGATTCGGACGCCGCATGGTTCGGCAGGCATCCGGGCGCACGGTCATGGGACCGCGAACTGACGACGCCAAGGGACATCCGAAACGCGCCCTTGTCAACCGAGGATCGCCTCGGCCATCCGCATGGACTCCAGATTCGGCTTCACTTCGTGGACACGGTGGAGGCGCACGCCCTGCTCGCGGGCGTGGGCGGTGACGGCGACGGTGGACCAGGCGCGGTCTTCGACGCGGTCCGATCCGGTGAGTTTGCCAAGGAAGGATTTCCGCGAGACGCCGAGGAGGATGGGACGGTCGGCCACGGTGTAGCGGTCGAGGTCGCGAAGGATGGCGAGGTTGTGGTCGAGGGTCTTGCCGAAGCCGATCCCCGGATCGAAGACGATGGCCTCGGGATCGACCCCGGCGGCGAGGAGGGCCTCGAATCGCTCCCGGAAGAAGGCGGTGATCTCGCCGTGAAGGTCGTCGTAGGCGGGCGCGGCCTGCATCGTCCGGGGAACGCCCTGCATGTGCATGATGACGAGCCCGGCCCCGCTCTCCGCCGCGACCGCGACCATCCCCGGATCGCGGAATCCGCGCACGTCGTTGATCACCCGCGCCCCCGCCGCGACCGCCGCCGCCGCGACCGCCGCCTTGCAGGTGTCGATGGAGAGGATGGTGCCGGGACATTCCGCCGCGAGGCGCTCGATCACCGGGAGGACACGCCGCAACTCCTCGGCTTCATCGACTTCGGCCGCGCCGGGGCGGGTCGATTCGCCGCCGATGTCGATGAGGGCGGCTCCCTCGTCGATGAGACGACGGGCCTGCGCCACCGCCGCCTCGACCGTGGCGAAACGACCGCCGTCGGAAAAGGAGTCGGGCGTGACATTGACGATGCCCATGATCTCCCCGCGCGAGGAGAGGTCGAGAGTGCGGTCGAGGCAGCGCCACTTCATGGTTCAGATGCAAAGGGATGGCCGCGAAAAGGCACAGAAGTCACAAAACGTCTTCCTTGCGAAACGGCGGAACCTACCAATCTTCCGCCCGATTCCTTCTGCGATTTTTGCGCCTTTTCGCGGCCATCCCATTCGGCAAAGACTCATGCCAAAGCCGGAACGAGGGGCCGGCAAGCCTCCGGCTCGGGGGCGCTCAAGTCGCGGTTGGGCTGTTGCGGGCGCAAGCCGAGCTTTTTCATCAGGGCGAGGTCGGCTTGGGACTGCGGGTTGCCCGTGGTGAGGAGCTTGTCGCCGTAGAAGATGGAATTCGCTCCGGCGAAGAAGCAGAGGGCCTGCATCTCCTCGCTCATCTGCTTGCGTCCGGCGGAGAGGCGCACCTTCGCCTTGGGTACGGCGATGCGGGCGAGGGCGATCATGCGCACGACCTCGAAGGAATCGACCCCCTGCGACTCGGCCAAGGGCGTGCCGGGGATGGGGACGAGGGAGTTGATCGGCACGCTCTCGGGCTGGGGATTGAAATTGCTGAGGATCTCCAACATGCGGAGCCGGTCCTCGGTTTTCTCGCCGAGCCCGAGGATGCCGCCGGAGCAGACCGACATGCCCGCGTCCTGGACGTGGCGCAGGGTGTTCAGCCGATCCTGGAAGTTGTGGGTCGAGACGATGTTGGCGTAGTGCTCGGGCGAAGTGTCGATGTTGTGGTTGTAGGCGGTGACGCCGGCCTCCTTCAGCTTCGCGGCCTCGACCGGGCCGAGCTCGCCGAGGGTGGTGCAGACCTCCATGCCCAACTCGCTGACGCTGGAGACGATATCGAGGACCTGCTCGAAGCGGCTCGTGCCGTCTTTCACGCCCTTCCACGCCGCGCCCATGCAGAAGCGGGTCGAACCCTGCTCGCGGGCGAGGCGGGCGCGGTCGAGGATCTCCTCCTTCTCCATGAGCCGCTCGGCGGCGACCCCGGTGGAGTAGCGGGCGGACTGGGCGCAGTAGGAGCAATCCTCGGAGCAGCCGCCCGTCTTGATGCTGAGCAGGGTGCAGAGTTGCACCTCGTTTTCCGGCCAATGCGTCTCATGCACCCGGCGCGAGCGCTGGATCAGGTCGAAGAAAGGGAGGGCGTGGAGTTGTTGGAGTTCGGCGAACTGCATCGGTGGCGGGTGTCTGGAACCCGGAAGCAGACCACGAAATCGGCGGATTTCACCTGTTTATCGCAAAAATCAACTCGACCAGCGTCCGCCGGGCGAGACGAAGGGGAGGGTGTTCTCGTAGGACTTGGAGTAGTCGGTCTTGCCGACGGCCCCGATCATCTTCACCCCGGTGACGCGCTTCCACTCCGCCGTGAAGGCTTCGCCGCTGTGGCAGCCCCAGCTTTTGCAGTAGGCTCCGCGGGCGAAGGCGCGGCGGTTGATACGCTTGAGGTCGCTCTGGTGGAGGAAGGTCCTGGAGGCGCCGAGGATGTGGTTGCTGTAGTCGAAGACGAAGCAGAATTTGTTCGAGTGGCCGAAGAACTCGAAGCCGGAGACCTTGACCGAGTTGCGGTTCTGCCCGGCGTTGATGTAGTGGATGAGCTCGTCGGTGGAGTTGAACCAGACGAGGCGCACCTGGTATTTGTCCCTCACGCTCTCGATGTTGGCGATGAGGGACTGCCGATCCTCGGCCTGGCGGGCCTCGTAGCCGGGCCGGTAGACGAGCCAGGTGATGTTGACCGCGCCCTTGCTCGCCTTCTGGAGCTGCTCGATGCGGATGCGGGCGGTGCGGATGAAGTTGCCCCACCAGCGGTCGTGGCGGTGCCCCGGGCGCCGGTAGCTCTCGTGCGAGAGGAGGGAGGGACCGCCCGAGACGATGAGGTACTCGTCGTTCGGGTTGAGGGCGGCTTCGGCCCGCGCCGCCGCGAAAACGGAGGCGCAAAGGACGGCGAAGAGGAGGAGGCGTCGGGTCATGTCGTGTTCGTGAAGGATAGCGACTCCGCGCCGGAGCGCAACCGTCCGCAAAAAAGGGACGGCTCAGCCCAGTCTGACGAATTCGCTCACGGTGCGCCAGAGGCGCTGCGCCATCTGCTGGCGACGCCGTGCGCCCTCGCTGCGCGGCTTCTGCCCGCCCTGGGCCTCGTCGAAGGCGATAAGGCGCTGGTGGTGGCGCTGGACGCGCCCGACGAACCAGCGCCAAGTCGTGCCGGGCTGGCCGTTCTCCAAGAGGAAGTGGGGGCAGTTCTTGTTCGGGGGATTGTAGCCCTCGCGCGGCCAGTGATAGTGGGCGCGGACGTTCTCGATGGGGATCTGGTGGTGGTACATCAGCGAGGCGGTGAGCTTCGCGGTGCGCTCCATCGTCGCGAGCTGGTCGTTGCCCTTGTGCTCGCACATCTCGATGCCGATGGAGTAGCGGTTCCCCGGCCCGTCGAAGTCGGCGTGCTCGCCCCGCTCGCTCGTGGGCAGGTGCTGGACGACGGTGTCGCCCTGCACGGTGAAATGCCAGCAGAGGTAGCCGCAGACCCCGCCACGCAAGGCCCCGCGGTTCAGCGCCTTGGCATGGGCGTGCGCGTCCCCGGTGGGGTTCTGGGTGCTGTGGATGGTGATGTATCGAGGCGTCATCTCGCGGGAGAGGCGACGCCCGTACTTGCCCTCGGGGATGAGGTCGACCTTCAGGTTCAGCTCCTTCTGCGCCTCGCCGGGATGGAGGGGCGCATTGGCGACGGCACCGAGATGGCGCTCCCAGATCTGGCCTTTGGAAGAGCCCGTCTGCGGCTGGTTCGTGTTGCACGAGACGAGGATCAAGAGGGTCACGCCGAGGAGGACAGGGGGTAGAAAAAGGAGGATGCGTTTCATGAATTCCGGTTCAAAGGGTCTTCAAGGGTGCAAAAAAAATAATCGGCCCGGTTCAATTTCGCAAATTTATTTAGAAAAATTTAAAAACTTCTAAAAGTTGAGAATCAAGGCTTCCGCAGGCATCGATCCTTCTCCGCATCACCCTTTCGGAATTTGAGACCGTCGCCCCATCTGCGGAAATTTGCGGGCATTTGCGGCCATCTGCGTCAAAAAAGAAACGGGAACGCAGATGTCCACGGATGAACCACGGATTTCCGCAGACGAAGGATTCAACGTTCGAGGATCTCGACTTCATAGCCGTCGGGATCGGTGACGAAGGCCATCTTGATCTTGCTGCGCGAGGGAAAAGCCTCGCGCCAGTCGGATGGCCAGATCTCGATCCCGGCCTTTTCGACTCGGTCGCAGTAGGCGAGGATGTCCTCGACCCCGAGGGCGGTGTGCATGAGATCCTCGGGGAATTTCACCTCGAAGTCGGGCGAGTAGCAGAGTTCGAGGAAGTGGTCGCTGCCGTCCAGTTCGAGGAAGGCGAGCTGGTTCCCCGCCGGGGATTTGTCCGTGCGGCGGGCCAGCTTGAAACCGAGCGTCTCGTAGAAGGCGATGGTGCGGTCGAGGTCGCTGACGCGGATGCGGGTGTGGAGGAATTTGATCATGGGGAGACTTGGCGCGGATTGTCCGTCCACGCAAGCGGCGGATGGGCGTCACTCCGCCCCGGCCCGCGTAGCGCTCGGAAGGCGAAACCTGTAGCCGAGGTCATTGACCTCGGTCGAGCGTCGCAGGAACATCCGATCCGGCCTCCATGAGGCCGGCTACAGCGCTGGCGCGTTCTTCCACGCCCCGCCTATCATTCTTGCTGGAACGGACCACTGGCCAGCTCCGCCGCGAGGGCTTTCGCCTTCTCCTCCCACGAATCCGCGTCGGCCTCGCCGAAGCCTGTGACCATGCGCCAAGTCCCCTCGAAGCCGGCCGGGACGGTCTTCTTGTCGAAGCACATCAGGTAGTATTTCCGGTAGGTGCCGGGCACGTTCCAGATCATGGAGACGTTGCCTGCGACCTCCGGGGCGGCGAGGAGACGGGAGACGGCGAAGCGCCCGATGGTGGGATCGAAGACCGCGACCCAATCGACGCGCCGTTTGATGTGGAATTTCCGCGCCTCCTCCTCGGTGTCGAGGAAGGCACCCCCCTCCCCTTCCCCCGGCGCGTCGTCCGAGCCCGCGAGAAAGGCCGAGACGGTCGGGTTCCAAGCGTGCATGAAGTGATAGACCAAGGTCAGGGGCACGTCCGCCTCGGTCCGCACCGCGGTGGTCTCATAGAGTCGGTCATCCTTCAACTCAACTTCGCAGCGCAGACGGAAGTCGCGCACGGTCGATTCGCGCACGAAGCGGAAGCGTTCGCCGGACATCTCCGCCGTCGGCTCCGCCACCTCCTTCCCGTCGAGGAAGAAGGCGAGCGAGGAGATCGGTTCGGGCTCGTTCTCCAGATGGCCCGTGCCGATGAAGCCGACGCCGGGAAAGGAGAAGACCGTGCCGTAGGCGCTGCGCTCGGTGGTCATCGCCTTGCCCCGGAAGTCGATGCGCCCCGGCGTCCATTGCGAGGCCCGCCGCAACAGCAGCCCCGTCTCCCCGCAGCGGACCGTGATCGCCGGGAGGTCGGGACCGGGTTCGGCCTTGGCGGCAGACAAGGCCAGGATCGGAAGACAGAGCGCCGTATGGAATTTCATCACGGGCATCCTCGCGACGAACTTGGAAATTGGAAACTGAAAACTGGAGGGGGGGCGTGGCCGAGGTCGGTCAACCCCATTGCCGCCTGGTCCCGAATTTCGGGTGCCTAGAATGGTGTCGGATCACCTGGATTCGAACCCTGTCCTGCTGGTCCTGATAGAGGATGTGGTAGGGAAACCGATCCATGTTGAAGCGCCTCAAGCCCGAAGCGTCATAGTGATGGGAGGCTGGCCTCGCGCGGATTTCGGACAATGCCGATGACAGATCATCCCAAAAACGATCCGCCACACTGCTGGAGGCGTTCTCCAGATAGTATCGCCTCGTTGATGTCCTGCTGCACCTGTGGGTGGTAGCGTAGCGGTTTCAAGGCTTCTGGAGGAATTCGAGACCGGCGAGAAGCTCCTCGTGGGAAATATCCGACACCATGCCGCTGTCCACTTCGTGAACCCTTCGCGCGACTTCGGCATCGCTGACATCGTAGTCGGGCGCTCCAAAATCCTGGAGCAGGCGCCCGATCAGCTCTCCCTGCTTGTCATGCGGCAGATGCCTTGCCTCGGCATAGAGTTCCTCCACGCTCATGGCGTTCAGGATAGCGTCATTCCTGCGGGGTGGCAACTTGGCAGTTTCAAAGTGTTCGGTGTTCGGCGGGCGGAGCCTCTGCACACTGGGAAATTTGAAGACGACGCGGTCTCGCATAGGCCCGCCGCAGCCCCTCGCTGTTCGCCTCGCGGCTGAACTGGTACCAAGCGAAGACATGCTCCCTCCGCTGTGGCATGGGCGCATCCTCCCGCACGAGCCCGTCGCGGCGTCGCTCGAAGCGGCGCTTCGTCGCCCCGAGGATGCGGGGGCGCACGCCCGGACGGAAAAGGAAACCGCAGAAGGGCACCCCCTCGCGCGTCGCGAGGAGGCGGCTCTTCGGCTCGGCCAGTTTCAGTCGCACGGCGGCGAGCTCCTCGACCACGACCGAGCGCAACTCCCGCAGCCTCGCCTTGTCGTCGCCGAAGAGGAGGAAGTCGTCCGTGTAGCGGAGGTAGGCCCCGTGCCCCTCGCGCTCCGCGAGGCGGTGGTCCAGCGCGTCGAGGTGGTAGTTGCCCCAGAGCTGGCTCGTCAGGTTCCCGATGGGCAGCCCGCGGGGTCGCGCCGCCGCGTCGGTCCAGTCGTCGCCGGGGAAGAGGTGCGGCGGCGGGTCGTCCACCGTGCGGAAGCTCGCGAGCACCCTGCCGCAGAGGTCGAGGACGCCGGAGCATCCGATCTCGCGGGCGAGCTTGTCCAGCAGGATGGCGTGGTCGATCTGGTGGAAGAACTTCGACACGTCGCATTTCAGGACATAGCGGTGGCGGTTCGTCAGGCGGCGGCAGCATTCCCGCGCCGCCGTGGTGCCCTTGCCGATCTGGCAGGAGTAGCTGCGGGCGAGGAAGCGCCTCTCCAGCAGCGGCTGGATGAGGCGGCAGAGGGCGTGGTGGACGACGCGGTCCTCGAAGGGCGCGGCGGCGATCCAGCGGCGCTTCGGCTGGTGGATCTCGAAGAAACGGTAGGGGCCGGGCGTCCACGCGCCCGAGAGCAGGTCGCGCGAGAGGCGCAGGATGGCGCTCTCGCGCCGCCGCCACCAGTCCTCCACGTCAGAGCGGCGACTCTTGCCCCGGCGGGCCTTCAGGGACGCGACCCAAAGGTTCTCCGGCGAGGCGACGGCTTCGAGGGAGCAGGCTTTGCGGAGCTGGCGGCGGGTGGTCATTTTTGTTCTTGGTTCTTGGTTCTTCGTTCTTGGTCCGGAATGTGGAAGCGCCGTGGCGCTTCAAAAACAGAAAGAAGCGGCGGGACGCCGCTTCCACAATATTGAGAACCAAGAACCATGACCGAAGCGAAAGACAAGCACTCTCCCCTGCACACCGAACTTTTCGAGCTGGCTGGCTGGACCCTCGACCGCACCGCCTCCTTCCCGAAGAGCCAGCGCCACACCTTCGGGCGGCGACTCGACGACCTCTGCCTCGGCGCGCTGGAGGACGAGACCCGCGCCCGCTACGCGCCCCGCGTGGAGACCGCCGAGCACCTCGACGCCCTGAACCTGGAGCTGGAGCTGATGCGCGTGATGTGGCGGCTGGTGAAGGAGCGCGGCTGGATCAGCCTGCGGCAAGCCCTGCACGTCCACGAGCGCATCGACAAGGCGGGGAGGATGGCGGGGGCGTGGCGGAGGTCGGTCGGCATGACGTAGCATGGGCAGGATGCCCATGCGACTTTCCTCCCGCCGCGCTCGATAGACGGGGCGGCCTTCGCCGGGACTCGCGCCCCGGTTACGCAGCCGCCCCGTCCGCCGCGTCTTTTCCCCGCTGCCTCGCGGGCATTGAGCCACGGGGCCGGGAGCGGCGGGTTAGGTATCCATACGATCCCTGGACGGGGGCGCACGGGCCGGGCAGGGACCTCCCGCCCGGCGTCTGGCAAAATCCCCAAAAGGCTGGATGCCTTGCCGCCGGCACCGACGACCACGACAATACGGAAGCCGTTGTTGTCGTTTCGATTCGTGGGATGCCCGTAGTTGCGATACGAGGAACGCAGATTGATCTCCGCATTATTGTTCCAAGAACCGCCGCGCAGCACACGGGCGATGCCGCCGCCGTTCCCGATTCCATCCGGCCTCCCCTTTCGGAAAGGCTGCTTGGATGAAAAGTCGAAATACTCATTTTCGGAAAAAAATTTCGACCGCTTCGCGGTAGAAAGGGTAAAGCCGCCTATGGCGGCTATAGAGGGTAAATAAACCTAGCCGCCGGCACCGACGACCACGACAATACGGAAGCCGCGGTCGTCGTTCCGATCCGCGGGACGCCCGTAGAAGCGATACGAGGAACGCAGACCGATCTCCGCATTATTGCGCCAAGAACCGCCGCGCAGCACACGGAACGGAATGCCATCCGAATGTTTCTCATCTTTGAGAGCCGGAATCGCCTCCAAGGCATCCGCGTCGTTCATCGATGCCCTGTACTGGTCCTCGCACCACTCCCACACGTTCCCCCCGAGATCGAAGAAGCCGAAGCGGTTCTCCGCGTACTGCGCCACCCGCGCGGTGCGCTCCGCCCCGTCGTCGTGGTCGTAGGCGGTCGACCAGCCGCTGCCGGGCCAGCTTTTCGGCCCCTCTTTCCCGAAGTAGTTCCCCGCCCCCTTCGGTGCGGGCCACGCGTTCCCCCAAGGATACTTCCCGACCGATCCCACCGCCGCGCTCCATTCCACGTCCGTCGGCAGGCGGTAGGTCAGCCCTTTCTCCTGCTTCGAAAGCCATGCGGCCATCGCGCGGGCCTCCTCCCAGCTCACACAGGTCACGGCATGGTCCTCGCTCTGGCTGTAGCCGGGCTTCTCCCACGAGGCCTTCTCGTCCAGCTCCCACTTGGTCGAATAGCCGCCGTTTTCATTCTTGACCACATTCAGCACATAGGCCCCGCCCTTCTGCACGTAGTCCGTCGCCTCGGCATAGGCCCGGAAGTCCCGCACCCGCGTCTCCGTCCGGCACATCCACACCCCCGACCTCCCCGGTACGGGCACGAACTCCAGCCCCAGCGAATTGACGAAGGGCGCGTCCTTCGTCGCCCCGCGCAGGCGGTCCGCCGCCGTCTGGACCGGAGCAGCAGGAGCCGGGGCGGGCATGGCCGGGGGAAGGGCGGTGGGAACCGGAGCCACGGCGAGGAATTTCTGCTGACGGAAAATCTGCCCCGAGCCATCGAACTTCAGCCAGGGGATCTGCTGCTTCTCCGTCACCTCCTGCACCCGGTCGCTCACCGCGAAAAAGGCGTCCATCAGATTCCCCCCGTTCCCCGGCAGCACCTCCAGCAGCGCCTCGGTGAAGGGGCCGTGCTGCGCCCCGTCGCTCGCGACCCGGTTCGGCGCGGCGGCCAGGATCATGAGCGTGTCGGCGGGGATCGCCGCGTCGGCGTAGGTCACCAGCCCGCCCCCGGCGCGGACCTGCCCGCGGCCCGTGGGACGCTCGCGGCAGCAGTCCATCAAGACCACCTTCGCCCCGCCCGTGGCCTCGGGGAAGCCGAGCTTCGCCGTCAGCATCGTCTTCACCGCCCGAGCGTCGCGCACGGCGTTGGCGAGGGGCACGTCGGGGTACTCGTTGTTGCCGAGGATCAGCGCGGCGCGGTCCACGGCCGACGCGGAGGTGAGCAGGAGGAGGACGGCGGAGAGCAGGGCGAGCGGTTTCATGGTCTCAGTGTTTCTGCGGTCGGGACAGGATAGCAAAGCGGGCGGATCAGGGAAAGACGTTTTTCTTTCCGGGCTTATGCGGTTTTTTTGACTGGAGGGGGACTTCGCAAGTCCCCGCCACTGGATCGGCGACGGACGGCTGAGCCAGCCGTCCCTACCGGGATTCCCTGAAAATTTGCCCCCCTCTTCGAGCATCCTCGCCGCCGAGCGGTCGGAGGAAAGAATCCCCGGCTCGATTCCTTTGTGGAAAATCTAATTTTTCTTAAGTATCTTCCCGCCATGCAGCGCCTTCTTGCGATCCTCCCCTTCCTCGCCGCCCTTTCCGGCCCGGCTATGGCTTTCGAGCTTCCACCCCAATCGACTCAGATCATCGTCGGCACGTCGGCGAACTGGGACTCCTCCTACGTGAGGCTGACTTTATACGAGCGCCAACCCGGCGAGCCATGGAGGCCGACGGGGCCGTCCTGGACCGGACGCCTCGGCAAGAACGGCCTCGTCTGGGGCCGCGGCCTCCATCCCCTCCCGGCGGGCGCGAAGATCAAGACCGAGGGCGACCGCCGCGCCCCAGCCGGCGTCTTCGACCTCGGCGGAGCCTGGGGCTACGCGCCGACGATCCAGAAGGCCCCCTCCCTCAGCTACGTGCAGGTCACCCCGCGCGACCTCTGGTTCGAGGATCCGAACTCGCCCTACTACAATCAATATCTCCGGCTCGACCGCGAACCCCGCACGCCGGAGGAGAAGAAGGCGCAGATGAAGCAGGGCGACCACGCCCATTCCCTGAAGCTCTTCATCGCGCACAACGCCTACCCCCGCATCCAACCGGGGGCCGGCTCGTCGATCTTCTTCCACATCTGGCGCAACGGAGGCAACGCCCCCACGGCCGGATGCACCACGATGTCGGAGGAGAACCTGAAGCGGCTCATCGCCTCGGTCGTGCCCGAGCGCCGTCCGCTCTACGTGCTGCTGCCCGAACCGGAATACGCGAAATACCGGGCGGCGTGGAAGCTGCCTTGAGGCGGAACCGACCCGGCGTCACACCGTGCAGATGCCCACCGCCTGCCGCAGCGAGGCGATCTTGTCCTCGCGCTTGGGGATGAACTCCTGCGCGACCCATCCGGTGAATCCGGTCTCGACGATGGCCCGCATGATCGCCGGGTAGTAGAGCTCCTGCGTCTCGTCGATCTCGGCGCGACCGGGGACGCCCCCGGTGTGGTAGTGGCTGAAATACGGGTGCCGCGACTTGATCGTGGCGATCACGTCCCCCTCCATGATCTGCATGTGGTAGATGTCGTAGAGCAGCTTGAAGCGCTCCGACCCGATCTTGTCGCAGAGGGCCGCGCCCCAGGAGGAAAGGTCGCACATATAGTCCTTGTGGTTCACCTTTGAGTTGAGAAGCTCCATCGTGAGGGTGACGCCGTGCTTTTCGCAAGCGGGGAGGAGTCGCTTGATCCCAATGGCGCAGTTTTCCAGCCCCTGCTCGTCGTCGAGGCCGTCGCGGTTGCCGGAGAAGCAGATCACGTTCGTGAAGCCCGCCGCCGCGCTCGCGGCGATGAGCGGCTCGTAGATCTCCACGAGGGTGTCGTGGTGTTCGAGGCGGTTGAAAGCGTGGGGGATGGAGCCGATTTTGCGTTTCTCCCCGCCGATCTCGACCTCGGCCGAGGGGTTGGAGACCATGGGGCAGTGCATCCCGTGTTTTTTCAAGGTGGGGAAATCCTCCGGACCGAGCAGGTCGATGGCTCCGAGGCCGAACTCCTTGCCCGCCGTGCAGAGTTCATCGAGGGAGATGTCCTTGTAGCACCACTTGCAGGCGGAGTGGTTGATTTTCCCGGCGACCCCGGCCTTGGCGGCGGCCTCTTCCGCGAGAGCGAAGCGTTCGTGCAGGGAGGCGGCGACAGCGGTCACGGCGGCGGTGCCGAGGAAGGAGCGGCGGGAGGAGAAAGTCGGAGAGGTGGTTTCCATGGCGGCATTGTAGCGGCTTCCGTCGAGGGAGAACAGCAAAGAATCGCGTTCGTGCCGACAGATCTGCCTGTAGCCGCGCTCAGCGCGGATCGAACGCCCTTTCGACGCTCGACCGGGGCCGATGGCCTTGGCTACAGGGTTCCGCCTTCGATGGCTTCACCCAGCTTCACCCATCCACTTTGCTGAGATTCGACCCATATTCGCTCAAGCGAGCACATCCAGAATCGGCTCGCCGCTCGAAATCATCAGCGGCCGCCCTTGGCTGTCGTGGTATTCCGAGGTCGGGTCGATCCCGAGCAGGTAGTAGATCGTCGCGGAGAGATCCTCCAAGCGCACCGGTTTCTCGATGGGCTTGCTCGCGGTCTCGTCGCTGGCGCCGTAGATGTAGCCGCGTTTCACCCCGCCGCCGGCGAGGAGGACGCTGTAGCAGCCCGGCCAATGGTCGCGGCTGGCGTTCTTGTTGATCTTCGGGGTGCGTCCGAATTCGCCCATCCAGACGACGAGGGTTTCGTCGAGGAGGCCGCGGTTCTCCAGATCGTGGATCAAGGTCGGCAGGGTCGTCTCGGTGATGGGGAAATGATACTGCTCGATGATGGGATACATCCGCGTGTCGTTGAAGCCGTGGGTGTCCCAGCCGCCGTCGGTGATGCTCTGCCCGCCGATGCCGGCGGAGAAGTAGCAGGTCACGAACTTGACCCCGTGCTCGACGAGCCGCCGCGCGAGGAGGCAGCCCTGCCCGTAGGTGGTGCGCCCGTAGGCGTCGCGGACTTTGGCGGGTTCGGCGGAGAGGTCGAAGGCCTCGCGGACGCGCTCGCTGTTGAGCATGGCGATGGCGTTCTTGTAATAGTCGTCTAGCCCCCGCGCCTCGGCGGAGTGGTCGAGGAGGCGCGACTGGCGGTCGATCAGCTCCTGCAAGCCGCGGCGGGCTTGGAGGCGGTCGATGTTGAGGTTGTTGGGCAGGCTCAGTTCGGGGAGCTTGAAGTTCGGATCGTTGGGGTTGCGCGGGACGAAGAGGGGGTCGTAGCGTTTCCCGAGGAAGCTGGCGGCCTGTCCGGGAGTGCGCGAGCCGTCGGCGACGACGTGGGGGAAGGTCACGAAGGTGGGCAGCCCGCCCTTGGGATTCGGGGCGAAGCGATCCACGACGGAACCGTAGGCCGGGCGCAGGTCGATGGAGTCTCGCAAGCGCTGGTCGTCGGTCGGCGGGGCGTGCCCGGAGAGGGCGTAGTAGCCGGCCGAGTTGTGGTTCTTCATGTTGTGGTAGACCGAACGGATCACGGTGAAGCGATCCATGATCTTGGCCACGCGGGGCAGGTGCTCGCTGGTGAGCAGGTCGGGGTTGCCCGTGCGGATGGGCTTGTGCGGGCTGCGGTATTCGGAGGGGGCGTCCGGCTTCAGGTCGAACATGTCGAGGTGCGAGGGGCCGCCCCATTGGAAAAGGAAGATGACCGACTTCGCCCGCACCGGAGGGCGACCGCCGGGATATTCGCTGCCGGCGAGGATCTTCGGCAGGGTCAGCCCGAGCGCCCCCATGCCGCCCGCCTTGATGAGCTGGCGGCGGGAGAGGCGGAGGGCGTCGAAGCCGGGGCAGGAGGGAGGTTTCATCGGGAAACTGGGAGGTGGACCGCTGATTGGCGCTGATCTACGCTGATGGCCTTGAGGGGAAGGCTAGGAAAGAACCCCCACGTTTCCATCGCCCTGCATTCGTGAAAATTCGCGGCCATTTGCGCTCATTCGCGTTCCTTTCTTTTTCAACGCGAATGGCCGCAAATGGCCGCGAATTTTCGCAAATGCCCGTGTGGATGGGGCCATCTGTCGTGAGTTTCTCTGCCTGTTTCATCGTCGCAACAAAAACTCCTTCGCATTCAGCAGCGCCCAAGCGAGGTCCTCGAGCGCGGCGCGGCGGTCCTCGGCGGAGGCGAGGTAGTCCTCCGTCGCGCTCAGTTCCTCGTCCGAAGGTTCGCGGGTGAGGAGGGTCCAATACAGAGTCTCGACGACCTCGCGCTCGGGCTTCTCCGATTCGAGGAGCTGGTCGAGGAGGTTGCCTTTTTGCGTGAGCAGCCCGTTCAGGGTCTGGCCGCTGGTGAGTTCGAAAACCTGCGCCAAGGAGGTGTCGGACGTGCGCTCGGTGTCGGAGTTGGTGAGGCGAGGAGGTTTGCCGAAAAGCCGGACGAAGCGGTCGCCGTCGGTCGGTTTGCTAGGGCGATAGACGGCCTGCACGCCGGGAAGCTGGGCCGCGCGCATGGGCTCCTTGTGCCCCTCGAAGCTCGGTCGGCCTTCCGCTCCCAGCATCGCGAGGTGGACGGAGTCGAGGAGCTGCTCGGCCCCGAGGCGGCGGGGCAGGACGCGGGCGAAGTTGGTCTCGTCGTCGAGGTTGCTGTCGTCGGGTTCGACGCCCGACTGGTAGGCTCGCGAGGCGCAGATCGTGCGGATGGCGTGGCGCAGGTCGAAGCCGCTGGAGACGAAATCCCCGGTCAGCGCGTCGAGCAGGACGGGGTTCACGGGCGGGTTCGTCGCGCGGAAATCATCGACCGGATCGACGAGGCCGCGCCCCATCAGGTGGAACCAGATGCGGTTGACCTGCACCTTGGCAAAAAGGGGATGCTCCGGCGAAGTCATCCAGCGTCCGAGGGCTTCGAGGCGCTTGGGATCGAGGGCGAGTTCGTCGCGCTCGCCGAGGAGCCGCGCTTTCGGAGCTTGGCCGCTGCGGGGATCCTTCAGCTCCCGTTTCTCGACGAATTGAACGACCTGTTCGCCGACGAAGTTGTTCTTGTCGTTCGAGTCGAAGCGCTTGTTCTCCTTGATGTCGTAGTCGATCCCGTCGAAGACCGCGGAGAACTCGTAGTAGTCATCCATGGTCCAGCGTTCGGAGGGGTGGTTGTGGCATTTCGCGCAATTCAGCCGCACCCCGAGGAAGATCTGGGCGACGGCCTCGGCCCGCTGGTCGGGGGCGCGGAGGGCGCGGTAGTAGTTCGCCGGGGCGACCTCGTAGGTGCTGCCGAGGGCGGAGACGACCTCGCGGGCGAAACGGTCGATGGGCTTGTTCTCGGCGATGGACTTCCGGATCCAGCCGTGGAAGGCGGCGACGCCCTTGGTGTCCAGCACCTTCTCCTCGACGCGGAGGAGGTCGGCCCACTTCAGCGCCCAGAAGTCGGCGAACTCGGGCCGTTGCAGCAGCGCATCGACGAGCTTGGCACGTTTGTCAGGATCGCCGTCGGCGACGAAAGCGCGGGCCTCGGCTTCGGTGGGGATGAGTCCGAGCAGGTCGAGGTGGACGCGCCGGGCGAAGGTGGCGTCGTCGCAGGGCTCGGAGG
Source organism: Akkermansiaceae bacterium UBA2367 (assembly GCA_002344525.1). GTDB lineage: Bacteria > Verrucomicrobiota > Verrucomicrobiia > Verrucomicrobiales > DEV007 > Arctic95D-9. Next base: position 56,356 of record DDTJ01000022.1, read on the forward strand.
GGTTCATCCGCAGGGTCCGCCATTTCGCGTGGAGAGCCTCGTCGATGAAGTTGTGTGCCGGAGGATCGCTCCAGACGAAGCCGGGCCGCTCGGGCACGAAGGCGAGGCGCACAGGGGCCTGGAGGCCGAGGTAGCGGACGTTCACCGTGGTCTCGCCGGGGCTGTGGCTTTGCACGAAGCCCTCGCCATCGATTTCCACGTTCAAGGCGGTCGGCTCGTAGATGGCCCAGCGGTTCACGTCGCGCCTCGAACCGTCGGAGAAATGGGCGGTGACGGCGAGCTTCACGGAGTCCTCGGGGGCGAAAAGGACCTTCTCCTCCGGCGTCGCCTCGAGGCGCACGAGCGTTGGTTCGCCGGGCCGGTCGCGGGGTGCGCCCTCGGAGATCCATTGCCGGAGGAGGGCGTAGGATTCGGAATCCTTCTCGAAGCGCTTCCCGCCCTCGTGTTTCACGTCGAGGATGGCCTTGCGGAGAAGGTAGCTTTTGTCGGGATCGCCGAGATTGACGAATTTCTCGACGAGGGCGGCGTGGTCTTTGACAGGGTCTTCCGCCCGAAGCGACAGGGTCAACTCGCCTTTCCCAGTCTGCGCCCCGTGGCAAGCGCCCAGATTGCAGCCTACGCGAGTGATGACGGGAAGGATGTCGTTGCGGTAGGAGATGCCGCCGGGGGCGGAGTCAGGGGTGGATGGGTCACGGGTCACGGGAGCGGAGTCCTGCGCTAGGAGCGGGCAAGCAAGGACGAACGCGCCGAGGAGGAGCGCGGCAGGGATGGCTGGACTCGGGGACCGCATGGAACGGAGACAGGGTAGGCCCGAAGAGGGGCTTCTCAACGAGCGGGATTGCGTGAACGGCGGTGGGCGGAAATGTGCGTCAACGGCTTGATTCGGGGTGCTGTCCCGCTCTGCCGCCATACCATGCCGCGAAATTCCGGCGGGTCCGCTTTACCAGCGCTTCAAACCCCAGCCCATATCGCGCCGCCACCGCCTCGTAGACCGCCATGAGGTTTCCGGGATGGTTGAGGTTCCCGTCGGCCAAGGCGTGGCGCAGCATCTCCGGCGGCAGGGCCATGTCGGGGGCGTCGCTTTCGATCAGGAACCGGTCTCTCGGCACCGCGTCGAAGGCGGCGAGCTTCCGCTCCTTCCCCGGCTGGAAGAAATAGCCCGAGATGGAAAAGAAAGCCCCTCTCGCGGCGAAGTCGCCCACCATTTCCATCGGTCCGCCGTAGGAGTGGAGCAGCGGGCTGCGCTCCAAGCCAGCCGCGTCGAGCGCCTCGATCAGGGAGCCCCAAGCCCGCAGACAGTGGATCGAGACGGGACGCCCAAGCCGCTTCGCCAGATCGAGCTGGGCCGCGAAGACCTCGCGTTGCCGTCCGAAATCGCTGCCGCGAATCCAGCGGTCGAGGCCGATCTCGCCGATTCCCCCGCCGGGATGTTGGACGAGCCGCGCTTCCAAGTCCGCGAGCCAGCCTTCCGGTTCGCCGCCGACCCGCCAAGGATGGAGGCCGAAGGAAGGGATCACCTCCGCGTGTTCCGCCGCGAGCGCCGCGACCGCATCCCAGTCGCCGGGATGGGTGCCGTTGACGACGAGACGCCCGATCCCGAGAGCGCGCACGGCTCCCATGATTTCCGCGACCGAGTCGGCGAGCCGGGGATCTTGGAGATGGAGGTGGCAGTCGATCATGCCGCGGCTTCCTTCCGCGCAGCGGTCGCCTGCTCCACGAGCCGCTCCCGCAGACGGCGCAGCCCCCGCAGGCGCGTGGGCGTGAGGTGTCGGTCGATCCCGAGCCTTTCCACGAAATCCGGCTCCGTGGCGAGGACTTCCTCCGGCCTCGCCCCCGTGTAGATCCGTCGGAACAGGGCCGCGATACCGCTCAAGGCGGGCGATTCCGACTCGATGTCCACCTCCAGCGCGCCGCCCTCCCCGCGCCGCACGGAGAGCCAGACGCGGGAGACGCAGCCCGGCACCAGATTTTCGTCGCGCCGCTCCTCCTCCGGCAAGGGCGGCATCCCCGCCGCCGCCGTCTCCACGATGAGCTGGAAGCGCTCGCGGGGGTCCTCGATCAAGAGGTATTCCTCCACGAGGAGGTTCTGGCGGTCCGACGCCGTCATCGGAGTCTGTCCCTTCGAGACCCGCTCAATCCTCCAGCGCGAGGCGCATCGGGATCATGCTGGAGTGGCGGAAGTTCAGCTTCTCGAAGAAATGCTGGCTCTCTTCGCTGATCTTGTCGGTGAGGAGGGTGATGCGTTTGAAATCCTTCCGCTTCGCGAAGTCGATGACGTAGTCGACGAGCTGCGTCCCGTAGCCTTGGCCGCGAAAGTCGGGATGGATGATGACGTCCTCCAGCAGGATGACGAAGCCTCCCATGGCCGTGCTGATGGTGAAGAGCACGTTGACCATCCCGATGATCTCGTAGTCCGTCCGCACCACGAAGATGCGGCCCCGGTTCGGCTGCTCCAGAATCGAGCGCAGCCCGCGCTCCTGCCTGCGGCGGTCGGGATTGAAATCCTCCTCGATCTCGAAGAGCGCCATCGTCAGATCGACGAGTCGAGGCAGGTCGTCGAGCGTGGCGGGTTCGATCCGCGCCCGCTGGTTGAGGGGGCGGATCGGCGCGGTGTGGGAGATGTCCATCGGATTCCGGGGAGGGGCGCTTACGGTCCGAGAGTAGCAAAAACAGGGCCGTTGTAAATCCTAAATCCATCAATCGCTGCGCGGGACCGCCGATTGGTGCCGATGATTCAATTCGGATTTTGGACCACGAATGAACACAAATGAACACGGATTTTCTTGATCTCCATTCGTGTGATTCGTGTCATTCGTGGTCCAAACCTAACAAAGCAGGAGTATTCCAAACCCGAAAAGATCAACGGTCGCCGGAGGCCCACCCGAAACCCGGCTCATGTCCGCCGGACTTGCGGAGGGAAGGGGGGCATGGTTCACTCGGCCATGCCCTGCTCCCGTCGCACCTTCGTCCGTCGCGCTCTCGCCGCCGCTTCCGTCGGCGGGCTCGGCGGCCCTGCCCTCGCCCAACCTCCGCGCGGCGGTGGTCTCGCCATCGGCACCTACGGGCTCCAGTCGATGCCTCTGGAGGAAGCGGTCCGGCTGGTCGCGGAGACGGGCTACAACGCCATCGAAATCGCGGCGATGCCGGGGATGACGGGATCGCCCTCGCGGTTTTCCACCGGGGACCGCAAGCGGCTCCGCTCCGTCCTCGCCGACAGCGGTCTGCGGCTCTGCGCGATCATGGCCGATCTCCAGCCGAAGCGGCTCGAAGCGGACCACCAGAAGCAGCTCGCCGAGCTCTACCACCTCATCCAGTTCGGCCACGCCCTCTCCCCGGATCGAGCCCCGGTCGTGCAGACGGTGCTGGGCGGAAAAGACTGGGGGGCCTCGCGGGAATTCTTCCGCGACCGCATCGCCAACTGGGTGCAGGTCGCCGGGGATCTGCGGGGCTTCCTCTCGATCAAGCCGCACCGCTACCACGCCATGTCGCGGCCCTCGGAGGCGCTCTGGCTCATCGAGCAGCTCGGCTCGCCGGAGCGGCTCGGGATGACCTTCGACTACAGCCACTACGCCTTCCTCGATCCCGAGCTGCCCATCGAGGCGGCGGTGCGGGAGGCCCTGCCGCGCACGAACTACGTCGCGGTGAAGGACGCGGTGCTGGAGGATGGCAAGGTGCGGTTCGCCCTCCCCGGCGAAGGCGATGCCTGGGACCACGCCGACATCGTTTCGGCCTTCTACGACGGCGGCTACCGGGGCGATTTCTGCTGCGAGGTCAGCAGCCAGATCTGGAGGGCTCCCGGCTACGATCCCGTTGCGGCGACGAAACTCTGCTTCGAAAGCATGAAAGCCGCCTTCGACCGGGCCGGGGTGGCGAGGAGGTAAATCCGAAGCTCGAAATCCGAATTTGGCCTCCGGCGACCACTGATCTTCGCTGATTTCTGCTGATGTTTTTTTGGTTGGAAAAAATCAGCGCGGATCAGCGTCAATCAGCGGTTCCACGAAGCGGATTTCGGATTTCGAGCTTCGGATTTCGAATTTTCCCTCCACACTCACGCCAGTTGACCATGAGACGTTTACGGAGGCATCTTTCCGGGATGTCGGCCCATCGATTATTCCTTGTTTTTCTTTGTGCGCTCGCGCTCCCGGCTTTGGCCTCGGAGCCCGATCCGCTTGCCATTTTGCGGAAGGAATGCGTGAGCTGCCACACCGAGGCGAAGCGCAAGGGTGGACTCCTCATCGACTCGCGCGAATCCCTTCTGGAAGGCGGCGACACCGACGCGGCCATCGTGCCGGGCAAGGCGAAGGAGAGCCTGCTCGTCGAGGTGCTTTTCCCCGACGCGGACATGCACATGCCGCCGAAAGGCCAACTCGAACCGCGCGACATCGCCGCGCTCGAAAAATGGATCGACGCGGGTGCCCCGTGGGACGCGGACCGCTGGGCGAAGCTGAACCTGCCCGAGCGGAGCGAGGTCGCCCTCGGCTCCCTGCCGGACTCCTACGCCCCCATCCTCGCCATCGCCCTCTCGCCCGACCGCGCCCTGCTCGCCGCCGGGCGAGGCGGGGCCATCGACTGGTATCGCATCGTGCCGGGCGAGGAGGGCAAGCCCCCCGCTTTCCGCCTCGAACACGCCGCGACCTCCCCCGCACAGGGCGACGTGGTGCAGTCGCTCGCCTTTTCGCCCGACGGCAAGAGGCTCGCTTCGGGTGGCTTCCGTTCGGTCCGGCTCTGGGACCCCGCCGCCCCCGAGAAGCCGCTGAAGGAGATCGCCGAGCCTTTCCTCGGACGCCAGACCGCCTTGCTCTTCCTCGCCGATGGAAAGCGCCTCCTCGCCGCCGACTCCGTGCCCGCCCAGATCGGGCAGATCCACGAGATCGCCGTCGATTCCGAGCAGGTGAAAACCTTCGACAGCTCCCATCTCGACAGCGTGTTCACTCTCACCCTCAGCGCCGACGGGAAACGCTACGCCACCACCTCCGCCGACAAGCTCATCACCATCCGCGACAGCGCCACTCACGAGATCGTGAAACGGCTCGAAGGCCACACCGGCTACGTCCTCACCGCCGCTTTCTCCCCCGAGGGCGAGCGCCTCGCCAGCGGTGGCGACGACGAGGAGATCAAGGTTTGGAACCTCGACACGGGCAAGAAGGTCGGCTCCTTCGCCAGTCGGCGTTCCGGTCCGCTCTACGGGCTGGCTTGGCACGTCGATCCCGCCAACGACAAGAAAAAGGCCGAGGAGAAGGACAAAGAGAAAGCCGCTGCGATCAACACCGACTTCATCCTCTCCGTGCCAGAGTCAGGCAAGCCCTCCGCCTTCACCGACCTGAAGGAGCACGAGGGCGAGCAAACCTCCACCGGAGCGAAGGAACGAGCCTTTGACACCGCCGGGACACCGCTTTTCGCCCTCGCCTTCGACCGGGAAAGTCTCTGGACCTATGCAGGAGGCGAAGACGGGCGTTTGCGCGCCTGGGACGACAAAGGCAAGCTCGTGCAGACGATGGATGCGCCTCCGGCACCGCCGGAGGCGAAACCCGAAATCCAAAATCCGAAGCCCGAACCGAAGCCCGAGCCTTCGAAGCCCGCACCCGCTCCCGCTCCCGCGGCGAAACCCGAAATCCAAAATCCGAAGCCCGAAGCTCCGAAACCCGACCCTGTTCCCTCTCCGGGGCAATAGGGTTGGATGGAGTTTTCCACCACAGATGGACACAGATAAATACAGATTTCCTTCCAAGACGCCGGGGACTTTCAGCGGTCGCTCCCGCCTCCCGTCATCTGCGTCCATCCGTGTCCATCAGTGGTGGAAACCTCTGGCGTGCCTCCTCGCTTTCAGCGTTTCGCTTCACGCCGCCGAGCCGGCCACCGTCTCCTTCGAAAACGACGTGCTCCCCATCCTGACCCGCGCCGGCTGCATGAACGGAAGCTGCCACGCGAAATCCGACGGGCAGAACGGTTTCGCGCTTTCCATCTTCTCCTTCGATCCCGATGCGGACCACCGCGAGATCGTCTATGACGCGCGGGGCCGCCGCGTCTTCCCCGCCTCGCCCGCGCATTCCCTGCTGCTTCTGAAGGCGACCAACGAAGTGCCACACGAAGGCGACAAGCGTTTCGAGAAGGATTCCGACTTCTACAAGGTCATCCATCAGTGGATCGCCGAAGGCGCGCCGCGCCGCTTGCCCGACGAAGTCAACCCCACGGGCCTCGCGGTCGAGCCCGCCGAGGCCAAGTTCAAGAAAGGCGAGACCAAGCCGCTCAAAGTCACAGTCTCCTACTCCGACGGGACCTCGCGCGACGTGACCCATCTCTGCGAATACACCTCGAACGACCAAGCCTTCGCCAAGGTCGATCACGACGGGCGAGTCACCGCCGGGAGCGTGCCGGGGGAGAACAGCGTCATCGTCCGTTACGTCGAGCAGATCGCGGCGGTCCGGGTCGTCATCCCGCCCGACACCCTCCTGCCGAAGGAGCGCTACACCGCCCTGCCGAGGAACAACCCCATCGACGACCTCGCCTACGCCCGCTTCGAGGAGCTGGGCCTCTTCCCCTCCGAACCCTGCCGCGACGACGAATTCCTCCGCCGCGCCACCCTCGACATCCTCGGACGCCTCCCCACCTTGGAGGAGGCCCGCGCCTTCCTCGCCGACGCTTCCCCTGACAAACGCGCTAAACTGGCGGAGCGGCTCCTCGGGCCGGGGAACCGCTTCGGCTACGCGGACTTCTGGGCGGTCAAGTGGGGCGACCTGCTGCGGCCCAACACCCAGCGCGTCGGGGTGAAGCCGGTCTATCTCTTCGACCAGTGGCTGCGCGAGAAATTCCGCGAGAACACGCCGTGGAACGCCTTCGTCACCGAGTTGCTCACCGCGACGGGGAGCACGCACGAATACGGACCCGTCGCCGTGATCCGCGACAAGCGCGAGCCCGACGAAATGGCCGAGTTCGTCGCGCAGCTCTTCCTCGGGGTGCGCTTGAATTGCGCCAAATGCCACCACCATCCCTCCGAGAAGTGGAGCCAGGACGACTACTACTCCATGGCCGCCTTTTTCGGCTCGATGAAGCGGAAGGGCCAGGCCATCTCCGCTCCGATCTCGGGCGAGCCGGAGTTCTGGTGGTTCGAGCCCGGCGGCAAGGTGACCCATCCGGTGAGCGAGGCGGTGATGACGCCGAAGCCGCCCGGAGTCGAGGAGTTTGCCGCGCTCGATCCCGTGGCCGACCCGCGCCGCGTCTTCGCCGGATGGCTTACCGGACCGGATAACCCCCATTTCGCCAAGGCCATGGTCAACCGCCTCTGGGCCGAGATGTTCGGCAAGGGCCTCGTCGATCCTGTGGACGATTTCCGCGAGTCGAACCCGCCCGCCAATGCCCCGCTCCTCGACTGGCTCGCGAAGGGCTTCGCCGAACACGGCTTCGACCAGAAGCACACCCTGCGCCTCATCCTCGGAAGCCGCCTCTACCAGCAGAGCTCCGAGCCGAACGAGCACAACGCGGGCGACTTGCGGAATTTCTCGCGCAGCTATCGGCGTCGGCTTCCCGGCGAGGTGCTGCTCGACTCGATTTCCGAAATCACTGGCCAACCGGAGAAGCTGGCCGGCCTCCCCGCCGATGGGAAGGCGATGCGGCAATGGAACCATCTGCTGCCCAGCGATTTCCTCGACGCCTTCGGCCGTCCCGATTCGAGCGCGGCCCCGCCCTGCGAGCGTGAGACTGGCGGCAGCGTGGTGCAGGCCCTGCACCTGATGAACTCCGACGGCTTGCAGAAGAAGCTCGCCGCGAAGAGTCCTTGGCTCGACGGGCTCCCCGCCAAGCCCGTTCCCGAGGCAGTCGAGGAGATCTACCTGCGGCTCTTCTCAAGGAAACCGGAAGCGGGCGAGCAACAGGTCGCTCTCTCGCATCTCGGGGAGAAGCCGGAGCGCGCGAGCTACGAGGATCTGGTCTGGTCGCTGCTGAACTCGGCGGAGTTCGTGTTGAACCATTGACCGGGTTGAAAGCGCCCTTCAAGGCAATGATCGAGACAGAGTTGTCGAGGCCACTAGTGGGCACGTCTGGAAACCTCCCCCGAAGAGCAAACTTCTGTCACATCTTCGGTTCCCTGGCGAAGGTGTGCGATGAAGCGCTACCGCAAGGCCTGAAACGGAGGCGGCCTGTTCAGTGCCATCGAGCATGAGCGGGCCATCGGCCAAAAGGCCACTGGCATCCTCAAGCTTCGCGACCTCATCCCTTGGGAGGGCTTCCGCCCGCTGCTCGGAGAGCTCGCCGGCTACGACGAGCGGGACTGGAGCAAGGGAGGCAAGCCGCCGTTCGACCCCGTGCTGATATTCAAGGTGCTGGTGCTGCAAAAGTTCCACGGACTCAGCGACGACGCCACCGGGGAGCAGATCCTCGACCGCACCAGCTTCAAGAGCTTCCTGGGGCTTCGCATCGGCGACGACATCCCGGAGGCCAAGACCATCTGGGGCCTCAAGCAGCGCATCGAGGCGGAGGGGCGCGAGGGCGGGCGCCGCCTCTTCGAGGCCTCC
>DDTJ01000014.1 GCA_002344525.1 Akkermansiaceae bacterium UBA2367
GAGTGGTCTGGATCGGACGCTTACTTTTGTCCAGATCGGTTTCCGCAAGCAGATTGTTGGCGAGCGGCTGAACGCCCAGATCGAGGGCCGGGTGAAGACGCTCCGGATTCGCAGGCGGAACAAGTGGTGACGGGTTCAGCTTCCATTGAAATTGATAAGGGGCGTTATCCAGATCATGCTTCGAAAGCGTCGATCTGGCGGTTCATGAGGTTGCGCAACTCTTCATCCGAGGCACCTCTGGACCAAGCGAGATACCAGTCCATGGTTTCGGCGACGGCTCTCTCGAAGCCCCAACAGGGTGTCCATCCGAGGAAAGAACGCGCCTGATCGATGGAGACCGCGAGACGGCCAGCTTCGTGGGGCGCGTCGGATCGCGAATGGTCTTCCCAGTGGCCCGGCCAATGCCGCAGGCATTCATCGACCAAAGCCCCGACGCTACGCTCCGAATCGCCGGTCGGGCCGAAGTTGAAGGCCCTCAAGGGACTGGATCGGGCTTGATCCCCGCACGCGAGCCATCGCGCTAGCCATAGGTATCCGGAAAGGCAATCGAGAACATGCTGCCACGGTCGTGTCGACCGTGGAGACCGGATTGGAATCGGTTCGCCCTTGCCCAAGGCCCGGACAAGGTCGGGGACGATGCGGTCTTCCGAAAAATCCCCCCCCCCGATCACATTGCCGCCACGTCCGGTGGCGACCCGCCCAACGGTCCCCGCCTGATCGAAAAAACTCTTCCGCCAAGCCGTTGCCACCAACTCCGCCGCCGCTTTGGAGGCCGAATAGACATCGTGACCGCCGAGCGCGTCCGTCTCACGGTAGGCATGGACCCACTCGCGGTTTTCGTAACATTTGTCGCTGGTGACCACCACGACTGTGGCACCGGGGGCGTGGAAGCGGACGGCCTCAAGCAGGTGGCCCGTTCCCAATACGTTGACCGCGAGGGTCTCCACCGGCTGCGCGTAAGAGCGTCGCACAAGGGATTGGGCACCGAGGTGGAAGACAAATTCGGGACGGATCCGAGCCACATGCGCCGCCAGCGCGGGGAAATGCATCAGGTCTCCCCGTTCGTCATCACCAATCACCGTGCCTCCCCGGACGATCCCGAAGAGGGTCTCTTGGCCGGGATCAGGATCAAGGGCATAACCGGAAACTTCCGCATCGAGACGTCCGAGCCAATGCGTGAGCCACGCCCCCTTGAATCCGGTGTGCCCGGTCACCAGAACCCGCTTGCCGGAGTAGGTTTCCCGAAGTGTCGTCATTGCTCCCATGCCATGTCCGCGTGTCGGCTTACCATACCTTCCATGGCGCTCGGCCCGCATCCCACAAGGCTTCAAGGCGCATTTTGTCCCGGAGCGTATCCATCGGCTGCCAAAACCCTTCATGATCGAAGGCCATGAGTTCGGCTTGGGCCGCCAGCCGGGCGAGCGGTTCCCCTTCCCAACTGGTATCGTCTCCCTCGATTAGGGCCAAGCATTTCGGCGAGAGGACGAAGAAGCCTCCATTCACGAACCCTCCGTCGCCCTTTGGCTTTTCGACGAAGCCCGTAATCTCATCGCCAGATCGCTCGATCGCACCGTATCGCCCAGGAGGCTGAACGGCGGTGAGCGTCGCCATTCTGCCGTGGGACCGATGGAAATCGATCAACGCCCGGATATCGATGTCCGCCACTCCGTCGCCGTAGGTGAAACAGAAGGCTTCGCCGTCTCCCAAGTAGGGGGCGACGCGCTTCAACCGCCCTCCGGTCATGGTCTGGTTTCCGGTATCGACCAAGGTCACCTTCCAAGGCTCAGCCTTTCTTTGATGCACTTCCATTTGGTCCGTGCCCATGTCGAAGGTGACGTCCGACATGTGGAGGGAGTAGTTGGCGAAATATTCCTTGATGACATATCCTTTGTAGCCGGTGCAGATGATGAACTCATGGATTCCATAGGCCGAGTAGATCTTCATGATATGCCACAAGATGGGCATGCCTCCGATCTCAATCATCGGCTTGGGCTTCAGATGGGTTTCCTCGCTGAGACGAGTGCCCAGCCCTCCGGCCAAAATTACTGCTTTCATTGATCAAATGAAATCTCCCGGCAATCAACAGCGCGAGGCGCGATGCCCGTCAATCCTTGACGCATCTCAAATACCCGTCCGAATGCCCGGTGATGAGCAGCTTGCATTCGATCGATTTGTCGATTTCAAATCTGTCATTGGTTTTCAGGAACTCCCATACAGCCGTTTTGGGGTTGTTCCCCCTCCCCCATGGGCGATCATCAGCCAACAGCGCCTCGGGCATGTCTTCTATCGAAGTGTCGAATACCACCAAATAGCCCCCCCTTTTCGAACAAATCCCGAATAGCGGTTGAACTCTTCCAAAACATGATCATGTGTATGATTCGAATCCAAGCAGACCAAGATATTTCGATACGGCGCAGCGATTTGCCAGACCTGATCCACTGTTCCCGGATCGATCGACGAGCCTTGGACGAGATTGATACGTTTGAACATCTAGTGCGCTTCGATTTCGCCGCGATTATGCTCGCGTATAATCTATATCGATCCCCACTACCGCACCGTTTCCGCCAAGCAACTCGAGCATCGAAGCGTAGGAAATCAGGGAGCCGCCATGGGCGACTCCGGTTTCGATAATTAAATCGGGTTTGATTTGCCATATCAACTCCTGCATGGCCATAATGTCCTGCGGATACTGGATAAGAGGCCTTCCTATCCATGTAAAGCTCTAGGAATATTTGTAAGGTTCGGTCTCTCTTATCCATATGCAAGACAAGGCTTGCAGATCACTGTCCGCATGCAGGCTCTCTATATTTTTGGCGACTTCGCTTTTAAATCGGTTGACCTCATTCATGGTTGCCCGTCTTTGCCATTTTTATGCTTAACGATTGTAGAATTACTGATTTTTATTCCGTGAATTTTTTAGGATTTTTTTAATGCGTGAACCCTCGAGATTCAATTCCAAAGCCTTTCCGCCGACTTCAGGGAAGGGATCTTTTTTTGGGAGGGACCGGATATTCTCATATTATTCGAAGTTCGAAATTCCAGAAAACATGAAATGCGTGGCGGCCATTTCGACCACATGCCTTCTTATTTGTACACGTAGACGGTGAAATCATAATACTTCCCGATGCCGCTGGCGAGACTGCTATAGCCGTGGTCAAGGACGACGCAGGGGGATATCTCCGTGAGAAGCCATGAGAGGAGTTCGACCGGACTTTGATAATATAACGTGCCTACAGTGAAGTTCACTTTCGTGGACATCATGTTGAAAGCGATTCCACGACGACAAAGATCAAACATTTTTCGGATGAGCATTTTAGTGAAGCGCTCCATCTCCGGAATTGTAATATCGCGCTTTTGTATGAGGACGCCATTGCCGACCACGAAGTCATACGATTCGTGTTCCGTCATTTCGAAAATGTCACCGACCATAAAGGTGGCGTTGGGATACGTGGATCGTCCGTAATCGATCATTGCTTCCACAATGTCGACGCCGTGGTAATCGACATTGACATTGCACGCTTCGATCCTCGATGCCAGCCCACCCCAACCGCAACCGACATCCAGCAAAGATGGCCGTTGGGGCAGAGGGGGGGCGGGCACGCCGAGAACCCGAAGCATCTTGTCGTAACGATGCTGTAGCTCGGTCTCGTCCCCCCAGTTGACACCTTGGGCAGTGGCCCCATGAGCAGAGAATATTTCGCTATGGTAATCTTTTAGAAGTAAGGACAACTTGTCCATGATAGTTCAAAACAGCCTTGCGTCACTTGCGATGAATTATATCGTTCCACGATAGACAGCGTCGATTTATTGTTTCATGTTGGCTTCAAAAACGTCCAATGGCAAGCCATTTGGGTATTCGCGAATAAGGCGAACCGCTGCGTACCAAATTTTTTCGCACCCAGCGATATCGATGGATCTCACCCCTCTGGCACGACGAACGCGATCCGTTCGCGCCAGATCGACCATGCATTCAACGCACCCCCTACCTAGGCGTCGGATTCGTTCGGACATAGGGCGGCGGCGCTTCCAATAAGTAGCCGAATCTCGAAGATGGCCATAGCGCTCATCAATGAATCGCTCCACTTCATCCCGCTCCGCTCCCGAAGCGACAAATTGGTCCGTGATGAAATGTTTGAATCGTTGAAACCATGCTTCGGCATCCGGGACTTCGCCTTGCCAGAAGGCTTTGGCGGCGTTCGACGTATGAATCTGCCGAATCGAATATAGTGACGACAACACCTCCAGACGCCCGCGCAGCGCGCGGAGGAGGGTTAGCGACATTTCTTGGAGATGGTCCGCGTTGCTACCACCGAAGGCATCATGCATCACGGCATGGAAATCCCTCAACATATCATCCCTTCGATGAACTGCATAGAAGCTCGTAAAAGAAATCGCATTTTGCTGGCGACAGCGGTCCAACGGGCGCTCGTTCGTGATCGAGAAGCCCTTGAGAATCTTCGGCCTCCTGAGCCAAGCTCGGGGCGTTGTATCCAAGCTTGCGATCTTTCCCATGGCCGAGGAGAACGAGGGTTCCCGCTGAAGGAATTCGACCGCCTTCTTCACTGTCTCCGGGAACAAAACGTCATCTTCTGCGCAGAGCGCGACAAAGGGTGTGCGGACTTGTCCGAGGCCGTCAATGCATTTTTCCAAATAACTTTGATCGTAGTGCCGATAGTCCAAGCGCAGTACAGTCTGTGCAACTTCAACTGCGGAGTGATTTTCAGCGGCCTCTTGAGGATCGCTTGAATCCAGCACCAGATAGGGAATATCCCGCGAAAACTGCGAATTGAAATACAGAAGGCGGCGCAAAAGGGCGGCCCTGTTGTATGTGGGAATCAGGCAGGTAATCTGGTCGCGGTTCATAGACTGTTCGATGGCGCTAGTTAGCCTTTCCGCCCTCCTGCAGATCGGAGTCAACAGGGACGGTGGAGGGACGACTACAGCCAATCAGTGCAAAGAATCACCCGAATTAGATGGAAGGGTCAAGGATTTTCATGAAAAATTCAATCATTCATGCAGATTTAGTGCTATGGGCATTGCCGGACGGAGGCAACCCCCTTTGAAACTTTTCGGATATTCCACGATGCTTGAATGTTCGGATTCCGTTTGGATGGAAAGGGGGCGCCGCTTCTTCGGGAGATGCGTTAGACGAACCTAGCGGCATCCGACGTCTGTCGCAAAGCCAAATTCGAGGCATGATCAGTTTGACCCATCGATCAAATGGGGGGCACTCCGAGGCCATCTCGTTGGATCTCGCGCCCTGTCCCATTGCTCCATCGAACGACTTGCCCGGACGCCAGACTTTTACGCCCTTTTTAACTCTATCCGATCATGCCGAAAGCCGGATCCAGACGGCTGCTTGGCAGCGGCGCTTCACTTCCTCGTCCAGTTCTCCCACACGAAGGAATATTGCCAAGTCGGCTCGTGCGTTGCCGCTAGACGGAAGAGAATGCCCTCCATCCTCGCCTCGGAATCGGACCACAGATTGTGGAATTGCACTTGGATATCCCGCACCTGCCGCACCAGACCGGTGTCTAGCATCCGTTCCAGCAACTCGTATTCGCCGCCTTCGATGTTGATCTTCATCAAGGCGACTTCACCTACGGCTTCCCGGGCGAACCATTCCTGCACGTCTACGATCTTGACTGGAACGATTTCGTCCGCGGCGCGGAAGACGGAACTGCCGTCCCGGCACATCGCAAGCTGCTCGGTTCGAGTAGCGCCACCTAAACCGCAAGCATGCACCCGTACCGCGGAATTGTCGGCGAAGCGCTCCCGGATACTTCCCGCGAAAGATTCCACCGGCTCGAAAACCTCCACCTTGGCTCCGTAACGCCGATGGATTCCCGCCGCCCACTCTCCCTGGTATCCACCCAAGTCAAAAACGAGGGAGCTGGCGTCCAGCGGATACGAATAGCGCAGCCGCTCGTCTCCACGATCCCGCCGCCAGCGTTTGAAAACCACCTCTTGCGGAGTCGGCGCGATTCTCCGGCGGATGCTGCGGAAAAGTCTCTGGATCATCTTGGTCGTCGGTTGGTTTGGTGGTCTTCGAGCACGGCGCGAGCGGCGTTTCCATGGGAGTCCACGTATCCCGCCGCGAGTTCCCTGTTTCGGGCGATAGCGGGGCATCTGGCGTGGTAGTCGTCTTCCGGTATCCCCGCGATCGCCGAGCGGACATCCTCGATGTCCTCGCACGGGATAATGCCGTCGAGGTCGAAGAAATCCCCGATGTCGCGTGTACCCCAATAGATCGGCACCGTGTCGCAAAGGAGGCAGTCCACGAGCTTTTCGGTGAAATGGCCCGGCTCGCGCACGTTCTCGATGACCACGGAGTAGCGGTAGGGCGCCAACCCCTCCTCCTTCTGTTCGAAGGGGCGGTAGCCTCGCCCCATGACATCGACGTCGTCCCTCCCGGTATCGCGGAGCCATGCGACGACCTCGTGACGCAGTCGGTGGCCCTCCAGCGAGGTTTGCGCAGATGCGATGATCGAGAGATCCTTCGTCTTCGTCCGGTCCACCTCCGTCCAGTCCTTGATGAAGGTGGAGCCGTATTGGAAGAAGATCCCGTTGGGGATCGCCCGAAGGAGATCTCGGTTCCGGGTCAGGACGCGGTGGAACAGGGGATGGAGAAACCGGATGAGGCGCATGTGCCGCCCCTGCACCGCGAGCGGTTCCCCGATCATGATCGAAAGCCGGGCTTTCACGCCGAGGCGGGGCGCGTAATACAAGGTCGAGGACGGATAGGCGATGAGGTGGTCGGTTGCCGTGAGGTCCGCCACCGTGCCGCGCTCCAACTCCGCCGGGAGGCCGAGCGGCCAATCGAGCCGGGCCAGCGGAAGGCGGGAGAAACCGAGCGTCATCCGGAATCCGTAGGGCAGGACGCCGACGACCAGCTCTCTCGGGGGCGCTTCCATCCGTTCCCTTCCGGAGGCAGGGTGCCGCTTACTTCACCGCCTTCACGTTCAGGCTCATCAAGGTGCCGTTTTCGAAATCCATGTGGGGCAGGTAGGCCTTCGAAAAGTCGTCGAACCCGGAGAACTCGGTCTCCCGCCAGTCGTAGCGCTCGCAGGAGGAGAACCCGGATTCGCGCAGGCATTCGCTCAAATAGCTGAAATCGAAGCTGACGTAGTGCTCGTTCCCCTCGTAGGTCTGCCCGCCGTTCAAGAGCCCTTGAATGGTCTTCAAGTCGTGGTTGGCGTTGTAGTGTCCCACCACGGCCTCGAAATCCGGAACCGCGACGTAGAGAACCCCACCCTCCTTCAAGACGCGGCTCCACTCCTTCAAGGTCGGGACTACATCATACCTCTTCACATGCTCCAACACATGGCAGGCGTAGATGAGATCCACTGTCCCGTCGTCGGCGAAGGACAGGCGGCGGATGTCGGTTTTCACCACCCTGTCGTCGTCGTGGTAGAGGTCGCAGTTGACGAATCCGTCCAATATTTTGCCGCCGCACCCGAGATGCAATTTCATCATATCCGTTCCTTTCTGCTCGATTCGTTCGTCGCGCACCAGACCCGATTTTCCCGCAAAGTCAACCATTGGACGCTTTGGAAACCCGTCTGTCGCCGTCCGCCAAACGGCTTCGTCCTCGGCTGACCGGGAAAGGGGACTGCCAAGTTCTCCTCCCCGTCGCCCCATCTGCGGAAATCTGCAGGCATTTGCGGCTATCTACGTCAAAAAGAATGGGAACACAGATGGCCACGGATGAAACGCGGATTGGCGCAGATGGAGAGGTGTCTTCACCCTTCCTCCCAGAGCGCCTCGTAGACCCCAGCCACGGCGGCGGCTTCCCTTTCGACCGAATAATGGAGGGCGGCGTGGGCTCGCGCCGCCCGCGCCGCCGCCTCCAGCCGTTCCGACGCGGCGAGCCAATCCGCCACCGCCGAGGCCAACTTCGCAACGTCCCCGACCGGGACGATCTCGCCCGCCCGCCCCTCGTCGGAGAAATCCCGGAAGATCCCGGCGTCGGTGGCGACGAAAGGCACTCCCGCGGCCATGCCCTCCAGCACCGTCATCCCGTAGCCCTCGTAGCGCGGGCTGGCCACCAGCAGGGAGAAGGCGGGCAACAGCCTAGCGAGGCGCTCCGGCGGCGTCTCGCCGGGGAAGAGGATGCGGTCGGACAGGCCGGCGGCCGCGATCTCCCCTTTCAACCCGTTCAGAAAAGAGCGGTCCCCGGCATGGGCCTCACCGAAGGCGACGGCCACCGTGCCGGGAAAGCGGGGCAGGGTCTCGATCATCGCGCGGACGAAGACATCGGTGCCCTTCTCGGGCCGCAGCCGCCCGACGATGGCGATGCCGCGCTCGCCGGGGAAGCCGCTCGCCGCCCAGAGCGCCTTCCGGTCCTCCGCAGGGACGAAGACTTCGGTATCAACGCCATGCGGGGCGACGGCGCGGACATGGGGCACGAAACCGGCCGCCGCGTCCGAGGTGGCGATGACCGCGTCCATGCGCGAGATCAGCCAGCGCGGGAAAGCCGAATGCAGCCGCTTGGCGGAGGAGGTGAACACGATTTTGACCGGCAGGCGCAGCAGGTCCCGCGCGACCAAGGCCAGCCGCATCTCGGTGTTGCGGCGCACATGCCAGAGAACGAAGGGGCGTCCCTGCGGCGGACGGTGGGAGAGGCGGAGCGCCTCGATCCGTCCGATGGGCGACGGGCAACCCGGCAGGGGCTCCCCGCACAGCACCAGCCGGTAGCGGCGAGCCAAGCTGCGCGTCACCGCCGCCGCAGTCGCGGACACCCCGGTGAAGTTGCGGTTGAAATTGGTGACGATCAGTTCCGGCTCGTTCTCACCCATGGGAAAATGTTCGTGCGCTGGTTCCAAGCCGGAGACGGGCGGGAGGCCGCGTTGGCATCTCCAGCCATGCGGAACGATAGCCGCTTTTCCCTACGATGCCACGCCCGGATCGGCTTTCATCCCGCCGCCTTCACCCCCAGCGCCTCGAAAGGCACCTCGTGCGGCATGACCTTCTCCTTCGCCGCGACGGCGCAGACGACCCCGGCGGCCTCGCCCATGGCGACGGCGTTGCCGGTGACGCGGTAGCTGCTGTGGGCGAGGAAATCGCCGCTGATGCAGCGCCCCGCGAGGACGAGGCCGTCGACGTCCTTGGCCATGAGGGAACGCAGCGGAATGTCGTAGGGCTTCGATTTGAAGGGATGACTCTCGATGTATTTCGTCTTGCCCGGATCGGTCGAATGCACATCAAGGCCGAAGGTGACGTGGCAGATGCCGTCGTCGAAACGAGCGCCGTTCTTGAGGTCGTCGGCGCTGACAGAGTAGCGCCCGTGGATGCGGCGGGCCTCGCGCGTGCCGATCTGCTCGGCGGTGGCAAGGATCTCGAGATCCTTCCAAGGACCGCCCTTCTTCCGCAAGGCGTTGACCATGGCGTGGTTCTCGCGGCGGGCCTCCAGCGTGGCGCGGGAGACGTCGTCGGCGTCGATGGCGGAGACGTTGTACTGGTGGTTCGCCATCATCGCGTAGAGCCCGTCGTGGATCTCGAAGATGGACGGCCCGCCGTAGCTGGGATCGATCCCGGCTGAGCGGAGCTCGGCGAGGAAGTTATGCTTGCCGCGCCCCAAGCCGCGGGCTTCGGAGAGATGGTTCACGAAGGGAGCGATCTCGTCCGTGCGGACGCCGTGGAAGAGGACCATCAGGCTCATCGGCTGGGTCACGCCGTCGCCGGGCCGGCCGAAGTCGAAGCCGCAGCCCGCCTGCGCGGCGAGGTCGCCGTCGCCGGTAGCATCGACGAAGGCCCTCGCCGTCCACACCTCGCGGCCCGATTTCGACTCCGTGAGGACAGCGGCGAGGCGGTTCCGCGCGTCGGGAATCGCGCCGACGACGCGGGTGAAGAGGCGGATCTTCACCCCGGCCTCGTGCAGCATGTCTTCGAGCAGCAGCTTCATCGGCTCGGGGTGGTAGGCCCAGGAGGAGCCGAATTTCTGCCCGTTCTTCTGCTCCTCGAGCCGCTTGAGGACTTCGGCCATGATCCCCGGCTTGCCGAAGCCGTCGATGATCCACGAGAGCATGCCCGCCGTCCAGATGCCGCCGACGCAGCCGTGGACTTCGAGCAAGGCCGTCTTCGCTCCGCTGCGGGCCGCGGCAAGGGCGGCGGCGAACCCGGCCGGACCACCCCCGCAGACGACCACGTCGTAGTCTCCCACCACGGGGATCTCGCGGGCGGCCTCGGCGAACCAGTCGCCCTTCAGTTCGCCTGCGGTGCGGAGATGCATGGGCTCGTTCGTTCCGAAGACGGTTCCGGCTTCCGCCCCTCCCGAAGCCCGGGCCGGAGTGGGTCGGTTCTGCGGGTTGACCCTCTCTTGTCCGAGGGCGGCGCCCGCCCCGGCGGCGAGGGCCCCGGCTCCGGCGGCGAGCTGCTTGGCGAATTGGCGGCGGTCGAGGGGACGTTCGTTCATAGGAAACTTTTTAACGGAATGGCGCCTAGATGGGAAGTCGCGGAATTGCGGTCGATTCAGCGTGTCCGATCCGGCGAGCTCCAGCCTTCACGTTTGGCATCGCAGGCACCAGCAGGTCGTCCGTCCGCGCAGATCCTCCCGCACCAGCCCGCTCCGGCAGCCGCGTCGCGGGCAGGTTCCGCCGTCGCGCCAGCGGTGGTTCATCAGCCACGAATCGGGCAGGTCACCCCAATCCGTGCCGACGGTCCGCATCGCCTCGCGCGAGACGTGGCGGGTCGTTTTCCAAAGTCCGTCGAGGGCCGCGTCGTCGAGGCTCCCCGCCGGGCGCTGGGGCGGCAGCCGCAACTGCCAGCAGATCTCGTCGGCCATCCAGTTGCCGATGCCGGGGAAGCCGCGCTGGTCGAGGAGCAGGGTCTTCAGCGGGGTCTTCGGGAAGCGGCGCACGAAGCCGCGCACCCACGCCTTCGTGAAGCGCGAGTCGAGAGGCTGCGGCGGCAGTTCGCGCCACCAGAGCGGCGGTTGCCCGTCCTCGACGAGGTCGAGGCTGAGCTTGCCGAACATGCGGTAGTCGCTGAAAACGAGGGAGAGCGAATCGAGCGCGAGGACGAGGTGCTCGTGCTTTCCGGACTCGTGCCTAGCAGGAGCGACGCCCAGCTCGCCCGACATGCCGAGATGCAGACCCAGCCAAGCCCCGCCGGAGAATTCGAAGAGCATCTGCTTGCCGTGGGCGTGGCTCGCGAGGAAGCGGCGTCCCGCGAGGCCGCGCTCGACCGCCCGCGCCGGGGCTTCGCGGAAGATGCGGGCCGCAGGGTGGGTGTGGACCTTGGCCACGGTGCCGCCGAGGCCGGGGTTCCACTGCTTGCGGTAGTATTCGACTTCGGCGAGTTCGGGCATAGGAGGCAAGGAGCGGGACTTTCCCAAGTCCCGGTTTGTTGGAGGGGGACTTGGGAAAGTCCCCTTCCTTGGTCCACCGACGACTCAACTGATCCCCCGCTCCGAAGCGCCGACGAAGTCGATGAGCAGGTCGATCTCTGGACTGCGGTCGGGCCACGCACGGAGGATTTCGAGGGATTCGCGGTAGTTCCGCTGCTCGCGATAGAGGACGCGGTGGGCCTTTTTGATCAGGGCGATCGCCTCTTCGGAAAAGCCGCGACGGCTCAGCCCGACGGAGTTGATGGCGCGGACCTTGCCCGGATTGCCGTCGGCGATCATGAAGGGAGGCACGTCCTGCACGATTTTCGAACAGCCCCCGGTGATGGCGTGCGCCCCGATCCGGCAAAATTGATGCACCGCCGTGAGCCCCCCCATGATGGCGTGATCGCCGACAGTGACGTGGCCAGCGAGAGTGCCGTTGTTTGAAAAGACCACATGGTCGCCGACGACGCAGTCGTGCGCGATGTGGCTGTAGGCGAGGAAGTTCCCGTGGCTGCCGATGACAGTGCAGGAATCCGGCGCGGTGCCGCGGTTCACCGTGCAGAATTCGCGGAAGGTGTTCCCCTCGCCCACTTTCAGATAGGTCGGCTCGCCGACGTATTTCAAATCCTGCGTCCGCTGCCCGATGGAGGCGTAGGGATGGAACTCGTTGTTCACCCCGAACTCGCTCGGCCCGGCGAGGGTGACGTGGTTGTGGAGGCGGCAGCCGTCGCCGAGCTTCACCCCCGCACCGATGACGGAGTAGGGGCCGACGACGATCCCGTCCCCGAGTTCCGCGCCCGGATCGACGATAGCCGTGGGATGGATTTCGTTCGCCATTTTCTCACTCGTGACCCATGACCCGTGACTCCTGCCCCCTTCAATCCATCAGGGCGAACTTCAACTCCCCCTCCGAAGTCGTCTCGCCGTTCACGCTGCAACGGCATTTCGCGTAGCCGATGTTGCGGCGCACTTTCAGGATTTCGGATTCGATCACGAGGGTGTCGCCGGGGAAGACGGGCTTGCGGAACTTCACGCTGTCGGCGCTCATGAAGTAGCCGATCTTGCCTTGGTTCTCGGGCTGGCGCAGCAGGGAGATGCTCGCGACTTGGGCCATGGCCTCGACCTGAAGCACGCCGGGCATGACGGGATGGCCGGGGAAGTGGCCTTGGAAGTAGGGCTCGTTGATCGTCACCTGCTTCACCCCGGTGCATTTGAACTCGCCGTCGAAGCCGATGATGCGGTCCACCATGAGGAAGGGGTAGCGGTGCGGCAGCACCTTCTGCACCTCGATGTTGCTCATCACGCCCTCGCCCGTGGGGATGCTCACGGAGGGGATCGCGGCGAGGGTCTGGGCGAAGGTCTTGGCCAGCTTTTCGGCCATCTGCGTGTTCGGCCCGTGACCGGGCTTCACGGCGATAACGTGGCCCATAATGCGCTTCCCGCTCAGCATCAGGTCGCCGACGAGGTCGAGGATCTTGTGGCGGGCGAACTCCTCGGGGTAGCGCATCGCCTCCTTGCTCATGACCGAGTCGCCCTTGACGACGACGGCGTTCTCAAGGCTGCCGCCCTTGATGAGACCTTTTTCGAGGAGGGGCTGCACGTCCTCGTAGAAGACGAAGGTGCGGGCGTGGGCGATCTCCTTCTCGTAAGTCTCGGGGGTGATCTCGGTGGAGTAGAACTGGGTCATGCGCCCGTCGGGACCGACTTGGGTGCAGGAGATGCGGAAGCCCTTGTCGGGCACGATGGTGAGGAGGGAGCCGCCCGCAGTCTCAAGGTGGACGGGCTCGCGGATCTCGAAGACGCGGCGGTTGGCGTCCTGCGCGACGATACCGGCCTTTTTGATGCAATCGACGAAGGGCCGGGCCGAGCCGTCGCCGATGGGCGGCTCGTTCGCGTCCATCTCGATGATGGCGTTGTCCACGCCCATGCCGACCAAGGCGGAGATGACGTGCTCGACGGTGTGGACCTTCACCGAGCCCTCGGCGAGGGTCGTGGCCCGCTCGACGGTCTGGACCTTGGAGACGTGGGCGTCGATGAAGGGCTTGTCGGGCAGGTCGACGCGGCGGAACTTGATCCCCGTGTTCACGGGCGCGGGCGTCATCGTGAGCGTGACCTGCTCCCCGGTGTGCAGGGAGGTGCCGGTGAGGGCGGCGGCGGACGCGAGGGTCTGTTGTTTCGGGGCCGACATGAGTGGGTCCGGGAGGGTTGGCAAAAGGGGAACCTCTAGCGCAGATGCGGGGATAGTCCAGTGTTTATGGATCGGGGTGGAGTTCGTGGGAAATCTGTGAAACCTTCCCCCATTCGCGGCAATTCGCGTTTCATTCGCGCAAATTCGCGTTCCTCTTCTTTTGGGACGCGAATGGCCGCAAATCCCCGCGAATGTTCGCGAATTCGGATCGGCGGGGCGTCTACCCCCGTCCGAACAGCGCCCGGCCCTCGGGATAGAGCTGCCCCAGCACCGCGACGAGGGCGGTGCGCAGCTCCTTGGCGAGATCGGCTTTCAAAACGGTGGCGTCGGGATCGTCGGCACCTTTTTTCCAGAGCTTGCCCCAAGCTCCCCGCTTCGCCTCGACCTGCTCGCCGACGAGTTCCTGCCATCGCGCCGGGTTGTTCACCGGATCGCGCCAGTCGCCGCGCCCGCGCCCGAAGTGGGCCACGGCGAGGTAGAGGAGGAGGATGGATTTGACCTGCTCTCGGAAATGGGCCTCGGACCAGCGCACCCGGTTGCGCCCGGTCTGGGCGAGGTTGTAGCCCTTGGCGATGGCGTAGGTGGTGCCGCCGCCCAGCAGCATCCCGACGATGGCCCCGCCGCCGAGGGTCATGCCGCCGGAGGCGAGGTCGGCGGCGAGTCCGCCGAGCAGCCCGGCCCCGATCCCGCCGATCACGGCGGCGAGCGATTCGTCGATGTCGGGTTTCGCTTCGAGGTTCCGCACGGATGCCTCGGCCAGCTTCGCCGCCGTCTCGCCGGAGAGTCCATGCAATGCGATGAGGCGCTTCACGGTCCCGGAGGTATGCGCGGAGAGGCGGTGGTGCATCGCCTTCTGGATGCGCTCCAGCTCGTGGTTGCTCTCGTTTTTCTGGAGGAGGAAGAGCAGTTTGCCGACGAGGCTTTGCTCCGGCAGCGGCTCGGTGTCGGCGAGGGCGGCGTGGGCGAGCCCGGCCATCGCGCGGATGGATTCGTCGAACACATCGAGTTGGCGGGAGGCCCACGCTTCGGAAAGGAGCCGGGCGGTCTCGCGCTTCGCGCCAGGGAGGATCTCGGCGGCTTGGGCGAAGATGCGGTGCTCTTGGATCCAGCAACGGGTGAAGGCGTCGAGGGTGGAGACGCGCTTGACCACGGAGTGCCGCGAAAGGCGTTCGCGCCATTCCTCTTCAAGGCGGCCTTCGTGCCCGGGATCGGGTGATCCGGTCTGGTTGAGGAAGACGAGGACTGGTTTGCCGATCCATTCGATGACCTCGATCTCAAGGTCGATGTAGCCGGTCTCCTCCGGCGTCTGCGAGGCATCGACAAGGTAAAGGACGACGTCGGCCTCGGACTGGACGTTGCGGATCGCCTCCTGGCTGCACCAGAGGGACTTGTCGGTGGCGCGGTCCCAGACTTGGTGGAGGAGCCAGCCGACAGGGTTATCGTTTGCGCGGAGGCGTTTGGCGAGCTTGGCGAGGTTCGCTCCGAAACCGGGCGTGTCCCAGAGCCGGGCGCGGCGTTCGCCCGATTCGATCAGCGGCCAAGCCTCGGGCACGACGGTGACGTGGGCGCTGTCGGCGACCTCGCCCACGTCACGGCGCAGCAGGGTGCGGGCGAGGGCGGTCTTGCCCACGTTGGTGTGGGAGATGAGGCTCAGCACGATCTCGTGGTCGGAGGCGTCGGGCATGGGGTCACTCGGGGTGGAGGATCAAGGCGACAGACTCGCCTTCGAAGAGCCGCCTCCACGCCTCCTCGCGGGCGGCGCGGCGCTCGGAGGCGTCGGGCAGGTCGCGCGCCTTGCGGTCGAAGGCCGAGGTTTCGAGCAGGACGAAGCGGACAGGGGTGAGCGCGAGACCTGACAGGGTGCGGTGCAGGGCAAGATGGGTTTCGCGCTCGGGGGTGGCGGCGAAGGAGAGCAGCGGCACGATCTCGGCCCCGTCGGCGCTTTCGCCCAAGGCGATATCCTCCTCCTCTCCGAAGCGGACCGGGGGCCGCCAGTCCGCCTCGACGGAAGCGCCGAACTCGTCCTCGAGGCGGCGGACGAGGGCGGTTTTGATGGCTTTGTCAGGGTCGAAGGCGTAGGGGACGAGGACGGCGCGGCGGGCCGATCCCGATGAGGTCGCGAGGAGGCGGGCGTAGTAGCGCGGCGCGGCTTCGCGGTAGGGCAAGGAACGCGCGAGGCGGGCGGCGCGGAACCGCCAGAGCAGGGCGAGGATCGCGCGGGGCGCGAGGACGAAGAGGGCGATGGTGAGGGCATACCAATGGATCCAGCGGGCCGCGTTCTCGCCGGGGGCGTCGGCGCCGCGGATGGCGTCGAGCTGCTTGATGGAGGGCAGTTCTCCCCCGCTGATCGCGACGGCGGGACCGAGGACGGTTTGGAGCAAGGGCCGGAGCTGGGCGCTATCCGAGATGAAGGTGCTCTCCCACACGGCGCGGTATTCGTTGGCGATGCCTCGGGCGTACATTCCTCCGATGGCCGAACCCGCGAGGACGAGGGCGGCGAGATGGAGGAGCGATTTTAGCCGCGCCGCCGTGGCCGGGGCGGAGAGCCGCGCCCAGCGTTTTTCAAAGAGGCGACGGGCCTCGGAGAGGACGCGGGAGGTGGGATCGTCCGCCGCGCCCGGAACCGTCCGCCGCGCGAAGCCGGCGAAGATTTTTTCAAAAAGCGCCGGGCTTCGCCGCGAGAGGAAGAGCCAGATCTCGCGCAGATAGACGAGCAGACTCCACGCGAGGATGCCGAGCAGGGGGAAGGAGAGGATGTTGATGCGTTTCTCCGGCCCGAGTTCGTTCGAGAGATAGCCGACGACGGCAGCGAGGAAGAGCAGACCGAGAACGAGTCCCGGATGCCGCGAGGGATGGGCAGGCGCGGCGGGATCGAGCCAAGCGGTGTCGGAAAGGCGTCCGTGGAGCCGCTCCAAGAGGGCGGCGGCGCGGGCGGAGAGAAAAGCCTCCTCGCGGGCGCGTCCGGGATGCGCGGGCAGGGGTGCGCCCGCCTCGCGCGAGGCCTCGTGGCGGTCTTGGAGCGGGAGGACGATCCCGCCCTCGTCGGTCTCCTCGACCGCCGCGAGCATGAGGATGTTGCGGGAGTCCTCCGGTTTCATAGCGGGACGGGCGGTTCGAGGACGGCGGCGCGTTTCGGGTCGTGGGCGTAGCAATGCGCCATGCCGATGGCGAGGGCGTCGGCGGCGTCGGACGGGGGCGTCTCGACGAGGCCTAGGAGGGCGCGCATCATGAAGGCGACCTGCTGCTTGTCCGCCGCGCCGCGTCCGACGACGGCCTGCTTCACCCGTTTCGGGGCGTATTCGTAGATCTCCAGCCCGTGCTCGGCGGCGGCGAGGAGGGCGGCCCCGCGAGCCGCGCCGAGGGTGATGGCGGTGCGGTAACTCTGCACGAAGATGACGCCTTCGACCGCGCAGACCTCGGGGGAGAACTCGCGGATGACCTCGACGAGGCGCTCCCGGATCGCGACGAGGCAGCCCGACTGGCGCAGGCCGGGGGGATTCCGGATCACGTCATAGGCCAGCGCCCGATGCGTCCGCCGACCGGAGGCAGGGGACGTTTCTTCGATCACCGCGAAACCCGTGTTCCGCAGCGCAGGGTCGATAGCGAGGACGCGCACGGGGGGAGTCTACGCGATTTTCCGGCGGAGGCATCCGCCTTTCACGACGGCGCGGTCCCCGGCTTGGTGTAGGGAGTCGTGACCTGCGGCAGCATTTGAAAATGCCGCGCGTTCAAGGTCGCCAATTCGAGCCGATGCTTGGCGGCGGTCGCGGCGATCATGCAGTCGGCGAGTCCGCATCCCAGACTGGCGCGGTAGTCCCGTCGGAAGAGGCCGGCCTGCTCGGCGATCTCCTGGGTCAAGGGCAGCACGACCATCGCGGAAAGCATCGTGGCGAGCTCGGTGCGCTCGCGGCCTTCGCGCACGCCTTGAAACAGTTCGGCCACCGTCACGGCGGAAATGGACACGGAGTCGATATTCGCCTCAAGGAAGGCGACCGCGTCGGCCTGCCCGCGGAGATAGTCGATGAGGATGTCCGTATCGACCAGCATCGGTCAAAACCGCTCGAACTCATCGCGCAAGGTCTCCAACGAAAGATCGTCCCGGTCCTTCCACAGCTCCCGCCCCGCCCGCAAGCGCCCGAGCCGATCCTGCGGGCCGAGACGGACCAGATATTGGTCGATCGCCTCGCGGATCACTTCGCTCTGCTTGCGACCGGACTCCGAGGCGACTCTGGCGACTCCTTGGGCCTCTGAAGAGGTGAGGTAGATTTGGGTGCGGACCATACATCATAATGTATAACCCGAAGCCGCATCGTCAAGCCCGCCTCAATCCTCGTAAATCCGCACGTTGGCGTCGCGTCGGAGTTTCTTGAGCCAGCTTTCGAGCTTCTTCTGCCGCTTTTCGATGGTGAGACGGCGGTCCACCTCCTCCTCGATTTCCTCGAAGGAGGGCGTCTTCTGCCCGACGCGGGCGTCGACTTTGAGGATGCGCCAGAAGGGGCCGTCGTCGAGGGGCTGGCTAACTTGGCCCGCGGACATGCTGTAGGCGATGCGGGTGAGGCCCTCGTTCAACTCGTTCTTGCCGATGACGCCGACGTAACCGCCCTCTTTCGCGAAGCTGTCGGCGGAGTGCTTCTTCGCGAGGGCGCCGAAGTCGCCCCCGCTGCGGAGTTGGCCCAGGACCGAGTCGAGCACCTTCTTCTGCGCCTCGTGGCTGCTCTCCGGGGTCTGCTTGGGGATGGACATGATGCGCAGCTTGGGCTGGCCGTCGGAGGCGAACTCGCCCTTGATCTCGCTGTACTTCAACCGCTTCTCCCCGGGGGTGTTCGGCACCACGTCCTCGCCGCCGTGCTTAGAGCGCAGGGCTTGGATGGCGATCTGGTCGCGCTGCATCTCGCGGAACTGGGCGATGGTCATGCCCGACTTCTTCAACTCCTCCAGAAATTTGTCGCGGTCGCCCTTGAAGCGCTCGGTGATGAAGCGGTTGACCGATTCGTCGACGTACTGGTCCTTGATCTGGCCGCCGAGCTTCTTGAATTCGCTGAGGATGAGGTTGCGATCGATGAGGTCCTCCAGCGCCCGCTCCTGCATGCGGCGGACTTCGCGCTGGGCCTCGGCCTTGCTGACCATGCCGTTGTTGCCCATCAGCCAGACCTGCACCTGCGTCGTCACCGCCTGGTCCACCATGGTCTGGGTGATGGGTTCGCTGTTGACGACCGCCTTGATGCGGTTCAGCTCGACCGGGGCGGCGGCGCAAGGAAGGGAAAGCAGGGCGGGGAGCGCCAATGCGATGGCAAGGGCCGGGAGCCAGTGTTGTTTCGTGTTCATGGGGCCGGGGGAAAACCAAGGCTACTTTCTCACAGGTCGATGACCCAGTCGAGGGCCGACTCAAGCCATTCCTCCTCGTTGTCCCCGATTAAACGCGGGAACTTGCCATTTATTTGAACATACTTGCCATTCTTCGTCAGCTTCAGCTTGCCCTCCTGCGTTTCGAGGACGCCGCATCCCTTCCGCGCGGCGTGGATGCGGATCTCGGTGGCGGTGAGGAGATGCTCGGTGGCGGGCGGCAGCTTGCCGAAGCGGTCGGTCCAATTCTCGCGCAACGCTTCGAGGTCCTCCGTGCGCGAGGCCTCGGCCAGCTCGCGGTAGGCGGTGATGCGCAGCCGCGCCTCGGGCATGTAAGCCGCCGGAATGAAAGCGGGGAGGCCGTCGTCGGGGTTCTTCAACCAAGCCGCCTCGTTGGTGCGGAGGAAGTCGATGCGCATGGAGAGGTCGATCCGGTCGGCGGAGGGCTCGCCTTTCAGTTTCGCCACGGACTGCTTGAGGAGCTGGCAATAGAGGTCGAAGCCGATCGCGGCGATGTGGCCGCTCTGCTGCGTCCCCAGCAGATTCCCCGCGCCACGGATTTCGAGGTCGCGCATCGCGATTTTGAAGCCCGCCCCGAGCGACGAGTATTGCTTGATCGCGTTGATGCGCTTGCGGGCGTCGCCCACGGTCAGCATGTCGGGCGGCAGCATCAGGTAGGCGTAGGCGCGACGGTCGGCACGGCCCACCCGGCCCCGGATTTGATAGAGGTCGGCGAGGCCGAAGCGGTCGGCGCGGTCGATGAGGATGGTGTTGGCGTTGGGAATATCGACCCCGCTCTCGATGATGGTGGTGCAGACGAGCACGTCGAACTCGTGCCGGATGAAGCGGCCCATCACGTCCTCCAGCAGATCGCTGTCCATCTGCCCGTGCCCGATGGCGACGCGTGCGCCGGGAACGAGATCCTCGATGCGGCGTTTCACCCCCTCGATGGATTTGACGCGGTTGTGGAGAAAGAAGACCTGACCCTGCCGCGCCAGCTCCTTTTCGATGGCCGAGCGGATGATGCGCTCGTCGTAGGGGCAGACCGTGGTCGCGACGGGACGGCGGTTCGGCGGCGGGGTGTCGATCACGGACATCTCGCGCACGCCCATCATGGAGAGGTAGAGGGTCCGTGGGATGGGCGTGGCCGAGAGGGTGAGGACATCGACGAAGCGCCACATCTCCTTGAAGCGCTCCTTGTGCTGCACGCCGAAGCGCTGCTCCTCGTCCACGACAACGAGGCCGAGGTTTTTGAACGCGACGTCCTTCGAGATGACGCGGTGCGTCCCCACCACGATGTCGGCGGAGCCGGAGAGAAGGTTTGTCAGAGTCTGCCGCTGCTCGGCGGGGCTGCGGTAGCGGCTCAGAATCTCGATCTTCACGGGGAAGTCGGACATGCGCTCGCGGAAGTTCCGATAATGCTGCTCCGCGAGCACCGTGGTCGGGGCGAGGATGGCGACCTGCTTGCCCGACATCACCGCCTTGAAGGCCGCGCGGATCGCAACCTCGGTCTTGCCGAAGCCCACGTCACCGCAGATGAGCCGATCCATCGGCTTGGAGCTCTCCATGTCGGCCTTCGCCTCGGTGATGGCGCGGAGCTGGTCGGGCGTCTCCTTGTGGATGAAGGCGTGCTCGAACTCCCACTGCCACTTGTTGTCGGGCGGATGGGCGAAGCCCCGGTGCGCCGACCGCTCGGCTTGGATCGAGAGAAGCCGCCCCGCGTAGTCGAGGATCGAGTTCTCCGCGTCGCGCCGCGTCCGCGCCCAGCGCTTGTCGCCGAGGCGAGAGAGCTTCGGCGCCTTCTTCCCCGTGCCGATGTAGCGCGAGACGAGATGGGCCTGGTCGAGGGGGACGAAAAGGCGCGCCGAGTCCTCGTATTCGATCTCCAGCACCTCCTGCCCGCCCTCGGGCGTCTCGCGCGTGCGGATGCCCTTGAACTTGCCGATGCCATAGTCGAGATGGACGACGAGATCGCCATAGCCATATTCGCGCAAGTCGGAGACCTGCTTGCTCGACTTCAACTCGCGGGCGAGGCGGTAGCGGCGGTGGCCGCGCTGGTTCTGATAGCGCCCGAAAATCTCCGCGTCGCTCAAGACCGCGAGCTTCGCGTCGGGGAGGGTGAAACCGCGGCTCAACGATCCGATGACGGGTTTGAGAAAGCCGTCCTTCCACGCCTTCTCGAAGATCAGTTCGGTGAAGCGCTCCTTCTCGCCCTCGGAGTGGAAGGCCATCAGCACGGTCCATCTCTCCTTCCTCCACTGCGCGATCTGCCGGAAGAATTCCTCGCGCCGCGCCTCTTGGAGAATGAAATCGCCCGCGCCGAATTCGCCGAGGGGATTGTCATAGCAGGCCCCGTCGAAGTCCTCGGCGAGGCCCGCCCGTTCGTCCGCGCCGCCGAGGATGCGGACTTGGGCGAGTTCGCTCTCGCAATCCACCGCGATGACGAGATCACCTTCGTCAAGGTAGTCCACGACGCGGCCCGAGGGCTCCAGATTCGCCTCGCTCAGGAGGATTTCGCAAGCGGCGACCCGCCCGATGGAGGTTTGCAAATCCACGTCGAACTCGCGCACCGACTCGATCTCGTCGCCGAACAGTTCGACGCGCACCGGATGCAGCGCCTGCCAGGAGAACACATCGACGATGCCCCCGCGCAAGGCGAACTGCCCGCGCTGGAAGACCTGCGCCTCGCGCTCGTAGCCCGCCGCTTCCAACTTCGCGGCGAAGGCCTCCAGATCGAGCCGATCACCGGGCCTCAGGCATTCCGCCTGCCGCGTCAGTGAACCCGGAGGCGGGGCGCTCTCCGTGAGCGAATCGGCCGTGAGCACGACGACGGCCTCGCCCTTTTCCCGCGTCGTCTCGTGCAACTCCTTCAGCACCGCGAGCCGCTCCGCGGCCGATTCGGGATCGGGCAGGGTCTCCTCGAACCCGGCCCATTCGTATTCCGGCAGGAAGAGCGCCTCGCAGCCCCACACGGCGAGTTCCGTCTGCATCACCTCCTGCGTCTTCACCTGCGGGCAGAGCACCCACACCGCCGAATCGAGACGCCCCGCCTCGCGCCAAGCCGCGATCGCCGCCGCGACGTAGAGCGGCTGCCCCGCCTCGGCGACATGGTCGATCACCACGGGATCCTCCGCCGTGGCGAAAGGCACGCGCTTCCAAGCCGCCGCGAGACGACGGCTCCGCCGCAACGGAGGCGTCGCAAGATCGAGCGCCCCGGTCTGTTCCCCGGACGATTTCAAAGCCGTGGATGCTAGCCGCAAACCCGCGCAGGAGAAAACGGATTCTCCCGCCTTCCGGAAGACGGCTTCAACACGGCTCTGCTTGAAGCGGGGCAGGGCAGACGACGGAACCCGTAGAGAAGTTCGTGAGAACTTCTCCCCGCGCGGCGTTTCGAGGGACGTTCGCCGAAGTTCAGGAACTTCGCTACGGCTCCGATGGAAGGAGTTGCCCACGGAATCCACAGAATTTCATGGAAAGGGATTAGGCACAGGAAGGTTCCATGAAATTCCGTGGACCTCCCCAACCCCTGCAAACAAGGCGATTTTCCTCAACACATTCAAACATTCTTATAGTTTTTACAAAAATTATGAGAAAATTCTAGATTTGTGATTTCATTCTTGCAAAAAAACGGCGGAACCGCTAAATTCCTTACGCATGTCCAAGGAGAACGCCGCTTTAGCCGAACGTGCCAAGAGGGCTCGTCGTATCGTCAAGAATCCCGCCCACTACAAGGTGTGTTTCGGTTGCGATTCGATCGTCGCCAGCAAGGTGAACATCTGCCCGAACTGCCACGCCTACCGCTTCGAGTGCGACCAAGTCCGGGTCGTCTCCCAAGCCAAGGCGCTCTCCACCCGCGAGCAGAATTCCGTCGTGGCCGAGGATCTGATCTGAAAGGCCCGACCTCCCGCCGAGGGCGGATCGCAGACAAGAAACTCCTTGCAAATCCGGTGCGATCCTTCATCTTGCCGCCCTCGCAATGTGGCGGTGCCGCCGCATCCCGGGATCGGGCAGATTCCAGAGCGGTCAAATGGGGCAGACTGTAAATCTGCTGGTTATACCTTCGAAGGTTCGAATCCTTCTCTGCCCACTCTCTTCTAAATCAAGGAGTTAGGAAGAGTAAAAATTCACACCCCCTGTCGGCGGACCATAGCGTTGCAGCCGTTGGGGTTCTCGCCTCGTCGATTCGGACAGCGAAAATTTCTTCGCCCCCGCCTCAGTAGCCCGCTTTCGCCAGCAATTCGGAGACTTTGAGGTCGAGAGCGCGGGTGATTCTCTCCAGAGTGGCGACGTTCGGACATCTCTCGCCACGTTCCAGATAGCCGATGTAGTTCCGATGGTGGTCGGATTGAAGGGCCAACTCCTCTTGAGTCAGCCCCAATTCCTCCCGTCTAGCTCTCACGGCCAAGCCAATTCTGCGGCCAATCTCCCGTTGCTCTGTCTGAATTGCGCCCAACGGAGATTCTGTAAGCGTTGGGTTTCCTTGCGTCTGCCCACAGAAAGTTGTATACGAGACTTGATCGAGATTTTGGAACCGCTAAAATGTCGGGCATGGGCGGGGACGTGATCCCAAGGAGCCTCGCCCTTCGCCGATGATCCCCTCCCCTCCTTCCAAGTCCAGCACGAGCCAGCGCCCTCCTCAGCCTCCCAAGGAAATCCCCAGCAATCCATGTCCTATCTAATCTTCCATAACGACGAGCAAAGCGGCCCCTTCGAGGCCGAGCAGATCAGGGATTTCGTCGAGTCGGGCGAATTGCCTGAAACGGTGTTCATATGGCAGGAAGGCATGGCTGATTGGACGCCCGCAAACTCGATCATCGCCTTTGCGCAAACGAGCCTCGCAGTCCCTTCTCTCCCCGCCTCGAGCATGGAGTTGCAACCCGTGATCGACTCCCATGCCGTTGAAGTCGTCGGAGCCGCCGGTCGGATCGAAAGGACTTTTGACGATGCGTTCCGCAAGCTGGTTTCCGACGAACAGGACCCGGCGCTGTGCGGAAGATTCTCGCCAAGGTGAACGACCTCCTGATCAAAGGCGAAACCGTGGATTACGTCTGCGTCCAACGAAAGCCGGTCATTACGATCTCCCCCGATGCGATCATTCTCACGAACCGACGATTCATCGTGGCGAGGCCGAAGCTGACTGGCTTCACTTTCCAAGATATTCTCTGGAGACAGGTCCACGACGTTCACCTCAGCGAACAGATGCTCGGCGCGACGATCTCGTGCCTCCTCGTTGGCGGACAGAAGGTTTCTCTGGACAGCCTTCCGAAAAAACAAGCAAGGAGGGTCTATGCCTACGCTCAGGAAATCGAGGAGCGCATGATCGAAGAGCGGCGCGAACGCTCGCTGGAGGAGAAGCGGGCCGGAGCCGGAGGCGTCACGGTCCAGACTGCGTTTGCCGCGCCTTCGCAAGCGGCGGCTCCCCAAGAAGACCCGATCGCCCAGCTTACCAAGCTGAAACAGATGCTTGATGCCGGATTGATCGGACAGGCCGAATTCGACACGAAGAAGGCAGAGATTCTCCGAAGGATGTGAGGCGACGCATGGCCCGCGCCGACATTTCCCTTCACCATCGGTGACGTGATCGCAGACTGCAATAGGATCACCGCATCCCGGAATCTGCGCCTGAATTACAAGAAGCATGGGACCGACGCCCAATCCGCGAGCTATTTCGTGAATGATCCAGAGCGCATCATCATCACCTTCATGGCCGAAGAAGGCGAACGCTTCCGCTCCTTCTTCTTTATCGGCAGTGGCGATGGCACGCTCCAATCTGGAGTGGACTCCCTTGCTTCTTGCGTCTGCCTCTTCCGCGCGTTAGAACCCAACCTCACCCAAGAAGAGGCGGCTTCCCTCCGGCTCCACCGCCAAGCCTCCTCCAAGGACCTCAAGCGTTGCGAGGAGAACCCCTCTCCGCCTCCAAGCAGGTCCTTGGGGGATCGGCTCGATCCCTCCATCGCTCCGGATACCTTCCGCCCGCCCCCCTCTTTCAAGCCCGCATTGATTCCCTCGCCGAAATAAGGCACACTGCACAGGGTCGGGCCGACGACTCGACCCTCTTTCCTTCCCCCACCCTCCATCGCCTTGGACCGCCTCTCCAAATCCCGAGTCCCGCTCCTCGCCTTCGCCGCCGGACTCGTGTGGACCGCCGCCGCCGCCTCGCACGCCGCCCCCATGCGAAAGGACAAGCTCCAAGCCATCGACCGCGAGATCGCCGCCTCGATCTCACGCGGCGACATCCCCGGCGCGGTCTTGCGGATCGAGTCGAAGGGCGAGGTCTACGAAAAGGCCTACGGCAAACGCCTCGTCTCGCCGGGTTCGGAGGCGATGACGGCGGACACGGTTTTCGACCTCGCCAGCCTGACGAAGGTGATGGCGACCACTCCGTCGATCCTGAAACTGCTCGGGGAAGGCAAGCTCTCCCTCGACGATCCCGTGGCGAAGTGGATCCCCGAATTCCTCTCCGGCGGCGTCCGGCCCGAGGCGGCGGAGCCAGTGCCGCTCCCGGAGGACCGCGCGGGCATCATCGTGCGCCAGCTCCTCTCCCATTGCAGCGGCCTGCCACCGGGCATCTTCCTGAGCGAAGGGGATTTCTGGGGTTACAGCGAGGGCGTACGCCGCGCCGCCACCGTCGGCCTGCTGGAGAAGCCGGGGACGCGCTTCCGCTACAGCGACGTGAATTTCATCCTCCTCGGCGAAATCGTGCGCCGCGTCTCGGGCGAGCGACTCGACACCTACGCGGCGAAGCATTTCTTCGCCCCGCTCGGCATGGACGACACCGGCTACCGGCCCGACCCCGCCCGGATGGAACGCATCGCCCCGACGACGATCCTTCCGGAATACGGACTCCTCCGCGGGCAGGTCCACGATCCCACGGCACGGCGCATGGAGGGCGTCGCGGGCCACGCCGGGCTGTTCGGCACGGCGAAGGACGTCGCGGCCTACGTGTGCTGCTTTCTGAACGAGGGAAAGCACGGGGACCAGACCCTGCTCGATCCGGGCTGGGTCAAGCAATCGACCACGAACCAGCTTCCCGCCTCGCTCGGCACGGGGCGCGGCCTCGGCTGGGATCTCTCCTCGTCCTTCGCCAGCCAGCGCGGCGAGAGATTCCCCCTCTCCGGCTACGGCCACACCGGTTGGACCGGTACGTCCATCTGGGTCGATCCCGCCTCGGAGACCTTCGTCATCCTCCTCACGAACCGCAACCATCCCAGCGAAGCCGGGCGGATCAAAGCCCTGCGCATCCTCGTCGGCACCCTCGCGGCCGAGGCCGTCGGCTACACCAAGCCCGTCCCCGCGCCCGAGCCGCCCGCCGCCCCGCCCACGCCATCCCCCGCGCCCGCGGGCGGCGTACGCAACGGCATCGACGTGCTGGAGCGCGACGGCTTCGCCCTTCTCGCCGGATCGAAAATCGGCCTCATCACCAACCAGACTGGCATCAACCGCGAGCGCCGCTCCACCATCGACCTGCTCGCCGAAGCGCCGGGAGTCGAATTGAAAGCCCTTTTCTCCCCCGAACACGGCATCCGCGGCCTCCTCGACCAGGACTCCATCGACGACAGCACCGACGCCGCCACGGGGCTGCCCGTCTACAGCCTCTACAAATCCGAAAAACGCAAACCCACACCCGAGCAACTGGAGGGTCTCGACGCCCTCGTCTTCGACATCCAGGACATCGGCTGCCGCTTCTACACCTACGTCTCGACCATGGGCCTCGCGATGGAGGCGGCGAAGGAGGCGGGAATCCGCTTCGTCGTCCTCGACCGCGTCAACCCCGTCGGCGGGGTCGTCGTCGACGGACCGGTCCGCACCGGCGAGGGCAACGACTTCGTCGCCTTCCACGACCTCCCCGTGCAGCACGGCATGACCGCCGGGGAGCTCGCGAGGATGTTCAACGCCGAACGCGGCGTCGGGGCCGATCTGGAAGTCGTCCCGGTCGAAGGCTGGGACCCCGCGACGCGCTTCGACGGGACCGGTTTGCCTTGGGTCAACCCCTCGCCCAATATGCGCAGCCCCGCCCAAGCCCTGCTCTATCCCGGCGTCGGGCTCATCGAGTTCACCAACGTCTCTGTGGGCCGGGGCACGCCCTCGCCTTTCGAGCACATCGGCGCCCCTTGGATCCACGACGGACGGCTCGCCCAGCGCCTCCGCGCGCAAAATCTCCCCGGCGTCGAAGTGCTGCCCGCCCGCTTCACCCCCGACGCCAGCGTCTACAAAGGCGAGGACTGTGCCGGGGTGCGTTTCTATCTCAGCGACCGCGAGCACTTCCGCCCCCTCGATCTCGGGATCGAGCTGATGCGGGCGCTGCACGCGCTGCACCCGAGGACCTTCACCCTTGAGGAGAAAGGCGATGTCCTCCTCCGCCACCGCCCGACCCTCCGGGCCATCCTCGCCGGGGCCGGACGCGACGAAATCCGCGCCCTGTGGCAGCCCGATCTGGAGCAGTTCTTGAAACGGCGCGAATCCTATCTACTCTATCCCAGACCCTGACCCCATGGGAAGACGATCGAGCAGCGATGGAAACGGCGGCGGCGACCCGTCGCGCTTTTCCGTGGAGAACTACGAGCGGCCCGTCCTCGAAACGCCCAACGGCTCGTCGCGCGTCCTCATGCACAGTTGCTGCGCCCCCTGCGCCGCCGAGGTCATGGACGCCCTCGCCGCCTCGAAGATCGAGACCACGATCTTCTTCTACAACCCCAACATCCATCCGCGCGACGAATACGAGATCCGCAAGCAGGAGAACATCCGCTACGCCGAGAAGCTCGGCATGGCCTTCGTCGACTGGGACTACAACGCCCGCGACTGGTTCGACCGCACCAAGGGCATGGAGCAGGAGCCCGAGCGCGGCATCCGCTGCACCGCCTGCTTCGACATGCGGTTCGAGGTGACGGCCGACTACGCGGCGGCGCACGGCTTCGACCTCATCTCCAGCACCCTCGGCATCTCCCGCTGGAAGAACATGGACCAGATCAACGGCTGCGGCGAGCGAGCCGCCGCCCGCCATCCCGGCATGGCCTACTGGACCTTCAACTGGCGCAAGGAGGGCGGAGCCCAGCGCATGATCGAGATCTCGAAGCGCGAGGAGTTCTACCAGCAGGAATATTGCGGCTGCGTCTACAGCCTGCGCGACACCAACGCTTGGCGCGAGGAGCGGGGCCGCCCCAAGATCAAGCGGCTCGTGAAGTTCTACGGGCGCGACGCCGTGCTCGACGACGGCGGCGACAGCGGAAGCGGGGAGGCGGATTGATCCGCCCCCGCATTTCCCCTTGAAAATCCGCCCGCAACGGGGACACTAACGACCCGCCGCATGGTTCCACCGGACCGGTCCCACGCGGCGTTCTCCGATTGCCCCCTTCGTCCCATCGGCGAAGCGATCATGGAGGGATGGCTGAGTCCGGTTTAAGGCGCTCGACTCGAAATCGAGTGTAGGGAA
>DDTJ01000004.1 GCA_002344525.1 Akkermansiaceae bacterium UBA2367
CCTTCGCGGGGACGGGAGGGCGGGGGGTGGAGGGCGCGTCGTCCGCCGGGATCTCCAGATCGCCGATGGCGACAGGCATGGCCACTGGAGCGGGTTCGCCCCCGGCGATGCCGGGAGCGGGGCGGGTCGCGGGCACCTCTTCCACGGGCATGGCCACGGGAGCTGCGACAGGAGCCGGGGCCGGAGGAGGGGAATCCGCCGCGGGTTCCGGGACGGGAATCGTCGCCGGAGGCTCCTGGGCGGGCTCCTCCTGGAGCTTCGCCATGGCGGCTTCTTCGACTTTGGCGGCGGCTTCGGTCGCCTTGGCCGCGACACGGTCGAGGACGCCGTCGTCCTTGGCTTTCGCGGCGGCGGCTTTCAAGGTCTCGGCATCGACGCCGTTGGCGTTCGATTGGAAGATGCGGGTGGCTTCGCGCACCGCTTCCTCGGGATCTTGGCGGATGCTATCGACGGCGGCGGCGGGATCCTGTTTCACGCTGCGGAGGACGTTGCGCAGGCGGGGGTCGGACATGATGTTGCGTCCGGCTTCCTCGACCTTGGCGGCAGCGTCCTCCTGGGCGGGGAGGGGGTGCGAGAGGGATAGCGCGACGAGGGATATGGCGAGCAGGGATCGGTTCATGGCGGGTGGCGAGGTCAGGGGGTGTCCGTCTTCGTGGGGGCGGTGCCGGGCAGGTTGAAACCGGATGTGAGCCGTCCAGCGTCGGGGACGACGAGATGCACGTTGCCGGTGAGGCGGGCGACTTGGTTGACGGTTTCGAAAGTCATCTTGTCCCCGGTCATGGTGAAGCGGGGCTGCCGGATGGTCGAGGGGGTCTTGCTGGCGAGTTCGCCGGCGACGAGATCGTAGGCGGCTTCGTCCATGGAGATCGTGGTCTCGGGATCGCCGGAGGAGTTGTAGACTTGGACGACGAGGTTGACGAGGTCGAGATGGCGCTCGTCGACTCGCGTGATGGAGTCGGCGGTCATCACGGATTTGAGCCTGTCCCCGGCGTAGGTCGGGATGGCGATGCCTTTGAACTTCCGCCCGAAGGGCATGAGGCTGATGAGCTCCTGCGGCAAGGCCGACTTCACCACCGCCGTCGCGGGATTCTCGGGATCTGCGGCGGGCTGGCCGTCGGAGGCCGCTCCGCTGCCCGGGACGACGGCTCCGGCGAGGAGGCAGGCGGCGAGGCGGCGGACGAGGCGATGGCGGAGGGCGCGGATCATGCGGCAGGGCGGCGGACGAGGGCGTGGATCTCGCGCAATTGGACGAGGACGGGTTCGAGCCGGTCGAGTGGTATCTGGTTCGGGCCGTCGCTGGGGGCGTTCGCGGGATCGGGGTGGGTTTCGAGGAAAACCCCGTCGCAACCGGCGGCCACGGCAGCGCGGGCGAGGACGGGGGCGAGGCGGCCGTCGCCGCCGCTGGAGGCGCCTTCTCCGCCGGGACGCTGCACGGAGTGGGTCGCGTCGAAGACGACCCGCACGCCTGCTTCCTGCATCCAAGGGATGGCTCTCATGTCCGCGACGAGGTTGTTGTAGCCGAAGGTGGTGCCCCGTTCGGTGATGAAGTAGTTCCGGCAACCAAAGGCTTCGAGCTTGTCGGCTATGTTTCTAACGTCCCAAGGGGCGAGAAATTGGCCTTTTTTCACGTTCACGACCCGGCCCGTCTTCGCCGCGGCCTCGATCAGGTCGGTCTGGCGGCAGAGGAAGGCGGGGATCTGGAGCACGTCGACGAACTCGGCGGCGATGGAGGCCTCCTCGGCGGTGTGGATGTCGGTGGTCACGGGCGCTCCGATGGCGGCCCCGACCTCGGCGAGAAGGCGGCAGCCCTCCTCGCAGCCGACGCCCCGGAAGGATTTCCCCGAGCTGCGGTTGGCTTTGTCGTAGCTGGCTTTGAAGACGAAATCGACCCCGGCGGAGTCGGCGATGGCGCGGACGCGCGGCCCGACCTCGTGGAGGAAGGCGGGCGACTCGATCACACAGGGGCCGAGGATGAAAAGGGGTCGTTCCCCGCCGAGCCGATAGGGTCCGATGGAGGGGGTTCCGGGGGCTGTTCCAAGATGCGCGTCCAAGTGGAAAACTAACGCGGTGCGGGGGCCATGGCAAGCCCTTGGAGATTCGGATTTCCAAGGATCGAGGACCGATGCGGATTTGTCTGGACCTTGCCGGGCCGCCGGATACACTGGCGGCTCGCCGCACGGGAGTCCCGCGCGGGTTCCGCCGATGGAAGAAGCCCCCCCAGCAGCCCCCTTGATCGAAGCTTGCCCCGAGTGCGGGAAGTCGCTCGACGTGTCGAGGGTGGCCCCGTATGCGAAGATCGAATGCCCGCACTGCGCCGCCCCCGTCCGGGTGCGGGCGGAGATGGGCCAGTATCAGATCGTCGGCCTGCTCGGCGAGGGGGGGATGAGCCAGGTCTTCCGCGCCGTCGACCGCCACCTCGGGCGAGAGGTCGCGCTGAAGCTCCTGCATCAGTCGCTGGGGAGCGACGAGGCCCTCGTCGCGATGTTCGAGCGCGAGGCGAAGCTGACGGCCTCCATCGTCCATCCGAATGTGGTCAAGGTCTACACCGTGGGTCGGGACCGCGACTACTTCTTCATCGCGATGGAGCTGTTGCAGGCGGTCAGCCTCGAACAGCTCATCGCGAGCCGGGGCGCCCTGCCCGAGTCCGAAGTGCTGGGGATCGCCCTCGACGTGACGCACGGGTTGAAGGCGGCGCACGAGGAGAACCTCATCCACCGCGACATCAAGCCGGGGAACCTGCTCGTGACCGGCGGCGGCACGACGAAGCTGGTCGATTTCGGCCTCGCTCTGCAGCAGGATGGCGAGGATCTCTCGGAGGATCTCTGGGCGACGCCTTTCTACGTGCCGCCGGAGAAGCTGGACGGCGCGCCCGACACTTTTCTCGGCGACCTCTACAGCCTCGGCGCGACCCTCTACCACGCCCTCGCGGGGCGGCCTCCTTTCGACGCGAACACTTCTTCGCTGGAGGAGTTGAAGACGATCAAGAAGCAGTCCGTCAATCTGAAGTCGGTCGCGCCGAGGTTGTCAAAGGCGACAGTGAAGCTCGTCGAGACGATGATGGCCTACCGTCCCGAGGATCGCATCCCGTCCTACGACAAGCTCATCGAGCAGATCGAGGAGCTGCGGCGGCAGCGGGACGGGATCGAGCCGTCGGGGAGACCGAAGCGGAGAGGCAAGGACAGAAGGCCGCTGATCGGAGCGGCGGCGATCCTCCTCGCTGTCGTCGTGGGGGGCGTATGGCTTTCCCCCGACAAGGAGGAACCGGGCGAGGCGGGCGGCCTCGACATCCGCGAGGGGGAGCGCGTCATCACCGTCGGCGACAGCAGTATCGCGGACCAGTTCCTCGGGGGGCGCGAGCATTTGGTCGCAGGGAAATTCCGCGAGGCGGAAAAAGTCTTCGCCGATCTGTCTGCCAACACGGAGACGCCGCCCTCGACCCGGATCTGGTGCCATTTCTTTCTCGGAACGATCCGCCTTTTCAACGGCGAGGCGGAGCTCTCCCGCGAGTCTTTCCGCAAGGTCCTCCAGATTCAGGACACGACCGATGAGGGGCCGTCCGAGGCCGTCGCCTTTCTGAAACGCGCCGCCTACGGCTTGGCTGACCCGCTTCCGCTCCTCCCCGCCGACGCGGCTTTCGCCTCTGATTCCATCGAGGCGCTCGGGTTGCTGACCGCTGGTTTGAAAAACTGGCAGCACGGCGAATGGGAATCAGGTGCCGCCCTCCTCCAATCCTTCGCGGAGAGCCGTCCGCCCGCCGACTATCCTTGGCTCGGGCGTCTCAAGGCCCGCGTCGAGCCCTTCCTCGCCGATGTTGCGACGATCCGTTCGCTGCCGAACCCGTCCGCCTCGTCCTCGGAAACGGAGCTCGCCTCCATGGCCGGGGTCTTGAAAAAAGGGGCGGAATCGCTTCGCACTCGCGGGGCGGCCCCCCTCTTCGTGAAGCGCCGTCTCGACCGCATCGACGAAATCCGCAAGCTGGCCGCCGTCAAACCGGTCGTCGAACCGGACATCGCCGCCACCACGCCCCCGGACACCCCCGCGCCGACGGCGGACGCCCCCACGCCGGCCGAGGAGGCCGAGATCGATCGACTCAGAGCGGTGGCCGCCTCCCTTTCCTCCCTTGCCGGGACCCTGCGCTTTGCCGAGGGGGAGGCTGGCCTCCGGAGCGAGGAGTTGCAAACGCCGCTCGGCACCGCGATCCGCGACGAGTTGGTCCTCGCCTACGGACGGGCTGGAGCCTACCTCCCCTCCCTCGTGGCCCGGCTTAACGACTCCCCCTACAAAGGAGTGGTCCGTCGCCGCGAGGGCCGCCCCCTTGAGGCGACCGTCACCGCCGTCGATGCCGCCACCTTCCGTCTTGATCTCGGGTTCGGCCCGAACGAAATCGGGGTGGAGGATCTGGCTCCCGATTGGCTGATCGAGGCGGGGGAGAGGACCCTGCCTCCGCTTTCCGCCGACAGCGCGACGTTGTGGGGGGCGTGGGTGTATTTCGGACTCTTCACCGGCCAAGGCCATCTCGTCGCCGCCAAGGCCGAGGCGCTCGCCGAGGTCGATCCCGACTTTGCCCGGAGCTGGTCGCTCGTGCAGCGGTTGCGCTGAGGCGGGAGCTGAAATCCGAAATCCGAAATCCGAATTTGGCCTCCGGCGACCGCTGATCTTCGCTGATCTTTTCGGGGCGTGGAAAAAATCAGCGAGGCTCCACCTCGAAAAATTCGGATTTCGGATTTCGGATTTCGGTTTTCCTTACCGTCATGCCAAGCAAGGACGACGACAAGAACCCGCTCCCCGATCCCGAGGAGATCGCGAAGAAACTCACCGACTTCTTCCGCACGAGCTTCGGCGAGCAGGTCTCCGTGACCGCGATGCCTGCGGAGGACGCCTTCAGGACTGCCCACGAGCCGGATGGCGAGGATCACGACCTGCGCTCCGACGACAGCGAGTCCCCCATCCTCGGCTTCGATCTCATCCCCCGCCAGATCAAGGAGCATCTCGACCGCTTCGTGATCCGGCAGGACGAGGCGAAGAAGGCCCTCGCCATCGCCGTGTGCGACCACTACAACCACGCGAAATACCTCAAGCGCCTCGCCGAGACCGATCCGGCGGCGGCGAAGCGGATCGAGTTCGCGAAG
Source organism: Akkermansiaceae bacterium UBA2367 (assembly GCA_002344525.1). GTDB lineage: Bacteria > Verrucomicrobiota > Verrucomicrobiia > Verrucomicrobiales > DEV007 > Arctic95D-9. The sequence goes on from DDTJ01000004.1 coordinate 5,130, forward strand.
CAGAACGTCATCGTCGTCGGCCCCACCGGGGTGGGCAAGACCTATCTCGTCAAGCACATCGCCGAGCTCATCGGCGTGCCCTTCGTGAAGGCCGACGCGACGAAGTTTTCCGAGACCGGATACGTCGGCGGCGACGTGGACGACCTCGTGCGCGAGCTGGTGCGCAAGGCCGACGGCAATGTCGAGCTGGCCCAGTATGGCATCGTCTACCTCGACGAGATCGACAAGATCGCCACCGCATCGAACGCCGGCGGCCGCGACGTGAGCGGGCGAGGGGTGCAGACGACCCTGCTGAAGCTGATGGAGGAGACCGAGGTGCCCGTGCGCAACCCCCAGGACATGCAGTCGCAGATGCAGGCCATGTTCGAGATGAGCCGCACCGGGAAATCCACGCGGGAGACGATCAACACGCGGCACATCCTCTTCATCGTCAGCGGGGCCTTCTCGGGATTGGAGAAGATCATGGAGCGCCGCCTGCGCCAAGGCCCCATCGGCTTCGTCACCGACGCCGGGGAGGAGCGGGGCGAGGTCGCGGACGCGTCGCGCGAGCCGGTCACGCAGGACTTCATCGACTTCGGCTTCGAGGCCGAGTTCATCGGCCGCCTTCCCGTGCGCGTCGTCTGCGACTCCCTCTCCGCCGACGATCTTTTCGACATCATGAAGCATTCCGAGGGCAGCCTCATCCGCCAGTATGAGCGCGAGTTCGAGGCTTTCGGCATCCGCGCCGAGTTCGCCGACGACGCCCTCCGCGCCATCGCCGGGGCCGCCGCTCGGGAAAAAACCGGGGCGCGCGGGCTGATGACCGTCTCCGAGCGGCTCCTGCGCGGTTTCAAATTCGAGCTGCCCGGCACCACCGTGACCGAGCTGAAGATCGACGAGTCCGTCGTCGTCGATCCCGCCTCGGCCCTCGCCGCCCTGCTCGCCTCCGCCACGCCCGCGGGCGACGCCAAGGCGGTGTCCGAGATCGCCGCCTTCCGCCGGAAGTTCGAGAGCGAGCACGGCGTGCGCCTCGCCTTCGACGCTGGAGCCGTCGCCCGGGTCGCCGAGCTTGCCTCGGAGGCCGGGAAAAGCATTCCCGAGTTCTGCGCCGGGAAATTCCGGGACTTTCATTTCGGCCTCCAGCTCATCCGCAAGAACACCGGGCAGACCGTCTTCCCCGTCACCGCCGAGGCGGTCGAGGACCCTGACAAATACCTCAGCAACCTGGTGGTGGCGAGCTATCGGGGGTAGGGGAGAGTGGAGGCGGCGTCCCGTGTTTCCGCTATCCTATGTCAAAGACGGCGAAGCAGCATCCAGATCAAGAGAACCGAGAAGAGGACCATCCACACGAGCGAGCTGCCGAAATGCCGCTGCAAGTGTTTGCGCAAAAGAGGATCGTCGGATGCGACACGCAACTGTTGGGCGTACCAGATCGAGGCGATCGCACTGCCGACAACCGTGGCTGCAAGGGGTGACCAGAAGATGACAAAACCCGAATTCCCAGTCCAAGCGAATTCGATGATCGCGAACAGAGCGAAGATGGGGAAAGATATCCAATACGACCATGGAGGATGCAGCCTCCGCAATTCCTCCGGCGGCAGGGTCGCCTCCTCGGCCACCTCCTCCAGCGGTCGCCTCACGATAAGGGCGAAAAGCCACGCCGCCAGCGCCAGCGCAAACGCTGCACCGAGAGCGACTGCGATGGCCTTCCAAGTTTCCATGGCGGGATCAATCTGCCTCCGACCGTTGGTCCCGCTCCAGCAGTTCCCGCAGCGCCGCGACCGGAGGCTTGCCCTCGAAGAGCACCGCGTAGGCTTGGTCGATGAGGGGGGTGCGGACGCCTAGCCGGCGGGCGAGCTCGTGGACGTTCTTCGCGTTGGGGACGCCCTCCGCGACCTGCCCTGTCTCCGCGACGGCTTCGTCGAGGCTTTTGCCCGAGCCGAGGAGCCGTCCGACGCGGTTGTTTCGGCTGTGGACGCTGTAGCAGGTGACGATGAGGTCGCCGATGCCGCTGAGCCCGCGGAAGGTCTCCTCGCGCGCGCCCATCGCGACGCCGAGGCGGGTCATCTCGGCGAGTCCGCGCGTGACCATGGCGGCCTTGGCGTTGTCCCCGAGTCCGAGCCCGTCGATGGCCCCGGCGGCGATGGCGAAGACGTTTTTGACGACGCCGCCGAGTTCGATGCCGACCACGTCGGTGCTCGTGTAGGTGCGGAACCAAGGGAGGGCAAAGACCTCCTGCACCTGCGCGGCGACGGCGGGATCGGTCGAGCCGACGGTGACGAGGGTGGCGATGCGCCTCGCGACTTCCTCGGCGTGGCTAGGACCGGAAAGGACGGCGACAGGGTTGTCGGGCAGGATCTCCTCGATGAGCTCGTGCATCAGCTTGCCGGTGCCGGGGTCGATGCCCTTGGTGCAGCTGACGATCACCGTCGAAGGGGGGATGCCGATCTCGCGGAGCTGCCCGAGGACGGACCGGGCGACCTGGGAGGGCACGACGACGAGGATCATCGGCGCGTCGTGGACCTCGGCGATCTCGACGGTGGCGCGGATGGAATCGGGAAGAACGATTTCGGGCAGGTAGCGGGAGTTCCGGTGGTCCGAGTTGATCTCGTCGGAGACGGCGGGCTCGTTGCCGTAGAGGACGACTTCGAGCCCCCGGTCGGCGAGGGCGATGGAGAGGGCGGTGCCCCAGCTCCCGGCTCCGAGGACGGCGGCTTTGGTGGTCATGTCAGGGGGAAGGAGAGGAGACGGTCTTGGTCCCGATACGGCGCTCCTCACCTCGGCGGAGGCGCGCGATGTTGGGCCGGTGCCTCCAGATGGCGAGGAAGGCGGCGAAAAAGGCGAAGCCGAGGACGACGGCGTCCCATTTCCCCGTCAGCAGGCTCTGGACGAGGAGAGTCGTGGGAATGATGATGGCCGCGGCGATGGAAGCGACGGAGACATAGCGGCTGGTGAGGAGGGCGACGATCCAAGTGACCAAGGCGATGAGCAGCGCCCAAGGCATGATGGGCAGGATCGCGCCCGCCGTCGTGGCGATGCCCTTGCCGCCCTTGAAGCCGAGCCAGAAGGTGTAGTTGTGCCCGAGGATCGCGGCGAGGGCGGTGGCGATGTGGATGGCGGAGGAGTCCGAGACGGATCGCGCGAGGAGGACAGGGAGGAGCCCTTTCAGCATGTCGAGGACGAGCACGGCGATGCCGACGGGCTTGCCGAGGACGCGGAGGGCGTTGGTCGCGCCGATGTTGCCGCTGCCGTGCTGGCGCAGGTCGAGGCCGCGCAGCCTCCCGGCGAGGAATCCGAAGGGCGTCGCCCCGGCGACATAGGCGACGGGGACGGGCCAGGCTTCTCGGAGGAGTTCGGCGGCGGACATGGGCGGGGGGTTCCGGAGACAATGGTGGAGGCGACGGGCGGGTCTGTCCAGCGCCGCGTTCCTGCAAGGTCGAGGAGTGGCGGAGGCTGCCGCGCGAATCTGGCCCCTGTCTCCTTGAAATTGCGGAATCCATTCCGAAATTTCAAGGTGAATCGGAAAGCCGGGCGCGTTCCAGAATCCATTCCGCGTTCCGCGCCGCCGCTCCGGCGTGTTTGGCCATGGCGGCGGCTCCGCGTTCCGCCATCGCGATGCCGGATGCGGGATCGCGGAGGAGTTCGCGCAAGGCCGGGATCAGCGCCGCTTCGTCTTCGACTTGGCGCAGGCCGCCACGCGAGCGCAGTTCGGCGACGACTTCGGCGAAGTTCTCCATGTGCGGGCCGACGACGACGGGGCGTCCGGCGAGGATGGGTTCGACGGGGTTCTGCCCTCCGATGCCGTGGAAGCTTTTGCCGATGACGACGAGTTCGGCGTGGTGGAACCAGGCACGAAGCTCGCCGGTGGTGTTGGCGATCCAGACGCGGGTTTGACCCTGTTGGGTGGAGGACTCGACCCTGTCCGGTCCGACGCGCAGGACGGGATCGAAGCCGTCCTCGCGCAACTGCGCGGCGATCTCGGCTCCGCGTTCGGCGTGGCGGGGAACGAGGACGAGTTCGAGGCCGGGAAATTCGGGGCGTAGCTCGCGGGCGGCGGCGGCGAGGAGGCGCTCCTCCCCGTCGTGGGTGCTGCCGCCGAGGAGGATGCGGCGTTCCGCAGGCATCCCGGTGGCAGTGAGCCAGGCGGCGAGTTCGTCCCGCAGCGCCTCGCTCGCGGCGGCGGGCGTGGCGTTGTCGAATTTCACGCTCCCGGTGACCTCGATACGGGCGGGATTGATGCCGAGGGCGGACCAGCGGGTGGCGTCCTCGTCGAAGGGCACGGTGACGCCGTCGAGGAGGGAGAAGACCGGGGCGACGAGGTTGCGGACCTTGCCGTAGCGACGTTCGGAGCGCGGGGAGAGACGGGCGTTGGCGAGGAGGACGGGGACGCCCCGGTGTTTGAGGAGGCCGACGAGGTTGGGCCAGATCTCGCCTTCGACGAGGACGAGGGAGCAAGGGTCGAGGAGGCGCACGGTGCGCCACGCGGTCAAGGGCAGGTCGACGGGATTGTGGATGACGGTGAGGTCGGCAGACTCCTTCTCGGCGGCGACGCGCCATCCGGTGGTCGTGGTCGTGCTGAGGACGATGGCGCGTCCGGGAGCGGCGGCGCGGAGGGCGTCGATCAGCTTCAGGGCGATGAAGACTTCGCCGACGCTGACGGCGTGGATCCAGATCGGTCTTCGGCCTTGGAATTTCGCAAGGGTGTCGGCGGAGAGGAAGCCGAGGCGTTGCGCGAAGTTCCGCGCGAGCCCGCCACGACGGATGCCTTTGCGTAAAAAGGAGGGCAGCCCCAGCAGGAGGAGGAAGGGGAGGAGGAGGTTGTAGAGCGCGTAGACGAAGAAACGGGGCATGGGGAAGAGGGGGTAAATCCGAAATCCGAAGCTCGAAATCCGAACTTCAGACTTCGGATTTCGGCGAGAGAAAGCTCACCCGCGTGGTGCCGTAGGTGCGTTCGTCGCGGACGCTCCAGAGCGGCGTTTCTGGCAGGGGCGCGGAGGCGAGGCTTTCGAGGACGAGGAGGCCGCCAGGGGCGAGGGCGGCGGGGAACGCGGGTGCGTTGAGGAGGGCGGCGAGGAGTTCGCGGTCCTTCTCCTCGCGGGCGTAGGGCGGGTCGGCGAAGGCGAGGTCGTAGCGGGTGGCGGGGACGGTGGCGAGGAAGGCGAGGGCTTCGCGGCGATGGACGCGGCCTCCGGCGAGGCGGGTTTTTTGTAGGTTCCGCTCGATGGTTTCGCAGGCGGGTCCGTGGGATTCGACGAAGTCGGCGGAGGCGGCTCCTCGGCTGAGGGCTTCGAGGCCGAGGGAGCCGGAGCCGGCGAAGAGGTCGAGGACGCGGGCGTCGGCAACGAGGTCGCCGAGGGCGGCGAAGAGGGACTCCCGCACCCGGTCGGTCGTCGGGCGCGCGAGGGAGGGGGGGACTCGGATCGGGACGCTGCCCGCGCTGCCGGCGATGATGCGCATGGTCGGGGGAGACGGAAGATTAGGCCAAGGTTCGCCCCCCTCCAATCGTTATTTCAGGAAGGACGGTGCGCCGGAAACTGCTGGCGGGCGTCTTTTTTTCGAGAAAACTTCCCGTGCCCCGGCTTCATTCCCCGACCTGATGCGCCTGATCCGCCGATTGTTCCTCCTCACCTGCTTCCTCGCGGCTTGCGGCGCGGTGTGGGCTGCCGTCTACACGCGGCAGGAGGGCTTCACTGAGAGTTGGCGCCGGGCGATCGAGCGGGAGTTCGCCAACCGCGGCTACCATGTCGATATCGGGAAGCTGACCCTCGGGGCTTTCCGCGGGCTGGTCGCGGAGGATGTGCGCTTCTTCCAGGACGCGACGCGGACCCAGGAGTTCGCCTACATCGACGAAGTCTTCCTCGACGTCGATCTGAGCCGCATTTTGGAGAAGCGGGTCGGGATCAACATGCTCGATGTGCAGAAGGCGAGCCTCTCCCTGCCGCTCGACCCCGGCGGGGAGCGCCTCCGCGTCGCCAACCTGTCGGGCCGCATCGTCGTCACCGAGAGCGTCATCGAGATTGTGAAGGCGGAGGCCTCGGTCGCGGGGATCGATCTGATGGTGAAGGGCTCGCTGGTGCGCCCGCCGGACGGGGTGGACGCGGCGAAGGAGCCGGACGAGGCCTTCGAGCAGCGGCGGCGGCAGTTCGTGGCGTTTCTCAGCGAGTTCGAGACCTATGAGTTCAGCGGGGGACGGCCGAAGGTGGAGGTCGAATTTCGCGGCGACCTTGAGGATCTCGCGACGATGGCGGTCAGGATGAAGGTGGCGGCCCCGGCCTTCGGCAAGCGCGGCCAGACCTACCGGGCCGAGTCGCTCGCGGCCACGGTGCGCTTCGACGGGCGCGAGAACCGTGCCGAGATCGAGGAGATGAAAGTGCGGGACGCGAAGGGCGCCCTCGACTTGACCGGGCGATGGAGGCAGGAGGGCAACCGCCTCGATTTCGCGGGCAGCTCGACGGCGGATATCGCCGGGCTCGCCTCAATTTTCCGCAGCGACAACAAGCTGGGCGAGGTCGTCTTTTTCACCCCCCCGTCGATCGAGGCCTCGGGTCATATCGAGCTGGACCGATTGCGGGGGGGATTCGAGGGATTCCCCGGCGAGATCATCGGCGAGGTGAGGGCGGAGCGTTTCGTCACGCGCGGCCAAGTCTTCTCGGGCTTGGACTTCGGCTTCAACGCGTCGGGCCTGAAGTTCTACGTCCGCAACCTGCGCCTCGACCACAAGACGGGGATCGCGTTCCTTAATTTGAAATACGAGCCGGGTCAGGGCGAGGAGACGCTGCAATACCAGACCGAGATCAAGCTCGACCCGCTCGTCTTCCGGCCCTTCCTCGACGAGCGGGGGCGGAAGTTCATCGACGTGTGGAATTTCGGCGAGAACTCTTCCATCTACATTGCGGCGGCGGGTCGCGGGGAGGGCTGGAACAATCCCTTGGCTTGGAAGAACCGGGGGGTGGTCGACCTGCGGCATTTCCGCCTCAACGGGATCGATTTCCTGGAGATGGAGACGGACTTCGAGTCGGACGGCGACACGCAGTGGTTCCGCAACGTCTCCCTCGTGCGCGAGGAGGGCAAGATCGTCGCCGAACTGGCCGCCAACCATCTCAAGGAGAGGGTGTGGGAGGTGAAGGGCGTCGTCTCGACCGTCGATCCGGTGCTGGGGGCGAGGGCGTTCAACCCGAAGCTGGCCGAGGCCCTGAAGAAATACCGCCACAGCAGCCCGCCGACGATCCGCCTCTCTGGACGGCTCGATGGCAGGCGCAACGAGGAGGTCGGCGAAGAGCCCCGCCGCAACGAGGTGACGGTCTCCTTCTCCGGCGGCGGCTCCGCGAAATACGATTTCCTCGGCAAGACCCTGACCTTGGGCGATCCGACTGGCGAGGTTCTCGTGCGGGGCGCTCGCGTCCAGCTCACCTCTCTGCGTGCGGGGGTGTTCGGCGGCAGCATCGAGCTCAGCTACGACGTGAAAAACGTGCGGGCCGCGGATTCTCCTTTCGAGATGGCCGCGAAGATTCGTGGCGTGCCCTTGGAGCGGGTGACGCGCCACTACGGGGAGTCGGACGAGATCACCGGGGCGGTGGACGCCGATTTCTCCATCGCCGGCAGGGTCGGCCGGATCCACTCCTTCGATGGCGGGGGGACCGCCCGCATTTCCGACGGCTACCTCTTCGCCATTCCCGTGCTCGGTCCGCTCTCGAAACTGCTCTCGTCGGGCAAGGGTAACGGCAACGGCGGGAATGGAAATAGCAAGAGGGGCAATATCGCGAAGGAGGCCAAGGCGAGCTTCCGGGTGGAGAACGGCATCATCGTCACCCGCGATCTGGAGGCGCTGACGAAGGCCTTCCGGGTGAAGGCGGCGGGGACGGTCTCGCTCATCGACCAGTCCGTCGATCTGGAGGCGGTCGTGAACACGCGGGGCGAGATCTCCAGCGCCGTCCTCACCCCGGTGAGCGAACTGCTCACCTACTCTTGCACCGGGACGGTGCGCGAGCCGGTGTGGAAGCCGAAGCATATCTCCAATCTGGGCAAGGTGCCCGCGTCCTTCATTTCGGATCTGACCAACATCCCTGTGGAAGGCTTGAAATTCCTCGGCGAGATCGGGCAGGGGATTCTCTCGCCGCTTTCGCCCCGCCGTTCGCAGGACGGTGCCGCGAAACCGCGCGAAAGGCGCTTCCCTTGGGGCGGCTCCGGCGCGGCGGAATCGGGCGATTCACCGCCGCCGCGAAAGCTGTTTCCCTTGTTGCAGGGGAGGTGAGGAGAGCGCGGACACTCTTGTCGGTCGACTGGTCCTGCCGTAGCCGGGCTTGATGGCCGACAGGAATGTCGGCCCTCCTTGGGCTTTCCGAAAACATGACGCGGAGAAGCGTCGCTACGGCCGTGGCCTCGATCAGTTAAATTTTCAGAAAAATTCGGTGTTTTATCCGTTAATTTACGTTAATTTGAGGAATATGGTCCCGAGATTGTTGAAAAATCGACTGATCGACGCCTTGGCTCCGGAAGCTCCCCGCAAGGTGCTCTGCGTGTTCGGTCCCCGGCAGGTTGGCAAGACCACCCTGTTGCGGGAAGTGTTCGGGGAGTTGCCGGGCCAAGGCGAGTTCTTGAACGGGGATTTCGCTGACGACCGCGCCCTGCTGGTGCCGGAGCGGGCGTCCCTCCAGCGTCTCGCCGGGCATCTCGACCACTTGTTCGTAGACGAGGCGCAGAACGTGCCGGAGATCGGTCGGGTGCTGAAGCTGCTGCACGACGAATTTCCGCGCTTGCGCGTGGTGGCGAGCGGATCGGCCTCCTTCGATCTCCGGCGCAAGACGGGCGAGCCTTTGACGGGGCGGCAGGTGGTGTTCGAGTTGTTCCCCGTCTCCTTCGCCGAATTGAATCCGGGCGCGACGACCCTGCGGCAGTGGATCGAGCACGGCATGATCTACGGTGGCTACCCCGAGATCGTGACGACCGGATCACCTGGTGAAAAGCGGGAGCGACTGCGGCAGTTGGCGGCGGATTCGCTGTTGAAGGACCTCTTCGCCCAAGTGGATGTGAACCGTGATCGGCTGCACGATCTGCTGCGCCTTCTCGCCTTCCAGATTGGGCGGGAGGTCTCTATGAACGAGCTTGCCTCGACCTTGCGCATCGATGCGAAGACGGTGGACCGCTACTTGGGCTTCCTTGAGGATGCCTTCGTCATCACCCGTCTCGGAGGGTTCAGCCGAAACCTTCGCAAGGAGGTGGCCAAATCCCGGAAGATCTACTTCAACGATCCCGGCATCCGCAATGCCCTGCTCGATGCCTTCCATCCCCCCGCGCTACGCGACGACCTCGGCGCCTTGTGGGAGAACTACTTGGTGGTGGAGCGGCGCAAATGGCTGAGCTATGCGGGGGTGGGAGCTTCCCATTGGTTCTGGCGCACCTACGACCAGCAGGAGATCGATCTGATCGAGGAGACGTCCGACGGGGAGCGACTTTCGGCATTCGAATTCAAATGGAGCCCGACGCGGAAAGTGCGTCTGCCGAAGGCGTTTCGGGAGACCTATCCCCACGCGGAGACGCTCGTGGTCACGCCGGAGAACGTGCGGGAGTTTTTGCAGGGAAGGTGAGAGGAGTGTCCGCGCTCCCTTCTATGCTCGCCTCGCCCGCTTCGCGGGATCGCCGGGAACGGGGACGGCGGCGATGAGCTTTTTCGTGTAGTCCGACTGGGGACGCTCGACGAGATCGACGGTTTTCCCCGCTTCGGCGACCTTGCCGTGGCGCATCACGACGACTCGGTCGCAGATGCGCTTCACCACGCTGAGGTCGTGCGAGATGAAGAGGTAGGAGAGCCCGAGCTTGTCCTTCAGCTCCATGAGCAGGTCGATGACTTGCGCTTGGATGGTCACGTCGAGGGCGGAGACGGCTTCGTCGCAGACGACGAACTTCGGTTCGATGGCGACGGCGCGGGCGACGCAGAGGCGCTGGCGCTGGCCGCCGGAAAATTCGTGCGGGTAGCGGTTCATCGCTTCGGCGGGCAGGCCGACCTCCTCCAGCCAATGCGCTGCGACCTCGCGGCGGCTGCCTTTTAGCAGGCCGTGCTCGATCAGTCCTTCGGTGAGGATTTCCAGCACGGTGAGGCGCGGATTCAGCGAGGAAAAGGGATCTTGGAAGATCATCTGCAAGTCCCGCCGGTAGGGCCGCATGGCATGGTAGCCGAGCCCGCGAAGGTTCTCGCCGTGGAAGCGGATTTCGCCCTCCTGCGGCGTCTCCAGTCCGAGGATGGAGCGTCCTAGCGTCGTCTTGCCGCTGCCGGATTCGCCGACGAGGCCGAGGCATTCGCCGGGGAAAATTTCGAGGGAGACTTCATCGACGGCACGTACCCAATCGACGGTCCGCGCGAAGACGCCGCGCTTGATCGGGAACCAGGTTTTCAAGCCCTTCACCTCGATGAGCGGGGCGGTGGCGGCGTCGCGCGGGGGCGACTCGCGCGGTGCGTCGGTCAGGCGCGGGACGGCGGAGAGCAAGGTGCGGGTGTAGTCGGCCTGCGGCTCGGCGAAGAGCGGCTCGACTTCGCCCTCCTCGATGAGGCGGCCGTCCTTCATCACGAGGACGCGGTCGGCGAGCTCCCAGATCACGCCCATGTCGTGGGTGATGAAGAGGATGGAGGTGTCCTCCGCTTTCATCTGGAGGATGAGGTCGAAGATCTGCGCTTGCAGGGTGACGTCGAGGGCCGTGGTCGGCTCGTCGGCGATGATGAGTCGCGGATGGAGGATGAGGGCCATCGCGATCATGACGCGCTGCCGCATCCCGCCGGAGAACTGGAAGGGGTAGGCCCGCGCCCGCTGCTCCGGGTCGGGGATGCCGACCTTGCCGAGCCATTCGACGGCTCGCGCCATCGCCGCCTCGCGCGAGGTTCCCGGCTCGTGGATGCGCACGACTTCGGCGAGCTGCTCGCCCACGGGATGGAGGGGCGAGAGGGCGGTCATCGGTTCCTGGAAAATGACGCTGATTTCCTTGCCCCGGATCTTGCGCAGTTCCTCGATGGGCAGGGTGAGGAGGTTCTTCCCGTCGAAGATCGCCTCGCCGCTCTCGACCCGGCCGGGAGGATTCGGGACGAGGCGAATCGTGGACATCGCGCTGACGGTCTTGCCGCTGCCCGACTCGCCGACGAGCCCGACGATCTCGCCGGGTCGGATGTCGAAGGAGAGGTCCTCGACGGCGCGAATCGTGCGGCCCTCGACTTCGAAGGTCACGGTGAGGTTTCGCACGCTGAGGAGGGAGCTGGTCATGGTGGAAGGTTGGCCACGAAAAGGCACAAGAGTCACAAAAGGATAGGTCAGTCGTCTGTGCAGGAAGTGGGTTGGCCGAATCCGATGTCATGCCCGTCCAGATCTTGCGTGCCGAACTCGCGGCATCCGTAGGGCTGATCGCAGAGGCCGTAGTCGATCGTCGCTCCTCTCGAAACGAACTCGTCGTGGAGCGCATCCACGTCGGAAACCCAGAAATAGATGTTCCAGAGCTTGTCGGCTACGGTCCAATGCGGGACGACATGCTTGGGATCGTCGGCTTGTCGAAGCATCACATACATGCCGTCGCGGTGCAGGATGACGAAGCTCGTCGGTTCGCCCCAAAACCGCTCGTATTGGAATCCCATCGTGTCGCGGTAGAAGTCCGCCGCAGCCGCCACGTTTTTCACGAGCAGAACAGGGGCGGATGCCGTCAGGCGGGCTGGTGGGGCGGGGGGCATTGTGGCTTTGTCAGGAATTCGCATCGAAAAAATTGGAACGCAGATTTTCGCGGATATCCGCAGATTCTCGTAGATGATTTCTCCGTTTCATTGGTTCCGATTTGCGGTCATCTGCGGAAATCTGCGCTCATCTGCGTTGAAATCATTCGCCGCGAATGGCTGGCGAAGAAGAATGGGTTCCATTTTGCGAAGGGAGGGTTCATCAGGAAATTTTTGTGCTTCTTTCGCCTTTTCGCGGCCAACCCTCATTCCAACTTCGAATCCGTCCTCGGATCGAACGCGGCCCGCACCCCCTCGCCGATGAAGATGCCGAGGAGGCTCACGAGAAAAAGCGCGAGCGAAGGGTAGAGGATGAGCCACCAAGCGTAGGGCTGCGATTGGCCTTGGTCGAGGAGGTTCCCCCAGCTCGGCGTGCCGGGCGGCAGGCCGAAGCCGAGGTAGTCCAGAGCGGTGAGGGTGAAGATCGCCCCGACGAGGGCGAAGGGGAAGAAGGTGATCACGGGGACGAGGGCATTGGGAAGGATGTGGCCGGACATGATCCTCCACCGCCCGATGCCCATCACCTTCGCGGCCTCGACGAAGGGTTGCTTGCGCAGGCGGAGGAACTCGGCCCGCATGTAGTAGGAGATGCCGATCCAGTTGAAGATGCCGTAGACGAAGCCCAGCAGGAGGAAGCTGCGCCCGTAGATCGAGCTGAGCAAAATCATGATGAGGAGGAAGGGCATGGCCTCCCAGATCTCGGTGAGACGCTGTCCGATCAAGTCGATTTTTCCGCCGAAGTAGCCCTGCACCGCCCCGAGGAAAATGCCGATGAGGTAGGGGAAGACGACGAGGAGCACGCCGAAGAGCAGGGCCGTGCGCGTGGCGTAGAGGATGCGCACGCCCACGTCGCGCCCGCTGTTGTCGAGGCCGAGGGCGTGGCCTTTCACCGGACGGAAGGGAAACTCGACGGTCTCTCGGGTGAACCTGACCGAAAGCCGACCCGAGGGTGTGGAGAGGTCGTAGGGCTCCTGCGGCACGATCTTGGCTTTCTCTGCGATGGCGAGGATGGCGGCTTGGCTTGGCTCGTCCAGCGTCCCCCACAGCGCCGGGGGATCGCCGAGGAATTCGAGTTCGGGCGAGAGCACGGCCTTTTCCGCCCTGCCGCTCCCGGCGCGGCGCTCCATGGCGACGCGGACGAGTTTGGGCGCGGCGCGTCCGGGAGTGAAGGGGGTCAGGTTGAAGACGATACCCTCTTCGTTCGTCCCGCTCGCGGCGGGGGCGGCCTCGTTGGCGAAGCGCTGGACGAGACCGGCGCGGATGGGATCGGGCAGGGTCACGCCGGAGGAGGCGAGGGGCTGCCCTCGCAGGTCGAGGTCGGCCCCTTTGCCGTAGAAGCCCGCCGCGCCGCGGCTGCGCTGGATCGCGAGATTCGCATCGACCTCGACGGTGGCGATCTGGTCGGCGGGGGCGAAGGTCAGGGTCAGGGTGGGATCGAGTTCGATCTGGGCGGGGGAAAGCGATTCCTGCGGCCCGTAGCGGACGGGCGGCCAGAGCATCCAGTTGCCCTCGGTCTCGGCGAAGAGGGGCGTTTTCTCCAGCTCCTTGTAGCGCGGCTGGGTGTGGACGCCGGAGCCGGTGAACTCGGATTCGGGATAGAAGCGGAAGACGGGGAAATGGAGCTTCCCATTGGCCTTCACGATCAGGGGACGGTCGTTGGCGAGGAAGTTCGCGAGCAGGCTGAGGACGAAGATGGAGAGGAGGAGGATGAGCGACCACTTGGCGCGTTTGATCTTCCCGAAGCGGGCGAGGCGCCGCCGGGTGTTCGGATCGAGGAGATGGAAGCCGATACGGGCCATGGGTTCATTTCTCCCCGCCGAAGCTGATGCGCGGATCGACGAGGACGTAGCAGAAATCGGAGAGGACGCGGCCTAGCAAAGCCACAAGGGAACCGAGGCCGAGGGTGCCCATGAAGATCATGTAGTCGCGACCGACGATGGCGTCGAGGGTGAGAAGCCCGATGCCGTTGATCGCGAAGACGCGCTCGATCAACACCGATCCGGCGAACATGATCGAGAGGATGCCGCCGATCCCGGTGACGATGGGGATGAGGGCGTTGCGCAGGGCGTGGCCCCAGACGGCGCGGCGCATCGTGCCTCCCTTCGCGAGGACGGTGCGCATGTAGTCCTGCGAGATCTGGTCGAGGAGGGAGTTTTTTTGCAGGATGGTGAGGACGGCGAAGTTCCCGATGACGTAGCAGAGCACGGGGAGGAACATGTGCTCGGTCTGGTCCTTCACTTTTCCCCAAGCGGAGAGCGCGGCCCAGTTCTCCGAGCGGAAGCCGCCAATGGGGAACCAGTCGAAGAACTGGTCGGAGGTGCCGCAGAAGAGCGTCTTCAAGATCATGCCGAAGGCGAAGGCGGGGATGGCGTAGAGGACAAGGACGACGACGGAGGAGAGCACGTCGAAGGGCTTCCCGTTGCGCAGGGCCTTGGCGATGCCGAGGGGCACGCAGATCAGGTAGGTGAGGACGAATCCGGTGATCCCGAAGGTGAGGGAGATGGGGAAGCGCTCCTTCACGAGCTGCCACACGGTCTTGTTGTTGTATTTGTAGGAGTAGGCCTTCATCCCCATGGCGTCGTGGACGAGCCAGGTCCAGTAGCGGACGGGAAAAGGCTTGTCGAAGCCGAACTCGCGCTCGATGGCCTTGCGCTGGTCTTCGGTGATGCTGACGTTGCTGCCCGAGCCGCCACCGGCCTCGCCCGAGCCCATCCCGCGCATTTGGGCGATGCGCTGCTCGACCGGGCCGCCGGGGAGGAACTCGGTCAGGAGGAAGACGAGGAAGGTGATCCCGAGGAAGGTCGGGATGATCAGGAGGAGGCGTCGGATGAAGTAGCTGAGTCGCTCCATGCCTCTGGTTGCTGGTCGTGTGGAGGCGTGTTTCCCGTCTCAGCGGAGCGGTTCGGCGCGCGCCACGTCGCTCGCGGCGGGGGCGAAGACCTCGTCGAAATGGACGTCCCGCGGCGGGGCGGGCAGTTCCGCGCCGTTGGCCCGCGCGGCCTTGAGGTCGTCGGCTTGGAAGGCGTCGTTCCACCAGTAGTCGACGCTGGCCCATTCGTCGGAGTATTTGCCGAGGACGTGGTCGGGCATGCCGAATTTGTTCCAGTAGAGGAGTCTTACGTAGTCGATGTGCCAGAGGAGGACGTAGGGGGTCTCCTCGTAGATGATCTGGTCGATCTGGCGGATGACTTCGTGGCGGTCGGCCACCTCGAACATCTCCTTGGTCTGCTCGATGAGTTTGTCCACCTCGGCGTTCTTGAAACCGGTGATGTTGTTGCCCGCCTTGAGGTCGGCGGAGGCGGAGTTCCACATGCCTTCGGCGTCCTTGATCGTGCCCGCGCCCCAAGCGGCCCAGGTGATGTCGAAGTTGTATTCGTCCATGTCGTTGGCCCAGGCGGCCCAGTCCTTCTGATCGATCTTCAGGGTGATGCCGACGTCCTTGAGCGCCTCTTCGTAGATGAGGAGGAATTTGTTGGTGCTGGGGTCGCGGGTGAGGAAGGTGATCACAAAGGGCTTGTTGTTTTTCTCCAGCTTGCCCGTGGCGGGGTTGACCGTCCAGCCCGCCTCCTTCAGCAGCGCCCGCGCCTTCTCGACGTCGAACTCGGTCTCGACGTTGGGGTTGGGATGCTCCTCGTCCCAGAGGTCGGGCCAGTAGGAGCTGGTGAGGGCATACTGGTCGAACATGATGGTCTGGTTCATCCGCTTGCGGTCGAGGAGGTGGGCGAGGGCCTTGCGGACACGCTTGTCGTTGTAGGGCTCGCGGCGCTGGTTCATGGCGAAGCCTTGGAAGCCGACGGGGTCGTAGTTGTGGATCGACTGCTTCACGATCCAGTTCTTGTCGAAGCGCTCGCCGGTGGTCTCCTTGACCCATTGGCTGGAGGTGTAGATGGCGAAGGAGTCGAATTCGCCCTTCTTGAAGGACTCGAAAGCGACGTCCTGTTCGGGATAGAAGCGGTATTCCACGGTGTCGAAATTGAGCAGCCCTTCGGCGGAGGGATCATCGGCCCGCCAGTAGTCCTCGCGCTTCTCCATGCGGGCGAAGTGAGGTTCGGAGACTTGGCCGAGGCGGTAGGGGCCGGAGACGACGGGGAACTCGAAGTTGACCTTGTTGAAGTCCTGGTCCTTCCACCAATGCTTCGGCAGGACGCGGAAGGCGCTGCAGGCGAGGAGGCTCCGCCAGTGGACCTCGTCGGCGTGGATCGTGACGGTGCGCTCGTCGGGGGCCTCGATCTTGACGAGCCGCTGCATGTAGGATTGGAGGGCGCCGGTGAGGTGGTCGGGATTCTTCACCGCCTCGAAGCTCCAGACCACGTCCTCGGAGGTGACGGGCTTGCCGTCGCTCCACTTGGCGCGAGGGTCGAGGTGGAAGGTGAAGCTCTTTTTGTCCTCCGAGATCTCCCATCGTTCGGCGAGGCCGGGGCGGTTCTCCAAGGTGATGGGATCGGTGTCGAGGAGGGTCTCGAACATCAGCCGGAAGATCTCGCGGGAGAAGACGTTGTTGTCGATCTGGTAGTTGAAGCTCTTGGGGAACTGCGAGGCGAAGAGCGAAATCTTGCCGCCCGGCTCGGCGAACTCCGAGGCGAGGGGGGAGGGGGCGGCCTGCCAGTCGGCTTCGGGAAACTGCTGCGCTGTGGCGGGGACGAAGGCGGCGAGGACGAGGAGGGAGGCGGAGAGGCGGGTCATTGACGAGCAGAAGGTGAAAAGTAAAAAGTAAAAGGTCTCTCGCAAAGGGAAGCGCATCCTTCGACCTGCGGGCTGTGGGGATGCTCAAACTTGTCTGGCGGGAAAGTTCGGCGAAAGGGGGCCGAAATCAACGCCGGATCGGCGGCGGGAATCCGGGCGGTCAAACGACGCTCGACCGAGGTCAATGACCTCGGCTACAGGTTCCAAGCTCCGAACGACGCGCCAGCACTGTAGCCGGCCTCAGTGAGGCCGGGTCGGATGTCCAAGCGACGCTCGACCGAGGTCGATGACCTCGGCTACAGATTCCAAGCTCCGAAGGACGCGCCAGCGCTGTAGCCGCGCTCAGTGAGCGCGGACCGGACGTCCCTTCGACGCCTCACGAACCGTAGGATTTCTCGACCCGCTCGGCGGTGTCTCGGTAGCCGTAGTCCACCGCGTAGATCTGCTTGAGGGCGTCGAGGTACTTCGTGTGGTTGCCGAGCTTCTCGTAGAGCAGGCCGAGGTTGTAGAGGAGCTCCTTCTTCGTCTCGTCCATGCCGGTGAGTTCGGCGATGGCCTCCTCGAACTGTCCCGCCGCGAGGTCGGTCATGCCCATGCGGTCGTAGCATTGGCCGAGGTAGTTCATGACCTTGATGCGGAGGTTGGGGCTGCGCTTGGCCATCTGGAGGTGCTGGATGGCTTCGCGGTACTGCCCCGCCTGGTAGAGGCGCGAGCCGAGCTCGTAGCGCAGCTCGTTGTCGGTGGGGTTGCGGTCGACGCGCTCCTTCGACTCGGCGATGAGGGTGTCCATCTGCGATTTCTCGGCCTCGCCGAGTTGCTGGCGGTACTGCTCGATGTCGGGGTGGCCGGGGTTCTCCTCGACGAACTGGCGGAGCGAGTCGAGGTAGGCTTTGTTCACGATCTCGCGGATCGAGGCGACTTTCTTCTCCAGCGAAGGGTCGTTGTGGCTGAGGTGCAAGGCCCATTCGTAGAACTGGAGCGAGGTCTGGAAATCCTCGAGCTGCTCGTAGGTCGAGGCGAGCTTCTTCGAGATCTCAAGGTTGTTCTGGTCGGCGGCGTATTCGGCGAGGAGCGACTCGGCCTGCGCGGTGAGCATCTCCGGCGTCATCGCGGCGCGGCCCTTGTTCTCCAGCTCCTTGGCTTGGTCCTTGTCCTTGAGCAGGTCGCGCCAGTCGCCGCCGCTGTCCCATTTCTGCTTGGCGATGGAGCCGCGGGCGGTGGCGTCCTTGTATTTCTTGGTCGCTTCGAGGTCGCTGCGGTTCTTCTCGACGATCTTGCCGAAGATCTCGGCGGCTTTGTCGAAGATCTCGCGCGACATGTAGAAGTCGCCGAGCTTGTGGTAGAACTTGATGTTGTCCGGGTCGCCGTCGATCACGGTCTGGAGGGCGAAGCCGGCGGTGGAGGGCAGCCCGGCGGCGGCGGCGGCTTCGTAGAGCAGTTCGTTGCCTTGGGCGTTGTAGGGGTCGGTGGCGAGGACCTCCTTCTCAAGCTGCTCGATGACCTTGACGGGATCCTTCTTCACTTGGCCCTGCATCTTCATCACCTTGAGGGCTTCGCCGCCGAGCTTGAGGCCGCGCTTGCCCTCGTTCTCCTTCACGGCGGCGAGGCGGAGGCGCCTCCGTCCTTCGAGGAAGCCCGGCTCCTTCGCGAGGACGGCTTGGAGGAGGCTGACGGCGTAGCTCCAGTTGCGCACCTCCATGGCGCTTTCGGCTTTCAGGAAGAGCTTGTTCAGATTCGGCGCCAACTGGGTTTGGCGGACGTCGTCTTGGTACTGCTGGGCGGTGTTCGTTTCTTCGGACATGGTCTCTGGGGCCGCTAAGGATCGGAAATGAAGGGTTTCTCCGGCGTCGAGGAGGGGCCGGGAAGGGAATCCTACCACGAGACGCCGGGATTGATCTAGCGAATCTTGTCCGCGAGGACAACGAAAAAACGACTTTCTTTGGGCGGCGGGCTTCCTCCGGGGACGGGATGACTTGCCAGAGCCCCCTTTTCTCCCTTATCTTCGGGGCATGCGCCACCGTCTCCTCGTTTTCGGAATCCTCCTCGCCACGGCTCTGTGGTGCGAGGGGGCAGGCAAGAAATACAAGCTCTACATCGTCACCTTCCACGTCGAAGGGGATGACAAGGACAATCCGAAGATGGTCACCCCGGTGAAGCTGGGGCAGGAGCACCGGCAGTATTACTTCAGCAACCTGCCGACCTTCACCGACAAGGACATCGCTTGGTTCTACCCCTTTACGGCGGCGGACGGGGTCTCCTACGGGGCGGCGTTCCGCTTCAAGGAGCACGCCGCGAGGCAGTTGAAGGACGTGACCCTGATGAACCACGGGAAGCTCCTCGGTCTGCGCTGCTCCGACGCGCCGCTCCAGGCGGTGCTCATCGACCGTCCCATCGACGACGGGGTCGTCGTGATCTGGAGCGGCTTGCAGCAGCGCCATCTCAAGGAGTTTGAAAAATACTTCCCTCACGTCGACGACTACAAACCGAAGACGGGGCCGCAGTTCGCGACTCCGGAGTGAGGGGGGCGGCTTTGCCGGGTCATGGGTCATGGGTCATGGGTCATGGGTTTCGGATTGGAGGGTCGCCAAATGCTTAAGATGTGTTAAATGTCTGGGGAACGTCTCACGATTCCCGACATGCCACGGATTTCCGCCCGTCTCCTCCTGCTGCCTCTGCTCTGTGCCGGACCGCTCTTGGCCGGACCGCTCGGATTCGTCCTCCCGACGGACAATGACGCCATTTTTTCGGACGATCCCTCGAAATTCTACATGTACACCGACCGGAACTTCGAGGGTGTCCTCTCGAAGCCGTGGAGCGGTGGGGGCTACGGGTTCACCCGCGACCAGAAGCGCACCGCCGCCGGGATCATCCTGACGCGTCTGCACGAAGGGGTCGACATCCGCCCGGTGCGGCGCGACGCCTCGGGCGAGCCGCTCGACGAGGTGCGCTCGATCGCGGAGGGAACCGTGGTCTATGTGACTGAAAGCGCGAAGCAGAGCAACTACGGTCGCTACGTCGTCGTCCACCATGACTGGGGGGACGGCCCCTTCTTCTCCCTCTACGCCCATCTCGGCTCCGCCTCGGTCCAGTCCGGCCAGCGTGTCGCGGCGGGAGCGCCCCTCGGGCGGATGGGCTACACCGGGGCTGGGATCAACCGCGAGCGCGCCCACGTCCATCTCGAACTGAACTTCATCCTCAGCGACCGCTTCAAGATCTGGCACGACCACCATTTCACGACGAAGAACCACCACGGCATCTTCAACGGGATCAACCTCACTGGACTCGACATCGCGGCGCTGTTCAAGGCGCACCGCGCCAATCCGGCGATCACCATCCCCGAGTTCCTCGCCCGGCACGAGGAGATCCACTACAAGGTGCTCGTGCCGAAATCGGGCGAGCTGCCCTTCCTCCGCCGCTATCCTTGGCTCGGACGCGACCTCGGTTCCGTGCGCCAGCCGAAAAGCTGGGAGTTCTCCTTCGCCGCGACCGGCGTCCCGCTGGAGATCCGGCCCAGCGACCGCGTGATCGCCCAGCCGCTCGTGACCTACGTGAAGCCGACGCCGGGGAACCACGCCGATTTCACCGTCGGGCGTCTCGCGGGCACGGGGAGCAGCGCGACCCTCTCGCCGTCCGGCTCGCGCTATTTGCAGTTGCTTACGGATTCGTTTTGAGCTGAGGGACCCGGAGACTTGTCCTGCGACGGAGTTTGCGGTAGGTTACGACTGCAATGAGTGCGCTTCTCAAGCCCGAACACATCTCCGTGGAGGACTACCTCGAAGGTGAATTGATCTCCGAGGTGAAACACGAGTACCTCGGAGGCCAAGTCCATGCGATGGCTGGTGGGACGAGCCGTCATGCAGCCCTTGGTGCCAACGTCACAACCGCCTTGGTGTCGGCGCTTCGCGGAAAGCCCTGCCGTGCTTTCAACAGCGATCTGAAAGTCCGCATCGAACTGCCCGGCCAGACTCGGTTCTACTACCCTGATGCGATGGTCGTGTGCGAGTTGCGCAAGGATTCCGAGACGTGGCAGGACCGCCCCATTGTCATCGTCGAGGTGCTCAGTGAATCGACCCGGCGCATCGATCTCACCGAGAAGCTTGATGCCTATCTCGCCATCCCGACGCTCAAGGCCCTGATCTTTGTGGAACCCGGCATCGTTTTTGCGACCGTCCATCGTCGCGGACCCTCGGGTGGGTTTTCCCGCGAGGATTACGCGGGGACCGAGGCCGTTATCCCCCTTCCCGAGATCGGAGTCGATCTCGCCCTCGCCGAGGTCTACGAGGGGATCGAGTTTTGATCCGGGCGGGTTTCGATGCCGGGTAGGGCGGTTCGGCCCGAACCGCCGCGAAGGGCGCTCGGGAGTCGCAGAGCGCCCACCCCCCTGACCGAGATGGTCGGGTCTACCCCAGCACCTCCTCGAACACCCCGCCGCCGAGGAGCCGTCCGCCTTCGTAGAACGCGCAGATCTGCCCGGGCGTGAGCGCCCGTTGCGGCGTCGCGAAGGTCAGGATCGCCGTCTCCTCGTCGAGAAACTCGGTTTCGACCGGGGTCGCCTCGGAGCGGTAGCGCGGCTGGGCGAGCAGGGCAGGGGACTCCGCGAGCGGTCGGTTCGTCGTCGTGAGGCTCCCGACGCGGCAGCGCGTCGCGTAGAGGCCGGGCGTGTCGGTCCCGTCGAAGGCGACGACGAGCTCGTTCGTTGCGTGCCGTTTCGCGACGACGACGTAGGCCTTGCCGTAGGTGTTCGAGGGCACCCCGAGTCCCTTCCGCTGGCCGAGGGTGTGCAGGTGCAGACCGCGATGGCGTCCGACCCTCTCGCCTTTCAGATTTACGATGTCGCCGGGGGCGTCGGGGAGGTAGTGGGCGAGGAAATCGACCATGCGGATCTGCCCGATGAAGCAGATGCCCTGGCTGTCCTTCTTCGCCGCGACGGGGATGCCGAAGCGTTCCGCTTCGCATCGAACTTCGGGCTTGGAGAGGTGGCCGATGGGGAAGAGCGCGGGACGGATCTGCTCCTGCCGCAGCAGGGCGAGGAAGTAGGTCTGGTCCTTTCCCGGCGCGCCTCGCAGGAGATCGACCGAGCCGTCGCCGTGCTCCTCGCGCTGCGCGTAGTGGCCCGTGGCGAGATGGTCGAAGCCCTGCGCGGCGGCGAATTCGCGGAAAATACCGAACTTCATCTCGCGGTTGCACATCGTGTCCGGGTTCGGGGTCACGCCCTCGCGGTAGCCGGAGAGCAGGTAGTCCACGACCCGGTCGCGATACTCCCCGGTGAGGCTGAGGATACGGAACTCGATCCCGAGGAAGTCGCACACGGCCCGCGCGTCGCGGATGTCCTCTTCCCAAGGGCAGTCGCCGGGCAGCCCTTCTTCGTTCGTCCAGTTCTTCATGTAGGCGCCCACGACCTCGTGCCCCTGCTCAAGCAGGAGCGCCGCCGCCACGCTGGAGTCCACGCCGCCGGACATCGCCGCCAAGATTTTCGCCATGGTGGGAAGGTAGTTCAGGATCGTGCGCACTCCTACTCTTTACTCATGCTCCTACTCATACTCCCCGAATGTGGAGGAGTATGAGTAGGAGCATGAGGAGGAGTAAGGGGGGCAGTCACTTCCCAGCCTTCTCCAGCATCTCCGCCAGGGTCACCGGAGCTCCGCCCCGGCGCTTGCTCTCGTCGGCGGCGGCCATGAAGGCGAAAATCTCCAGCGTCTCCTCGGCCGAGACTGGCGGGACCTTGGTCTGGAAGAATTTCACCATCTCGGCCATCATCTCGGGATAGGCGCCGCCCGCGCTCTCCTGGATCGTCGCTTTGCTTCCGAAGACCTGCACCCCGTAGCTCGCCTTCGCCGCGCGCAGCCCGATCAGAGTGCCGACCTTGCCGCCTTTCCAGAGGCCGGTGACGACGTCTGTGCCCGCCGTGTGGGTGCGGGAGACGCTCTCGCAGCCCGTGCCGATCACCGTGAAGAGTGCCTCGGTCGGGTGGATGCCATACCAAGCGAGGTCGAGGTGATGCTCCTCCAGCGAGGCGGGACCGTAGCTGAGCACCGCCGCGACTTCGCCCACATCGGCGGTGGCGGCTTTCACCACGCCGGAATGGTAGCGCAGGTTCGAACTGCTCCAGACGGGCGTGCCATGTTGCTCGGCGAGCGCGAAGATGGCGACCGCGTCCTCCAACGAGGCGGCGAGGGGCTTGTCGATGAAGGTCGGTTTGCCCGCCCGGATTCCCGGAGCGGCTTGGGCGAGGTGGGGGCGTCCATCGACGCTTTCGACGAGGATCACATCGACTTCCGCGACGAGGGCGTCGATCGAGTCCAGCATCTTCACGCCGTAGTCCTTCGACAAGGTCTCGACATAGCCGTCGATGCGCGAGGCGCTCGATTCGATGTCGGGGCTGGAGGCCGGCACCGCCGCGACGACGCGCACGGGGTAGCCGTTCGCGGGATCGTGGAGGATCTTCGTGAAAGCCGTGGCGTGGGAGGTGTCCAAGCCGATCATGCCGACGCGGATGACGTCGTCGGCTTGGGATGGGGCAAGGGCCAGGACCAAGGCGGCGGGGAGGAAAAGGCGGAGGTTCATGCCAATTTGTATTCCACGCCCGCGCCGGGCGACAGTCCGCGATGCGGCCAAGTTCCCCGGCCCGCCTCCCTCCTTCCGGGGCGGTCGTCGCGTCGACGGGGAGTCGGAGAAGGCCGATTTTTGCGTTGCCCCGGCGCGAAGTATCCCTCATCCTTTCCTCCATGTCCCAAGCCTTCGCCCTCAACACCCGCGTCGAACTCGGCGTCGTCCCCACCCACATCAAATTTGTCGGCGGCCTCGCCCCGGACGCCGAGGGCCGCCTCCCCCGTGGCGAGGACGGTCGCCTCCTCATCGTCTCGGAGATGGAGGGCCTCGCCGCTGCCTCGCCCGTGAAGGTGCAAAGCGCCCAGGTCGCCGTCTTCCCCGGCGTCCTCGAAAGCGACAACGACGAGCTCATCACCGGGCTGCGCGACCTCGGCCTCGAAGTCCACCTCATCATGATGGTGGGCGGGGCCGATCCCATGGACCCCGCCGACGAGGAGAAGGTCGCCGCCATGCTCGCCTCCGGTATCGGGATCGCGAAGAAGCACGGCATCACCCAGGTCGCCTCCACCTCCATCGAGCAGTGGATGCAGCCCGGCGCCACGCCGAAAACCGGAGAGGCCTTCGCCGCCGCCGTCGCGCAGAACGTGCGCGTCCACCTGCGCGCCTGCCGCGAGGCCGGGGTCGAGGGCAGTTGCGTGAAGCACTGGCACATCGAGTTCCTCCGCAAAGGCGAGTTCCAGACCTTCAACGACCTCCGTAAAGGCTGGGAGTTCGTCAAGGCCGCCAACGCCGAGCTCGGGTCGAAATTTTTCAAGATCATGGTCGACGCCGCCCACTGTGGCGACTCCGGCCTCTCCATTCCCGAGAACGAGGCCCTCGTCGCCGAGATCGCCGCGGCCGACGAGATGGGCATGTTCCACGCCTCCGCCAAGACGACGCGCGGCTGCCTCGGCACCGACGACGGCTGGATCGGCGCGTTGCTCGCGGCGGCGGCGAGGACCGGAAAGCTCGAATACGTCTTCGTCGAGCTCTTCCACCACGAGGACCCCGCCTTGGAGGGACTGCGTCAGCTCGACCCCGGCCACGGTCTCGACACCCGCGACGGGCGCAGCTACCGCGAAACCGTCATCGAGGGAGTCGTCGACGTCGCCCGCCGCCTCAACAATCTCGTCGTGCGGGGGATTTTGAAGCATTGACCCCTCCGGCTCGACCGATTCAAGAGGGTTGCTTCCATGGCCGGAGAGGGTTAATTGCCCACCCCGCGCCGACGTGGCGGAATGGTAGACGCAGCGGACTTAAAATCCGCTGGGAGCAATCCCGTGCGGGTTCGAGTCCCGCCGTCGGTATCTTGAGTGGCGGGCGGGTGAACCGCGAATGGTGGCGAATGGAGGAAGGTTTTCCGATGCCCCGTCTACCCTTTCGGCGAGGATCAAAGGGCGACGACGACCTTGCCGAAATGCGCCCCGCTTTCGAGATGGGCATAGGCGGCGGGGGCTTCGTCGAAGGGGAAGACGCGGTCGATGACAGAGCGAATGCGATGCGCTTCCAAGAAGGCGTTCATCCTTACGAACATCTCGCGATTCCCCACGTAGATGCCGTCGAGGGAGGCGTTCTTCTTCACGAGGGGGAAGAGGCTCGCCGACGGCGGATCGAATCCGGTGAGCACGCCGATGAGGGCGATGCGTCCGCCAGCGGCGAGGCTGTCCATGGAGCGTCCGATCGTGCCGGGACCACCGACTTCGACGACGAGATCGACGCCGCGCTTTTCCGTGAGCCGCCAGACTTCGCGGTCCCATTCCGGCGTTTCGCGGTAGTTCATGGTTTCGTCGGCGCCGAGGGCGTGAGCGCGCTCCAGCTTTTCGGACGAGGAGCTGGTGAGGATGACCCTCGCTCCCGCCGCCTTCGCGATCTGGAGGGCGAAGAGGGAGACGCCGCCGGTGCCGAGGCAGAGCACGGTTTTTCCCGGACCGACGGGCTCGCCCCGCTCCATCAGGGCGTGCCAAGCGGTGAGGGCTGCGCAGGGCAGGGTCGCGGCCTCCTCGAAATTCATGAAGTCCGGCACCCGCACGAGGCTGTGGGCCGGGGCGACGAGGGCCTCGGCGAGGACGCCGTCGCAGGAGCCTCCCCGCGCCGCCGCGTGATACGCCATGTCGAAGGGACCGGAGATCCAGTCGCGGAAGAAGGTGGGGGCGACGCGGTCGCCGGGCTGCCACTCCGTCACGCCTTCGCCGACGGCGGTGATCTCCCCGGCGCCGTCCGAGAGCGGCACGACCGGGTCGGTTCCGCCCGAGGCCGATCGCCCCGAGCGCATGAGGAGGTCGCGGTAGTTCAGGGAGGCGGCGCGGAGGCGGACGGAGACTTCGCCGGGACCGGGCGCGGGTTCGTCGATTTCATGGAGGACGAGGGCGGCGGGGCCTTCGGAGCGGGGTTCGAGTCGATACTGCTTCATCTTCGGGGAGAATTCGGATTGGATTTCGGCCACGAATGGACGAATGCACACGAATTTCCGAGTTAAAATCGAAATTCCCCAAGCCAGCCCCCGAATGCCCAAAGAGCGACTCGACCAAGCCCTCTTCCGCCGCGGCCTTTGCGATTCCCGCGAGACGGCGAAGCGCCTCATCCTCGCGGGGGAGGTGCGCGTCGAGGGACACGAGGGAAATCTCAAGCCGGGCTTGAAGGTGGACGAGGACGCCGCCATCGAGGTGAAGAACCGCCCGAAATACGTTGGCCGCGGTGGGCTGAAGCTGGAGAAAGCGCTCGATGAATTCGGCCTCGCGGTCGAGGGCAAGGTCGCTCTCGACGCCGGAGCCTCGACCGGGGGCTTCACCGATTGCCTCCTCCAGCGCGGCGTCGCGAAGGTCCATGCCTACGACGTCGGCACGAACCAGCTCGCGTGGAAGCTCCGCAGCGATCCCCGCGTCGTCTCGCGCGAGGGCTTCAACTTGCGCCATCTCCAGCCTTCCGATCTGCCCGAGGCGGTCGATCTCGTCGTCGTCGATGTGTCGTTTATCAGCCTGACCCTCGTTCTCGGCCCCCTCTTCGGCGTGTTGAAGCCGGAGGGCGACCTCGTCTGCCTCATCAAGCCGCAGTTCGAGTTGAAGAAGGAGCAGATCGGCAAGGGCGGCATCGTCAGGGACCCCGCCCTGCACGCGGAGGCGGTGGAGAAGATCCGCGTCCACGTCCTCGACACCCTCGGAAAATGCTGGCACGGACTGGTCGAGTCGCCTATCAGTGGCGCGGACGGCAACCTCGAATTCCTCGCATGGCTGAGACACCTCGCATAGGCATCCTCGCGAACCCCGAAAAACCCGGCGCGGTCGTGCTGCTGCACGACCTCGTGAAGCGATTCGGTGCGGCGGATCGGTCCGTTCTCCTGGAGGAGGAAAGCGCCGCCCTCGCGGGTCTGCCGGAAGGCGTTCCTCTGGCGGAGTTCGGCGAGGCCGTCGATCTCATCGTCCTCCTCGGCGGCGACGGCACCCTGCTCTGGGCGGTGCGGGAGCTGGGGGCGGGGATCAAACCCATCGCCGCGATCAACACGGGGACCCTCGGCTTTCTCACCTGCGCCACGGAGGAGGAGAGCGCCGCTCTTGTCGAGGCGCTCGTCTCCGGCAGCTACACGATCAGCGAGCGCTGCCTCATCGAGGGGGAGCTGGAGCGGGGCGGCCGGATCGAGGAGACCTTCTGCGCGCTGAACGAGGTGGCGATCTGCCGCGCCGTGGCTTCGCGTGTGATCCACATCGAGACCTTGGTCAACGGAGTCTTCGCGAACCGCTACACGGGCGACGGGCTCATCCTCTCGACGCCGACCGGCTCGACCGCCTACTCGCTCTCGGCGGGCGGGCCGCTCGTCTCGCCGGACGCGAACGTGTTCGTCGTCACCCCGATTTGCCCCCATTCGCTGGCGGACCGCCCTCTCGTCGTGGATGCATCGAGCCAACTGGTCTTTGAAACGCCGAGGCAGCGCGACGACCTCTCCCTGCTGGTCGATGGCCATCCCCTCGCCGTGCTCAAGGAACCGGCGCGGGTGTATCTGCGCAAGGCGGGCTTCGTCCTGCCGCTGATCTCGCTGCCGCAGCAGGATTTCTACAGCGTTCTGCACCGGAAGATGGGCTGGGCGGGGTCTTCGATCGGGGAGGGAGCGGGAGAGGGTAAACCGTGAACGGTCGGGAGGGTAGACCCGACCGGCCCGGTCGGGGTTGGATGCGCAGGGATCCCGGAGCGCCCTTCCGGCGGTTCGAGCCGAACCGCCCTACCTGATGCGGAACACCCCTTGGAACATCTTGAATCGATTTGGGTGACGTATCAACCAAAGGTGAAAGGTATGGAATCAAGGAGGGGGACTTTGCAAGTCCCCGCTCAGTCAAACGGGACTTGGAAAGTCCCGCTCCTTTATTTGCCCGCTTGATATAGCTGGGCGATCTCCTCCTTGCTCAAGGCACGGTCGAAGACGGCGATCTCGTCGAGACGGCCCTCGAAGTTCCCCTCGCCGGTGCAGCTTCCGCCGAAGAAGAAGGTGTCGGGGTTCGCGTCAGGGAATCCGGATTTCTGCATGGCGACGAGATGGATTCCATCGAGAAAGACATGTCCGGCCATCCCTTCTCGGGCGATGGCAAGGTGGTGCCATTTCCATCGCTCGATCTTGGCTGATTCCAAGGGGATGGGATGCAGCGCCCCCGAAGTCTCGAAGATAAGACTCCGGACGCCGGGGTGCTCCTCACGGATTCCGACATGGTCGCCGAGGTCCCGCGATCCGTGGTTCGTTCCCCGCGAAACGATCCATTCCGTCCCATCCATGACGCCATTCGCCGATCCGCTCCAGAACCAGAGTGAAACGGTGTAGTTCCTCCCCGTCAGCCCCGGAATCCGCGCGCTCAAGCGATCCCCGGCAAAATGCGCGCTGCGGTTGATCCCGCCTTTGGCAAACGCTTCATCGTTCGGTCCCGGCAGATAGAACAGCACCCTCGGCTCGTAGATCGCGTCGATCCCGTTCGGCGACGAATCGACGGCGCGGGGTCCGGCGAACTCGTCGAGACGCCAGTAGGCTTTCGGTTTCAGTTCGAGCGTCTTCAGCACGGCGGGGCCGGCTTCGGCACGGCGGTCGGTGCGCGGCTTTCCGCTCGCCTTCTCCAGCATCTGGACGGCGGCCTCGGTGATCTTCGGCTCGGCTTGGACCTCCAGTCCGGCGGAGCGGGCGGGCCAAGTGTTGTAGCCGCCGAGGAGGTGCTGCTCGGGAGGGGGGATGTAGCCGTCGCCGCCGTTGGCCAGCTCGATGACCATGGTGTGCGGCAGCGGACTCGCCGCCTTGATCTTCAGCCCGGTGAGGGCGTAGGTCTCGTTCGGCGTGGTCGCGATGGCGATCTTGTCTCCGAGGCGGATGCCCTGCACGACGACCTCGGTCTGCTTCTTCTCGTCGAGGAGGATCTGCTCGCGGGCGTAGACCTCGGGCTGGTCCTTGGGAAGGCGGTCGCCGACCTCGGCCATGACGCGCTTCGCCCATTCGAGGCGCTGCTTGTCGGGGACGCGGTAGTTCAGCGTCATGCGCGTCTCGGCCATGGCGATGGATTCGGGACGCTCGTAGGAGATGCCCTCGACGGCTTTCAGGGCGAGATCGACCATGTCGGTGGAGTATTGCTCGAGGGTGCTTTCGGCATCGCCGCGCTTGGGGGATTTTTCGTAGTCGTGCCGCCAGATGTCGCCGCTGCAACCGTGCGACATCATCGCGACGAAGCCGGTCTTGTCCGGATCGAGCTTCTCCTGGATGCCGTTCGAGAACAAACCGAAGTAGTCGGCGCTGATGTCCCGATCCCCATAGTAGTGCATCGAGAAATTGGCGAGGAACGCGAGCGGCCTGCCTTCGGCGGTTTGCACGGAGATCACCGAGAGGATGGGATCCTCGGGACCGCTCGGGCCGGTGACGTGATCCCAGTTCGCCGCAGCGTGCATGTTCGCCCGCACCGTGAGGTTGCCGAAGGGATCCTCGCGCATGTGCTTCGGATGGAGGACCCAGCGGCGCAGGGCGGTGTAGTCAGCCGCGTCGATCTCGCCCCAGCCGATCTGCGCGGGTTTCATGTCCTGGAGCGGAGCGAGGACGGCCTCGACGAGCTTTTTGGTGAGGAAGATCGCATAGGCCGGATCCGTGTCGGTGCCGAGGCAGCCCATGCTCGAAGGCGCGGTGTGGGTGTGGGTCGCGGAGATGAGGATGCGCTCGCGCGAAATGCCGGCCTTTTCGGCGGCGATGGCCTTGGCGTTGTCGAGGAGGTCTCGGGGCAACATGCAACTGTCCACGACCACGATGACGAGCGTCTCCTTCCCGTCGGAGAAGGCGAGGGAGCGGGCGTTGACCGGAGTCTTGACCTTGTCGCTGCTGCGGCTCGTCATGCCGCCATTGATGAGGACGGGGAGCTGCTTCGGCGTCACGTCGGTGATGGCGGCTCCGGCGGTGAACTCGGCGCGCGCCATGGGAGCGGCGAGAAGAAGGGCGGCGATGAAAGGGAGGGTCCTGCACATGGGACGAGCGTAGGGGGAAGCGGCGGCTTCGGCAAGCCGGAGGGTGCAGCGCGTTGGCGTGAGGGGACGGGACCGACCGGGGTCAACGGATCTCGATGAAGGTGTCTCCTTGTTGGATCAGATGGACGATGCGTGGCAGCATAGGCTCGATCCAATGCAGCAAGGCGCGGCGGCTGCTGTTGCCAATCCTGAGCCAGACGATGACGGGCGAGTTGGCGGGATTCTGGCGGCGACGATGGGGGAAATCCTCGTCTTTCGTGACGATGGCCATCCCATGCTGGAGCGCGTGGTCCCAGATCGCCGTATCATCGGCGTCGCGCAGACCGATGTCGGCGACATGCCAAGCTTCGTGCCCGTGTCCGGCCAGCCATTTCGCCAAGGCGGGTGGAAGCTGGGCGTCGACGAGGAAGCGCATGGCTCAACCCGCGACGAGGACGGGGTGGTCGGCCTCGGATGCCGCGTAATCCAAGCAGGCGGCGATGTCCTCGGGTTCGAGATAGGGGTAGTCTTCGAGGATCTCGGCCTCGGGCACTTTGGCGGCGAGGAGGTCGAGGACATCCTTCACCCGGATGCGCATTCCGCGGATGCAGGGTCGCCCTCCGCATTGGTCAGGATTGAAGGTGATGCGATCCATCATGGGTGACACCCTAATCCGCCTTCGATCAAAGTAAAGCTATGGAGGCACCCCGTTTGCAATCCCGCCCCGGCGGTGGAATGCTTTCTTTTCGCCCCCGCTTGCCCTTTTCCTTTCCCCCATGAGCGATTTCGCCTACCACAAGCCCTTTCCCCTCGGCCCCGATCCCACGACCTACCGCCTCGTCACGACCGAGGGCGTCTCCGTGACCGAATTCGAAGGTCGCGAGATCCTCAAGGTCTCGCCCGAGGCCCTGGCGCGGCTCGCGAACGAGGCGTTCAAGGACATCTCCTTCATGCTGCGGCCCTCGCATCTGAGGCAGGTCGCGGCCATCCTCGACGATCCCGAGGCGACGGGCAACGACCGGCTCGTCGCCCTCACCCTGCTGCGCAACGCGGAGATCGCGGCGCGGGGCATCCTGCCCATGTGCCAGGACACGGGCACGGCCATCGTGATGGGGAAGAAGGGCCAGCAGGTCTGGACCGGCGGCCACGACGAGGAGGCCCTCGCCGCCGGGATCTGGAAGACTTACCAAGAGGAGAACCTGCGGTACTCCCAGCTCGCGCCTTTGACCCTCTTCGACGAGAAGAACACCCGCGACAACCTGCCCGCCCAGATCGAGCTCTACGCGGCGGACGGGAGCGAATACGAGTTCCTCTTCATCACGAAAGGCGGCGGCTCGGCGAACAAGACCTTCCTCTATCAAGAGACCAAGGCGCTCCTCTCGCCCGAGCGTTTCGTCCCTTGGGCGGTGGAGAAGATGCGCTCCATCGGCACCTCGGCCTGCCCGCCCTACCACTTGGCCTTCGTCGTCGGCGGGACCAGCGCCGAAACGACCCTGAAGACGGTGAAGCTCGCCTCGACCCGCTACTACGACGAACTGCCCAGCGAGGGCAGCGAACGCGCCCAGGCCTTCCGCGATGTCGAGATGGAGAGGACGCTGCTGGAAAAGGCCCGCGAGATCGGGATCGGGGCGCAATTCGGGGGCAAGTATTTCGCTCTCGACGTGCGCGTCATCCGCCTGCCGCGCCACGGGGCGAGCTGTCCCGTCGGCCTCGGGGTGAGCTGCTCGGCCGACCGCCAAGCCAAGGCGAAGATCACGAAGGACGGCGTCTTCCTCGAGCAGCTCGAAACGAATCCCGGCCAATACATCCCCGAACGCTGGCGCGACCACCAGTTCCACGGCGTCCCGGTCGATTTGAGCCTCGGCATGGCCGAAACGCTGAAAACGCTTTCCAGATACCCGGTCACCACCGCGCTCGAACTCACCGGCACGATCATCGTGGCCCGCGACATCGCCCACGCCAAGCTGCGCGAGATGCTGGAGCGAGGTGAGGGGCTGCCGGCCTATTTCAAGGAGTATCCCGTCTACTACGCCGGTCCCGCGAAGACGCCCGAAGGGATGCCGAGCGGCTCCTTCGGCCCGACCACGGCGGGGCGGATGGATCCCTACGTCGATCTCTTCCAGTCGCACGGGGCCTCGATGGTGATGATCGCGAAGGGCAACCGCAGTCAGCAGGTCACGGACTCGTGCAAGAAACACGGAGGTTTCTATCTCGGCTCCATCGGCGGTCCCGCCGCGATCTTGGCGCAGAACCACATTCGAAAGGTCGAGGTCCTCGACTTCCCCGAGCTGGGCATGGAGGCGGTGTGGCGCATCGAGGTGGAGAGGTTCCCAGCCTTCATTCTAGTCGATGACAAGGGCAACGATTTCTTCAAGGCGATCCAGCAGTGCCCGGTGGCGTGAAGGGGCGTTTTCGAAAGATTCGCGTCGATTCGCGATCATTCGCGTTCCAATCTTTTTCAACGCGAATGGCCGCAAATGGCCGCGAATTTTCGCAAATGATCTGGTGAAGTAAGCTGCCGGGTCCGATCCTCCTTTCCCACATGACCCAACCCGAAATCGTCCTCGCCGAGCCGGGCCGTTTCGAGCGGCGGACCGGCACGCTTCCCGACCCGTCCCCGGGCGAGGCGCGGGTGCGCATCCGGCGCATCGGCGTCTGCGGGACGGACATCCATGCCTACTACGGACGGCAGCCCTTTTTCGAATACCCGCGCCTCCTCGGGCACGAGCTCGCGGCGGAGGTCGTGGCGGTGAACGGCGCGTCGGACTTGAACCCGGGGGAAGCCGTCGCCGTCGAACCCTACCTCAACGACTCCGCCTCCCCCGCCTCGCGGAAGGGGAAGACGAACTGCTGCGAAGCCCTCCGCGTCCTCGGCGTGCATTGCGATGGAGGGATGCGGCCCGAACTCAATCTGCCCCTGACAAAACTCCATCGCGCCGCCTCGGCCTCGCTGGACCAGCTCGCCCTCGTCGAGATGCTCTGCATCGGGCGGCACGCGGTGAACCGCGCCCGCGTCGAGCCGGGGGAGAAGGTGCTCGTCCTCGGCGCGGGGCCGATCGGATGGAGCGTGACCGCTTTTCTGGAAGGACGGGGGGAGCGCGTCGCCGTCGCCGATCTCAACGAATCGCGCCTCGCCTTCTGCCGGGAGGCTTTCGGGGTGGGGAGGACGATTCGCGTCGGGTCGGAGGGCGGCCTCGCGGAGACCTTGCGCGACCACTTCGGAGGGCTGCCCGACGTGATTTTCGACGCGACGGGAAACCGAGGGTCGATGCTCTCCACTTTCGAACTCGCCGCGCACGGGGGCCGCATCGTCTTCGTCGGCCTGTTCCAAGGCGAGGTCGTCTTCGACGATCCCAATTTCCATCGCCGTGAACTCACCGTGATGTCGAGCCGCAACGCGACTTCGGAGGAGTTCGGGCAGGTCATCGCGGCGATGGAGTCGGGCGTGGTCGATACGGAGCCGTGGATCACCCATCGGATGGCCTTGGACGAGGTGCCGGAGCGCTTCGGGAAAGTCGTCTCCGATCCGGCGCTGCGGAAGGCGGTGGTCGAGGTGTAGGGGGCCTACGGAAGGCGCGGAAGAAACGGAAATTTCTTTTTCCTGCATGGGAATTCCGTGAGTTTCGGTGGGCAGTCCCCTTCGACGAACGTCCGCGAGACGCCCGACCGAGGTCGATGACCTCGGCTACAGATTCCCCTCCGAAGGACGCGCCAGCGCTGTAGCCGGCCTCAGTGAGGCCGGATCGAACGGTCTCAGGACGTCCGCCCGAGGTCGATGACCTCGGCTACAGATTCCCCAAGCGAACCCAAAAGAACCCGCAATGCCGTAAAATGACGGAAGTGTCATTTTTTCGGTTGCACCCCGGAAAAGGTCGCGCTACGGAAATGAGAACGAGTCTCAATTTCTTGGAAGCCTTCTTCCGCGATGCTCGTCACCCCACAACCACTCTGCTTAGCCATAGAACCAAACGCATGAAAAGGAAACGACCGACCATCGACATCCAACCCCGGCGAACGCTGAGCCGCGTCGAAGGCATCGCCTTGGTGGCCGCCGCCTGCGCCGTTAGCGGGGCCGAGGCCCAGGAGAACGCCGCCGCCGCCGCTGAGGAGGCCTCCACCACCCTCCCGCCCGAGGAGGTGAAGGCCGCGACCCCCGCGCCGAAGCCCGCGCCGAAGCCGGCTCCCCAGCGGCCCGCCCCGGCCCCGGTACCCCAGCCGGTGATCGAGCCCGAGCCGCTCGTGTTCGACGATTCCCTCTATCAGGTGAAGACCCTTTCGACGACGAAATACTCCGTGCCGCTCCGCGACGTGCCGCAGACCGTGCAGGTCGTTCCCGAGGAGTTGATCAAGGAGCAGGGCGCCATGACCCTGCGGGACGTGCTCCGCAACGTGCCGGGGGTGACGATGTCGGCGGGCGAGGGTGGGGGCGGCGTCCAAGGGGATAGCTTCCGTCTGCGCGGCTTCGGCTCCCGTTCCGACATCTTCGTGGACGGCGTCCGCGACTTCGGCGTCCGCAACCGCGACCCCTTCAACATCGAGGCCGTCGAGGTCTTCAAAGGCCCCTCCTCCCAGAACAACGGGCGCGGCTCCGCCGGGGGCTCGCTCAACTTGGTGACGAAGACGCCGAAGCTCGACTCCTTCACGCGAGCGGACGCCACGGTGGGCACCGACGACCTCTACCGCTTCACCCTCGACTACAACGCACCGATCATCCGCCACGAGGGCGGAACCTCGGGCAAGTCGGGCTATGGCGGGAAATCCGACTACGGCAAGTCTGGCTACGACAGCGGCAAGGGCGTCCTGCTGGACGACTACGGCTCCGCCTTCCGCCTGAACCTGCTCTACCACGACGGGGATACCCCCGGTCGTGATGTCGTGGGGCAGAACCGCTGGGGAGTGGCCCCTTCCGTGGCTTTCGGACTCGGTACCGACACCCGCCTGACCCTCTCCTACCTGCACATGGAGGAGGACAATACCCCGGATTACGGTTTGCCCTTCGTGCCTGCGGGTGTGGTGGGTGGTCCTCACCCCGGCCCCGGAGTGCCTGTCGGAGTGAGGTTCAGCAACTACTACGGCATCGTCGGGCTGGACTACGAGGATATTACCACTGACATGGTGAGTGCCATCTTTGAGCACGACTTCAATGACAACGTTCGTTTGCGGAACGTCACTCGCTACACCTACAACGAACTGGAATCCCTCGTCGCCGCACCTCGCTTCAGTCCCGTCGCCGCCGGGCAGACCAATATCGTCTCCAACCATCCGGGCAAGCTCCAGGAATACCAAGCTTTTAGCAACACGACGGAGTTGACCATCGAGTTCGACACGGGTGGATTGCGCCACACCGCAGTCGCCGGGATGGAGTTCATTTCGGAGCAGCAGGACAACGGGTGGGTTCGTGTCGCGGGTGGCCCTGATCCGGGGACCAACCTCTACAATCCCAATCCTTGGCGTCCCCACGGGATGACCGTTTTGGTCACTCCCTACCAGCCGGGCGTCGCCCCGACGAACAACCTCTATCGGGCGACGATGGACACTCGCAGCGCCTACTTCTTCGACACCATCGAGATCACTGATTCGCTCAAGTACATCGGGGGTCTTCGCTACGATCATGTCGAGATGGTCAGCAACCAAGTGGGTGCCGCAGGGCGCCGCGTCGATGAATTCGTCACTTGGCGCTCGGCGCTGGTCTACAACCCGGCGGAGAACGGCAGCGTCTACTTCGGCTACGGGACTTCGATCGCTCCCTCCGGCGACTCGGTCAACGGTCTCACCTTTTCCACTCGCGATGAGTTGAACAACACCATCAACTTGCTCAATGTCGATCCCGAGGAGGCTCAATCCTTCGAGTTGGGGACGAAGTGGGACATCCTCGACGAACGGCTCTCCTTGTCCGGGGCCTTGTTCCGCACGGAGAAGACCAACGCTCGCATCGTTGATCCCACCGCCGCCGGCGGTGTATCGGTGAATGGTGAGCAGGTCGTCCAAGGCTTCGAGCTGGGTGCGGTGGGCAATGTTACGGATTCTTGGCGGATCTTCGCTGGCTACGTCTATACCGACACGGAGATCACCGCCGACAACCCCGCTGCTCCGGGGAATATCGGCAAGCGACTCGGCAACTCGCCGCTGAACACCTTCAACCTCTGGTCCGTCCACGACCTCCCCGGAGGCTTCCAGTTCGGCATCGGCACGCAATTTGTGGACGAGCGCACCAACAACCCCACCAACGAGTACTACTTGGCGGACTACTGGTTGGTCGACGCCATGTTGAGCTACAAGGTGAGCGAAAGCCTCACCCTCCGGCTCAACGCCACGAACCTCCTCGACAAGGAGTACGTGGACCGTGCGGGTGGCGGCCACTTCGTTCCCGGTATGGGACGCCAAGTGTCGTTCACCGCGTCGATGGAGTTCTGATTTCCTTTGGTCGTAATCCAAGCTGAATCGGAGGCCGTCCGGGGATTTTTCCCGGGCGGCCTTTTCGCTTTTCTAAGCGCGGTCCTTTGCCGTGGGGTTCCCCCGGCCAAACCGGTCCCTATGGCCGTGGTAGCGAAGGCTATCCGCTTCGCGTATTCTCCCCAGACGGCTCCGCAAGGGACGCTAGTAGTCCGTCAGAGTTAAAAT
>DDTJ01000110.1 GCA_002344525.1 Akkermansiaceae bacterium UBA2367
GGACACCGACGGCGACGGGGAGTCCGACGGCACGGAGGTCTCCCTCGGCTACAATCCCCTGGACCCCTCCTCCAACAGCTACGGCACGGGCGGGAGCGGAGCTCCGAGCACGAACGGGGACACGGACGGGGACGGCTTGAGCGACGACACCGAGACCCAGGGGATCGAGGTCTGGATCGAGCACCAATCCTACTCCCACACCGAATACTACTACAACGAGACCACCGGGGAATACGAGCCCTTCGATTTCTATAGCTATTTCAACTACCCGGAGATGGTCTATCCCGACCCTCTGAACCCGGACACCGACGGCGACCTGCTCCCCGACGGGTATGAAGTGGCCATCGGGTTGAACCCGGTGTCCTCCGCCGACGGTCTCGCGGATGCGGACGGGGACGGCCTCACCCGCGGCGAGGAATACCTCCTCGGCACCAGCCCATGGCATCCCGACACCGACGCCGACGGAATCGAGGACAAGATGGAGATATTGCAGGGCAGCGACCCCCTCGATCCCGATGACCCTGACAACTTAGGGGAGCCTGGTCCAGCCCCTCATCCTGGCGCAGGTGCCGATCCAGGCTCAGGCTCAGGCGAGGGTGCCGATCCAGATCCCGATCCAGATCCCGGTTCAGGCACGGGCACGGATTCCAATCCAGGCTCAGGTCCGGATTCCGACCCCACCGACCCAGCCGACGTGGACGGGGACGGCCTTCCCGACGCTTGGGAAACCGCCGGGCTGGTCATCTACCACGCCTTCGAGCGCTCCGACGGCGGGGAGGAGCCCGACGCGATCTACGGGCCTTGGACGCTGCTCTCCCCGTTCATCGGACTCACTTCGGACTACGACGCCGACGGCAACCCCATCTCCACCGTCGGCATGGAGGCCTGGCAGCGCGAAGTCCTCTCCTTGGACACCTTCGGCAACGCCGCCCCCGCGTCGACCTACGAGCGGATGGAGCGCTACGGCACCCTAGGCGCCGACGGCGCCCCCCAGTACAACGACGGATGGACCGTGAACGCCCTCGGCCATCTCGTGCGGGCCGGGTCGGACGACCCGACTTGGGAATGCCACTACGACGCGGAGCGGCGCTGGTGGGTCGGGGTCTCGACCGACGCCGGGGGCCGCTCGACCTGGTGGTGGGTCCACACCGACCCGGCCGCCCCCGACACCGACGGCGACGGCATCCCGGACGGCTGGGAATACGAGCATTGGCTGCACCCCGACCTCGCCGCCGACGCCGCGCTGGACCCCGACGGGGACGGGCTCGACAACCTCGCCGAACACCTCGCCGGGACCGACCCTTGGCGGGCGGACACCGACGGGGACGGGTATTCCGACGGGGTGGAGGTCGCGCAAGGCAGCGACCCGCTCGATCCCCTCGACCCGCACCTGCCCCCGGCGGAGGGGGGCGTGGCGCCCCCCGGAGACGCCCCCGCCGTCCTCGGTCGCACGGCCACGCTCTCCGCGGGCGGCGCGGCTCCGACCATGCTGCCCGGGGAACCCGGCCCCGGTGGAGGGGGAGGTGTCGCGAGCACCCCCCTGCCCCGCGCGCCGCTGCCCGGCGGGGGCTCCGGCCCCGGCGCGGGACCCGGCTCGGGGACGACCCCCGACACCGGGGCCGGCAACGGCGACCTCGGCGGCCAGCTCTATCTGGAGCACCGGTATATGAGCCGCGGCTACGGCCGGGACTGGGAGGCGGTGGGAATAGGCGGCTCAAGCGGCGAATGGCGGGTGGTGATCGGCATCGACGGGGAGCAGAGCTTGGAATGGGTCGTCACCTCCTCCTCCGGCCCACCTCCCCCCGAGGGGGAGGAGAATGGGGAGAAGAAGTACAGCGCGTCGGCGGTTTGGATGGTCGGGGGGGAGCGCCTCGTGGAGGAAGGGGAGTTCGCCACCTTCCAAGGGGCTCGGGAACGGGCGGGGCAGTTCCATCGCATCCCCTCGCGCACGGAATGGGAAACCTACATGGCTTCGGAATTATCGCCCGTGTCCCGCTTCGCCGCCCATCCGTACTTGGGCGAGGACCAGCCTGGCGGCGGCTCGGGGACTCTCGTGGAGGCGAGGCTGGTGAGGCGGGCCTCCCCGTCCGGCCCCTATCTGAACGTGGTGGAGCCGGTGAAGCGCACCTTCCTGAAGGTCTCGCACAGGCATCCGCTGCCCGGCGAGGGGGCGCCCTCTGCCGAGACGGTCACCGACAGCGTCGAGATCGTGACCTTGGAGATCCCGGCGGGGGCGGCGAAGTCCAGCGAGGACAACTGGGCCCCGAATCCCGCCGGGATGCTCTCGGCGGGGATCAGGGAGGGATACGAGACCTCGGTGCGCCTCCTGCCCGTGGAGATAGACTTTATCAGCCGGAATCCAGCCACTGGAGCATTCGAAAACCTCGGCGGAGTCGTTCCAGAGTCCAGGCCAACTCCCGACGTCAATATCCAGGTCGAAAATGTCCAGCTCATCGGAACAGGTGGATTGCAATTCACCGTGTCAGGGACCGTAACGGATCCCTTCGCTGGCTTGCTTCAGGGAAGCGGCCCTCAGTCCGCCAAGATTCTTTTCGATGGCGAGGTGCTCGAAACCGTTCCGCTGACGGGAGACGGCGGCGGCACCGTCGCGGTGTGGCAACCCAATGCGAGCCAATCCAGTTTCACTCGCACGATATCCATTCCGGCAGTGCGGGCCGGTCCCCACGTGGTCAGGGTTCACACCACCGCCAATTCAGCGAACGAGGTCGGCTGGGATCAGGCAACCGTCGTCGTCCGAAAGTCCGGCCTGCCGTTTGGCGGTCAGACTCCGCTATCAGGCAACCAGCCGCCCGAGGCCTACCCCGACTATGTTCCTGTCACCATCGCATTCAGCGGCACACTTTCCGACACCAACGAAGACACCATTTCACTGACGCAAAGCGGCACACCGAGCGTCTCTCTGAGCGAGCCTCCCACGTCGCCGTCGGCGCTCGTATTCTCAGGCGGGTCGGAAACCTTGCAAACGTCCGTTGAGTTCGATACCGCTCCAACGTTCGACGCAGCGCTGGCCGACGTCATCCAAGCCACCGCCGAGATCACGATGGCCTCCGGGGCGCTTGCCCGCATATCGGGATTCTGGACGGAAACGGGAGCGGACACGAAGATATTCAGCCCCTCATCGTTCAGATACTTGTTCGACGCAAATCCAGCGGCCCAGCCGGCCCAGCTTGTCGTGGACTCCGTCCAGCATTCGGCCAGGCAGCACACGGGTTCCCTCACCCCTTTCGTGGTGCGCATCAAGGTTCCTGAATTCATCGCCGAGATGCTGACTCAGCCCGACGCTCCGTTTTCCATCCATGCGGGCGGTCAGGAGGCATCCGTGATCCGTAGCGACAACTTCAATGTCGGGAGCCCCCCGCCAAGCGGCATGGCTTCCCTGTTCCTGGCCCAGAACAACCAGCCCCGGGTCTTTGCCGCAGTGGAGGAGCGCCAAGGCGACCTGCTGCCGACCGGAGCGTTCCAGGCAGGCGGGTTCAAAGTGGGTTTGAAAGATCCAAGCGGAGACGTCACGCCCCTCTCCGAAGCCCCCATTCTCGAAGAGGACGGCCCGCATGCATCGGCATCGGGGGCTGGCAGCGGTGCCTCCAGCGAAGATTACGATTTGGCCGAGGTGATGCTATGGCTCGCCGTGCTGGACGAGATGGCGGATGGCAGGCTGATGGCCCTGCTGGAAGCCTATGAAGCGCTGGGGGCGGACAAATTCAAAGTGGAGCTTGCCAGCCTGTGGTTCTGGTCGGGGGGGCACCGCATCCTCAACTCGAAGCTGGAAAGCAACATCGACAACGGCACCCCCCTGACCATCCAGATCGACGACGACTTCCCGTCCGCCGCGCACGCCGCCCAAGCCCTCGCCACCGCGCTGCTGGAGGTGAAAGGGGAGGCTTGGAGGACGGACTATGCCAATGTGGAATACGACGACACCGGGATTGCCAATTATCAGGCCATCTTCGCCCGCATGGCCGTCGCCCTGGACTATGTGGCGACCGCCGCCCAGATCGGAATCAGCCTCAACGAGGCGGGGGACTGGATTCTCACGGTCCCCGAGATCGTCGGCAGCATCCAGGACGGCAAGCACAAGCAGGCCGCCATCCAGAGCGCGGCGATGGTCATCCCCTTCGTCGCGGCCGTGGTGATCAAGAAAGGAGTCGGCTTGAAGCTAAGCGGCACCACCGGCGAGATCATCGAGCTTCCGGACGAGGTGCTGGAGGCCTTCGCGGCGGCGCGAGCGGTCGCAAAGAGCGCGGACAGCGCCGCGGCCTCCCGCCTGGAGGCGATGAAGGTCTTGCGTCCGTTGCTCGAAAGCGGGCAGATCAGCCGGGAGGTGATGAGATTGCTCGTCAGGAACGGGTTCTTCTTCGTTTCAAACTCATCGTCTCGCTCTTTCATGAGGAAATCTCTGGGAGTGGAGAATTTCCCGAACTCGATCGCCCATCATGATTTGCCAATCGCCAAGCGATTCCACGAGAACTTCTTATTGGCAGGATTGGACCCGAACGACCCTGCTTTTGGCCGTGTGGTGGACAAGGCGACGCACGACCTGTGGCACAACGGAAAGGACATCGCTCATGGCGGGGCTTTCAATAAGGTTTGGGATGATTTCTTCCAAGCAACCGAAAATGCAACGGCAACGCAGATTCTGGATAAACTCACTGAGATCAGATCCGGAAAAATATATCGGATTCCAGTTAAGAACGGACAACTTAAAGACTTCAGTTTTAAATGATGAAATTCTATCATATTGGACCAAAAAACTACTCGCCGAACGCCGGATTGAGAGGGGAACGCAGAGGCGATATAGTAAATGGAGATCGAATAGTGAAGAGCATCATTCCAGGCAGCTATGAGATTGACGTATGGGAGCCGGGGAGACGGTGGCCGGACTTGTTGTATTCCCTTGATTGCATGCTCTGGTCCGAGCGTTTGGTGAAGGCATTCCGAGAAACAGGGCTGGCGGGGGTTGGATTCCATCCTCAGAAGCTGCGAAATGTGGATTCCAAAGTGCTGCAACGACTGCCCGACCCACATTACCACTGGGCGCATGCGCTCACGGGCATTCCTGCGGTGCCGGGCGATCTGGAGCATTATCCCAAGACGGAGGATGGCTACATCGATACGGACGCGATCGACGTGGGCCTTGTCGAACCCTATCGGATCGACCCCGATACGGGGTTCTACGACCTGTCCAAGAAGGCGGGCGCTTGCCTGTGGAAGTTCGATTTCTCGCAGTGGCAGGGGGCGGACCTGTTCTACATTTCCACCGTGAACACCCGCTACAGATATTGCACCCAGCGGCTCAAAGATTTGGTCGAATCGAACAAATTCACGAATTTTCGATTCGCCGGAGCGATCAATCCGGAGGGCGACTGGTTCTTCACGTAGGCTCATGCGGGAGACGGGAGACGGGCAACAGGGTCAGGGAACCAATTTCAAATTTGACAGCCGCCCAAGCGGGGCAAGGCGCAGTTCCGGGGTCTGCCCCCTTGGCTCCAGCGAAGCTCTCCTTTGCCCCCGTCCCCCTGCGTGCGGCCGTCGTTCGTGTACACACCATGCCTTCAAGCGACCTCCCCCGGGGTTCCGGCGCCCGCGCTTCGCGCGCGCGTCCGGCCCCCCGCGGCAGGGACCGCCTTTGAGCTTCAAGTGCCGCGTGCTGACGCGACCCTTGCCGAACGAGCCCTATCGCAGTTGGTTCTTGGCCGTCTTCCAGACCGGGAGACGGGGTCAGGCTGCAAATATCAAATAACGGCGATCCCCGATCCCCCCTCGCTCGTCCCCCGGCTGGCGCGGATCGTCGGCCACCCGGGTCGGGGAGCAAACGACCGGCCTGTCACGCCCCGTGCTGATGAGGTGCCGTTTGCGGCTTCGCCGGTTGTGGAAAACGGGCACCTCGCACGGGTCGCGCCAGGCCTCGCGCGGGGGTGGTTCGGTAGGCGGTCGCTGGGCTTCCGGCCTTCACTCAGCGGCTCGCTGCGCTTCGCCACATCGTTGCGGCCTCCAGCCGCTCCCTTCGTTGTGTTGGCGGCGGTCGTCGCGTCCTCTCCGGCCAACGCTCCTTCGTCGCTCTGCGGTCGTTCCTCCCTTGTGTCCTCCGTCCGCTCCTCCCTCCTTTCGCTGCGGCGTGTGTGGGCGTGCGGCGCCGCTACCAGCGCCTTGCGGCGTGTTGTTTTTTGAGGGTGCCCGCCCCCGCCTCCGCTTGTCCCGTTTATGAGGGTGGCTGGCGAAGGGTCGGACGATCCACAGCGGATCACGCGCCATCAACAAAGCCAGCCGCCGCAGGCGGGGGCAGGGACGCTTCGGCCTCCGGCATGGCACCATGCTGCGGGGTGCCTGCGCTCCTTCGTCGCTGCGGCAGTCCGCCTCCCCGGCCCTCGCTCCGCTCGCCTCCTCGCATCGTGCCACGCCTCCGGCCTCCGCAGGTGCTCCGGGAAACGGGAAAAGGGGTCAGATAACATGAAAGAGAGCTGGATCGGGCGTCGAGGGGCGAGTTACCCTCGAGTCGATGAAAACCAACACCCAATCCAGCTCCACGCCCATGTTATTCGCAGGCATCGACTACCACAAGCGCTACAGCGTCATCCACGTCATGGACGCGGACGGCGCGACCGTGAAGAAGGGCCGCGTCGAACCCAACAGCCTCGGCGGCTTCGCAGGCTTCTTCTCGTGCTTTCCGAAGGGGAGCGTCCGGGCCGTCTTCGAGTCCTCGATGAACTGGGGCTACCTCTGCGACCTCCTCCATGAGGTCGAGGCGGTCGCCGACGTGACCCTCGCCAACCCCTGCAAAACGCGCGTCATCGCCGAGGCCAAGATCAAGACCGACAAGATCGACGCCCGCTGGCTGGCCGTCCTCCACCGGGGCGACCTCATCGCCGAGTCGCACGCCTCCTCCGCCAAGGCCCGCCACCTCAAGGAGCTGCTGCGCCAGCGCTGCTTCTTCGTGCGGCAGCGCACCGCCATCCGCAACCGGGTGCATGTGCTGCTGGGCACGCAGCGCAACCTGGAGATGCCGCAAGTCAGCGACCTCTTCGGCAGGAAGGGCATGGAGGCGTTGCGCAAGCTGCGCCTCGACCAGCCGCACCGCCAGTTCATGCTCCAGCAGGATCTCGACCTGCTCAAGGAGCTGGAGGCCCGCGTCAAGGAGGACGAGAAGGCCCTCGCAGGGGAGTTCGACGGCGGCGGCGACTACGGCCTCGTCCTGAGCGTCCCCGGGATCGGCCCCATCACCGGCGCGGTGATCCTCAGCGAGATCGACGGCATCGCCCGTTTCCCCAGCGCCAAGAAGCTGCTTGGCTACGCGGGGCTGGCCCCGACAACCTCCAGCAGCGGCGGCAAGACCTACCACGGCAAGATGATCCGCTTGTGCAACAAGTGGCTGAAGTGGGCCTTCGTCGAGGCGGCGTGGGTGGCGGTGGGCTGCGACGCCTACTTCGGGGGCATCTACCGCAGGGCGCGCGACCGGGGCAAGGGGGCCAACACCGCCATCACCATCGTGGCCTCGCGCATGGCGACCATCGTCTTCCACCTGCTCAAGGAGCAGCGCCCTTTCGAGCCTTTTCCGCCCAAAGCGAGCGAAAACCCCGGCCGCCCTGTTGGTTCACTGGCTGGCGGCGGCTGACGCCACCGCCGAGCCTTGGGTCAGATTAGGGGGCCGGGGACCTGACAAGTTACAGTGGGACAAGTCCGGAGAAACCGGAGCACCCGAGAGAAGACTGGTCGATGCGCCTTGCTCTGACAGAACCCGACACGGCGACGCGCCCGGCTCCGACGAGCCCGGGCAAGGCCCATTGCTTCCCCTTCGGGCTGCCGCCGGGGCGGCAGGCTGACTCGCTACGCTCGGCTCTCGCCGGGCGCGAGAGCGAACTATGTCAATCCAAAATCCCAGCCATGCATAATTGAAGAAATATCGTCATTCGGCGCTTGACCGGTTCTTTCAGAGAAGGGAAGGATGGCACGGCTTCAGGATGCCTTCGAGGAAACAGGTGCCTCCCCTCCGAACACAAAAAAACCCGGCGCGAACAGGGACGCGCCGGGTTTTGCAAATCCTGTGTCCTACGCCTGATGACAATCAGAAGGGAACCCGGAACCCGGCGCGCAGCATGGTGAAGTCGGGCTGGACTCCGTCCTCGACCCAATTGTAGGAGATGTCGCTGAAGAGGCCGACGCAACCCCAGGACTCGAAACGGAAATCGATACCGGCACCGACGTTCCAGAGCAGGTCCGAGCCATTGCCCGCCGCCACCCCGCCACCGCCGAAGAAGTAGGGGGCGATGGTGCTGCAGCATTCCCCTCCGAGGGGGATGCGATAGACCAAGTTGAGCTTGCCCAC
Organism: Akkermansiaceae bacterium UBA2367; assembly: GCA_002344525.1. GTDB lineage: Bacteria > Verrucomicrobiota > Verrucomicrobiia > Verrucomicrobiales > DEV007 > Arctic95D-9. The sequence goes on from DDTJ01000110.1 coordinate 8,342, forward strand.
CTGCATGTTCCGGCCCGCGGGGCCGCCGGCACCGTGGAAATGATAGCTGCCCTCGATGCCCAGATTGTGGCCGAAGAAGTAGGCGAGGGCGATGCCTCCGCCATGGGCGTCGTCGAGAATGTTGCCCTCGGGCCACAGCCCCGAATAGAAGCCACTGAATTCGAACCCGGCGTCGAAGCAGTAGCTCGGGCTGGTGACCCGCTGCTCGATGGCCGAGGATTTCGCGCTTTGGTAGGCCTCCTTGTTCCACCTCCATCCAGCTTGGGAGGCGGTGCAGAGAAGGAGGGACAGGGAGAGGACGAGGGCGGTGCCTTTCATGCTTTACAGGGTGGAGTGGGGTGGTCGGGAGGGTGCCTTCCCAGGATGCTACGGAGAATTCCCGGTACGACAAACTTTTTTTCGCGATTTCAAGGGGACGGCCTTGGAGCGGCCACCGGACTCTCCGGACGGGAACTCATGCGGAAGCGTTTCCGGCCCCTTGTCTCCTCCTCCGTCTTCGGGGCCGCTTCCGTCTCCACCGGAGTCGTTTCCGCCGGAGGCTCCTCCATCGGAGGCAGGGCGGCGGTGGGGAACAGCGCACCGGTGATGGCGGCCTCCCGGCTGTCGGTCGGCAGGTCGTCCGCCTTCACGAATCGCGTCGTCCCCCAGTCGATCGAGGAGTCGAAGCCCCCTCCCCCGCTACGGGGACGGCCCCGGGCTTTGAAATCGATCTGCGCGCCGAGCCATTCGAGGCTGGACTCCAGCCGCGTGTATTGCGGGGCGACCGCTTCGCGGAAACCGGCCGACTTGATCGCCACGATCTCGTCGAGGAGGGATTTCGCCATGTCGAGGGTGGCGTGGGCGGCTTCGAACTGGTTGTCGTAGCGCTGCGCCTCGCCGAGTTCGAGCGATTCGATGAAATCGAGGTATTTCATCATCACCTCGTGCTCGTCGGTGGAAAGGCGGGCCTCGGCCTCGGCGATGGTCTTGGCGAGGGCCTCCCGGCGGTAGGCGACCATCTCGGGCTCGAAGCCGGGATGGGCCTCGGCGAGAGCCTCGACTTGGCGGCTCGCCTCGAGGTAGCTGCCGAGGGCCAAGGGCCATTGCTCCGCCTCGGCGAGATTCTCCGCCGTCTGGAACCAAGCATAGGCGCCGAGCCATCTCGCCCCCGGATCGTCCTCGCCGCGTCCGGACGGCGCACCGGGGAGCAGGGCCACCAAGACCGCCGCGATGGACCGCATGGATTTCATCGGCTGCCGTCGCTCATCCTTCGACGCCGCGGATCAGCACCTCCACCTTGCGCAGGATCGCGGCGGAGTCCCCTTCCCCGACTCGGTAGCCGGAGCGGACCACCTGGACCACCTCCCCCGGCTGGAAGGGATGCGGGACGTACTGCTTCACCCCCCAGCCTTTGCGGGACAAGACCTGGACCTCGCGACGGTGGCTGGGCGTGAGGAACACCCCTTTCCCCACCTCGAAGGCTCTCACCCCACCCGCCTCCAAGGTGGCGGCGATCTGGCGGCGGGAATCCTCGATCTCCTGCCGCATTCCGGTCAGCTTTCGGGAACTGCCGCAACCGCCGATGCAGCGATCGAGCGTCTCTATCTGCTCGACGAGCACGCGATAGATCTCCTGCTCGCGGTCCCGGGCGATGACCATGGTCTCGAAGCGTTCGGGAATCTCCACCTCGATCCCTTTCCGGCTGAGCCCTTGGGCGCGGCGCACTTCGACGTCCATCCATTCGCGGAACTGGACGAGATCGCCCTCGATCTTGGCGAGATCCTCGCGGCGGAGCGTTATCTCTCCCTCGATCGCGGCCAGATCCCCCCGCCGCTCCTCGCATCGGCGCGACAGTTCCGCCAGCACCTGGTCTCCATGCTGATGCCAGACTGGCTCGATACGGTCGAGCTCCGACCGGACCCTCGACGCGACCTCCTCGACGCGGACGAAGGTCCCATCCAAACCCGCGTCCGGGGAGAACTCCACGTCACCGGGTTCGAACCAGGATTTCCAATCGGACAGCAGCCGACGCCCCAGCCCCCCGAGCCGCTCCGTCCACTCCTCCACGCGGTGGTCCGCCGCCGCCCTCGCCTCGCGGGCGGATTCCAATTCCGCCTCCATCGCCGCGGTCCGGGCTTTCGATTCCTCGTGGGCGGTCGCGTAGTCGTCGCAAATGCCCTGAAGTCGGGCGCGCTGCTCCTCGGTCTGGCGGAGCTTGCCCTCCAGCGTCCCGATTTCGTAGCGCAAGTTCGCAATCCCCCCCTCGCGGTCAATGACTTCGCGACGGGCTTCGCTGAGGCTGCCATGAAGCCGCTGCTCCCGCTGCGCCCCGTCCTCGATCTCGCGCTCGAACTGCCGGATGCGCTCCTCGCGAGCCTCCACCTCGGCTTCCAAACGGGAGACTTCCGCCTCGCGGTGCGAGCGCTCGGCTTGCAGGGTTTCGGCGAGACCGCCCTCGCGCTGCGCCGCCTCTTGGAGTTCGACTTCGAGCTGCTGGATGCGCCCTTCGCGGGTCTGCGCCTCGGCCTCCAGTCGGGAAACCTCCGTCTCGCGGTGCCAGCGTTCGGTTTGCAGGGCCTCGGCGAGGCCGCTCTCGCGCTGCGCCGTGTCCTGGAGTTCGCTTTCGAGCTGCTGGATGCGCCCTTCGCGAGCCTGCGCCTCGGTCTCCAGGCGGGAAACCTCCGTCTCGCGATGCCAACGCTCGGTTTGCAAGGCTTCGGCGAAGCCGCTCTCGCGCTGCGCCGCGTCCCGGAGTTCGCCTTCGAGTTGCCGGATGCGTCCTTCACGGGCGTGCGCCTCGACACCCAAGCGGGAGATTTCCATCTCGCGGCGCTGGAGTTCGGCTCTCTCCACCCCAGTCTCCGGCTCCGGCGCTTCCACCACCAAGACCGGCCCCGTCCCGTTCGCCGTGGGCGGGGAAGGAGCGGAAGGCGGGAAAGGCGCGCTTCGTTCCCCGGCGGCGGCCTCCTGGCGGACGCGGAACTCGACCGTGGCGAAGCGGAGCACATCCCCGTCGGTGAGCCGGCAACGGTCCACGCGGGCACCGTTCACGAAGGTGCCGTTGGTCGATCCGCAATCGACCACCACGACCCCCTCCCCGCCATCGGACTCGATCATCGCATGCATCGACGAAACGGAGGTGTGCGGCACGCACAAGTCGCTCCCTGGAACCCGTCCCACCCGCAGGGTGCCTCTTTCCGCCGGGATTCGGAAAGTCTCCGCCGGAAAGGTCTCGGGGCTGAGTGCCAGGAGCGAAAAGGACATCGGGACAAGGGTTCGAAAGCCAATCCGTTCGCATCGGATCGGCGACGCGGCAACGCCGTTTTTCACGCCTGCGGCGAAGGGGCGAGGCTTATGTATGGCATGTGGGCACAGCGGGCCAACAGTGCTCGTACGTAGAGAAGTTCGTGAGAACTTCTCCCCTCCGAAGCCCGGAGGGCGCCCGCCGAAGTTCTCACGAACTTCGCTACAAGGCTCCGCAGACGGGGAACGCGCGCGCCTACGGTTTCGGCGCGGGCTTGGGATCGAGATTGGCGTCCAGCTCCTCCTGCGTCGGAGTCGGGGTCTCGATGCCGTTCTCCGGGATCTCGGCTTTGGCGATCCAGCAAATCGCATTGAGCACGGTCTTGCGGAAGTCGTCCTGGACCCAGTTGTCGTGGAAATGCAAGCCGGTGAAGCCGAAACCGCGCCCGCCCTCGGGCCGCTCCACAACCCAGCAGACGTGCTGGGGCCGCTTCTCCTCGACCTGCTTCCGCACCCCGGGATTGCCCGAATGGCTGCCGTCGGGTCGGGACATGGTCTCGCCGGGCGGCACCGCCGAGAGAATGGGCGTGACCCCGGCCATGTCCTTGGCGAAGCGCATGTTGAAATACCACTCGTCACGGATGGTGAAGGGCTTCACTCCGCGAGCGACGGGATGCGACGGCAGCGCCGCGAAGTCTCCGTCCCAATGCGGGTTCACCGAGTGGTTGATCTCAAAGGCCCCGCCGGTCGCGGCGATCAGCGTGTCGTTGCTCTCGCCCGGCGTCATCTCCACCGCGTAGTGGATCATGCCGACGCCGACGCCCCGCCCGCGCAGGTAGTCGATCTGGCGCAGGTGCCAGTAGGCCGGATGCCTCGGCCCGCCGTCGGACTGGATGACGAGGGCGTCGGCGTTCTGGAAGGCGCTCCTGTCCCTCGGCCAGCCGTTGAGGTAGGCGGCGACGAGGACCTTGTCCCCGTGGTGGGTGTTCAGGAGCCGCTGCGCGAGGAGCGCGCCCGCGTTGTGCTCGTGCATGCGCGGCGGATGGCTCGGCGAGCCGGCGAGGTAGACGACCTTCCTTACGTCGCCGAGGGGGAGCCGCTTCAGCCGGATGTCGCGGAACTGCACCTTCATCGGCGGCCCCTTGTGCAACTGGAAGGCGAGGAGTCCGGCGCGGCGGCGGGTGGCGGCGTCCTCGTCCACGATCTCGGACATGGGTTTGCCATTGATCTCGCAGACGATCTTGTTCCCCTGCGCGACGATGCGGTAGGTGTTCCATTCGCCGGGTCGGAGGACCTTGCCGAGCTCGTCCGCGTCGCCGAGGCTGCCGACGACCTCGGGCTTGCCGCCCTCGCGGATCACGGTTTTCTCCCCCCGCTTCGCGAGGATGCCTCGGAACTGCTCACCGTAGTTCGTTCCGGTCCATTTCCCCTCGGCGTCGATGTCGGCCTGGTATCCGCCGACGGCGTGCTCCTTTTCCAACGCGAAGCTGCGGATCTGGACGCCCGAGTTGCCGGAGAAAATGCGGTATTCCAAGGTCAGCTCGAAATCGTCCAGCTCCCCGTCCGTCCATTTGAGGAAGGTGTTGTAGTCGATGGGCGACTCCGCCGTGGTCTCGCCGGTGATGGCCCCGTCCTCGACTCGCCAGAGCTTTGGATCGCCCTCCCAGCCCGCGAGGGTCTCCCCGTCGAAGAGGGCAACGGATTCGTCGTTCGGCACCGCCTCAGCCTGCTGCGGTGGCGAGGATTCCTGCGCCACGAGGAGGACGAGGCACGCGGCGGGGATCGCGAGAGCGAGGGCGGGAACGAGAAATCGGGGATTCATGGGCGGCAGCGGGAAACCGTGAACGGTGAACCGTCCTAGACGGGCTGGCAAGGGACAAACCGTCCGCGATCCCTTGCGCGATTCCCCTTGCGCCTCGCGCCCGCTTCCGTCATCCTCCCGGCATGAAACGGCGAATCGATACGCCCTGATCCATGCGCCTCGTCCTCCCCAAATGGTTCGACCTGCACGCCCATTTCCGGCAAGGTCCGGGCATGGCGCGATACCTCGCCGACCACCGCGCCATGGGCTGCGCCGGCGTCCTCGCGATGCCGAACACGAAACCACCCGTCGCGACCCTGTCAGGTCCGCCGTCCGACAGGGTCTGGTCCATCGAGTCCTACCGCGCCGACCTCCTCGCGGCCGGGGCCGACGCCTTCGAGCAGGTCATCGTTCCCCTCTACCTCACCCGCGAGACGACGGCGGCGACGATCGCCGAAGGCGCGGGATCGGGCCTGCTCCGGGCCTGCAAATACTACCCGCCCCACGGCACCACCAACGCCGAGCACGGCGTCCCCATGGCCGAATGGATCGGCGGCGGGGTCTTCCGCGCGATGGAGGACCATGGCATCGTCCTCTGCGTCCACGGCGAGCAGCACGGTCTCGCCGGCCCCGGCTATTTCGACCGCGAGCAGTCGGCGGAGTCGCGTTTCTACACCGAGACGATGCCGCGCCTCCTCGAAGCCCATCCCCGCCTGCGCGTCGTCTGCGAGCATATCACCACCGCGACGGCGGCGCGCTTCGTCGCCTCGGCGCCCGCGACCGTGGGGGCGACGATCACGCCGCAGCATCTCCTCTACACCGTGGGGCATCTGGTGCAGGGGCTGAAATACCATCTCTACTGCCTGCCCCTCGTGAAATTCGAGGCCGACCGCGCCGCCCTGCGCGAAGCCGTTCTCGCCCCGGGGCAGACGAAGTTCTTCGCCGGCACCGACAGCGCCCCGCACACGACCAAGGCCACCGAATGCGGCTGCGCGGCGGGCTGCTACACCGGAGGCTGCGCCCCCCAGCTCTACGCCATGGCCTTCGAGGCGGCAGGGGCCGATCTCAGATCGGAGACGGGCCGCGCCGCCTTCGAGCGATTCCTCTGCGCGAACGGCCCCGCCTTCCACGGCTTCCCCGCCTCGTCCGGGAGCTTCACCCTCGTGCGCGAGCCCTCCACGACCGCCCCGATCCCCTCGGACGAAGGGCTCGTCGTGCCCCTGCCCCACGGCATGGGATTGACGCTGGACTGGAGTTTGGCGGCTCATGACTCCTGACCCCGGAGTGGTGTCGTGCCGCCGCTCCAAATACCGAACTTGCGCTCGGAACCTCCCGCGCGTTCCTTCGCCCCGACCATGGACGTCTTCTTCTCCGACATTCCCGCCGAGGGCCTGCACCTCGAAGGCGAGTTCCCGAAATCGATCTTCGACCTCGATCCGGCCGACCCGATCCGACCGACGGGACCGGTGCGCTACGAAGCCGATGTCTATGCCTTCGACGAAGTCGTCGCGGTGGCGGGCCGCCTGCAAGGGCCTTTCCAGCTCCAATGCGGGGCTTGCCTCGAGTATTTCGACCACGAAGCCGACTTCCCCGCCTGGTCGGCGGAGCTCGACCGCGAACCCGGCCAGCAGAGCTTCGATCTGGAAACCCTGATCCGCGAGGAGTTCCTCCTCCTCCTGCCCTCGCATCCCCGCTGCGACGAGATGGTCCCCGGACGCGTCTGCCCGAAGGCGGAACTCGTCGAGGAGCACTTGGACGACTTGGCCGACGAAGCCCCCCAGCAAGGCCCCGGCGTCTGGGACGCGCTCGACCAATGGAAGCAGTGAACGCGTTGCGCCCCGGCGAAATCCGCTTAGCTTCCCGCTTTCCCCCTCCCCCGCACGCA
>DDTJ01000057.1 GCA_002344525.1 Akkermansiaceae bacterium UBA2367
GGGGTTCAATTCCCCCCTTCGGCTGCGGGTTCCGGCCCGCCTGCAAATCCAGCGCTCCCTCGCGCTTTTTTCGCAAAAACGCGTGCGCGAGCCGGAAGATGTCACAAAAATGGCTCGCCAAAGCCAAGGCATTCGGATATTTCCCTCTTTTTCCTCTTTCGCATCCATTACCGCTGACCTCCATGAGCCTTCCCGAACTCACTCAATCGCTGGCGGCCGACCCGGGCAACTGGGAGTTGCGCCTTGAAGTCGTCCAAGCTCTCATGGCCGAGAACCGCCACGAGGAGGCCGTGGAGGTCGTCAACCAGGGCGAGGCGATCCCGCACGAGGCTGGCCCTTGGCTCGCCGCCGCGAAGACCTACGCCGCCGTCGGCGCCTACGAGCAGGCCGGCGACCTCGTCGCCACCGCCCTCGAGATCGACCCCGACTACGAGCCGGCCAAGACTTGGCGCAAGGAGCTCGCCGCCCTCGCCCCCCAGGTGCCCGTCTCCCTGACCGCCGACGATATCGAGGACGGCGACGCCCTCGCTCCCGTGAAGGAGGCCGCCCCCTTGGTGCGAAAATCCGGCGACGGCACCCCTAGCGCCCCTTTCGCCCTGCCGAAAGTGTCCTTCTCCAACGCGGAGATGGAGGCGCTGAAGGAGGCCGCCGAGGCGGTGAACCGTCACCGCGCCTCCGCCGTGCGCCGGGACAAGCTCAACGCGCTCGCCATCACCGCCCTGCTCCACATCGGGATCTTCGTCGGCCTCACCTTCGTCGCGACGAGGGAGCTGCCGCGCATCCCCCCGCAGATCGTCGCCTCCGCCGCCGCGCCCGCGACGACGGAGGAGACGAGGGCCATCATCGACAACGTGAAGATGCGCAACACGTCCACCCCGGGTTCCGCCGCGTCGGCGACCACGACCGTCCAGGACATCGTTTCGACGACGGGCCTCTCGTCCTTCTCCGCCTCCAGCGTCGACACCCCCATGAACGAGGTCTCGGCCGGCGAGGGGTCGGGGTCGGCGGCCGGGGCGGGAGCCGGGGGCGGAATGGGGCTGGGGGGGATCGGTGGCCTCGGGTTCAACCCCTCCGTCAATATCGGAACCTCGGGCTCGTCCACCACGAAGATGATGTTCGGCCAGGCCATGGAGATGAAGGGCGAAGTCCTCGGCGTCATCCTCGACGTCTCCGGCTCGATCGCCGAGTTCCTCCCCGTGGTCGTGCGCGAGGTCGACAAGAATTTCAAGAACTCGCCCATCGTCTATGTCCGCAACATGCTGATCTCGGGCAGCAACCGCGAAGGCGAGGTTCGCCTTATCGTGCCCGAGGAGGTGGTCCCCTACGATCCGAAATACAAGACGCACACCCCCTACTGGTTCCTCTGGCATGACCTTCCCCGCAAGGCCCCGCAACGCTACGTGGACCGCCTCATCGAGACCTTCAAGACCCGTCCGAACCAGTTCCTCGTCACTTCCGGATGGGAGGGGGCCAGTCCCACCTCGGCGATGAATTTCCTCATGGAGGAGAAAATCGACGCCCTCTACATCTTCTCCGACTTCGAGGACTTCGTCGACGAGGACCTCGCCGCCGAACTGGGCCAGAAGCTCGGGCGGCGGAAGATCCGCACCTACGTCCAGCCTGTCGATAAGAGCAGCGAGTTCCTCGACGTGGTCACGAAGAAGATTTCGAACAAAACCCTCGGCCGCCAGATGCCCTCCCTCGTCTCGCTCCTCCGGGGCGGAGAGGAGACCGAGGTCACGTCCCTCATGAAAAAAAGCCGCGAAGAGGATGTCGCGGCCCTCGCCAACATCAACGTCAAGCTGGCGACGCCGCGGGCCGAGATCTCCACCGACGCTTTCTACAGCCTCAAGCCGGCCAAGGAGTGGAAGGAGATCCACCGCCTCTCCGAGCCGGAGTACGACGCCATCTTCTACGGACCCGAGGCGAGGGTCCGCATCTACCTGAAGGACGCCGCCGGCCAGTACGTCCAGAACCCCATCGAATTCTACTATCACAGTTGGAAGGAGATCCCCGACCACCCGGATCCCCGCTACCGCCTCCGCACCCGCAAGTTCCTCCGCCTCGAGGAGGAACCCAGCTTCGACGGCAAGGAGATCGTCTGGAAGATGGTGCTGGAGGACGAGATGAAATTCCGGGTCCATCTCTACCTCGGTCGCAAGGGGATGAACGCCACCTACGTCGCCGACACCCTGAAGGACCAGCCGAACGACAACGCCCACATCTTCTTCCGTATCCCCACCCTCGCTTTTGAGAGCAAGGACCGGTACTTCGGCTACGATCTCCCGGCGGAGGGCCTCAAGCTCGACCAGGTGCGCGAGGCGGTGAAGGCCAACGAGGTCATCTTCAACCTGCCCCGGGCGGAGCGCGACCGCTTCATCAAAGGCTGGGCCATCTCCGGCTTCGACATGGGTTACAACACGAGGAAGTACAACGAACTCATCCGTCGGCTTCCCGGAGGCATCCGCGATCTTGTGGTGCAGGGACCGTCTTTCGGTCCTCGCAAGTTCCACGCTCGCACCACCAGCAGCAAGATTTTCCTCTCCGGTGGGTCCGGTCGCGCCGACATCGAGCCTTGGGAGGGCTATTGGGCCTCTCTCGTGCGTTCGCGCGATGAGCGCACCAAGTTTACCAAGACCGAGGCGATCGAGATCCAGATCGAGTGATCCTGTCTCATACTCCTGCTCTTCCTCCCTACTCCTACTCCTCGGATATTGAGTAGGAGTAGGGAGGAAGAGTAGGAGGCGAGGGTTCCCCTAGCCCCCCCGTCGGATCTCCGACCCCTCGAAATAGATCCGGATGCGGTAGGTCGTGTTCGGGCGGAATTCGATTTCTCCGGTGTGGACGTTGACCCGCTCCGGGATTTTCGTGAGCTGCTTGTCCACCACCGCGTGGTAGCCGCGGTCGGAGAAGACGTCGATGAGCATGGCGAGGGCCAGCGGGTCGGAGAGCGTCTCGTCCTCGTTGTTGATCACCGCCCGCCCGGAGATCGCGTGGCGTTGGATGATGGGGATGAATTTCGTCTGGATCAGATCGACAACGCGACCGAAGAGCTCGCGATGCTCGCGCGCGTAGCCGTCGAGGCGGCGCACCAGCTCCTGCCGGGCGTGGATGACGATCTCGTGCGCGATCGGGATGCTCCGCACCATCTCGAAAGTGGCCGGCTCCAACTCCAGCGAGCTTTGGTATTGCAACTCCTTCAGGATGTTCTGCTCGACCTCGGCGACCGAACCCTGGGCGTTGACGAGATGGTAGAAGAAGACCTCCCGCAGCGATTGCAGCGCGTCCCAAGTGCTCTCTTTGAAAACGCGGTAGCGGTGCTTCGCCGCCTCCACGTCGACATCGGTGGGGCGCAGTTCCTGCAGCTCGCCGACACCCGAGGCGAGCACCTCCTCGTTGTGCCTCGCGATCTGGCGACCGCGGAAAAGCTGGCGCTCCACGCTCGTCTTCTCATCGACGAAGAGCACCATCACATGGATCGTGGGACGGCGGAAATGGGCCGCCAGCGGGGTGTCGGCGTATTTCCGGTGCAGCGATCCGATCTTCTTCACGAGCCGCTTCATGCACTCGACCTGCACCTTGGTGCGGGGGAAGCCGTCGAGGACCGCGCCGTCGCGGAACTCCGGCTCCAGCATCTTGCGCAGCAGGATGCCCATCACTTCGCGGTCTCCCACGAGCATTCCCTTGTCTTTCAGGGCCTTGGCTTCGGGGCTGTCGAGCAGCGAGCTGACGACGATGGGCGGGCAGGTGAAGCCGCGCGCCTTCATGATGAACCCCGTATTCGTTCCCTTGCCCGAACCTGGAGCGCCGCCGAGCAGGATGATCTCCTTGGGAAAGCGCAAGTTTTCCTGGCCGAGCTCATCGACAAGGTTCTTCCACACCGAGGCGAAAATCACCTGGGCGTCCTTGATCTCCACTTCCGCGAGGCTGGCTGTTGCCTCGGTCTCCGTATCCGGCTCGTTCATCTCCATGCCCTTGCCCGGTTTTCCCCTTCCTGCAAGCGGGAATCGGTGTCCGCAATGCGCCATCGCACGATCCCGTCCGGCGTGTGAAGGGGAATGCGAGTCAATTCCCTTGGATGATCGCACAAACCTGTTCGCGCACCTGACGCAGTTTGACGGGAGAGATACGACCCACTGTCCGGAGGATGCAGGACTCATTCGCCGTAACCACCCGGTGCGGCAGAGCGAAGCTGTCCCGTTGCAACGATCCGCCAGCCAAGCAATCGGTGGTTCGGATGCTGATGGCCACCGGATGCCCTCCTGCTTGGCTGGTGATTTGGCAGAGAATCACATCTCCTCGGCTCAGCGAGGCTACGACCAACGCCGGGCGGACTTTTGTGTTCGCAAGGTCCGTGAACGGAAAGGGAACCACGACCAGCTCGCCGCTTACAAATCGCGCCATGCTTCGTCCTCCTCCGGTGTGTCCCAATCTGCGGCCCAAGAGGATTGCGCTAGCGGCAGCAGGTCTTCGCGGCCTTCCCTTTCCTCTCCTGTTTTGAGGCGGACGAGGAAATCGAACACCTCGCGACGGACGGCCTCCGGAGAGCTTTTGATTTCCTCAATGAGAGCTTCGGTGATCGTACTCATGCTCTGAACTTGCCATGGGTGGCATCCACTTTCAAGCCGCGCCATCGCACGATCCCGCCGCACCGAGAGGAAGAAACCATTGGTCCCGGACCGCGATCTCCTGATAGATTGTCGGGATGAAACGAAAGCTCCCCATCCTCGTCTCCGCCTTCCTCGCAAGCCTCGCCTCCGCCTCGCCCGATCCGGTGCCCGAGGGCTTCCGCTCCCTCTTCAACGGCAAGGATCTGGCGGGCTGGACCGTGCCCGAGGGCGACAACGGGCACTGGAAGGCGCTCGACGGCGTCATCGACTACGACGCCCAGTCCGAGGCCGAGGGCGACAAGAATCTCTGGACCGAGGAGGAGTTCGGCGACTTCGAGCTGCGCCTCGACTGGCGCATCAAGGAGACGACCGGCTTCTACGACGTGCCCTACGTCCTGCCCGACGGCAGCACCGTGAAAGGCCCCGACGGGAAGAACCTGACCCATCCCATCCGCAACGCCGACTCGGGCATCTACCTGCGCGGCCAATCGAAATACCAGCTCAACATCTGGTGCTGGCCCATCGGTTCGGGAGAGGTTTACGGCATCCGCAACAACGAGGCGCTCCCGCAGGAGATCCGCGCCGGGGTGACTCCCAAGCTCAACGCCGACCATCCCGTGGGTCATTGGAACACCTTCGTCATCACGATGAAGGGAGACCGCCTGACCGTCGTCTTGAACGGCCACCCCATCATCGAGAACGCCCTCCTGCCCGAAGTGCCGGAGAAAGGCCGCATCGCCCTCCAGCACCATGGCGGGAAGAAAGCCGATGGCACTTGGTCGCCCGCTTCGAGCTTGGTGCAGTTCCGCAATGTTTTTATCAGGGCTTTGTGATGCGCCAGCCTCTTGCTCTTACCTCCTACTCCTTACTCTTACTCCCGGAGGTCCGGGCTTCGGCGATCTGGAGTAAGAGGTAAGAGTAAGGAGTAACGAGTAAGAGTAGGAACCTCAAACCATGAAAGCAGCCCCCGTCCTCGCGATCTTCGCGATCCTCCCTTCCTTCGCCGCCGAGGAGCCGACGATGGAGGCCGTTCTCCCCGCAGGCCATTCCTACCACGGCGAAGTCTTCAACGAAGGTCCTCGCCAAGCCGCCGTCCTCATTCCCGGCACGGGCGAAGTCCATCTCGCCGTAACGACAGGCTCGGAGGAGGCTCGGCAGTTCTTCGACCAGGGCGTGGGGCAGCTTCACGGCTACTGGTTCTTCGAGGCCGAGCGCAGCTTCCGCCAAGCCGCCGCCCTCGATCCGGACTGCGCCATGGCTTACTGGGGCATGGCGATGGCGAACTTCAAGAACGACACGCGCGGGAGGAAGTTCATCGACGAGGCCGTGGCGCGGAAGGACAAGGCTTCGGATCGCGAAAAGCTCTGGATCGACGGGCTCGCCGCCTACTTCAAGGACCCCAAGGCCGATGCGAAAAAGCGGCTGCGCGATTACGTGCGCTCGCTTGAGAAAATCCTCCTCGCCCATCCCGACGAAATCGAGGCCGAGGCCTTCCTCCTCCATCAGGTCTTCTACAACACCAGCAAGGATCTTCCCGTCTCCAGCCACTATGCGATGGATTTGCTCGCGGAAAAAATCCTGACAAAACACCCAAACCATCCCGCGAACCACTTCCGCATCCACCTCTGGGACAAGACCGACCCCGCACGCGCCCTCAAGGCGGCGGCCGACTGCGGCCCTTCCGCTCCCGCGATCGCCCACATGTGGCACATGCCCGGTCACATCTACACGGGATTGAAGCGCTACGCCGACGCCGCCTGGCAGCAGGAGGCCTCGGCTCGCGTCGACCACGCCCACATGATCCGCTACCACGTCGTGCCCGACCAGATCCACAACTTCGCCCACAACAACGAATGGCTGGTCCGCAATTTCAACTATCTCGGCCAATACCACCGCTCCGTCGCCTTGGCCCGGAACATGATCTCGCTGCCCCGCCTCGCGAAATTCAAGAAGGAGGGCGGCAAGGAGGTCTACGACCCCGACGGGAGCAGTTGGCAGCATGGCCGCCAGCGCCTCCGCGACACGCTCGTGCGTTTCGAGGCGCGGCAGGAGCTGATCGACCTCTCCGGCGACGGCGTTGACAAGACCGCGATCCTCCATCCCGACGGAAAGTCCATCACCGAAATCGAGCATCACCGCTACGTCGGCATGGCGAAGTTCGAGAGCGGCGATCTCGAAGGCGGGTGCGGCCATCTCGCCGAGTTGGAAAAGCGCCTTTCCGAGAAACAGGCCGAGCGAGACAAGGCCGTCGCCGACGCGGAGAAAAAGGCGACCGAGGCGAAGAAGGACGCGAAAGGCGTGGACGAGGCGAAGAAGGCGGCGGCGAAGAACTTTGAGAAAGCCGTCGCCGAATTGGAAAACCCGGTCAACGAGCTGCAAGTCTACGCCGCGCTCTCTGCGGATCCGCCCGACACGGAAAAAGCCCGCGAATGGCTCCCGAAATTGAAGGATCTCGCGAAATGGCGTCACGCCATGCTCTGGCAGCGCGCCGGGGGAGGGGAGGAGGCCATCAAGCTCGCGGGCGAGGCCGTGTCCGGCGGCAAGGGCGAGGTCCTGCCCCTCGTCGTCCAAGTCCGCATCCTGCACGCCAACGGACGGAAGGACGAGGCCAAGGCCGCCTTCACCGAATTGCGCACCGTGGCGCACAGCGCCGACGGCGACCTCGCCGCTTTCGCCCCGCTCGCCCCCATCGCGCAGGAGTTCGGCTTTCCCGACGATTGGAGGCTCGCTCCCGAAACGCCCAAGGATATCGGCGAACGGCCCGAACTCGACCGCTTGGGACCCGAACTCTGGAGCCCGCCCCAAGCGCCCTCCGCTTCCTTGGCGAACGACAAGGGCGAGCGCGTTCCGATCTTTACGCCGGGCGAACGTCCCCGGCTCGTGATCTTCTACCTCGGGAAGGGCTGTTCGCACTGCATGGAGCAGCTCAACGCCTTCGCCCCGCTGGCCTCGCGCTACGCCGAAGCTGGGATCGACCTCGTTGCCGTCGGCACCGACACGCCGGAGGGCCTGAAGGAGACCTTCGCCGGGGGCGGGGATGGTGCCGCCGCGTTCCCCTTCCCGCTGCTTTCCGATCCCTCCCACGACGCTTTCAAGGTCTTCCGCGCCTACGACGACTTCGAGAAGATGCCTCTGCATGGCACGTTCCTGATCGACAGCGGCGGGGGAATCCTCTGGCAGGAGGTCAGCTACGAGCCGTTCATGAAGGGGGAATGGCTCTTGGAGGAAGGCCAACGCCTGCTCGCCTTGGGGAAACAGGAGGGCGAACTGTCCGACGGCGCGGTTGCGGCCCGCCCTCGCCCGCGCTAGACTGCCGGAAGCATGAGCGACGAGTCCACCCGGGTCGAGAGTCTGTTGAAGGAATGCGCCGCCGTCGGCCTGCGCCGGACGACGGCCTTGGAGGCCTGTCTGCGCGTCTTCGCCTCGGCGGAGCAGCCCATGACCTTGCAGCAGATCGCGGCCGCCCCGGTCTTCGGCGTCTCCTGCGACCCGGCCACGATCTACCGTCTCGTGAGCCGGCTGGAGGAGCGCCGCATCGTGCGCCGCATCGGCTTCCACAGCCGCGCCGCGCACTACTGCCTGCGCGAGAGCAGCCACCAGGACTACCTGATCTGCCGCGACTGCGGCTCGGTCGAGGTGCTCGACATCGCCTGTCCGGTGGAGCATCTCGAAAAGCAGATCGCGGAGGAGAGCGGTTTCTCCGACATCGAGCACGAGTTGGAGTTCTTCGGTCGCTGCGCGACCTGTCAGTCGTGATTCTCAAATCTGCCATTTTTCCAAGATCTTCGAGGATTGGGCGATTTTCGGATTGAGCGGCCATCCCGGATCGTTATAATTCGTGCTGTCGCCGCGCGGAAATGCGTCGTCGCACCGAATCCCGATGAAACTTTCCTGGAACCGTCTCGCCCTCTCTGTCGGGGCTTTTGTGCTCGCGCTGACGGCGGTGGACAGTCTCGTGAAGATGAACGCGAAGGCGGCGGCGGATCTCGGCGTCGGGCAAGGACCGCTCGTCGCGGCGGATAGCGCCATCGCCCTTTTCCTCGTGGGGCTCGTCGTCGGAATGGTTCTGGGGATCGCGGTTTTCTTCGTTTGCCTCGCTTGGCGCGGGAGACGCTGTGCCGAACAGCCGGACGAAGTCTCCCGGCTTCTAGAGGAGGTCGCGACCGAGGAGCGGCGCAGCGCCCTCCGCCGCGAGCGCGAGGAGAGCGGCTGGGGAGGGGAGTGCGCCGAGACCCTCGATCCTTGGGAGCGCCCCGCCGATTGGTGGAAGCGCGCGGACGAGGATTGAGCTTTGGTTTGTTTCTTACTCCTCCTCTTCCTCATACNNGTATGAGGAAGAGGAGGAGTAAGAGGTGGAGGCCTCAACCTCTCGGATGGAAACGGCGATGGACATCCCGCAGCCGTTTCTGGTCGACGTGCGTGTAGATCTGCGTCGTCGCGATGTCGGCGTGGCCGAGCAACTCCTGGATGACGCGCAAGTCCGCGCCGTTGCCGAGCAGATGTGTGGCGAAGGAATGGCGCAGGAGGTGGGGGTAGACCTTTGTCTCGATCCCGGCGAGGCGGGCTCGATCCTTCACGATCTGCCAGATGCGGGTGGTGCTGAGTTTCCGCCCCCGGTTTGAAAGGAAGATCTCGCTGCCGCTGTGGCGGCTCACCAGCGAAGGCCGCTCCCCTTCGAGGTAGGCGGCGATGGCTTCCCGCGCCGCTGTCCCGACGGGAACGACGCGGGTTTTCGCCCCCTTGCCGATGACGCGGATCGCGCCCTGTTCGAGGAAGAGGTTCTCCAAGCGCGCCCCGGTCAGCTCGGCGACGCGGAGGCCGCTGGCGTAGAGCAGTTCGAGGATGGCCCGGTCGCGGCGGGCGAGGGGCAGGGCGTCGTCGATGGATTCGAGGAGGCGGGCGACAGTGGGTTCGTTGAGGGTGTCGGGCAGGTGGCGTCGCAGCTTCGGAGCGTCGATGGGTTCGGCGGGATCGGTCGGGATGAGGCTGTTCGCGGCGAGGTGGCGGAAGAAAATCTTCAGGGCGATGAGGTGGACGCGGGCGCTGGACGCGGCGAGGCGATCCGCGAGCCGCCGATGGGCGAGGTAGTCGGTGAGGTGGCGCAGCTCCACCGACGCGGGATCGTCGAGGCTACGCTCCTCCCGCAGCCAGGCGGCGAAGGCTTCGAGCGAGCGCCGCACCGAGAGCTGGTAGTGGTCGGAGAGTCCCCGCTCCACGGCGAGGTGGCGGATGAAGCGGTCGATCGCGGTCTCCATCGCGGCGCCTTCCCTCGGCCCTAGCGGAACCACCCTTCGATGATGTCGGTCGCGACGAGGTGCTTGACCCCGTGGGAGAAGGGTTTCGAGTCGAGGGTGATGATGACCGCGAGCGGGGCTTCGCCGAGCTTGACGAGCTCGTTGAGCTTTCCGGCCAAGGCGGAGTCCTTTCTCACGAACACATGCTCGGCGAATTCGTTGAGCTCGCCATAGGGGGGATTCACTTGGTAGACGTAGTGGTCGTCCAGGTCCTTGAAGGCTTCGCGATCGCTGCCGTAGTAGTCGGAGAGGCGTTCGATGATGAGGCGGAAGGTGGCGGGCGGGGCGGTCGTGCCGTTGCGGAAGCGGAGGAAATGCCGGTCGTGGAATTCGACGAAGCTATCCCAATCGACTTTCAGATTGCCGCCCTCCGTCCTGACGATGAGGAGGAAGTTGTCGTCCGCGTCGCTCTTCGAGATGAAGAAGACCCAGTAGGGGCCGCCGGAGGCGTCGTTCTCCGAGGTGTAGAGTTCGGGGGCGTAGCGGTCGAAGCTCTGGTAGGGCCATTTCCGGTGGTAGTCCTCGATCGCCGGGCGGAGGCTGTCGCCACGGTAGGCGTATTTCGCCCGGGTCTCCCAGTCCGGGGCGCGCAGGAAGGCGTCGATGACGTCGTAGGTCCTCGCGAGCGGAGTGTCGTTGGGGCCGGGGGCGGCGAAGGAGTCGGGAGGATGGTAGTTCGCGTCCGTTTTCGCGGCGGCGGCGAGCGGGGCTGCTGCGGCGGCAGCGGGGGCGGCAGCGGGGGCGGCAGC
>DDTJ01000067.1 GCA_002344525.1 Akkermansiaceae bacterium UBA2367
CCCTAATCTAGGAAAGACCCAAAAGAAAAATCCCGCGAATACAGCAAGGCATCCCAAGATCGCTGAAACTTTTCGGCCGAATCGTTCGGGACGGCGAGGGGAATCGAGGCGCAGGGGGGAATCCTTTCCGAAACAGGATGCGGAGATCAAGCAGAAGCCGAGCGGGAACAGGATCCGTCCCGTTGGAAGCAACCAAAGAACCCTCTCCGATTGGAACAAAGCCAATCCGGGAGTTACGAGAACAAACCCCACGAACCACGAAAGCGGCCACTGGTTGTTCGCGAAAAGCAGCTTCTTGAGATTTCGCGACATCGCTCACCCATGCGCCTTCGCCTGCCCCACAGCGACGTGCCAGGCCTCGACCGCCTTCTTCCGGGCGGTCGGTTTCATCGCGGGTTTGAAGCGGGCCTCGGCTTGCCATTGCGAGGCGATCTCTGCCTTGTCCTTCCAGAAGCCGACGGCGAGTCCGGCGAGGTAGGCGGCACCGAGGGCGGTGGTCTCGGTGACGCGGGGACGCACCACGGGCACACCGGCGAGGTCGGCCTGCGTTCGCATGAGAAGGTCGTTCGTGGTGGCCCCACCATCGACACGCAGCTCCTTCAGGCCGATGCCGGAGTCGGCCTGCATCGCCCCAAGCACGTCCACCGTCTGCAAGGCGATGCTCTCCAGCGCGGCACGGGCGAGATGGGCAGCGGTCGTGCCGCGGGTGAGTCCGGTGATGGTACCCCGGGCATGCGCGTCCCAATGCGGAGCCCCGAGTCCGGCGAAGGCGGGCACGAGATGGACGCCACCGGTGTCGGGCACGGAGGCGGCGAGGGCCTCGATCTCCGCCGCGCTCTTGATGATTCCGAGTCCGTCGCGCAGCCATTGCACCACCGCTCCGGCGATGAAGATGGAGCCCTCGAGGGCGTATTCGGTGCGGTCGCCGATACGCCAAGCGATGGTGGTGAGGAGACGGTTCTTGGAGACGACGGGTTTCTCCCCTGTGTTCATGAGCATGAAGCAGCCGGTGCCGTAGGTGTTCTTCGCCATGCCCGGCTTCGCGCAGACCTGCCCGAAGAGGGCTGCCTGCTGGTCGCCGGCGATGCCCGCGATGGGAATCTCGCGTCCCAGCCCCTTGGTCGTGCCATAGACCTCGCTCGAGCTGCGCACCTCGGGCAGGATCGCGACGGGCACGTCGAAGAGCGCGAGCAGGTCCGGATCCCAGGCCTGCTTGTGGATGTTGTAGAGCATCGTGCGCGAGGCGTTGCTCGGGTCGGTCGCGTGGACCTTGCCTCCGGTAAGGTTCCAGAGCAGCCAAGTGTCGATGGTGCCGAAGGCCAGCTTGCCCGCTTTCGCTTTGGCCCGTGCGCCCTTCACATGGTCGAGGATCCACTGCACCTTCGTCGCGGAGAAGTAGGCGTCGAGGATGAGTCCCGTGCGTTTGGCGATGAGCTTGTCCTTGCCCGCCTCGCGGAGGCGGTCGCAGACGGCGGCGGTGCGGCGGTCCTGCCAGACGATGGCGTTGTGGATGGGGCGGCCCGTCTCGCGGTCCCACACCACCGTGGTCTCGCGCTGGTTCGTGATCCCGATGGCGGCGATGTCGGTGGGCTTCAGGCGGGCCTTCGTGATGACCTCGGCGGCGACGCCGAATTGCGTCGACCAGATCGTGGAGGCGTCGTGCTCGACCCAGCCGGGCTTGGGGAAGATCTGGGGAAACTCCTTCTGCGCGACGGCGACAGGCGTTCCGGCGTGGTCGAAGAGGATGGCGCGAGACGAAGTCGTGCCTTGGTCGAGGGAGAGGATGTGGGACATGGTCGGGATTCGGGGTAGAGGATAAAAAAGAGAGGGTCGAGGAGGAAGAAAAAAGGAGCGATTTCACCACAGCCACACAAACAGCAGCGCCCCCAGAATCCCGCCAATGACAGGTCCGACCACGGGAATCCAAGCGTAGCCCCAATCCGACGGTCCCTTGCCCGGAATGGGGAGCAGGGCGTGGGCGATCCTTGGGCCGAGGTCGCGGGCGGGGTTGATCGCGTAACCCGTCGGACCGCCGAGGGAGAGTCCGATGGCGAAGACGATGAGACCGACGAGGAGTGGTCCGAAGCCCGTGCTGAAACCGGTCGCCGCGTCCAAGTTCTCGGGACGGGGCAGGGCGAGGGCCCCGAGCACGAGCACGAAGGTGCCGATGATTTCGGCGGAGAGATTGCCGGGCGTGTGGCGAATCGCCGGGGCGGTGCAGAAGACGGCGAGCTTGCCCGCCTTGTCGTCGGTGGCCCGCCAGTGTGGCAGGTAGGCGAGGTAGACGAGCACCGAGCCGAGGATTGCCCCCGCCATCTGCGCGAGGATGTAGCCTCCCGCCTTCGCCGCCTCGAACTTCCCGGTCGAGAGCATGGCGAGGGTGACGGCCGGGTTGAGGTGGGCGCCCGAGATCGTTCCCACCGCGTAGACCGCCAAGGTCACCGCCATGGCCCAGCCAGCCGTGATGACGATCCAGCCCGAGGCGTGGCCCTTGGTCTTGGCGAGGACGACGTTGGCGACGACGCCGTCGCCGAGGAGGATGAGCAGAGCGGTTCCAATCAGTTCAGCAACATAGGGTGACATGGGTCGGATTGTGCCGGAAAGGCCAGCGAAAGGGAAGGCGAAAATGTCGCGGAGGCCCATAAAGAGGCGGGACTCCCCAAGAGTCTTGCTTTCCCCCTTCATTTCCCGTAATCTTCGTGCTCTTCCGCCCTTCCTCGGGCGTTCCTCCTCCTCATCATGAATCCGAAAATCCTCCTCCTCGTCGCCGCGATGTCGTCACTCTCCCTTGCTCGGGCTTCGGCCGCCGCCGCCCTCGGTCTCGACACTGCGGAATGGACCAAGCCCAGCGCGGAGATCGTTGCCCAAGTCGAGGCGCTGGAAGCCGCCATGGCTGCGATGGCCAAAGGCGAGACGCCCGCCGTGACCTTGCAGCAGGCCATCGACAAAATCCGCGAGCTGGCGGACCAGAAAAACGACAAGGACGCCCTTTTCTCGATGGGCTTCCTCGCGCAGCAGAGCCAGCAGCAGAACGCCCTCGCCGAGGCGATGAACTATTACAAGCGGGCCGCCGACCTTGGACAGCTCCAAGCGATGAACAACTACGGCTTCATCCTCGCCGGATCGAGCCAAGAGGTCGAGAAGACCAAGGAAGGACTCGCTTTCATCAAGAAGGCCGCCGACGGGGGCCTGAACGCCGCCCGCCGCAACATGGCCGCGATCTACCTGAACGGCCTCGGCGGGGAGGAGCGCAATCCCGACGCGGCCCGCGAGTTGCTGGAGAAAGCCGCGAGCGACGGCGACGGCCAAGCCCAGTTCGAGCTGGCCCAGTTCTACCTCGAACTCGGCGGCCCCGAGAGGACCGACGACGACAAGGCGTGGGACTGGCTGAACAAAGCCTCTGACTCGGGCAATCCCAACGCCCTCGCCCTGCTCGGTTCGGTGCTTTTCGACGGGAAGACCTTCGGCGCCCGCAAGATCGAGGCCGATCCGGCCAAGGCGGTGGAGAAATTCACCAAGCTCGCCGAGCAGAATGTGCCCGCCGGTCTCCGCACCATGGGCGAGCTGCACGCCTCCGGCCTTGCCGGGGTGGAGAAGGATTTCGGGAAGGCGCTGGGCTACTTCACCCGCGCCGCGCAGGGGAATGACGCCGCCGCGCAGGTGCAGCTTGCGGGCTACTACGACCAGGGCGTCGATCTCGATCCGAAGGACGGGAAAATCGAGGTCGCGCCGAACGCCGCTGCCGCCCTTGAGCTCTACCGTCTCGCCGCGCGCAACAACGTGCCTTTCGCCCTCCACAAGGTCGGGCTTTTCTACGAGGAGGGCCGATCCGTGGACCAGGATGCGCCGAAGGCCTTCGCCCACTATCTCCAAGCGGCCGGCGGCGGCTTCGCCCCCGCGATGCACAAGACCGGAACCTGTTACCTGAACGGGGCCGGCACCTTGCGCGATCCGGTCGCGGCGGTGGCTTGGTTCGGTCGCGCCTCCGCCGCCGGGCTGCCCGAAGGGCTGCTCAGCTTGGGAGCCTTGGCCGAGTCCGGCATGGTCCCCATCGCCGCCAACAGCACCCCGGCGAAGACGGCGGCCGAGGCCTACCAGCGCATCCTCTCCCTTCCGCAGGTGGCCGGGCAGACCCGCTTCGAGGCGCTCCTCCGCCTCGGCAACCTCCACTTCCGGGGTCTCCTCGTCTCGTCCGGCGCGTCGCCGGTGCCGGACTACGCGAGCGCCTACCAGATGTTCAAGCAGGCCGCCGACCTCGCTCCTGGCAACGAACTGGCTGCGAACCTGCTCAAAGAGGCCGCCGCGAAGTTGACTCCGGAGCAGATCCAGAAGCTCGACGCGGCCATCGCCGAAGCTGCCAAGAAAGCCGCTGCTGAGGCGCCTTGATTTCGATGCCGTTCAATAGGAGGATTTGATTTCGCTGAATTGTGCGGAAGTCGGCTTGACCCGACGCTTCGTGCGAGTGGCATCCGACTTCCTGCGCAATCTTGGAGCCTCGGTGCCCGGCGCCTGCGATTGCTCTAAGATGCCGCGTGATACCGCAAACCCCGGCGGGACGGCTGGGCTGACCGGGCGGAATGGGAAGCCTTAGCGGCGCGCGGTGGTGCGCTCCCGCAGAGTCCTCCATCGACGACGAAGGCGGCGCATATGATCGTTCGTCCGGGAGGTTTTCTGGGGCGCAAGGGTGACGGTGACACGGGACCCGAGGTGTTATGGAGGGGCTTTGCGAAGCTCCGCACACTTGCCGAAGCTTCAAAACCCAAAGATGTGGGTGACGGGCAGCGCATGACGCTGCTTCCCCTATGTCCACGCACTCCAAAGCCACGCCGACCGGAGGGCCAGAGGCCCCTCACTTCTCCAAAGGCAGCAGCTCGTAGCGGCGCACGAGCATTCCGGCGGCTTCCGTCTGGATGCCGACGGGACCCGCGCTCGGGCTCACGGCGAAGGCCTCGTTGACGACTTGGCCGTTGAAAAGGTAGACCAGCGTGTCGCCCTTGGCGATGACCTCCAGAGTGTTCCACTCGCCGACTTCCTTGTCCGGGTCGTCCTTGCCGCGGAAGCCGATCTTGTCCTCCCAGTCCTCGTCGCGCTTCTCCCAGTTGATGCGGCCCGAAAGGACTTCTTGGCGGGGGGCGCCTTTCTTCCAGCGCTTCTCCCCGTCGCGGTCCAGTTCGAATTCCGCCTCCACGCGGGTCTGATAGACGGTGCCGTCAGGCATCTTCGGGCTCAGCACGAGGATGTCCCCCATGCCGCCTTCGATGATCTGGGCCTCGACGCTGGCGCAGAAGGTGCCGCCCAGCGCCCCGTGGGGACCGTGGCTGTGGATCAGGAGACCGTTGTCGCGGGTGCGGTCGACGCGTTTCCCCCAAGTCTCCCCGGTCCATTTGAATTCCAGCACGAGATGGTAGTCGCGATAGGCCGCCTTGGTGGACATGTAGCCCCAAGCCTTCCCGGTGATGAGCAGGTCGCCGTTCTCTTGGATCAGGAAGACCTTCTCGGGCGGATCGCTGGCCTCGGGATCGGCCTGGTAGTTGATGTGGTATTCCACCTCGCCCTTTTTGACCAGTTCGATGATGTCCACTTTCTCCAGCACCGGCTTGGCCGTTTCCGGCGCGGCGAACCATTTCGGTTTGGCCTCGTCCGCCAAGGCGAGGACGGGCAGGAGGGCGAAGGCGGGCAGGAGGGATCGAAGGGGATTGGTCATGGGTGGTAGATGTACCGCAGGAAGGAGTCTCCCGCACTGGCGTCATTCGGCCAAAAAACGGAGGCCATCACCTGCCCCGGAGGGTGCCTTGATCGCGGCCTTGCCGGGGGGGATCGATTCCTCACGGTAAACTCATGGAAATTCGCTCCACGAACCTCACCGCGATCTTCGTTGCGGGCTTCATCGCCGTCCCCGCCTTCGCGGAAATCCCCAAGCCGGACGACGCGCCGCTGCCGCTCACGCCGGAGGAGAGTGCGAAGGCCTTCCGCTTGCCTCCGGGCACGGCGATCCGTCTCCTCGCGAGCGAACCGCTCATCCACGAGCCGTCGGGCCTCTGCTGGGACGAGGCCGGGCGGCTCTTCGTCAGCGAAATGCACGGCTACAATCTTGAAGGGCAGATCGACATCGACGAGCTGAACAAGACCGGGCAGCTCGATCTCGAAGTCCGGCGCATCAAGGCGAGCGAGGAGGCGAAGAAGCAAGCCGAAGCCGGCACCTACGGCACCGTGAAGCTCCTCCTCGACCACGACGGCGATGGAACGATGGACGAGGCCATCGTCTGGGCCGACCGCCTGCCACCCTGCTATGGAGTCGTCCCGGCGAACGGAGGCATCCTCGTCGCCTGTGCGCCCGACATCCTCTTTCTCAAGGACACCGACGGCGACAACCGGCCCGATGTGCGCGAGGTGCTCTTCACCGGCTTCGGCACGGGATCGCTCGAGCGCCGGATCAACTCCCCGATCTGGGGGCCGGACGGCTGGATCTACTTCGGCCGCAGTTGGGAGGGCGGAACGATCACCGGCCCCCGCCTCGCGGAGCCCGTCGAGCTTCCCGCGAGCGATTTCCGCATCCGCGCCGACGGCAGCGCGATCGAGCCGGTCAGCGGCAGCACGCGCACTTTCGGCATGGCCTTCACCGAGGAAGGCGAGCGCTTCGTCACCACGACGACGTATCCGGGGCTCTTCGTCACGCCGATCGCGTGGCACTACCTCACCCGCAATCCCAACGCGCCTGCTCCCGTCCTTGATGGTCCGGCGAGCGACGACACGCGCGTCTATCCCATCGCGCCGGTCCACCCGTGGCGGGTGAAGCGCGAGCAGAATGCTGAGTATTTCGCCTTCTACCGCAAGGGCAGTATTTCCGATGCGGTGGCATCGGGATATTTCACCTCGGGCTGCGGTCCGCTCGTGTACCGCGACGACGTTCTTCCGGGATTGCAGGACGACTACCTCGTCTGCGAGCCGGCGCAGAATCTCGTCCATCGCAGCCGCATCGTCCGCGAGGGAACACGCCTGCGGCTGGAGCGGGCGGAGGGCGAGAAGGAGAGAGAAGTCCTCGCCTCGCGCGACGCGTGGTTCCACCCGGTCGCGCTCGCGCACACGCCTTGGGGCGGCATCGCCATCGTCGATTTCTACCGCGAGATCATCGAGGACTACTCGGCCATCCCCCGTCATCTCCAGCAGCAATACGGCGTCGTCAACGGCAACGACCGGGGCCGCATCTGGATCTTGGAGCCTGACAAAGCCACCGTCGAACCCGCTCCGTCTTTGGCCGGGCTCGACCGCGAGGCTCTCAAGGCGGAATCGGGCAAGGGACCGCATTGGCGGCGCGAGACGGCACGTCGTCTCCTCCTCGAACAGGGCGAGACTCTCGCCTCCCTCGACCTCGATGGATGGAAAGGCGACGACTTGGCCGGACGCCTCGCCGCCCTTCGCGCCGCCGATGCCGACCATTTCGAAAAGGCCCGCGAGATCGAAAGCGACCTCCTTTCACCCGGCTTCGTCGAGTCGCTTCCGCCCGCCCTCGCCCTCCAGTCTGCCCTCAGCCTCGGACAGAGCCGCGATCCGAGGGCCGATGACGCGCTTCTGAGACTGGCAAGGCAGAACGGGTCGCTCCCGTGGATGGACGCCGCCATCGCCAGTTCGCTGCCGGGCTTGGAGGAAGCCTTTTTCCTCGCCCTCGCGAAGGAGCCGGGCAACGGCGGTCCCGTGCTCGCCCATCTCGCCGGGCTCCTCGCCACCCTCGGCGGCACCGCCGAGATCGAATCCCTCCTCGCCGCCGTCGCGAAGACGCCGGTACCGGAAAAGGTCCGCGAGATCCTCCTGCTCGGACTGGAGGAGGCGAAGCCGCTCGCCAATCCTCTCGTGATGCCCCAACCCGCCGCGCCTTCGGCCGACCGTCTCGCCGCGATCGAGGCGCGTCTCCCCGATTTCCTCGCCGCCGTGGAGCAGGCCGGACCAGCCGAGGTCGAGGCGGGCCGCGTCCTTTTCGCCGGGCTCTGCGCCGTCTGCCACCGCGCCCGTGGCGAAGGCTTCGCCGTGGGACCCGACCTCGACGCCGAATTCCAGCGTGCTCCCGAGGTGATCCTGCGCGACCTCCTCTTTCCCCACGAGTCGATGCGGCCGGGTTACGAACCCCTCGTCGCGAAGACGGAGCGGGGGGAGACGCTCGTCGGCATCGGCGTCTCCGACTCCCCCACCAGCGCCACCCTGCGCCTGCCCGGTGGCGGCGAGCGCACCCTGCTGCGCAAGCGGGCCAGCTTCACGACCCTGCGGAACCTCTCCCTGATGCCCGACTACTTCGGCGAAGCGCTCACCCCGGCCCAAACCGCGAGCCTCATTGCTTATCTCCGGTCGCAGCCTTGAAGGAAACAGGGTCCTCCACCAGCGGCGCGGTCTCCTCTGGGGTGGCACGACCGGAGGGCAGCTCCAGAATGCGGATATTGCGGAAGTGGATCTCGGCGCCTTCGGACTCCAAGCAGAGATAGCCCTTTTTCACCGTGGACTGGCTGACGCCGTTGACGAATTTGCCGTTGATGGCCAGCTTCACCACGCCGTCCACCGCCACCACGTCGTAGGTGTTCCATTCGCCCTTGCCCTTGCAGCGCATCTCGAATGACATGCTGCGTCTGCCGCGCGGATTGTCCGGCACCGCTTCCAGCCCGTTGGCACCGAACAGTTCGCCGGAGACGTAGCCCAAGTGCCGGGGCGAGCCATCCTTCTCCCGGTTCAGGTAGGGATACTCCAGTTCCAGCATCTGCACCTCCATGCCTTTGGGCAGAGGACCGTTCGGCGCGGGAACGCCTTCGCTCCAGATGAAGACGCCGGAATTTCCCCCGGCCTCCATGTGCCGCCACTCGATGTGCAGGATGAAGTTCTCATACTGCTTCTCCGAGCGCATGACACCGATGGGATGGCCGCTGCAAATCAAGAGGCCGTCGCGTACGCTCCACGTTTCCGGGCTGGTGTTCACATCCACCCAGCCGCTCAGGTTTTTGCCGTTGAAAAGATCGCGGAAACCAGGGGCCGCGTCCTCGCTCGCAACGGTGGCGGAAAGGGAGAATGCCAGCGGCAGGGCGACGGCGGAGGAAAGGAGGCGGCGTGGAGGCTTGCTCATGAAATGCGAAACCCATCCTACCGGAGTCCGCGTTGCGATCAAGTTTGGGATCGCCGCCCCTGTCCACTTCACAGCCACCGCTCCACCGCTGTGAAGATCGCATAGCCCGCGACCAGCACGGCGAGCGGGGCCACCACCGATTTGCGATACCACTCGAAGCGGCCCAGCGGCAGCAGGACCGCCGCCGTGGCCAAGCCGACAAGGACGAAGGCCGCCCCGATCCCGAGGAGCAGGAGGCCGACCCTACCCGCTCCCGCGTCGCCCGCTGCGACGAAGCCGCGGAAGGACGGTGTGCCGGCGAGGAAGCAACCGAGCGCCACGCCCGCCGCGGCGACGAGGCCGTAGCGCCACCCTCTCACCTGTCGATGCAAAAGCGCCTCGATCGCGAGCGCCGCGACGAGGGCGACCAGCGCGGGTCCCGCCCAAGCCGCCGTCGGCAGCAGCGACCAAGCCGCGAGCGCGGCCACCGAGCCCTGCGCCGCGAGGAGGGTTCCGGCTTGCCGGAGGAGGTCGGCGCGCCCGAGACTGAGGAGGAACATCGCGACGACGAGAGCGACAGGCAGCGCCGACTCGTGGAGGAAGGCCCGCCACCCTGCGAGGAAGGGTGCCGGGAGGGCCGTTTTACCCGAAGCCACCGCAGCCGTCGGCATGGGCGCGGGCGAGGACGCCTCCGCGTTCCCTGCCTCGAAGGGGTCTCCCTCCACCACGAGCGCGACGCTGACGGGACGGCTGTATTCCCCCGCGAGGACGACCTGCATGCGGTGATCCGGCTGGTCGGCCTTGAGCACGACCATCACCACCGCCATGGGGCAGCGGGGATCGAGGTAGAGGAGGAATTCCCCAGCTCCTTCGGGGATCTTGCCGGAGAGCGTCGTGATCACCTGCTGGCGGCGCAGCTCCGGCGGCGTGTCGGCGTCGCTGGTTTCCTCCTCGGCGATCTCCATGGCCGGCTCCTGCTCGACCCGGTCGAACATCACGACGAGATAGCTGGAGAACTCCCTCGCCGCGTCCTCCGGCGAGATCTGGTCGTTCTGCGCCGCGTCCTCGCTCGGCACCACCTCCATCGCCGCCTCGAGGACGTAGGTTCTCTCTTTCGTGTCCAGACGGGAGACGAGCGAGACCGAGGAGACCCGGTGGGCGAAAGCCGGGGTCGCGAGGAGGAAAAGCAAGGCGACCGACAGGACGACCGCGAACGGAGCGCGGACGGTCGCGGCGCGGGATGGATCGATGGCGTTTCTCCTCATGGACTGGCGGACTGACGAGGCCACAAATCTAGGGAAACGCCTCCGGCTTTGCATCCGCCAAATGGAGAAAAGGGGGAAAAACCCGCAAAATCGTGCCAACTTGATCGCGTGATTGCATTTGGAGGCACCCGGCGGGAAATTCTGCCGATCCCCCAAGGATCCAACCCAACGAACCGTTTTTCCATCATGAGCCAGAAGAAGAAGCCCTCCCAGGAGCTGGACCGCCGCCATTTCATCCGTACCGCCGCCGGCACGGCCGCCGCCGCTGGTGCCTTCCTCGGTGCCGCGAAAGGGCAGGGGATCGATCCCTCGCAAAAACTCAAGATCGGCTTCATCGGCACTGGAGGGCGCGGCACCGGGGCCGCCGTGCAGGCCCTCTCCGCCGACGACAACACCGTCCTCCACGCCGTCGCCGATGTTTTCCAAGACCGGATCGACACCGCCCTTGAGCAGCTCGCCAAGGACAAGAAGGTCGCCGACAAAGTCGAGGTGCCGAAGGAGCGCCAGTTCGTCGGCCTCGACGGCTACAAGCGGGTTCTCGATTCCGGCGTCGATGTCGTCCTCCTGACCGCCCCTCCCGGCTTCCGCCCCCTCCACCTCCGCGCCGCCATCGAGGCGGGCAAGCACGTCTTCGCCGAGAAGCCCATGTGCGTCGACGCCGCCGGGGCGCGCCACTGCCAAGAGTCGCTCAAGATGGCCGAAGGCAAGCCGCTCTCCATCGTCGCGGGCTTCTGCTGGCGCTATTCGCCGAGCCGCCGCGAAGCCTACAAGAAGGTGATGGAGGAAGGGATCATCGGCGACGTCGTCGGCGTCTACGCGACCTACTACGCGAATTACTCCAAGCCCCACCTCGCCCCCAGCCTTCGCATGGACGGGATGAGCGATGTCGAGTGGCAGCTCCGTAACTGGTACAACTACACTTGGCTCAGCGGTGGCGGCCTCGTCGAGCAAGCGGTGCATAGCGTCGACAAGATCGCATGGGTCATGGGCGACCAAGCCCCGCTTCGCTGCCGCGCCACGGGCGGTCTCGCCGCGCTTCAGGCGGGCGGGAACATCTTCGACCACTACCATGTCGCCTTCGAATATCCGAACAACGTCTGGTGCCACCTCGGCTCGCGCAAAGCGCCCGGCTGCTTCAACGAGAACGCCGACTACGTGCGTGGCACCAAGGGCACCCTCGTGCTCGGGCGTGGCGGCGACCCCTACATCGAGGACAACGACGGCAAGCTGCTCTGGCGCTACCGCAAACCCCGCGAGGGCGAGCCGAACATGTACCAAGTCGAGCACGACGAGCTTTTCCAAGCGATCCGCAGCGGAAAGCACGTCAACGATGGCCCGCGTATGATCAACTCCTCGATGATGGCGATCATGGGCCGCATGTCCGCCCAGACCGGCAAGGAGGTGACTTGGGAGGAGGCCATGGCGGCGAACGAGGATCTGTTCCCCGGCGAGGAGAATCTCTCGTGGAGCCAGAGCTACGAGCCGCACGCCGTCCCCGTCCCCGGCGTCTTCCAGATCCCCGGCATCGGTGGGGTCGAGGGGAAGGTGTGAGGTAATGGGGTGCCTACGGAAGGCGCGGAAAACAGGGAATCGTTTCTCTGTCGAAGCGAAGCCTTTCCGTGCCTTCCGCGTTTTCCGTAGGCCGCCACTCCTTCACTTCCGCACCGCGTAGAGCAGGTTGTCGGTGCGCAGGTAGAGCGTGCCGTTCGCCGGGACGATGGAGGAGCGGATGTTCACGCTCTGCGACTCGCCGAAGGTCGTGGCGTTGAGCACCTCGCCGCCGTCGGGGCCGGCGCTGAAGACGAAGACCTCGCCGAGATGGCTCATCAGGTAGATCTTGCCGTCGGCCCCGGTGGGCGAGGCCTCCAGCTTCACCTTGGCGTCCACCGCCTTGCTCCAGACGACTTGGCCCGAGGCGGGATGGACGCAGGAGAGGAACTTGTTCCGGTCGTTGAGGATGTAGAAGTAGCCGTCGTAGAAGAGCGGGGTGGGTACGTCGGTGGTGACCGCCTTGCCCTCGCTGACCCAGAGCTTCGCGGCCTCGGGCAGGCTGCCATCCCCGCCTGCGGCGATAGCGTAGACCGGATCGCCTTTCGGAGCGCAGATCAGGATCGTCCCCGCGCCGTAGACGGGGGAGGGGACGAGGCGCCAGTGGCCGATCTTGCCGGGGTTGTAGGTGCCCCAGCGCCAGAGCTCCCGCCCCGTGGCGGGGTCGTGGCCAGTGAGGCAGTCGCCGCCGGAGACGACGATCTCGGGCCGTCCGCCGTGGAGGACGGGGATGGGGGTGGAGAAGGCTTCGAGCGATTCCTGCACCGCGTCGGAGGGGCGGACATGCTTCCATTTCGTCTCGCCCGTGGCCGGGTCCATCGCGAGGAGGAAGGACTCGATGGGGCCGTCGGTGCGACCGCGCCCGTTCACCGGCACGTCGCGCTGGAGGATCTGGAGGTAGAGGAGCCCGTCGTAGAGCTGGGGCGAGCTGGAGAAGGTCCACTGGAAGGCGAAGTCGCCGTAGTCCTCCTCGATGTTGCGATGCCAGAGGCGCTTGCCGTCGAAGTCGTAGGCGGTGAGGTCGCCGTTGCCGCTGAAGAACCAGACCGTCTTGCCGTCCGTCACCGCCGAGCTGCCCGCGTAGGTGCTGCGCTCGTCGATCCGCGTCCCCTCGCCGAGCGTCTCGGACCAGACGATCTCTCCGGTTTTCGCGTCGATGCGGATCGCGACGACGGCGTTCCGCGTGTCGTCGGTCGAGGTGAGGAAGACCGCGTCGTCCCACACGATCGGCGTCGATGCGCCTTCGCCGGGCAGTTCCGCCTTCCAAGCGACACCGTCGGTTTTCGAGAAGACGGCGGGGAAGCCCGTCTCCTGCGAGGAACCGTCGAAATGGGGGCCGCGCCAGTTCGGCCAGTTGTCGGCGGAGAGGGGGGCGGCGCTGCCGAGGAGCAGGAGCGTGGTCAGAAGAGGACGGGTGACGGTCATTCTCGGGAAATTCGTTGAGTTTAAGCTTGGTCAAGCACGGGCCTTCTGTCAAGGTGTCGCGTTGGCGTGGTCGAGGGCCGCCCCTTCCCCTTTTATGAAGCAATTGCTCCTCGTCCGCCATGCAAAATCGGATTGGGACCATCCCGGGCTCGCCGATCATGATCGCCCCCTCAACGAGCGAGGGCGGCGCGACGCTCCCCGGATGGCGGCGGCATTGCGGCGTCGAGGGATCGTTCCCGATCTTATCCTCACCAGTACGGCGGTGCGGGCGGAGACGACGGCGCTGGCGCTGGCGGAGGGCCTCGGCTTTCCCGTCGAGAGGGTCGTGAAGCTCGTGGGACTCTATCTCGCCCCGCCGCAGATCATTCTCCGCGTCGTGCAGGGGCTCGACGAGACCGCGGGCACAGCGCTGGTCGTCGGGCACAATCCGGGGATGCACGAGGCGGCGAACCTCCTTGGCAGCGGGATGGCGGAGCATCTCCCGACCCTCGCGGTGGCCCGTTTCGAGCTGGACGCGGCGTATTGGGGCGGGGTCGAATGGGGTGACGGACGCCTCGTCGAACTGCTCGTCCCTCGCGGGATCGAGGAGGGGTGAGACTCCTCCTGACGGCGATTTCTTTTTGGTTTTCCCGCCCGGATGCTATAGTCCGGCAGTCCGGTCCGCCATGAACGACGCCCCTCCTCCGCTTTTCCCCGCTTCCTCCCAGCCTCAGCCGGGTTATCCCGCCTATCGAGCGCCGTCGGCCTACCCGCCTCCGAAGAAATCCTCCTGTTGCGGGCTGCCGGGGATCGGTTGCGGGTTCGGCTGCCTCCTCGTCGTGATTCTCGGCGTCGTCGGCCTGATCTTCCTCGGCGTCGCGGGCAAAAAATGGGTCGATGCGAGGATCGAGGAATACACCTCCTTCGAGGGTCAGCCGCTCGAAGCGCCGCAGGCCTCCCCCGACCGCATCGCCGAGGCCTTGGCGAAGGCCGAGGCGTTCCGGAAAGGCATGGAGCCTGGCGGGACGCCGGTGCCGCTGGAGGTGACGGGAGAGGAGCTGAACCTCATCCTCTGGAACGATCCCGAGTTCGCCCAGTTCGCGGGCAAGGTGGAAGTGGGCATCGAGGACGATGTGCTGAGCAGCAAGTTCAGCGTCGCCTTCGACCAGCTTCCCCTGCCGCAAGGCTATTGGGCCGACAAGCTCAAGGGCAAGCATCTCAATGGCGAAGCCGACGTGAAGCTGGGAATGACGGCGGGTCAGCCCTCCCTATATTTGGAGGGTCTCTCCCTGAATGGCATGGCCATCCCCGAAGTCTTCCTCTCAGAGCTCAGGACGCAGAACCTCCTCGAAGAGCTCGCGAAAAATCCCAATGCCACCGCCGCTTTCGACCAGCTTGAGGACATCCGTGTCGAGGGCGGGCGGCTCATCATCGTGCCGAAGGCCGCGCCGTGAATTCCCCGGCGCTGGCGAGTCCATCGTTGGCGGGATTTGTAGCCGAGGCCAGTGGCCTCGGTCGGGGCGAGGCGCAACCTCTCCAACCCGGTGTCGTCGGCCAGCCGCTTCCTTTGCGCCTTCTTGCGGCTCTCCCTTCCATCCGAAGCCGCGCGATCGCGGCGGCTGAAAGAGTCGCGTGAGGCCGTCTTTATTACGACTGTCCTGCCATGGCGATCCAGTCTTCATCCTTCCAGTCTCTCCTCCGTTGGACCCTGTGCCATTCGCTGCTTGGGTGGGTGGTGTCGGCGGCGATGGCGGAGTCCCCTGCGGAGGTCTCCTCTGGCAGCATCGGCATCAGGGCCGATGGCGACGCGGTCGTGATCCGGAAAGGGGAAGGGGAGGCGCTGCGCTACTGGCTGAAGAAGCCCGCCGATTCCGCATGCGTGTCGCCCAGCGCCAGCTACTTCCATCCCCTGACCACGCCGAGTGGCGAGACGGTCACGGACGTGGCTCCGGACGACCACCTGCACCACCGCGGCGTTTTCTTGGCTTGGCTGGAAGCGCGTTCGGAGAAGACGGCGGGCGATTTCTGGGGCTGGGGCAAATTCGCCCCCTTGGAGGGACGGTCCATCGTTGCCAGAGCGGCGGAGGATCTTTCGGCGACGCCGGACAGCGCGGCGTTCCGTGTCCGGAATGAATGGATGGCCGAGGAGACGGTCCTGCTGCGCGAGGATCTGCACACGACGGTCCGCTTCGAGGAGGCGGCCAGAGTCTACGATTTCGACTACCGCTTCGCCTCCGACGAGGATGTGGTGCTGGGCCAGTTCGCCTTCTGCGGCTTCGCCGTGCGGACCCGGAAGGATGGAGCGATCACGGTCCACGATCCCGGGGGCCGCGTTTCGCTGCCGAATCCCTCCCACCTGAAGCCCGAGACCGATTGGCCGGACCGCCCTTGGTATGCCCTCGAGATCGCATTGGCCTCCGGCAAGACCATTGGCGTGGCGGTGGTCAATCATCCCGAGAATCCTCCGACGCTTTGGCACAATGTCGACAAGATCGGCTTGCTGAATCCGTGCATCGTGGCTCCGGGCCCGGTGCGCATCGCGAAGAGCGCCGGGCTGCGTCTACGCTACCGCGTCGTGTGCTTCGATGGACCCGTGCCGGCCCGTGCGCTGGATGCGATGGCGGCTGGGTTTGGCGGTGATGCCGGATCCGCGAAACCATAGCGACTCAACCGGGTTAGGTCGCGGAGCCAACCCTCTTGAGTCTCCACTACCTCGCGTCAATCGTCACGCGATGCCGTAGGATGAAATATGCAAAAATTGGCATATTTAAGAATCGCAAACCGGTCCCGTCGCCATGAAACGCTCCTCCTCCCCGTTGTCTCTGATTCTTTGTCTCGCGGTGGTTGTGTCGGTCGGCTCGTATCGGTCCCTCTTTGCCCAGACCACTGCCGAGGAGATCGGCTCCTTGCGCAATGCGAAGGTCGCGGTGCCGGTGACGGACGGAAAACCCGAGCTGACCTATTTCGCTGGCAGCATGTCGCCGGAGGAGCTCGCCGAACTCCGCGAGATCGCGCCGAATCTGCGCATCATCACGGGACTGTCCCAAGCCGAGGCGCTGGCCCGCGCGGAGGAGGCCCACGGCGTCGAGTCCCGCTACGCGACGCCGGAGTTCATCGCCAAGGCGACAAATCTTGCGTGGGTGCAGGCGATGAGCGCCGGGGTCGAGGGACTGATCGCCAACGAGGCCCTCGTGCTGAACGAGCGCATCGTCCTGACCAACCATCGCGGGGTGCATGGCCCGGCCATCGCGGACCATGCCTTGGCCATGCTGCTCTCCCTGACGCGCGATCTGCGCTATCATTCCGAAAACCAAGCCAAGCGTGAATGGACTCGGGGCGGCTCGCGGCTGACCCCGATCGCGCTCGACGGGCGGACGATGCTGGTGGTTGGCATCGGTGGCATCGGCAGCGAGATCGCGAAGCGGGGGAATGCCTTCGGGATGCGCGTCTGGGCGACCCGCCGCAGCGAAGCGCCGAAGCCGGACTACATCGACCGGGTCGAGCTGTCGCCGAAACTGCTGGAGCTGCTGCCCGAGGCCGACGTGGTGGCCATCGCCGCGCCGCTCACGCCGGAGACGCAGGGATTGTTCGACAAGAAGGCCTTCGCGGCGATGAAGGAGGGGGCCATCCTCGTCAACATCGCGCGGGGTGCCATCGTCGATTCCGGGGCGATGCTGGAAGCGCTCCGCAGCGGAAAGCTGGCGGGAGCCGCCCTCGACGTGACCGATCCCGAACCCCTGCCCGCCGACAGCCCGCTCTGGGACATGCCCAACGTCGTCATCACCCCGCATATCGCCGGCCACGCCGAGGTCACGGCGGAGCGGCGCTGGACCCTGCTGCGCGAGAATCTGCGCCGTTTCGCCGCCGGCGAACCGCTCTACAACGTCGTCGACAAAGTCGCGGGATACTGACTCTCTTGAAATCCGAAACTCGAAATCCGAACCCTGAATCTGTTCTCTCCATGAATCGAAATTCCCGTTCTTTCTCCCGTCGTGACGCTCTCAAATTTGGTGCCGCTGCTGGAATTGGTCTCTCGCTTGACCCTCTTGTGCTTCGCGCGGAAGAGGGTGAACTCATCACGAAGGCGATCCCCAGCTCTGGGCAAAAAATCCCCGTGGTCGGTCTTGGCACGAACGCCTACGGGGTGGACGACCCGGAGGAGTTGGCCGCCCGCCGCGAGGTGCTGAAGCGGATGCCGGAGGTCGGGCTCACCTTGATCGACACTGCGCCGGGCTACAAAACCTCGGAGATCGTCCTCGGCAACCTGATCGCCGACATCGGCAACCGCGACCAGCTCTTCCTCGCCACCAAGGTCACGGTGGACGCGGACAAAGGGCAGACGGTGAAGGATGGCATCGCCATGCTGGAGGAGTCTTTCAAGCGCCTCAAGACCGACCATGTCGAGCTGATGCAGGTCCACAGCCTGCGGGGCTGGCAGGTCCTCCTCCCCGTCTTGCGCGAGTGGAAGGCCGCCGGAAAGATCGGCTACTACGGCGTCACCACCTCGGACGACAAGCAATATGACGAACTCGCCAAGGTGATCGAGACGGAGAAGCTCGACTTCGTGCAGGTCGATTTCTCCATTGCCAACCGCAACGCGGAGGAGCGCATCCTCCCCCTCGCCGCCGACAAGGGCGCAGCCGTGCTGCTGAATTTCCCCTTCGGCGGACGCCGCGCGGAGAACCTCATCGCCCAGACCCTCGGCAAGCCGCTGCCGGGCTTCGCGGCGGAGATCCAATGCACCTCCTGGGCGCAGATCCTCCTGAAATACCTCGTCTCCCATCCCGCCGTGACCTGCGCCATCCCCGGCACCGTCAAGGTGAAGCACATCGAGGACAACGCCAAGGCCGCTCGCGGCGTGCTGCCGGACGCGGGTCTGCGCAAGCGTATTGAGGAGGCCTTTGCCGCGCTTTCATGAGGTCATCCCGCATTCGGAGGTGGGTGGAGCGCGATTGGTGCTTTCCTTGGGCTTGCGCGGGTCGCATCGAAGCATGAATTAAGTAGCCGTAGTCGATCCCTGATCCGATGACCAACTTTCTTCCGAAATTTTTCCATGTCCGCCGCGAGGAGAAGCTCCCCGTGTTCCTCGGGATGCTGTTCTTCTTCTTCGTGATGGCGGCGCTGATGCTGCTGCGTCCCGCCCGCGAGGCGCTGGGTATGCAGCGCGGCATCGAATCGGTGCGCTGGCTGTTCATCGGCACGGCGGTGGTGACCCTGCTGGTGAACCCGGTGTTCGGCTGGCTCGTCAGCCGTTTCCGGCGCATCCGCTTCATCGCTGCGACCTACGCGTTCTTCGGGGCGAGCCTGGTGGCCTTCTGGGCGGTGATGGTTTTCGCTCCTGCCGCCATCGGCGTGACCTCCGGGCAGGTCTTCTACGTCTGGTTCAGCGTGTTCAACTTGTTCTCGGTGATGGTCTTCTGGGCGCTGCTGGCGGACCGTTTCTCCTTGGAGCAAAGCAAGCGCTTCTTCCCGCTGATCGCGGCGGGCGGAACGGTGGGCGCGATTTTCGGCCCTTGGCTCGCCTCGACGCTGGCTCAGCCCTTCGGCACGTCCGTGCTCCTGCTCGTCGCGACGGGATTTCTCCTCCTCGCCATCGTCGCGGCGTGGGCGCTGACCCAAGTGCTGCCGGACCGGCGCGACGGAACCTCCCACCACATGGCGGAAGAGGACGAGCACGCGGTGATCGGCGGCAATGCTTGGGGAGGTTTCCGGGCGGTGTTCGGCTCGCGCTATCTGCTGGGCATCGCGGCCTATGTGGTGATCCTCGCGATCGTGCTCACCTTCATCTACTTCACCCGGATGCAGATGGTCGCGGCTCTCGGCGACAGCGTGGACATGCGCACGGCGATTTTCGCCCGTCTCGACATGATCACGCAGATCGCCACGCTGGTGCTGCAGCTCAGCATCACGGGATACCTGATGAAGCGTTTCGGCGTGCCCGTGACCTTGGCGCTGCTGCCCCTGACGGTGATGCTGGGCTTCATCGGGCTGGCCATTTTCGGCTCGCTGGCGATGGTGGTGGTTCTGGATGCGGCCTCCAAGGCGGTGCAGAGGGCGGTCATGCGCCCCGCTCGCGAAACCCTGTTCACCGTCTTGAACCGCGAGGACAAATACAAGGCCAAGGCCTTCATCGACACCTTCGTCTATCGCGGCGGGGATGTGATCGGCGCCCAGGTGGAGGGCTTGCTCAAGAGCTTGGGAATGGGGCTCGTCGCTCTTTCCAGCCTAGTCGTTCCGATGACGGTCGCTTGGACCTTGCTGGGCGTTTGGCTGGGACGTCAGCAGGAGGCGAAGGCCGGGAAGTCGGGTGCCTCCGGTGCGGAGGAAGGAGGCGGTCCGGTTCCGAACATCACGACCGGATGACGACGGATATCCACCTGCGGTCGGTCGAGGCATTGCCGGGAGAGTCCGCCTGCTCCCGCAGGGTCGGTTCGCATGGGAAAGAATGGCTCCGTCCTCAGCGTCGACGGGGCTGGTCGAAGCGGAAGGTGCAGCAGCCCAGATCGAGAATCTGCCCCCCGTCGCCAAGCCGCTGTCTGAAGTCCGGCGCGACCCGATACCAGACGGTCGTGCCCTCCTTTTCGGGGACGACGATCCCCGCCTCCCGAAGGATGCGGAGGTGCTTCGACATCGTCGGCTGGATGACGGAGAGATGCAGAGCGAGCTCCGTGACCTTCGCGCGCTCCTCCTCGATCAGGAGCTGCACGATCCGCCAGCGCGTCCCGTCGGAGAGCGCCTTAAGCACTTCGGAGCAACCGGAGTCGGGCATGATCTGTCCATAGCACGGTTGCGGCCTTTTTTCCATCCCACAAATCCTCAATTTACCCTCATGAATCCGCCCCTGCCCTCCCTCCGCCTCGTCTGGCCCGCCTTGCTGGCCGTCGCCACGCCGATCCTCGCCCAGCAGACGCCGCCGCCCGCCCCGAAGAAGCCGGCTCCTGAAAAGCCGCCCATCGTCTTCGTGGAGACGGACTACGAACTGGTGGACGCCTTTCCGGGGTTGAAATTCGAGATGCCGCTCGGCATCGCCACTGCGCCGGAGGATCGAGGGAGGCTCTTCGTGCTGGAGAAGACCGGGCGCATTCATGTCGTCGCCGGACTCGACGGAGCGACGCCAGAGAAGAAGCTCTTCCTCGACCTCACGAAGCCGAGGGACGGCGAGCTGGCGACGGAAAGCGAGTGCGGCGTGCTCGGCCTCGCCTTCCCGCCGGACCACGCGAAGAGTGGACGCTGCTTCGTCTACTACAGCCTCAAGATCGACGGATCCCTGCACCAGCGCGTCTCGCGCTTCCAAGTGCTCCCGGACGATCCCGACCGGGTGGACCCCGCCTCCGAACAGCCGCTCATCACCCAAGCGGACGAGGCCGGCAACCACAACGGCGGCGACCTCCAGTTCGGTCCCGACGGCTACCTCTACGTCAGCACGGGCGACGGTGGTTCGGGCAACGACAAGCTCGACAACGGGCGCTTCATCAACAAAGGCTTCCACGCCGCCATCCTGCGCATCGACGTGGACAGGAAGCCGGGATCGCTGCCGCCGAACCCGCATCCCGCCGTGAACCTCGGCGCGGACGGAGCCGCCCTCTACACCGTCCCGGCGGACAATCCCTTCATCGGCCGCGACTCGCACCACGGCCAGCCCATCGATCCGCAGACCGTGCGCACCGAGATCTGGGCCACGGGTCTGCGCAATCCTTGGCGCATCCATTTCGATCCGGCCACCGGACGCCTCTTCGCCGGCGACGTGGGGCAGAACCTCTACGAGGAGATCGACCTGATCGTCGCCGGAGGCGACTACGGCTGGCCCCATCGCGAGGGCTTGCACCCCTTCACCCTCGGTCCGGGTGGAGAGCAGGACCCGGCGGACTTCCATCCCATCGCGCCCATCTTCGAGTATCCGCGCGTCGTCGGCATGTCCGTGACCGGCGGCGTCGTGTATCATGGGGAGCGCTTCCCCCAGCATCGCGGGAAATACGTCTTCGCCGACTACGCCACCGGCCGCGTCATCGCCTTGCAAGAGGGGGGAGGGGAGCTATGGTCCGACGAGACGCTCGCGCAGGAGCCGGGCATCGCCGGGATCGGCCTCGACCCCCGCGACGGCGAAGTGCTCTTCGCGAACATGGCCTTCGGCCAAGTCAAGCGTCTCCAGCCCAAAGAGTCCAAAGGAAACGCCACCCCGACGAACTGACCTCCCGCGCCCCGACTCCCGCACCCGTCATGAAACTGTCCCCGCTCCCCTCGCTCCTCCTCGGCCTCGCCATCGGGGCAGGGGCGATGGCCTTGGCCCAGGAGGCGACCGTCAGGCCCGCGATCATGAGTTCGTCCATCTTCGACTGGACGCAGATCCCGGTGAAGCAGACCGCCAAAGGGGAGTCGAGGCAGTTCTTCCAAGCTCCGACCGCCACGCTGGACGAGTTGGAATGCCACGTCACCACGCTCAATCCCGGCGAGACGGCCCATCCGCCGCACCAGCATCCCGACGAGGAGATCATCGTCGTCAAGGAGGGCACCGTCGAATCCCTCGTGAACGGGGAATACCAGATCGTCGGCCCTGGGTCCGTCATCTTCCAGGCGGCCAATCAGATGCACACCATCCGGAACGCGGGCGACGTCCCGGCCAGCTACCACGTCATCAAATGGAACTCTCCCGGGATGCTGGCGAGGCGTCTGCTGAAGGGAAAAACGCCGTAGATTCTCCGTGATGAAATCCTGCTTCCCCATCCCAATCCTCGCGCTCGTCCTCGCCGCCTCCGCCCAGGCGCAGGACAAGGCCCCCGTCATCCGCGGCACCTACGCGCATCCCAAGGCCTTCTGGGACACCGGGGCGCGGCTGGACGACTATGGCGTGAACGCCGTCTTCATCCACGGCAGCGGCATCGACGAGGCCACCTTCACCCGCGCCAAGGAGGAGGGCTGCAAGGTCTTCGCCGAGTTTCCCACCCTCAACGGCAAATACGGGAAATACGTCGAGAACCATCCCGACGCCCATCCCATCGACGATTCGGGAAATCCCGCGCCGCCCGCGACTTGGTTCTTGGGCGTCTGCCCCACCCACGCCGGCTTCCGCCAATTCCGCATGGACGATCTGCGCGCCCTGCTTGAGCGGCACGACCTCGATGGCATCTGGATGGACTACACCCATTGGCATGCCCAGTTCGAGGATCCCTATCCCGTGCTCCTCAAGACCTGCTTCAACGACTCCTGCCTCGCCGCCTTCGAGGAATGGGCCGGACTCGAGGTGCAGGGGGAGACCGTGCCGGAGAAGGCCAAGTGGATCTTCGCCAACGCCGCCAAGAAGTGGGAGGACTGGCGCGTCCATGTCATCGTCGATTGGGCGAAGGAAATCCGCTCCATCGTCAAGGAGATCCGCCCGAACGCCCTCGTCGGCATCTACCACACCGCTTGGAAGGATGAGGATCTCAGCGGGGTGCGCCGTCGCTGCCTCGGACTGGATTTCGACGCGCTCGCTCCCTACGTCGATGTCTTCTCGCCGATGATCTACCACGGCCGCTCCGGCAAGTCTCCCGAGTATGTGAAGGAGTTCGTGGACTATCTCGGGGCAAAGCCCTGGGTGAAGACCGCCCCCGGCGCCTACCCGCAGATCTGGCCCATCGTGCAGGCCCACGACGATCCCCGGGTGTCGCCCGAGGAGTTCGAGCAGGTCCTGAACTACGGCCTCGGCGGCAAGAGCACCGGGGTCATGATGTTCACCCTCGGCAGCGTCGCGCAGGACGCCGGCAAGATGGAGGTCATGAAGCGGGTCTATCTCCAGCACGCCCGGTAGATGCCACTCCATCCGTTTCCGCCTTTCCCTCGTATTCATGCAGCACCCAAATCGTTCAACCGACGCGGTTCTTGATCCCAAGGAGGGCCGACATTCCTGTCGGCCGGCTGGTCGGGCCGGGCTTGTCGGCCGACAGGAATGTCGGCCCTCCTTGGGCTTCCGGCTGGGATGAATCTATTTGCGTGTCGCATTAAGACTACTTTGTTAAATGATTGGATTTGGACCACGGATGACACGAATCACACGGATGAGCCTCAAGAAAATCCGTGTTCATCTGTGTTCATTCGTGGTCAAAACCGAAATCTAATGAAGTAGAGTTAATATCCTCTCCGATCCCAAGACCCACCCGAACGATCCCATCCATGAAACGCCTCCTCCTAGCCTCCACCTTCGCGGCCTTGACTGCCCTCGCCCTTCCCCTGACCGCCGAGGAAGGCGTGGCCGAACTCCAGATCGGCGATCCCGCGCCGGACTTCTCCCTGCCCGGCATCGACGACAAGACCCACACCCTCGCCGACTTCAAGGACGGCAAGGTGCTCGTCGTCTTCTTCACCTCGAACCACTGCCCCACCTCGCACGGCGCGGCTGACCGCATCAAGAGCTTCCTCGAGGACTACCGTCCGCGCGGCATGGCCTTCGTCGCGATCAACCCGAACCACCCCGAGGGGCTCAGCATCGACGAGCTCGGCTACTCGAAATACAACGACGGCTTCGAGGACATGAAGGCCTACGCCGCCGACGAGGGTTTCGATTTCCCCTACCTCTACGATGGCGAGACCCAGTCCGTGGCCAAGGCCTACGGCTGCCTCGCCACCCCGCACGTCTTCATCTTCGACGCCGAGCGCAAGCTGCGCTACAAGGGCCGCTTCGACGACTCCCGCTTCGGTGGCGACGACTCCACCGTGAAGTCGCCCGACGCCCGCAACGCGGTCGAGGCCCTGCTCGCCGGCAAGCCCGTGCCTGTTCCCGAGACGAAGGCGATGGGCTGCTCCACGAAATGGCGCAGCAAGAAGACCGCCGTGGCCGAGCACATGGCGAAATGGGACAGCGCACCCGTGGACGTGGAGACCATCGACGCCGCCGGAGCCGCCGCCCTGCGCAAGAACGGCACGAACAAGGTGCGCCTCATCAACGTCTGGGCGACTTGGTGCGCCCCCTGCGTGCAGGAGTTCCCCGAGCTGGTCGAGACCTCGCGGAAGTTCGGCCTGCGCGATTTCGAGTTCATCAGCATCAGCGCCGATGATCCATCGAACCCTGCCCCGGTGAAGGCCTTCCTCGAAAAGCAGAAGGCGGGCCTGTCGGCGCGCTTGAAGAAATCGGTCGAGGCCGAGGGGCGCAAGACGAACAGCTACCTCTTCGGCGGGTCCGACATGGACGAACTGATGAAGGCCCTCGATCCCGAATGGCCCGGCGGCATCCCCCACACGATCCTCGTTGATACCGATGGAACGATCTTCTGGCGACACAACGGCATTGTCGATGGCGAGAAGCTCCGGGCGACGATCCTCGATCATCTGGGTAACTACTACAAGCCTTGATCTTCCGGGGCATTGGCCTTTTCTTTCGCGGTGAAGATACTGATGCCATGACGACGAAATTCACCTACTGGGAAGAAGACGATGGGCGGTTCCTTGGCTACCTGAGCGAATATCCCGACCACTGGACGCAGGGGGAGACGCTCGATGATCTCAAGGACCACCTCAGGGATCTGTTCGAGATGTTCCGCTCGGAAAGCATTCCCGGGATCAAAAGGGAAGCGGAGCTGGAGATCGCATGAAGCGACGGGACTTGGTTGCCGCAGTCGAAGCCGCCGGTGCTCGCCTCATCCGATCCGGAGGCAAACACGACATCTACCACAATCCGAAAACAGGAGCCACCCAACCGATCCCCCGGCACCGTGAAATCAACGAATTCCTCGCACGCAAGATTCTTCGCGATCTGACGGAGGAGAAATAGCGTTCCGTCAGGTCGCGCTCGGACCCTCTTTACATCCTTAACCTAACCCCATCCCTGCCAATGAAACCCATCCTACCCGCCGCTTCCGCCCTTCTGCTCTCCCTCGTCCCCGCCATCGGCCAGAACGAGGCCAAGGAGTTCAAAGTCGGCGACCCTCTCGGCACCATCAACGAGGCCGGCGTTGCCACGCCCATCTCCAGCAACGTCAAAGTCTATGGCAGCTTCCGCTTCGCCGAGAGCGTCACCTACGATCCGGAGCGCAACCTGCTCGTCGTGATGAACGCCGGGGTGCCGCAGGCGCTGGAGGAGAACGACGGCTACGTTTCCCTGCTCCATCCCGACGGCAGCGTCCACACCACGAAATGGATCGGGGCGACGCGCGACGGCCTGACCCTGAACCATCCCCTCGGCAGCGCCATCCTCGGGCGCACCCTCTACACCGCCGACGTCGACACGGTCCGCGCCTTCGATCTCGACAGCGGCAAGCCCGGCGAAGCTTGGCATGTCCCCGGTGCGACCTTCCTCAACGGCATCGCCGTGGCCAAGGACGGCACCGTCTACGTCTCCAACACCCGCGAGGAGAGCCGCGTCTTCAAGATCACCGCTGCGGGCGAGGTGAGCACCTTCGTCGATGGCGAGCCGCTGAAGGCTCCCAACGGCGTCGCCATCGACCCCGAGGGCAACATCGTCGTCGTCAATGTGGGCGATAATGCCGTCCTCACCTTTTCGCCCGACGGCAAGCTCTTGAAAACCGAGCACGCTGCCGAGAGCGGCCTCGACGGGATCGTCATCCTCGAAGACGGCACCAAGTATGTTAGCAGCGTGCGCTACGGCAGCATCTCCCGCATCCGTCCGGGCAAGGAGTTCGAGGTCATCGCCGTCGGCATCCCCAACGCCGCCTCGATGGGCTACGACTCGAAGCAGAAGCAGCTCGTCATCCCGATGAACAACCACAACGCCGTGGCCTTCCTGAAGCTGGAGGATTGAGCGGGGTGGGGGCTGTCGCTGAGGCCGTTGGCCTCGTGTCGTCGGGGCCTTGGAGTGCGGCGGCATGACGCCGCTTTCCCTCGGGGCGACATGTCGCCCCGGAACAAAAGCGCGGACATGTCCGCGCACTCCAAGTTTTGTCGTTTGGCCGCCCGATCCGCGCCCGATGGACGCGGCCACAGGCTTGGCGAGCGGCTCTCTGTCTGCGGTCAACACTCGCCGGACCTTGAATTTCGGGCCTCTTTGACTAAGGTTCGGTCTTCGTCCTCCGTTTATCCTTCGTCCGCCACGCTTCATGAGATTTTTCGCCGCGTCCCTCGCTCTCGGGCTGCTTTCCGCCTTCGTCGCCCGCGAGGCCGTGGCCTACCCGCTCACGCTTGAGCAGCGCGAGCGGCTGAAGCAATACCTCCCCCGGACTTTTCCGAAGCTGGAGGGGCGCGAGGCAGTCCATGTCGTGGCGCTGGGCGACGATGTCATGGGCGGCTACACCCCCTTGCCTTCGGCTTGGGAGAGCAACAACCCCCTGTTCTCCTATCCGGGCGTCTTCCTCGCCAACCTCGCCCGCGAGTTCTTCTATCCCGGCGGCGTCCGCCTACTCAATCCGCCGACGGGCGGCACGGCGAAGCTGAGCGACTACCTCGGCGACGAGATCGCCTTCGAGAACCTGACCACCATCGACGGCACCGTTTTCGACGGGCTGCGCCGGGCCTACACCGACGCCTTTCTCCATGATCCCGACCTCGTTCTCGTCCAATACGGGATCTACGACGCCTTCACCTTCCTCTCCATCGACACTTACAAACGCGCCCTCCAGGAGATCGTCGACGCGGCCCGGTCGGCCCGCTCCGACCT
This sequence comes from Akkermansiaceae bacterium UBA2367, assembly GCA_002344525.1. Lineage (GTDB taxonomy): Bacteria > Verrucomicrobiota > Verrucomicrobiia > Verrucomicrobiales > DEV007 > Arctic95D-9. The sequence goes on from DDTJ01000067.1 coordinate 26,876, forward strand.
GATTCTGCTCGGTCCGCCGCTGGTGAACTACGGGGGCGGGGCGATGCAGTGGGGGATCGAGCGGCCCTACGCCACCGCCGCCCGCGAAGTCGCGGAGGCGAACGGGGTGCTCTTCATCGACCTCGGGCGGCATCTCTCGCGCTTCGGCGCCGGGGTCGATCCCGACACCCACCCGGCGGCGGCGATGGAGATCGTGGGTGATCGGCTGGAGCGCATTTTCCATTTCGGTTCCGAGCTGGAGGCGCGGGAGAGGGTCCACCCTTCGCTCAGGGTCCACCAGTTCCTCGGCGATTCGATGTTCGCGGATCTCCAGAACGGCCCCCATCCGTCGCCCTTCACCTACACGGCGACGGCCTCCTACGGCAACGACGGCTCCATCGGCGTCTCCTTGGTGGTGCGCAACCAGACGGTGGCGGAGAAGAAGGGCAGCATGGGCGCCCTCGCCGTGGGCGGGGCGATGCTGCCGGGCGAGGCGGGGCAGCGCTTCACTGTCGTGGCGGGTTCGGCGACCCAGCTTGAGTTCCGCTTCCGACGGCCCGAGGTCGGGAAACGCCGGGACGGGTCGCCCTTGTTCTTCCCCTTGGAGCCTGCGGACGAGTTCGGTCGTTTCTCCTTCTTCCTTGAGGACTCGGTGGATTCCGAAGTGGTGGACCTCCCGGTGCGAGTCGGTCCTGTCACGGCCTTGTGGAATTCCCGCCAGTTCGTCAACGTGAGCGACCAGATGCGGGTCGAGTGGGATCTGGTGAACGGCACCGACAAGGCGCTCTCGGGCACCTTCCAAGTGGGCATGGCCGAGCGGGTGGGGCAGCCGACGCCGTTCTCGGTGTCCCCGCTGGGCACGAAAACGGTGTTCTCGGTCTTCGATTTCAACGCGCCGGGGGACGTTTCCCTTTTCCAGCAGGATATCTGGATCCAGATCGACATTGACGGCAAGGTGGTGCGCTTCTCCCGCGAGATGGAGGCTTCGCGGGATCTCGTCCTCGGCGAGGAGGTGGCGATGCGATCATGGCGGGACTACGCCAACTCCGGCCCCGCGGTCGAGACGGTGGCGCGGCGGAGGTCCGCCGAATCGGCCTCGGTGCGTTTCGAGGCGGACGGCAAGGCGCTCTACGTGGTCGCGAGGCTCGACGGCGTCTCCCTGCCCGATCTCGGCGATCAGGCCGCCTTGCAGGCGAAGCTCTTTCTCGACGCCCGCCCTTCGAGCGAGGTGCGGACCTTCGGTGCGGTCGAGCCGATCCTGGTCTACGCGAAGGCCGCTGGCGGCTCCGGTTTCACGCCTTCCGTCGAGTTGGGCAGTTTCGGTAAAGGCTACAACATGGTCCTCGATCCCAAGGGCATCGCCTCGGCCCTGCGCACCGACGCCAACGGCTCCCGCCTCCTCGAAATCCGCGTGCCGCGCTCCTATTTCCACCGGAACGAATGGGCCTTGGACTCGCCCGAGGCGATCTTGGGCGCACGGCTCGAACTGACTGTCGCCGATCCGGACCCGAATGCCGCTGTTTCCTTCCCGGCGACGAACCGTTTCGAGACGAACAGCCCCACCTTCGCCTACGAGGATCGCATGGTTCGCGGCTTCCACGAGAACGACGCTCGTTCGCTCGTCACCCTGCGCCTCTCGCGCCAGCCGGTGGATAGTTGGTCGGTTCGGATTTACTGACTTTATCTCCTACTCGTCATCCTCCTCCTACNNGTAGGAGGAGGATGACGAGTAGGAAGTAAAGGGAATCATTTTTTCCCCGGCTTCCGCCCACGCTTTTTCTCCTCTGGATTCACGCAGGCCGATTCGATCTCCTTGGGCGAGAGGATGCGGTAATCCCCGGTGGAAAGATCGGGCAGAACCAAGCTTCCGATGCGGAAGCGTTCCAGACGCACCACTTTGTAGCCCAGCTTCGACAGCATCCGCCGGATCTGGCGGTTGTATCCCTGCGTGAGGACGATGCGAAGACGCCGCTTGGCCTCGATCTCGACGCGCTCGGCCCGGGCGAGACCCTCGGTCAAGGGGATGCCTTCGAGGAGCCGGGCGGTCGAGGCGGGATCGTAGGCTCGGTCGAGCAGCACCTCGTATTCCTTCTCCACATGGTAGCGCGGATGGGTGAGCCGTTCCGTCAGGTCGCCTGAGCTCGTCATGACGAGCAGGCCCGAGCTGTCGTAGTCGAGCCGCCCGACATAGTGCAGCGTCGCGAAGCTCTTCGGGAGCAGCCGGTAGATCGTGTCGCGTCCCTGCGGATCGCTCCTCGTGCAGAGGAACTGGCGCGGTTTGTTGAGGACGAGGGTCAGCGGTGCCCGCTCGCGGAGCGGTTTGCCGTTGAACTTGACCTGGTCGCTGGGGAGGACGCGAGTGGCCAATTCCGTCGCGATGTGGCCATTCACCTCGACCCGGCCCTCGACGATGAAGGCGTCGCAAGCACGACGTGATCCGACCCCGCAGGAGGCGAGGAAGCGATTCAGGCGAACGCCCTTGTCCGCCGGGGAGTCCATGGGAAGGGGCGGCGCAGATGGCCAAGCCCGGCAGCGGTCAGGCCTCCGGCGTCGTCTTGGGCAGACCCATGGGGGAACGGCCCTCGGGCCACTGGCCGCGCTTTTGCAGCAGCTTGACCCGCTCGAAGCGCTTCAGAACGCTGCGCTTCGTTCCGACGTTGCTCGATTTTTTGAGGCTGGAATGCTGGGACATGGCTGAAAAGGACGGTGGGATTCGGTGGAGCGCGGACTTTAGGGCAGGCCCGGCGGGTTTGCAAGCGGGGAAAATGCCATCGGGCCAGGCGCCATGTCGCGGACTTGCGGGATTGACTCGCCCGCCCGGTCCGGGCCAGAATCCCGCCTATGCAAAACCAGCCCCTCTCCACCTCCCGCCGCCGTTTCCTCGGAACGGCCCTCGGCTCCGCCGCCTCCCTGAACCTGCTCTCCGGTTTCGTGAAAGGGCAGGGGACCGCCGCGAACGGCAAGCTGAACCTCGCCTTCATCGGCGCGGGCGGCCGGGCCGGTGGCAATCTCGAGGGCTGCGCCGCGACCGGACAGACGATCTACGCCCTCTGCGACGTGGACAAGGCCCGCGCCGCCGGGGCCTTCCAGAAATACCCCGAGGCGAAGGTCTACACCGACTGGCGCGAGATGCTCGAAACCGAGGGCGACAAGATCGATGCCGTCGTCATTTCCACTCCCGACCACCTTCACGCCGTCTCGACGATGGCCGCGCTGAAGATGGGCAAGCACGTCTACGTGGAGAAGCCGCTCACCCTCACCATCTCCGAGGCCCGCGCCCTTCACGAGGCGGCGAAGCTGGCCGGAGTCTGCACCCAGATGGGGAACACCGGCCACGCCAACGAGGGCGCCCGGCTCACCAACGAAGCGATCCGCTCGGGTGCTATCGGCGAGGTCGGGCAGGTCTTCTGCCGCACGAACCGTCCCATCTGGCCGCAGGACTTGGTTCGCCCCGCCGCCGAGGAGGTGCCCGGGACTCTGGACTGGGATCTCTGGCTCGGCCCCGCGCCGGAGAAGCCCTACAGCAGCCAGATCGCCCCCTTCAAGTGGCGTGGCTTCATCGACTACGGCACTGGCGCCCTCGGCGACATGGGGGCGCACATCATCGACCACCCCGTGTGGGCCTTGAATCTCGGCTTGCCCACGAAGGTCTGGGTCGAGAAGGCCGACCGCGCCGTCCCGGGGGCGGAGAAGGATTCGCATCCCTCCTCCTGCATCATCCACTACGAGTTCCCCGCCGCCGACGGGCGCGGGCCGGTGAAGCTGACCTGGTTCGACGGGAAATACACCATTCCGCGCCCCGACGGGATGCGCGCCGACCAGCAGGTGCCGGAGAACGGCTGCCTCTATCTCGGCGGCAAGCACCAGCTGATGCACGGCAGCCATGGCGGCAATCCCATGGTCATCGATGCGAAGCACGAATCCTATATCGCCCCGCCGCAGACCGAGGAACGCTCCCCCGGCCACTACGCCGAGTGGATCGAGGCCATCCAGAAAGGCGACCCTTCCCGCGCCAAGTCGAATTTCGACGTCGCCGTGCCCCTCACCGAAATCCTCCTTCTCGGCGTGATCGGCTCCCTCCTCGGCGAGGGGACCGAGTTGACGTGGAATCCCGAGACCCTCTCCACGGGCAACCCCGAAGCCGACAAGCTGGTGAAGCACAGCTACCGCGAAGGATGGAGCCTGTGAGGGGCGACCGCCGTGAACGGTTCGCCGTTTACGGCTCCCCGTCGTCCGCCAGCACGTCGAGTGTGAACCCCCCGATGTGCGAGCCGCCGCGACCGGGGTAGATCCAGTCGTTGAGTTGCTCCAGGGAAAAGCTCACGACCGCCCCTCGATGGACGTCGAGGAGTTCGTGCGGGTCGTTCATGAGGACGCCGGTGACGGTTCCGCCGCCGATCTCCTGGACCGACACCCACATGAACTCCGACTTGCGCTCTTCGCGAAATTCCGCCTTCACAATAAAACGCTCGCGATCCTCCGGGAGGCTGGCCGCGAAGGCGGCGGCGAACTCGGGCCAGCGCTCCACCGCCTCTCGCACCGCCGCGGCCATCTTGGGATGGTTGTCGGCGATCTCGATGACGGGTTCGAAGGTCGGCTCGTCGAAAAGCCCCAGCGGATCCTCCCCGCCCAGGGTCTCGATCAGGCAGGGGTCGAATTCGTTGCAGCGCTGCAATTCCGGGCAGTAGATCGCGAGGCAGTCCGGCCCGGCCATAGACGCGAGGATTTTCCCGATGGTCCGGTAGGCGTCCCGCCCCGCCTCCGAGCCGTCCGTTTCGCCCATGGCGTCGACCGAGAGCCAGGCGACATGCCGCTCCACCGCGCTGCGCAGGCGCTTGTCGCGGATCGATCCCTGCGCGAAGCCTTTTGGATCGTCGATGTAGGGCCGGGACGAGACGAGCACGGCGAAGATCCCGTCGGGCACGCGCACCATGTAGTGCCGGAGATGCGCCTCGCTTTTCCCCTCGTCGGGCGGGCTGAACGGGGCGACGAAAAGGACGCCCTCGTCCCGCCGGGGGAGACCGAGGGCGCTCGCGACGCAGTTGAGGATGGCCGTCTCGTCGGCTTCGCGCATCTCGGAGAGGAAATAGACGAGGGAGGGGGAAGGGGCGTCCACGGCGGCTCCGTTCTGCCTCGATGTCGCGGGGGCCGGGGAGTCGGGGAAGGGGGCGGCCCCTCGTGGTTTTCCTCCGGGGGCGAGGAGCCAGCGCACCGCCTCGATGCAGAACCAGACGGCCGCGATCACGAGGGCGGCCACGCCCCAGCCGCTCAGCCCGCCGAGGCAGAGGCGAGCGAGCAACCCGCCGAGCAGGATCGCGGCGAGCCAGGGGAAGGTGCGGAGTCGTCGGGGCATGGAGGGGAAAGGCGGCTGGAATACTCACCGGGTTGCCGTCGCTTGGCAACCGGGGAAAGAGCGGGCGCGGGTTCAGGGCTTACGCGTGAAATGTGAGCAAAGCGGGCCGACGGTGCTCATACGTAGAGAAGTTCGTGAGAACTTCTCCCCACCGAAGCCCAAGGGACGCCCGCCGAAGTTCTCACGAACTTCGCTACGGAGTTCCGTCCTCGCGACGTCTCGTTTTTCCATCGTTTGATGCGATTTTCAGAAATTCAGGACTCGCGGTCTTTCCTGCGACGATTCATGAGTAAGCCTTGGCGCGGACCGGAATCCCTTGCAACTTTTCTTGAGGAGACGGGTTGATTCGGCTAGAAAACAACCATTTCGACCTCCGATGAACCGCCAGCTCCTCCGTTCCGTCTGCCCGGCCCTGCTCCTCGCCTTCCTCCCCGCCGTCCCCGCCCTCGCCCAGGAGAAGGATGGGCCGCCGAGGAGGCGCGGTGGGGAAAACGACGCGCGTCCGCGTCTCGAAGCGTGGGAGTCGCTCGATCCCGAACAGCGGACGAAGCTCCGCGAAGCGCTCCGCGTCGTCTGGACCGATCCCGCCGTGATCAACGCCCGCGAGGAGGTGAAACAGGCCAGCGAAACCTACCAGGCGACGATCAAGTCCGCCGTCGAGCGGGTCGATCCCTCCCTCGCCGAGCTGCTCGCGCGCGTCCGCAACGTCGATGGCCTCGGACCCGGACGGGGCGGGCCGGGCGCTCCGCCGCGCGACCTCGACGGGCCGATCCGCCCGCCCGGTTTCCTCGACAGCCTCCCGCCCGAGGCGCGTGAAAAATTCCGCAAAGCCGAGGAGGCGGCGCTGAAGTCCGAAGCCGTCAAAGCGGCCCGCGCCGAACTCGCCCAAATCCGCGAGGAGGACGAGGCCCTGCGCCGCAAGCGGATCGAGGCCCATCGCAAGCTGCGCAAAGCCACCGTCGAGGAGATGATCCGCGTCGATCCCTCCGTCGCCGAGATCCAGAAGCGCCTCTCTGGCGGCGAGCGGGACGGCGAGCGTTCGCCCCGCAAGGACGGCGAGGGACGGAAAGGGAAAGCCGGAGCGCCCGACGGGAAGAAGGGCTCCGATGCTCCCCCGGTCCAATAAACCCCGTCGCGAAAGCCCACATTTACGCCCTTGAAGAACGGGACGGCCTGCCCGTTCTTAGCCCCGTTCCAAACCGTCGGATTTCGGATTTCGAGCTTCGGATTTCACTTCACCGCCATGCAAAACCCCACCAGCCGCCGCCATTTCGTCAAAGGTCTCGCCGCCACCGCCGCCGCCTTCAACTTCCAGGTCGTCCCCAGCCGCGTCTTCGGCGCGAACGACCGCATCACCCTCGCCGGGATCGGCATCTCGGGCAAAGGCGCGAGCGACGTCTCGAACTCCGCCGGGGCCGGGTTCCAGGTCACCCACCTCTGCGACATCGTCGATTCCGAGAAGTATCCCAACCTCACCGGCGGCTCATGGGCCAAGACCCGCGCCGACTACCCCGACGCGAAATTCTACGACGACTGGCGCGAGATGCTTGAGGCCGAGGGCGACAAGATCGACGCCGTCACCGTCTCCACCCCCGACCACGTCCACGCCCACGCATCCGTCGCCGCGATGAAGAAAGGCTGCGCCGTCTACTGCCAGAAGCCGCTGACCCACGGCATCTGGGAGGCCCGCGTCCTCGCCGAACTCGCCGGGAAGACCGGGGTCGTCACCCAGATGGGCAATCAGGCCCACGCCAACGACCACATGCGCCGCGTCGTCGAGCTGGTCCGCGCCGGGCTCATCGGCGACGTCGTCGAGGTCCACGCGTGGACGAACCGCCCCATCTGGCCCCAGGGCATCCCCGCCTGGCCGCAGAAGGAGGATGCCCCCGCCCACATCAACTGGGATCTCTGGATCGGCCCCGCCCCCTACCGCGACTACAGCCCGCAGATCCACCCCTTCAAATGGCGCGGCTACTGGGACTTCGGCACCGGCGCCCTCGGCGACATGGCCTGCCACATCATGGACATGAGCTACTGGGCCGCCGAGCTCGGTGCGCCCGTCAGCGTCTCCGCCGTCAGCGCCGATGGACGCGGTGCCCAGAGCGAACTCTCCCCGCCGACTTGGGCCACCATCGAATACCAGTTTGTCAGCAAGAACGGCAATCCGATCAAATACATGTGGTACGACGGCTACAAGGACGCCGTCTTCAACCCCGAAAAGTGGGCTTTGGAGAGCAACATCGACGGAGGCAAGATCCGCGAGCCCAACACTCCGCCCGCCGAGATCCTCGAGGGGCTCGACTCCACCGAGGCCAAGGGCTACGACAGCCTCATTGTCGGCAGCAGCGGCAAGATCTGGTTCAACCGCAGCAAGAACACCTGGTTCATCAAGCCCGGCAGCCTCGCCGACGGTTTCGACTTCCCCGAGCTCTCCATCCCTCGCGCCCGTGACCAGGATCCGCACAAGGAGTTCTACGACGCTATCAAGGTCGGCGATCCGCAGCTTCCTCAGTCGAAGTTCTCCCAGAGTGGTCCCTTCACCGAGATGGTCCTGCTTGGCAATCTCGCCGTCCGTCTCAACAAGAAGGTCGAGTGGGATTCCAAGACCCTCTCCTCGCCCAACAGCCCCGAAGCCGCCCAGCTCGTCAAGCGCGACTACCGCGAGGGATGGGCGTTGGAAATTTGAGAGTTTTCAGTGACCCTTCGGATTTCGAGCTTCGGATTTCGGATTTTTCCCAGTCGATGAAGCGCCTCCCCGTCATCCTGTTCTCCCTCTCCTTGGCCCTTCACGGCGGGGCAGGGGCGCAGGAAGACGGTGTTCCTGAAGATCTCAAGAAAAAGCTCATCCAGGCATACCATAGCAAGGACTTCGACCAAGTCCTCGCCCTCACCGAAGGGGCCGGACCGGAAAGCCCCTTGTTGCGAGTCCGCGCCAGCGCCTTGCAAAGCCGTGGCGAGGAGCGTTTCTTCGAAGCGAAGATCGCGGAGTCCATCGCCGACTTCGACGCCTACCTCGCGATCCGGCCGGAGCAGGACGCCCATCATTGGCAAAGGGGACTCTCCTATTACTACGCCGGAGAGTATGAAAAAGGAAAGGCGCAGTTCGAGCGGCACCAGACCGTGAATTCGCAGGACGTGGAGAACGCCGTCTGGCATTTCCTCTGCGCCGTCCGCGCCCCCGGCGGCAGCGTCGAGGAGGCGTGGCAAGCCCTCATCCCCATCGAGCGCGACACCCGCATCCCGATGAAGGAGGTGCACGATCTCTTCGCCGGTCGCGGCAGCGCCGAAGCCGTGCTCGAAGCGGCGAAAGAGGACGGTGACGGCATCCTCAGCGACGCCGAGCGCAACCATCTCTGCTACGCCCACCTCTATCTAGGGCTTTACTACGAAGCCCTCGGCGAGGAGGGAAAATCAGCCGAGCACATCCGCAAAGCCGCCTACGACTACGCGATGGACCACTACATGGGCAAGACCGCGCAGGTCCACGCGAAGCTGCGGAGGATCGAGGCGGGGGAGTGAGGGGGTGTGTTTGGAGGCACGGGAATCCGTGGGCATCGGTGTTCAAAACCCGGCCAAGCCCGACTCCGCAGTCGCCAAGTACGCGACCACCGCGAAGACTGGAGCTGCGAGAAGGTTTCGGATTTCGGCCTTCGGATTTTCCCCCACTACTCCTTGTTCCCGTTCAGCACGATCTCGACCCGTCTATTCTTCGCGTGGGCCTCGTCGTTGTCCCCCTCGTCGAGCAGGAAATACTCGCCCTGCCCGTTGACTTGAAGCTGCTTCGGATCGACCCCGTGCTTCTCGACGAGATAGTCGGCCACCGCTTGGGAGCGCCGTTGCGAGAGCTTCAGGTTGTAGGCGGCTTCGCCGCGCTTGTCGGTGTGGCCCTCGACGGAGAAGACGCGTTTGGACAAGGCCGCCGAAGCGAGCGCCTTCCCCAACTGCTCCAACTGTGACAGGTTGTGGCTCCCTTTGATTTCCGCGCTGTCCGTGTCGAAATGCACCTTGATCGCCACCGTCGGCGGAGCTTCGATGGAGATGAGGCGGTTCATTTCCTCGTCGGAGACGGAGAAGGCTTTCACGAACTCATCCGCCGGGACGACCGGGTCCTCGGCCCGGGCCGGAAGGAACGGCAGCAGGGAGAGGAGGCTGGCGGCGAGGATGAAGGTGGTGGTAGGATGGTGTTTCATAGCAGACAGGGTTGGGTATCTCTTCAAACAGGGTTTGGTCAAGTCGGATGGCTGTGTTCACTCCACCGGCCCGAGGCTGGTGCAGAGAAACGGCGCGAGACGGGAGAGGGCTTTGATTTCGCCGTGCTTTTCGATCCACTGAGGCAGCAGCTCGCGCTGCGTCTCGGCCATCGCTTTGGCGGCGGGGATGCCGGAGAGGTATTTTTGGTAGAAGACCTCCATCACCTCTACCGTGGCCGCATCGTCCACGGGCCAGAGGGTCATGACGACGTTGGTGGCTCCGGCGGCGTTGAGGGCGCGGCGCAGGCCCATGACGCCTTCGCCGTCGAGGGATTCGCCCGCCGCCGTCTCGCAGGCGCTCAGGACGACGAGATCGGTGCCGCGCAGATCGATGCCGGTCAACTCCGCCGCGAGCAGCACGCCGTCGGCGGCGGGAGGCGGGATCTGGCCGTTCTTCCAGAGGTTGAAGGTGCTTTGCGCCCCCGCAAGGGCGAGGCCGCTGCGGAACATGGGATTCTGCACCGTGGCTTGCGAGCCTTGGTCTTCCTGACCGGACCGGGGGCCAACGCTTTCGCTGCCGGTCTTCAGTTCGTTCAGGAAAAAGCCATGGGTGGCGAGGTGGATGATGTCGTGTCCCGCCATGTTTTGTTTCACCGCCTGCTCCGTGGCATTCTTGCCGCTGAGGGTATTGACTTGGTAGCCGCTGCTTTGGAGCAAAGTCGAGAGGCCGCCGACTTCGCGGGCGGTGCCGGGCAGGGGGCGAAACTGGATGCTGCCGCTGCTCTGCCCCATGCCTGCTCGCAGGTTGCTGGCGAGAGTGTTTTTGTTCGCGTCTTCTTCCGCCTCGGCGAGGGCGAGCATGGGGGCATTGTCCCGGTAGGTGGGGTTGCCGAGGGCGAAGGCTTTGCGACCCGAAGCCTTGCGCGACGACACTCCCTTGACCAGATCGCGACCGCTGGAGACGTAGCGGACCTCGTGTTTTTCGGCGAAAGCCCCTCCGTCGGCATCGCGCAGCAACCCCAGCGGGATGAAGTGAAGCTGGGCGTCGGGGCTGAAGATCACGGTCTGGCCGGGGGCGAGATGCTCCTCCAGCGGGGCGATGAGGCGGGCGTGGAGGGTGGCTTCCGCTTCGCGAAGGGTCTCCGGTGCTGCGTCCGTGTCGCTGCCGTCGAGATGGGCGCGGTAGCGGCGGATGGCGGACTCGATGGATTCCGCTTCGCCGTGGGAGACGAAGACGGGATCGCCCGACGAGGCGATCACCGTGCTGGCGTAGCGGTATTCGAATTGGTCCGGTCCCTCCATGTGGATGTAGCGGAACGACTCCACCAGCGCCTGATCCGCGCCGAGGGCGGCTTGGGTTTTCGCCAGACTGATCGTCAGCAGCGCCTCGCCCTCGCCGCTGCCCAGCAGGATGGTGGCCTCCTTGTCCAGCTCCTCCAGTCGCGATTGCAGCGACTTCACCTCCTCGTCTTGCCCGCCTTTGGAGAGATAGGCCTGCCGGTAGCGGGCGCCCAGCTCCTCGCGTTCGGCCAGGAGACGGCGGCCCGCCTCGGTGGCGGACAGTTGGGCCTCGGCCACGCGGCGCGCGTTCATCGCCTCCAGCACCGCGCCTTTGAATCGCAGTTGCGCCTCCGCCGCCAAGGTGCCGGAACCTTGGTTGCCGGCATGGAATAGGGGGCGCTCCCGGCGCTGGAATTCGAGGTTCTCCCGCTCGCTGAAATAGGCCAGCGTCCGCCGCCACCGGACCAGGGTCGCGGCGATGTCGAGGACCACGAGGGACTCCGCTTCGGCCTGCTGTCCCTGCATCAGATGAAACTGCATCAGCTTCACCCGGGCCGCTGCCGTCTCGGGGTGTTCGGGTCCCCAGTGCCTCTCGGCGATCTCCAGACTGCGGCGGTAGAGCGGCTCCGCGTCCGCGTGGCGGCCCTGCGCGTTGTGGAGTTCGGCCAAGTTGCCCAGTGGCGTCGCGAGGTTGACATGGTCGGGACCCAATCGCCGCTCCATCGTCTCCAGGCAACGTTGCAGGAAAGGCTCGGCCTCCGCGTAATGTCCTTGGGCTTGGTGCAGGGCGGCCAGGTTGTTCAAGGCCACGGTCGTCATTTCGCTGTCGGGACCCTGCAATCTTTCCGCCATCGACAGGCATTGTTCGAGCAGCGTTTCGGCTTCGTCATACTGCCGTTGATCCTGGAGATACGCGGCGAGACGGTTCAGCGCGATCATCTTGTCGGGGTTCTCGTACCCGCCGCCACTCCTCCTCATGTCTTTCTCATGTTCCTCGTAGATGGCGAGGGCTTTCCGGAAAAGCGGCTCGATGTCGGCATGGTCCACTTGGGTGTGGCGCAGCATCTCCGCCAGCCGCCCCATCGCGACGGCTGCCCCGGTATGCGCTCCTATTTGTTTCTGCAAGTCCTCGAAGATCTGGATGCTGCGGCGGTAGAGGGGCTCGGCTTCCGCGTAGCGAAGCTGCTTCGCATACATAAGGGCCAGATCGTACAGGCCCATCGCCACGTCGGCCTCGCCGTATTCGCTTTTCTCGAGAATCCCGATGCGCCGCTGGATGAGCGCCGCCGCCTCCTCGTAGCGGCCTTGCACATCGTAGAGCTGAGTCAGTTTCTCCAAGGGGTCCGCCACGTTGAGTCCGTCGGGGCCGACCAGCTTCTCCTGCACCTCGATGGAGCGCAAGAAAAGGGCTTCGGCCTCCTCGTAGCCGCCTTGGTGCGTGAGCAATTCCGCCAGGAACCCGAGAGCCGTTGCCAGATTCTCCGCCGTATCCGGGAAGCGGGGGGCATTGGGATCGAAGTCGGCGATTCCGGGCTTCTTCGTCGGGTTGGTGAAGGCGTCGGGTTTCAGCAGCTTCTCCATGAGATCGAGGCTGCCGCGGAAGAAGGGCTCGGCTTCCGCGTAGCGTCCGAGACGTTGGTAGAAGATGCCCACCCATCTCATGGCCATCGCCGTTTCGACATGGTTGGGACCGTAGACCTGCTTGCACAGTTCCAGGCGTTTTTCGGCGATGGGTGCCCCTTCGGCGGAAGTCCCCCCGGTGAAGTGGTCGATCACTTGGTCCATGAGCTGGTCGGCCTCGGCTTCGCTGCCTTGGGAGATCAAGGGAGCCAAGGTGAGCAAGGCCGAGAGGAGCGCGAGAAGGGGGATGGGGGTTTTCATGGTCGTTGGGGGCGGTGTGGGTTGCGGGTCATGGGTCATGGGTCATGAGGGCACCGAGGAAAGGAGGAGCAGGATTCGGAGGGTTGGTCGTGCGTCGGTCCGGCAACGAAAGCGGCGGGAACCGCCGCACTCCAAAAGCTGGTGCCTTTGCGTGGGTCGTCCGTGATTCGCGGCAGCGTCTTGGAGTGCGGCGGTCTCCGCCGCTTTGGGGGAAGACGAAGGCCCCGTGAACAGAGAAGGACTGGAGAAGACGGCCACGAAAAGGCGCAAAAAGCACAAAGGCTTGTCCTCGTTTTTGTGCTTCTGTGCTTTTTGCGGCCATCTCTCGTTTCGGTCGAACCGGTATCAAAAAGAGGATTCACTCCACCGGCCCCAAACTGGTGCAGAGGAAGGGGGCGAGGCGGGAGAGGGCCTTCACTTCGCCGTGCTCCGCGATCCATTGCGGCAGCAGTTCGCGCTGGGTCTCGGCCATCGCTTTGGCGGCGGGGATGCCGGAGAGATACTTTTGGTAGAAGACCTCCATCACCTCCACCGTCGCGGCGTCGTCCACGGGCCACAGGGTCATCACGACGTTGGTGGCTCCCGCCGCGTTGAGGGCGCGGCGCAGTCCCATGACGCCTTCACCGTCGAGGGATTCGCCCGACGCCGTTTCGCAGGCGCTCAGCACCACGAGGTCGGTGCCGCGCAGGTCGATGCCGGTCAGTTCGGCGGCGAGCAGCACGCCGTCCGAGGCGGGCGGCGGGATCTGGCCGCTTTTCCAGAGGTTGAAGGTGCTCTGAGCTCCGGCGAGGGCGAGGCCGCTGCGGAACATGGGGTTCTGCACCGGGCCTTTGGGGCGCTGGTCGTTTTGGCCGAGTCGGGCGAACGGGTTGTCGTCGGTGGTGGTCTTCAGTTCGTTGAGGAAGAAGCCGTGGGTGGCGAGGTGGATGATGTCGTGTCCGGCCATGCCCTGTTTCACCGCCGCTTCGGTGGCGTCCTTGTCGCTGAGGGTGGCGACTTGGTAGCCGCTGTTTTGGAGCAGGGTCGAGAGGCTGCCGACTTCACGGGCGGTGCCGGGCAGGGGGCGGAACTGGATGCTGCCGCTGTCCTGCCCCATGCCTGCGCGCAGGTTGTTGGCGAGGGTGTTTTTGTTCGCGTCCTCCTCCGCTTCGGCGAGGGCGAGCAGGGGGGAGTTGTCCCGGTAGGTGGGGTTGCCGAGGGCGAAGGCTTTGAGGCCGGTGCTTTTACGTTGGGGCACTTCCTTGACCAGATCGCGACCGCTGGAGACGTAGCGGACTTGGTATTTCTCGGCGAAGGCCTTGCCCTCCGCATCGCGCAGCAGGCCCAGCGGGATGAAGTGGAGTTGGGCGTCGGGACTGAAGATCACGGTCTGGCCGGGGGCGAGATGCTCCTCTAGCGGGGCAATGAGGCGGGTGTAGAGCGTAGCTTCGGCTTCGCGGAGGGCTGCCGGGTCAGCGTCGGTCGGGCTGCTGTCAAGCAGGGAGCGATAGATCCGGATGGCGGCTCCGATGGATGCGGCATCGCCGTGGGAGAGGAAGGCTGGATCGCCGGTCGGAGCGATCACGGTGGTGGCGTAGCGGGGTTCCAGAGTTTTGGGATCGACGCGATGAGTGTAGCGGAAAGTCTCGACCAGACGAGTGGCTTCAGGCAGTGCTTGCCGCACTGGTTCCAGGCCCACCGAAAGCAGGGTGTCCGCCGTGACGCTGCTGCCGATCAGGGTGGCGGCTTGCTTGTCGAGATCTTCCAGTTGTTGCTGCAAGGATTTCTCCTCTTCGCTGCCCGGCCCCTGCTCAAGCACGGCCTTCTGGTGGCGCGGGCGCAGCGCTTCGCGTTGCCGGAGCAGCTCGCGGCCTTTTTCAGATTGGGCCAATTGGTTTTCGGCAACCCTCCGGGCGTTCATCGCTTCGATGACCGCTCCTTTGAAAAGTAGTTGGGCTTCGGAAGCGAGTCTGCCGGAGCCTTGGTTGCCTGGATAAGCCATAGGATACTGAACCCGCTGGAAGTCGAGACATTCCCGTTCACTGAAGTAAGAAAGGATGCTACGCCAATGGACGCCATCTGCCTCGATGCCTCTTTCGACCAAGGATTCGGCTTCGTCGTAGCGACCTTGGACGTGATACAGTGAAGCTAGGTTTTTTAGAGCGGTCGCCGTGTATGGATGGATCTCTCCCAGCTGCTCCTCACGGATTTTCAAGCTGCGGCGGTAAAGCGGCTCAGCATCTCCGTAACGGTCTTGGTATTCATACAACGTAGCCAGGTTATTCAGCGAGACCGCCGTTGATGGATGGTTCAACCCCAGTCGCCTCTCGAAGATTTCCAAACTGCGGCGGAAGAGCGACTCGGCCTCCCCATGGCGGTCTTGGGCTTTATACAGCAGAGCCAGGTTGTTCAGGGATGTTGCCGTGTCTGGATGGTCAACCCCCAGTTGTTTCTCACTGATTTCCATGCTACGGAGGTGGAGCGGTTCCGCCTCCTCGTAGTGACCTTGGACATAATGCAACTGCGCTAAGTTATTCAGAGCTGTTGCCGTTTTTGGATGGCCTACTCCCAACCGCCTTTCAAAAATCTTCAGGCTTCGGTGAAAGAGCTGCTCGGCTTCCTCGTAGCGACCTTGGTCGCGATACAACACGGCCAAGTGGATAAGAGAAGTTGCCGTATCTGGATGGTCCGACCCCAGTTGCTTCTCGCGGATCTCCAAGCTGCGATGGAAGAGCGGCTCCGCCTCCCCGTAGCGGCCTTGAAATTGATGCGACGTAGCCAAGTGGATTAAGGAGGAAGACGTGTGAAGATGGTCTAATCCCAGCTGTATCTCGTTAATTTCTAGGCTTCTTCGGTGGAGCGGTTCCGCCTCCACGTAGCGGCCTTGGGATTCATACAAACTAGCCAAGTGGTTCAAGGCAATCGCTGTGAATGGGTGATCCTCCCCCAGGTGTTTCTCGTAGATATCTAAGCTGCGACGGAAGAGCGGTTCGGATTCCTTGTAGCGACCCTGGTCGTGATACAACGAGGCTAGGTGGATAAGAGAAGTTGCCGTATCTGGATGGTCCGATCCCAGCTGCTGTTCGTGGACCGCCAGGCTGCGCCGATAGAGAGGTTCAGCCTCCGAGTAGCGACCTTGAGTGCGATACATATTTGCCAGGTTATACAGGACTTTCGCTGTGTCGGGGTGATCCCCCCCCCGGTTGCTTCTCACAAATCTCCAAGCTACGGTGGAAGAGTGGCTCCGCTTCTTCATGGCGTCCTTGGATGACATACTGAAATGCCAGCCAAGCTATAGATGCAGCCGTGTCGATATGATCGTTGCCACGTAACCGGATGATCAATTCCAGACGCTTTTCCGACATCGCAATCATCTCGGGGTATTTCCCTTGCTGGTGGAGGGCCTGCACTTCCTCTGACAATCGATTAAGCTCCACCTCATCACCATAAGAAACAACAGGGTTCAGAATGAAAGCACCTAATATTAACAGGGACGTCCAAGGTGCGGTGACAGGATGGTATTTCATCATCATGTGGTCATTAGATGGGTAAGAAATCAAAATCATCATTTTTGGCGAATCCTCACTTCCCTATCCGATAAATCATCATCGCCTCGCCAAACTCCCGATCTCCCGCCGCCCTCACCTCAATCAAGCGGTTCTCCGCCGGATTGAGCTTCCTCCCGTCGATCTGCCGGAACATCTCCTGCTCGTTCTTCTTCCGCTCGTCCTCGGTGAAGGGCTGGGTGGAGGCGACGGCTTTGAGCACTTCGTTGCCGAACTCCCCTTGGAAATCGTCGGGCAGGTGCAGGCGCAGATCGAATCCCAACTGGCCGGGGATGGACACCTTCTCCCCGGCTTTCACGAAGTTGTCGGAGGAGAATCCGTTCGGGAAGAGACGGTAGACCTGATCATCGACTCCGTAGTAGTAAAGCTCCACGTAGGCGTTCCGGTCGGCGATCAGCTCGATCTGCATGAGCTCGTTCTGCCGGTATTCGGTTTTGTTCGTGGTCAGCGCCAGACCGATGTTGCCCGAGGGCTGGTAGCCGGGGGAGACTTCCTCCAAGCTTGGGGGGCGGTTGACGGGAACGCCTTCGCCGCTGGCCGGAAGGGAGGCGGGCGCGTCGGCCACTCCCAGATCCCGACGGAGGAAGTCGGCGGCGGAAACGGCGGATTGCTGGCTGAGGAAGGCGCTAGGCTGCTGGGGACCGGCGTTCAACTGGCGCAGGCTGATCTGCACCTGCTCGGAGGCCTTGGCGGCGAGTTCCTGAAACGGGAGGCCGGGCTCCGCGAGCAGGAGGCGGGCAAGGCTGGCGGTGAAGACGCCGTGGAGCGCTCCGCCCACCGGGCCTTCGTGGCTGAACTGGGCATCCTGGCAGCCGCCGAGAAAGACATGGCCGGGCCGCTGCGCGACGGAGAGGGCTGAAGGCAGGGTGGAGGTCCGGGTGGCGGCGGTGTCGTCCAGCTCGAAGGAGCGGAACCCCGCGTCGCTGAAGCGCCTCCGCACCTCGCCGTTCGCGGGCGGAGCGCCGGGACCGCCACGGTGCCCGGTGCCGGAGTGGCAGGTGTCGTGGATGGCCAGCACCTGACGCGCCGGAATGCGCTGGAACAGCTCGAACATGAGATCGTCGGTGAACCAGGTCTCGGGCTTCGTCGGATCGAAGTCGTAGGTCACGAGCGCCTCGTCGATGCCGTCCTCCTCGTCGCCGTCGAGGTCCTTGACCCCGGTGCCGTGCATGGCGGCGAAGACGACGACTTGGTCCTCGGGCTGGGTTCCTTGGATCAGATGCGTCTTGATGGCCTCGGTGAGCTTGGCGGCGGTGACTTGGGCGTCGGTGAGCACGAGGATGTTTTCCGGTGGAAAGCCGTAGGCCTCGATCAGGACGGCTCGCATCAGCGCGACGTCGTTGAGGCAGGCGTTGAGCGGGGAGATGGGAGGCGCGTAATTGTTGATCCCGACGAGCAGGGCCTTTTGCCCGGCGAAGGCGGCGGGGAGCAGGGAGAGGTGGAGAGCTAGGGCGAAGAAGATCGAGAGGGGTCGCCCACGGAATCCACGGAATTTCACGGAAGGGGAATTGGGGAAGCAAAATTTCCGTGAGCTTCCGTGCGTTTCGTGGGCCTCCTTCTTGGTTTTACGGACGAGGGTGGTGAAGACGGCGGGCAGGGGGCTTGGGGCTGGCATCGTGTGTTTTGTTGCTTGGGCCATCTGTGTCATTTGATGCCTTTGGCATCTATCTCCGCTTCGCTTCGATTGTGGAAATCGGCGTCCATCTGTGTTGGAAAAGTCTTGGAGCAGTCGTTGCGAGTGGCAGGTCCGCTCCGTGGAAAGGCTTCCGTCGCTCCGGAGAGACGAACCGCAGGTGCCTTGAATTCATCTTTGTCGAGTGGATTTCAACACAGATGGACGCCGATTTCCACCAATTTCGCGGATGCCGGGCAGGGGATGGCGTAGAGAAGTTCGTTCCAGCGAAGTTGAGGGGCGAAAATCTGTAGCCGAGGTCACTGACCTCGGTCGGGCGTCGTTTGAACGTCCGATCCGGCCTCAGTGAGGCCGGCTACAGCGCTGGCGCGTCTTTCTACAATCTACCCATCATCCTTGCTGGAATGGACGGCTACGCGATCATCGCTTCGCGTATCCCGACAGGGGATCGCGAAAAGTCCCGAACTGGAGGCAGCAGACGCCGACAGTCTGCTTCCGCGTCAACGATGTCAACGCTTCGGGGCGGAAGTGTCGGGGGAATCGCCGACGATCAGGAACTTCCCCGCCTTGCGCCCTCAGGCGCGGGCTTTTTCGTCGACGCTCTTCAAGTTCGTCGCGGCCTTGCCGACCCGGTTGCGGAGGTAGTTCAGCTTGGCGCGGCGGACCTTGCCGCGTTTGAGCACCTCGATCTTGGCCGTCTTGGGGGAGTGGATCTGGAAGGTGCGCTCGACGCCCTCGCCATTCGAGATCTTGCGGACGGTGAACGCCTCGTTGATGCCCGAGCCGTGGCGTCCGATGACGATGCCCTTGTAGATCTGGATGCGCTCCTTCCCGCCTTCGACGACGCGCGAGTGGACGTTGACGGTGTCGCCGGGACCGAAAGCCGGGACGTCGGTCTTGGTCTGTTCGCGTTCGATTTTCTGGATCACGTTCATGGTACTCGGAAAGGCTGGCTGGTAGGGTCCGCGGACAGGACGTCCTCGCGGAGGGCGGCAACTGTGGCCCACATGTTTGAGCAAAGCAACGGATTTCCGAATCTTTTTTGTTGCGCGGAATCCCTTCCATGTCTACAGTCCGGCTCGCCAGCCGAGGCCGGGTCGGTTCCCTAGGGAATCGATGCGCTCGTCTTACCGTAGGAGCGGTAGTTCAGTTGGTTAGAACGCCGCCCTGTCACGGCGGAGGTCGCGGGTTCGAGTCCCGTCCGCTCCGCCATCGGTAACATTCATTTTTTAAATCGCGGGATGGAGCAGTCTGGTAGCTCGTCAGGCTCATAACCTGAAGGCCGCAGGTTCAAATCCTGCTCCCGCAACTTCTTCGAAAGCCCTCCAGCCCAACGGGTTGGAGGGCTTTTTGTGTTCCGGGGGAGAGGGCGGGCCGCAGGGATGTCACATGGGGGAACCCCGGCGACCGCTGATTGATCGGCACCCCTCGGAGAGTTCAAAGCACCTCCGGCACCACGTAGGGCGCACGGTATTCGCGGGTCGCGAGCCGGTTCGCGGAGGCGTCGAGCTCGCCGTTGCCCTCGGCCCATTCGGTCTCGGGGTTGAACTGGAGCATGGGGCCGAGCACGAGGCTCTCCTGCGCGAGATCGACGCCGTTGCGGGCGAGGTGGTCGGACATGGAGCCGAAACGCTCCGCGAGGAGGGCATCGCCTTGGATGCGCTCGAGGATCTCGCCTTTCTTCAGGGCTTCGCCGAGGCGGTGGGAGATGAGGCCGGTGTGGCAGAGGGCGCTGGAAAGGTGGGTCTCCTCGCAGTCCGCGTAGAGCCTGTCGGTCTTCCGGCTTTTCACCGCCGAGATGAAGTTCTCGAAGATGTCTTCGGTTTCGAGGGGGGCGGGGGCCGGCATCTCCTTGCCCTCGGCGTCCTTGATTTTGACCTTGCCGCTGGCGTCGGTGAAGACCCAGCCGCCCTCGCAGGCGACGACGACGGAGACCCCGCTCGCGCCTTCGAACTCCTCGGGCGACTCCATGCTCTTGGCCCATTCCGCTTGGGAGGCCTTATCCTTCGGCAGACCGCGGGTCTCGAAGATCAGGGGAGCCGCCTCGTAGTCGTGCCAGACGAGCTGGGTGTTCGGGGTCTCGCCGTCGTCGTCGTAGCCGAGGCGACCGCCGATGCTGAGGGTGCGGGGGGCGATGGCATCCTCGCCGAGATACCAGCGGGCCACGTCCATCTGGTGGATGCCTTGGTTGCCCATGTCGCCGTTGCCGTAGGCGTAGAACCAATGCCAGTCGTAGTGGAACTTCTGGCGGCGCAGGGGCGACTCCAACTCGGCGGGGCCGCTCCAGAGGTCGTAGTTCACGCCTTCGGGAATGGTGCCGTTGCCGCCTTTGCCGATGGACTGGCGCGCTTTGTAGCACATCCCCTTCACGTATTTGATCTTTCCGAGGCCGCCTTCGCGGACGAACTTCACCGCCGCCTGGATCGAACCGATGGCGCGGCTCTGGGTGCCGCCTTGGCAGATTTTGCCCTCTTTGCGGGCGAGCTTCACGAGTTGGCGGCCCTCCCAGACGTTGTGGGAGATCGGCTTCTCGACGTAGGCGTCCTTGCCTGCCTGGATGGCCCAGACCCCGGCGAGGGTGTGCCAGTGGTTCGGCGTGGCTGTGGACATCACGTCGATGTCGCCTTTCTCGAACATTTCGCGCATGTCGAGGTAGCCTTTCACCGCGATCTTCTGCTTGTCCGAGACTTGGTTGACCTTGGCGTCGAGCACGGTGGGGTCGGCGTCGCAGATGGCCGTGGTGCGCACTCCCTTCATGCTGGTGAAGGCGCTGATGTGGGCTCCGCCGCGACCGTTCACCCCGATGATGCCGACGCGGATGTCGTCGTTCGCGCCGAGGACGCGGGAGTTGGGCCAAGCGAGGGCGAGGCCGAAGCCGGCTCCGTATTTGAGGACTTGGCGACGGTCGATGGTGGCGGGCGGGGTCGGGGTGCTCATAATAGGATCATGCTACGCACAACCGGGCGGAAGGGCAATCCCGAAGAACTCGCGCAGTCGCGGGTCTGGCCCGCATTTCCCGCACCCTTTCTGCTGCGCCTTGCCGGAACGGCCCTCGCAGCGTCTCGCGACGAAAGGGTGCGAGAAATACGGGCCGGGGTCTTTTTGTGGAAAGCGGCGGGGCCTGGGCTAAGATCGGAGGGGATGGTCAAAAATCTCGTCATCGCCGCGCTCGCGCTCGCCCTCGTCGTTTCGCTCGTTTTCCACTTCGCGGGAGGCGGGCCCGACGGTGCGCCACCGCCCGCCGCCGAACCCGCGCCGCCTGCCGAAAGCCAGGCCGCCACCGGACCCGAAACCAGCGCCGAGCCCGTCCCCGAGCCGCAGCCGGAACCTGCGCCCGCGCCGGACCCGCTGCCCGCCGCCCTCGCCGCCATCCTCGACGAAGCCGCCGCCGATCCCCGCTTCGCCGGGGCGGCCATCGGCTTCTGCCTCGTCGGTTCCGACGGGGAGGTCCTCTACGAGCGCGCCGGCAGGGTTGCGCAGATTCCCGCCTCCGCGCTGAAGACCCTCACCACGGCGACGGCGCTGGAGGTGCTGGGCCCCGACTTCCGCTTCGAGACCCGCCTCGGGACGAGCGCTCCGGCGGACCCCGCGAAACCCGAGGCCGATCTCGTCGTTCTTGGAGGGGGCGACCCGACCCTTTCCTCCGCCGATCTGGAGGCGTGGGCGAAGCGCCTCGCCGAAGCCGGGGCGAAGACCATCCCCGGTCGCATCGTTGGCGACGGGCGGCATTTCGCGGGCTCGCCCTTCGCCGATTTCTGGAACTGGGGCGATATCGGGAACGGTTTCGGCAGCCCTGTCTCGGGCCTGAATTTCAACCACAACCGCTTCACCGCGGTCTTCGAGCCGGGGGAGAAGGAGGGCGATCCCGCCCGTCTGCTCGGGACCTTCCCCGAGGTGCCCGGCGTCTCCTGGTGGAACGAGGCCCGCACCGCGGCGGAGGGCTCGGGCGACGGGATCGTCATCCACGGGGGGGAGCGCGCCGCCGTGATGCATCTGCGCGGCACGGTGCCGCCGGGGGAGCCGTTCGAGGTCGCGGGCGCGGTGCCCGATCCGGAGCGCTTCGCCGCCTCGCATCTCCGCGCCGCCTTGATCGCCGCCGGCATCGAGGTCGCGGGGGAGGCTGTCGGGGCGGGCGAACTGTTTCTGAAAGGCGAGGCCGTCCCTGAGATTGCCGAGGAGCTGCTGGCGCACCGCTCCCCGCCGCTCCTCGACATCGTCAAGAGCATCCACGAGACCTCCGACAACCACGAGACCGAATGCGTTTATCTCACCCTGGGCCTCCGCGCCGGCCTCCCGCCCGACGAGGCGGTGCGTCGGCATTGGCGGCAGCGTGGGTTGGAGCTGGAGGGCCTGCGCATGGTCGATGGATCGGGCCTCGCGCGGGCCGACCACATCACGCCCGAGTCGCTCGCTCGGCTCCAGCATTTCGCGGCGACCGGACCGGCGGGCGAGGACTACGCCGCCTCGCTGCTGAGCACGGGCGAGGGGAGGATCCGTTTCAAAGCCGGGGCGATGTCCTCGGTGCGGTCCTACACCGGTTTCGTTGATCGCGAAGGGGAGAGGCTCGCCTTCGCCCTGATTGTCAACCATTATCCCGACGGAGCGGCGGTGCGCGATTTGCAAGCGGCGGTGTTCGAGGCCTTGCTGGGGGAGGAGTGATGGTCGGGTCTTTGGGCGGAGCTTGGAGGACCGTCCGACGCTGGATCTGTAGATAAGGTCATTGACCTCGGTCGGGCGTCGTTTGGACATCCGATCCGGCTGAGGCCGGCTACAGGAGGGGCCGTAGGACGTCCCTCGGAACGCCGACCGAGCAGGGTTCACCGGATGGCGATACCCTGTTTGGCCAGCACTTCGTCGAGGCGCGTGCCGGCGGCTTCGAACTCCTCGCTCGCGGGGGCCATCTTGGCGATGCGCTCGGCGAGCCGGAGGTCGGTCGAGGCGAGGCGGGCGACGACGGCGCTGACCGACGCCGGATCGTCCCAATCGACGGGGGGCATCTCCGCGAGGGTGCCGGCGATCAAGGCGAGGGGGCGGCGGTAATCCTCGAAAGCCGTCGCGATCTCGGCGGGCACCCCCGCGCTGTCGACCCCGCCCAAGGCGGCGGAGAGGTCCGCGAGGTGGAGCATCCGCCGCGCGTTCCCCGCGCCGACGGGCGGGGTGGGATGGCGTTTGACGGCGGCGGAGAGCTGCCCGACGAAGCGGTCGAGGGCGGCCGGGTCGGCGTCGGCGGACCGGGGCGCGTTCTCGACCGGGGCGAGGAGCTTTTCACGAAGCTCGTCCAAAGCCCCCCGGAGACTCCTCATTTTCTCCATGGCTTGGAGGAGCCGTTCAACCTTTCCAGACATCTCGACATCGCCCTCCGCAGCACGGATCAACGCCTCTGTGTCGTGCCATTCCCCGGACGCGAACCCCTCGGGAAAGGCGGCGCTTTGTTCGAGCATGTCACGGGTGGCGGAAACGAAGGAGCGATGGGCTTCAGCGAGATCCCTGGGCAAACCCTCGGCGGGAATCGCCAAGTAGCCGCCCAACACCATGGCGGTTCCCTCTTTCATCGAATCGGGGGGCCTCGTCGCCCCCACCTGCCCTTCGAAGTCGGAAAGCGTTTGGAAATAGCGTTCGACCGCATTGCCACCTCCGCCCGCCGCCATCGCCGGGGCTGGAGGGAGGGGCGCAGCGGCGACCGCGCCGCCGGTCTTGAAGAAGAAAGGCTCGAGGAAGCTGCCCGACTCCCAGGTGCGCTGCGCCCCAGCGGTGGTCTGGTGGACTTCCATCCGCACTTGGTCGAAGAGGTCGCCGTGCTTCAATCCGCTGGGAATCCAGCGCGCGAGGGCCTTCGCGTAGGGGCTGTTGCCGTCCTCCCCGTCGAGGGCGGACTGGCCCGGCTTCGCCGCGTAGGCGATGATGATGTCGCCGTCGATATTGATTTCGGCGAGGCCGCGCTTCTTGATCCCCCTCGTGAGCCATCCGATGTCGTTGGGCACTTCGCGGCAGCAGTCGAGGAAGAGGAAACTGCTCTTTGCCCCGGCCAGGAGCATGGCGCTGGCGAAGGTCTCGGCGTCCATCGCCTCCTCGCCGAGGCGGCTGCGGGCTTGGAGCTTCGCGTTGCTGCCCATCAGGTAGTTCTTCCCTTCGAACTCGATCCCGTGCCCGGCGAAGTAGAAGACGGCGGTCCCGCCTTTCGGGATGGCGTTCTCGAAGTTTGCCAGGACCGCGTCCATCTCCGAGCGCGTCGCGTTCTCCGCGTGGAAGACTTGGAAGCCGAGCCTGTCGAGGGTGTCCCGGATCAAGGCGGCGTCCTTGGCGCAGTTGGCGAGGGAGGGGAAGTTGCCGTCTGCGGGGTAGGCGTCGTTCCCGATGACGAGGGCAATGCGGTCTTGGCCATGGAGGACGACGCCGGAAAGCGCCAGGATCGCGACGGCGAAAGCGGAAAAACGCGGGGTCTTCATGCGGATTCTTTCGATGAGAGACGAATCGGATGGCACATCTTGCCGGATTTTCCCACGTTTCGACACCGTCTCAAAACGGAATTTTCGCGAATCCGCCTTCTTGCCAAGGGAGCCACGCCTGCTTATCCCTTGGGAACGACCTCCCCATGCACATCGAAACCTTCCAGGTCTTCTGCGATCTCGTGGACACGGCCAGCTTCTCCGAGGCGGGGGTGCGCAACGGCATCAGCCAGAGCGCGGTGAGCCAGCAGGTCCGCGCCCTCGAGGAGCGCTACGGCGTCGTCCTCGTGGAGCGGGGGCGGCGGAATTTCGCGGTCACGCCCGAGGGCGAGGCTTTCCTCCACGCCGCCCGAGGCATCGTCGAGGCTTGGCACCGCATCGAGCAGGACATCGGCAGGATGCGCGACGTCGTGGCCGGGCCGCTCACCGTCGCGACGGTCTACAGCATCGGCTTCCACGAGCTGCCGCCCTATCTGGAGGAATACCGCCGCCGCTTCCCCGAGGTCGATCTGCAGGTCCACTACCGCCGCTCGAACCAGGTCTACGCCGACGTCTCGGAGAACCGTGCCGATCTCGGCCTCGTCGCCTACCCGCAGGAGCGCAAGGGCGTCGAGATCGAGCCCGCCTGGCGCGACCGCCTCGTCGTGATCTGCCCGCCCGGTCATCCCCTGGCGAAGAGAAGCGCCCTCGACCTGAAAGCCCTCGACGGGCAGCGCTTCATCTCCTTCGAGCCCGACCTGCCCACGCGCAAGGCCATCGACGCGATGCTCGCCCAAGCCGGGGTCGCGGTGAAGGAGGTCGTCGAATTCGACAACATCGAGACGGTGAAGCGCGGCGTCCTCATCGAGAACGCCCTCTCCATCGTGCCGGGCGAGAGCGTGCGGTCCGAGGTGGAGTCGGGTACCCTCGTCCGCATCCCCATCCACGGGAAGTCCGTCTGGCGTCCCCTCGGCATCGTGCGCCGCCGCAGCCGGCCGGTCACCCCGGCGATGCGCGAGATGATCGCCCTGCTGAAGGGGAGTGGCGGGAAATAGGGTGGGGGGATGCCTTCGTTTCCACTCCTGCGCTCGTCGAAGTTCACTGCCTCTGCCAAACCACCGCGAACGCATTCCCTCGCCTTCCGGCACTCCTTGTGTCACAATAGGCCAGACTTCCGCCAACTTCCCGGGGAGCATCCCTCTCTTCATCCTTCTCATCCCGCCCTCATGGAAACGAACGCCGCCATCGCATCCAGTCCCTTGAGACCGGCGGATGGCCGGCGGGGGCGGATGATGGTCGCTTTCCTCGTTTCGCTCATGCTGAACCTCCTCTTCCTCACCGGCATGATCTTCGTGACGGTGAGCGAGAGGCATCCCTCCCCGCCCGCCATCGCCGTGACCTCCGTCATCACCGAGGGCCACTCGCCGGCCGTCGAATCGCCCGGACTCCGCCGCACCGCCGCCGCCCCGATCAGAGGGGGCGGGCCGTCGCTTCAGGCCATGCCCATAGCCGCCGCCGCCGCAGGGGGCGAATTCACCATGACCGTCCCCGACCTCCCCTCCTTCGACACCGGGGTCGCGGGGCTCTCCGGGATCGACCCCGCGTTCGGAGCCGGATTCGACGCCGGACCCGGGCCCGGCCTCGGGAACGGTCCCGGCGGCATGGGGGGCACAGGCGGCGACGGGGCCTCGATGAAGGTCGGCAAGCTCACGGTGAAGGCCCGCCGGCTCGGCGTCGTCCTCGACATCTCGGGCAGCATGCAGGTGCATCTGCCGGGGGTGAAGAAAGAACTGAGACGCACCTTCAGCCAAGCCAAGATCGTGGAGGTGGAGGGATGCGGCCTGCACTGGAACCGGTCCTCCGCACCGGAGAAGCAGGAGGTCCGGCTGCGTTCATCGGCCGATTCCGTGGTCGAGGCGGTGGAGATGCTCGTCGCCGACGCCAAGGTGGATGCGATCTACTGGTTCTCCGATCTCCAAGATGGCGAATCGGAGCAGGGTCTCTCGCGCTTGGGCGAACTGCTGAACTTGGAAAAGGGCAAAGGCAGGGCGGTGCGGCTCTACATCCGCAGTCTCGAACGCAAGCCCTCCACCAAGCTCGCGGCGATCGTGAGAACCAGTGGAGGGGCGGTCCAAGCGGGGGGAAAGGAGGAGTGATCCGCCTGACCAAAAATCGGCGGTCGCCTTGATCAAGTCCGAAATCCGAGGCCCGAAACCGCTACGCGGGACCGCTGATCGGCATGGATTCACGCTGATTTTTCCAAGTCGGAAAAAATCAGCGGAAATCAGCGAGAATCAGCGGTCTCCGGAGGCCCAAATTCGGTTTTTTCGTCCTTCCGAAAAAAAAACCGCCGAAACGAAAAATAAGTTGGACACAATTTTGCCGATTTCATATAACCGGCCTGGGATCACGGATTTCCGCTGTCCCGCCTCAACCCTCCCCCCTCACACCTCCCCTCGACCCCATGAAATCCCCCGCTCTTCCCCCCAAGAGCGGCTGCGCCGCCGTACTTCGCGTCCTGCGCCGCTCCGCCAAGCTGCAAACCGTCGTCGTCACCCTGCTGATGCCCGGCCTCATGGTCTGGACCCCTTCGGCGACGGCCAACCCCCAGGGCGCCACCATCGTCCATGGCGACATCAGCTTCGGGGACGGGGCCGGCGGCGCCTTCCACATCCACCAGGGCAGCCACAACGCCATCATCAACTGGGACAGCTTCTCCATCGACGCCGGCGAACTCACCCAGTTCCACCAGCCCGGCAGCAACTCCGCCGTGCTCAACCGCGTCACCGGGGGCGACCCCACCGCCATCTACGGGGCCTTGAAGGGCAACGGGACCGTCTTCGTCATCAACCCCAGCGGTATTCTCGTCGGCCCCGGGGGGACCGTCGACGTGAACGGCCTGGTCTTCTCCACCCTCGACGTGGACAACGGCGAATTCCTCGCCAGGAGCGACATGGTCTTCAAGGGCGGGAGCGACAAAGGGGTGACCAACTTGGGCCGGATCAACGCCATCGGCGGCGACGTGTTCCTCATCGGTCGGACCGTGAGCAACAGCGGGACCGTCTCCGCCGGGGGCACGGCGGGCCTCGCGGCGGGGCAGGAGGTGCTGTTGACCGCCGGGCAGGGGATCGGCGGCGAGCGCCTCTTCGTGCGCGCGACGGGGGCGGGGGCGAGCGGGACGGGGATCTTCAACGACGGCACCATCGAGGGGGCCGCCGTCGAGCTGAAGGCCCACGGGAACCTCTACGCCTTGGCGATCAACAACAAGGGTTCGGTGAGGGCGACGGGTGTGGACAGCTCCGGGGGACGCGTCTTTTTGCGCGCGCCCGGCGGCTCCGTGCGTGGTGGTGGGTCCATCCGCGCGACCGGCGGCGGTGTCGGCAGCGGCGGGCGCGTCCTCATCGAGGCGGCCTATGCCAAAGTGGACGGCCTCATCCGCGCCGAGGGCGGCAACGCGAGGATCGCGGCGACGGAGCGCGCCGAGGTGACGGGGACCGTCGATGTGTCCAGCGCCGTCGGTCGCGGTGGCGAGGTGGTCGTCGAGGCCCGCGAGATCGCCGTCGGCGGCACCGCCTCGGTGGACGCCTCCGGCGAGACGGGCGGTGGGAATATCCAGGTCGGCGGCGGTTTCCAGGGCCGCGACGCCAGCATTCGCAACGCCGAGAGGCTCGTCATCGACGACGGGGCGGCGATCCGTGCCGACGCCTTGGCCGACGGCAGCGGGGGCAACGTGATCCTCTGGTCCGACGGCGACACGGTGTTCTCCGGCAGCCTTTCCGCCCGCGGCGTGTCGCAGGGCGGCTTCGCCGAAATCTCCGGCAAAGACACCTTGTCGGTCGATGGCGCCATCGACCTGACCGCCAGCGCCGGGGCGGCGGGCACCCTGCTGCTCGACCCGACGAACATCACCATCTCGGCGACTGGCGCGGGCGGCCTCGGCGGCAGCACCATCAGCAACGTGTGGCTCTCGCAGCAGCTCGACATGGGGAACAACGTCGTCATCTCCACCAATTTCGGAACTGGCGGCACGGGGAATATCACCGTGGGTCGCACCGACAGCAACGCCAACTCCCAAGCCGACCGCATCCAGTGGTATCAGAACGACGCCGCCACTCCCGGCGGCACCTTGACCTTCCTCGCTCAGGGCAACATCCTTTTCAATACGGCAGTGCAGAGCGCCGGCTATGGGGGCATCAACGTCGTAGCCGGTTGGGACGGCGTCACGGGCTGGAGTGTCCCCGGCGCGGGAGATTTCGGCTCCGCTATCACCTTCGACATGGCGGCGGTGTTGGCGACAATGCCCGGCGGCGTCAACGAAGCGGCGGCCGACGCGGCGGGCAACGGCGGAGGCTCCGTCTTCCTCGGGGCGACCAACTCCCGCACCGGCGTCGCCGTGGGCAGCCGCTGGGGCGAGACCAATCTGGCGGCGCACGACCTCATCCTGCGCGGCAGCACCACTATCGGGCGTGGCTGGGCGCAGTTGGGCTTCAACGACAATGGCGTCGAGTACCAGCTTTCGACCAGCCACAACGGCATTATCATCAACGAGTGGTGGGGTGCCGCCGCCGGCAACGTGCAAGGCAAGAACTACATCGCCCTGCTTGGGGGGACGGAGTTCGGTACGGGCGATACGCTTTCCTTGGAGACAAAGGCATTTAGAGGAGCCGGCTGGGGAGCCACCGGCGACATCACCGTGGGGTTGAGCGGCCGCCTCGACGCCCGTAGCGGGACCACCGCCAGCTACACGCAGATCGGGCATGGAGGCACCCTTGCCGATGGTACGGAGGCCAAGTGGCTCACCGGGCAGGCCGCCCGCGTCACCCGCGACGGTATCCAAATCTCTCCCGAACTGAACCGCTACTCCATCTTCTCCAGCACTTGGCGCACCAATTACGCGGGGGCCGCCGCCCGCATTGACGCGGACATCAAGATCACCGCCGCCGAGGACGTCCTCATTATGGGGGCGCTGGGCTTCGAGGGGGTTACCGACATGCAGAATGCCGCGGTGGTCGATGGCGCCTACACCATGATCGGACACGGTGGAATCGAGAACCAGGGCAGCTACCATGGGAACATCTCCGTCGAAGCCCGCGGTGCTACCTCCGCGCCCACCAGCGCCGCCGACAACAACGGCCTCGCCGGGCTCGGCATCCAAATTCTCGGTGGGCGCGGTTCCAAGAGCTTCGCCATGATCGGACACGGTTCCGGCTACGAGAGCAACCCTCGCAGCATCTGGGACCAGAGCATGAGCGGCGACATCATCGTCCGTGCCACCACCGGTGCGATTCGCCTGCAGGGGCACAACCAGGAAGTGCGGAACGGCAATCTCAACACCGGAACCCTCGTCGGCCACGAAGAAGTGATCGCCGCAGGCAACGCCTCCGACGCTTCCAACCTGGGCAGTTTCGTGCAGATCGGCCATGGTGGGCAGGTCGGTACGCTCCAGGTGGCCGGGGGTATCTTCATCATGCCCGGCGGCGTCAACGTCAACAACATCGTGCCCGACACCTCCATGACCGGCAACATCGAGGTCTTCGCCGGGGGTAATTATCTCGATCCGGAGAACGCCGACACCCCCATCGGCATCCTCGTCCGGGCTGGCAACCGGCGTTGGTACCACGCCATGATCGGGCATGGGGGGACCAACTGGAACGCGGTCAACACCGCAGCCCAGACTCCGAATTTTGGCGCGAGCGCCAACCTTCCCTTCGGCACGCCGGCCCTCGCCGCCTCCACCGGCTACAACGGGAACATCAAGGTCGAGGCCGACAAGGGCAGCGTCGTAGCCACCGGGGGCGATGCCTTCCGCGCCGACCGGGTTTGGGGGTACGGTCTGAATTTCGTGCAAGTCGGCCACGGCGGCGACACGGCGCGCGGGAGGAAGGGCGGCACCATCGCGGTGCTGGCGGGCCAGGGCACCGGGTCAACCGCCGGGGACATTCTCTTCACGGCGGGGCAGATGGTGCGTGACCATGCCATGCTCGGACACGGTGGCTACGACGCCGACGGCGATATCCTCGGAGCGGCCAACAGCGCGAAGATCACGGCGATCGCCTATGGCGACATCGCCTTCGTCTCGCCGGAGAGCATCGCCCAAGTCGATGCCCTGCGGTATTCCATCGATTACGCCAACTGGTTCTTCGGCGGCGGCACCACCGACGCCACTCTCGGGGGGATGTACAACGTGAACGACCGCTTCGTCCAGCTCGGCCACGGAGGGCGCTCCAACACCACCCTCATCACCAACCGGCAGGATATCGAGGTCACCTCGGGCACCGGGGACGCGACCGCCGGAGCTACGGCGGGCAACCTCGACGGCGACGCCACCACCGGCGGCATCACCTTCGTCGCCGGGGACATGGACCGGAACTACGCCCAGCTCGGCCACGGCGGCTGGGAGAATGGCACCGTCGGCGACATCACCGGCGATATCGTCGTGAAGGCGCTCGGCGGGAATCTCGTCTTCGACACCAGTGTCCTCGGTGCGCAGAGCACTCGCCACCAGACCGACCGCTCCCTCAATGGCAGCACCAACACCCGGGTGATCCAGGGCTACGGGGGCGGTATCGACGCGTACGCCAAGCTTGGGCATGGCGGCTACGGCACCCGTGGAGTCTACACCGGGGATATCGGAGTCGATGCTTGGGGCGGCCTCAGCTTCCTCGGCGCGGCCGCTGCGCCCAAGGTGGACCGCACCGTCACCACTGCCGCCATCGACGCCGCCATCAATGCGGGGACGAACGTCTGGGTGCCCCTCGCCAACCTCACCGACACCGCCGCCACCGTTGCTCAAGAATACGCGATGCCAGAGCTGATCTCCAACATCGTGCCCGGCACCGTCCGCATCGTGCTGGCCGACGGCTCCGTGATCACCGACCTGCCGAACAACAGTAGCGACGACCGCCAGAGCGGCCTCTACCGCAACGGTGTCAAGGTGGGCGACGTCCACTACGACTGGGGCCTCGTGCGATTCGACACGACCCTCAAGACTGCGGAGGGCGGCACTTGGGCTGGCACCGGGGCCGAGGCCGCCTTCCAGACCGCCGTAGGGCTGAAGGAGCGCGCCTTCGTCCAGCTCGGCCACGGCGGCTACGATAGCGAGAACCCCAACAGCAAGGCCAACGATCTGCTCAGCAACTTCGGAAATATCACCGTCAACGCCGGAGGCGACATCGTATTCCAAGGCGGCGCGATGTACCGCAGCTTCGCCCAGCTCG
Source organism: Akkermansiaceae bacterium UBA2367 (assembly GCA_002344525.1). Taxonomy (GTDB): domain Bacteria; phylum Verrucomicrobiota; class Verrucomicrobiia; order Verrucomicrobiales; family DEV007; genus Arctic95D-9. The sequence goes on from DDTJ01000067.1 coordinate 58,380, forward strand.
GCCATGGAGGCCTTGATACCAAAGGGGCCAGCGGAGGTCACATCTCCATTGACCAAATTGATGCCAGCACCTCCCTCGGGCGTGTCGGTGGCATCCGTTTCCTCGCCGGCCACGGCGGCCACCGCCAGTACGACTACCAGAGCTACGCCCAGCTCGGTCACGGCGGCCATGATGCCGACGGAAACCATTTCGGAAACATCACCATCCGCGGCACCCGGGACGTCGACGGCATGGGCCTCTTCTTCAAGGCCGGGAACCGGATGGACGCCAACGTCATGCTCGGCCACGGGGGGTATGGGGCCCGGACGGGCACGGCGGCCTCGGCCTACGGACTCAACGGCGACATTGACATCGAGGTGGACGGCGACGTCGCCTTCGTCGCCGGCACCTTCACGAACAACAACAACCTCTACCGCGAAGACGGGCGCCTCTACGCCCAGCTCGGCCATGGCGGCTACGATGCCGACGCCGACCTCAGTGCCACCTTGCGCTTCGGCCAGACCCGCACCAATCCCGGACTCCCCATCGGCACCCTCGGTGCGGGCGATGGGAACTGGGGCCACTTCGGCGACATCACGCTGGTCTCGACAAACGGGAACATCAGCTTCATGGGCGGCAGCACCATTCCGGTGGCGGACCGCCGCGACCTCGACGGCAATCCCATCCCCGTCGCCTCCGATCCCAATGGCTTCCTCGTCAGCCATGGCGACGGCAAGGGGATCATCCACCACGCCTCGGTCGGCCACGGCGGCTACTCGGCTGGCGGCGACCACCACGGCAACATCACCGTCACCGCCGAAAACGGCAGCATCCAGCTCGTCGGCGGCATGATGACTAACGACGACTCGGCCGATAAACGCAACTGGTCGCAGATCGGTCACGGCGGGGCCGAGGCTCAGGGCCACCTCGGGCGCACTACCGAGAAGATCGACGTCTACGCGGCTCGCGACATCGTTCTCGTCGGCGGCGGGGGCTACCGCAACCAAGCCCTCATCGGCAACGGAGGTCTGAACTTCGATGGCAGCCACACCGGCACCGTCCAAGCTTACGCGGGCGGTGACATCCATTTGCGTGGCGGCATCGCCTTGGAGCGGGTCGTCCGCCGCATCGGCGAGTATCAGGACATGACCGGAGCCGACGGCGGCGCGGCCAACGATCTCACCGAATTCAATGGCTACTACGGCAGCGGCGGCCTCGGCTACCTGATGATGGACGCGGCGGCGGCGGCCGGAGGCGGTCAGAAGACCAAGCTCATCGGCCAGGAGATCCAGCCGGGTACGGTGCAGTTCCGCCTCGCCGAGGCGGGGGTGCTCTTCAACGCGGCGAGGACGCCGGACTACATCGACGACGGCCTCGGCAACATCATCAGCAACGACGGGAACAGCACCGTCGTCGGCACCATCGACTACGCCACCGGCGAGATCGCTTGGACCACGGCCATCCTCGCGAGCAACACCGCGAACCAGCCCGACCTCTTCGTGAACTACGACCACCGCACCCACATCCGCAACGACGCCTACGCTGCCACCGCCCAGATCGGCCATGGTGGGGTGCAGTCCGGTTCGCGGGTCGAGACCCATCCCGAGGCGGCCTTGAACGGCTTCGTCAACCGGGGCATTTCCGGCGATATCGACGTGCGCGCCGGTGTGAACGCTGTTGGGGCCTTCAACGGTTCCGGCGGCTCCGTCGTGGCCATCGCCGGGAACGACCAGCGCACCTATGTGCAGATCGGTCACGGGGGCATGGATTCGGCCACCCCGGCCGGGCACGCCTTCTCCGGTAAGGTCGATGTCAGGGCCGACGGGGATATCGATTTCCGTGGCGGTGGTGGTCTCGTAGACCACCATCACATCGCTTTCAACTACTACGGCACCGGCAGCAGTACCGTGGCCTCGGTGACCGCCGCTTCGGACGCCGACCGGCTGAGTGCCCGCTACGCCACCGCGCTGGGGGCTGGCACGCAGTCGATGTCGGGGGTCGCCAGCACCTTCTACGCCTTCGCCCACATCGGCCACGGCGGTGTGTCGTCCCACGCCAACAACGGCGTCGACAACAACTCCAACAACCCTCTCGCTCCGGCCAATGACCCCACCACCGGGCACAACGGGGACATCCATGTGCAAACCGCCACCGGTGACATCTCCTTCACCGGCGGCGGTGGCGGTGGCGGTGGCCACCACTTCGCCCAGATCGGCCACGGCGGCACTTCCTCTCTCGGGAACCATTTCGGTCGCATCGATGTGATCTCGGGGGGCGACATCCTCTTCACCGGGGGGGCGGAGTCCTACCGCGCCGACAGCGCTGACAAGGGCAGCTACGCCATGATCGGCCACGGCGGGCGCTCCGTGACGGGGAACCTCTTCGGCCTCATCCACGTCGATGCGACCGGGGCCATCCGCTTCCGGGGCGGCGACGGACTCAGTGACCGCAGCCGGGTGACCTACGGTGCCCACGTCTATGTCCTGAACCGGGCCGCCGACCAGGACGACAACCATTTCAACCGCACCGAGTCGCGACAGAACTCCGCCCAGATCGGCCACGGCGGCTTCTTCGTCTATGGCGACAAGACCGGCGACATCGAAGTGAGCGCCGGCAACGGCATCGACTTCCGCGGCGGCGACCGTCTCGCCGGCTCGCTCGACAACAACTCGGGCTACCTCAACTACGCCCAGATCGGCCACGGCGGCATCCAGGCTTGGCGGCAGATCCGCACCAACCTCGCCATGCCCAACGCCGCCCCGGCCACCGCTCCCAACGCCGACGACTGGAACCTGCCGTTCCGCTGGGATCCCGTCAACAACCGCTACGTCCTCGACGGCACCGGCCAGTTCCCCTGGCCCGTCGACAACTCCATCGACCCCGTGCGGGGCCTCGGCAACCCGCTCTACGACGGTTTCAGCGGGGACATCACCGTGACCGCCACCCACGGCGACATCCGCTTCTCCGGCGGCACCTCGCCCGGCACCTTCGGCCAGATCGGGCACGGCGGCATCGAGGCTGGCGGCGACCACTTCGGCGAAATCACCGTGCGCGCCCTCGCCGGGGACATCGACTTCACCGCCAACCGCATCGAGGAGACCGGCTCCACCGCCACCAGCGGCCAGACCTACGTCCAGATCGGCCACGGCGGCCAGCATTCCAGCGGCGAGCAGAGCGGCGGCATCAAGGCCTCCGCCTCCGGCGAGATCCGCTTCAAGGGCGGTATGAGCATGGCCTACGCCATGATCGGCCACGGCGGGCGCGAGGAGCACGGCACCACCACCACCCAGTGGGGCAGCAACTACCGGCATTCGTCGAATTTCATGTATTCGCGGAACACCGTCTACCGCCCCGGCACCCGCAGCGGTGACATCGAGGTGGTCGCCGGTGGCGACATCGCCTTCAGCGGCGGCCACCGCAACGCCGACCACAACTTCGCCATGATCGGCCACGGCGGCTACCGCGTCCACGCCAACCCCGATCCGAACAGCCAGTTCGGCGACGGGCATAACGGCGACATCACCGTGAGCAGCACCGGCGGCGAAATCCGCCTCATGGCCGGGCAGGCGACCGACTCCTTCGTCCAGATCGGCCACGGCGGGTGGGAGAGCTTCGGCAACCACGGTGGCAACGGCCTGAACATCGGTGCCGGCGACAACCGAACTCGGAGCAACATCCTCGTCGAGGCATACTCCGGCATCACCGCCTTGGCCAGCGGGCAGTTCCGTGCCAACACCACCTCGGCCAACTACGTCCAGATCGGACACGGCGGACGCCGCTCCAGCTTCCGCGACAGCCAGGACTTCGACGCCAACAACTACGCCAAGCTTCAGCCCATCCCGGGGGGGACGGGCTACACCAATCCGGAGACGGGCGCTCCGAACGTGGACGACCCGGGTTCGCACCCCCTGACCCCCTTCCTCAACAACAATGACGGTCTCTACATGGGTGACACCTTGGCCACGCTCGGCACTTTCATGGGCGACATCACCTTGCGCACCACCGGCACCGGGGCCGACATCCTCTTCTACGCTCCCAACGAGTCCCTCGGCACCCTCGGCATCAATGGCACGGATTCCTACGCCATGGTCGGCCACGGCGGCTACCGCGTCTTCGGCGACATCGCGGGGAACATCACCGTGGACAGCGCGGGCGGCATCCAGTTCGTCGCCCTGCAGGGGACGGCTCTCGCCCCCAACACCACCTCCAACCACAACGGAGCCTACGCCCTGCTCGGTCACGGCGGCTACGAGTCGGGCGGCAGCTATAACGGGACCATCGACGTGACCGCCCGCGGCAACGTCCTCTTCCAAGGGGCCGATTCGGTCAACAGCGCCAACATCGGCTTCGCCCAGCTCGGGCATGGCGGCTATGATTCCAGCAAGGCCGGTGGCCAATACCGCGAGGCCATCCGCGATCCCCACGTCATCGCCGCCGCCCCCGCTGCTCCCGCTGCCGTGAACATCGCGACCGGTCTGGCACCCGTGGGCAACAGCGGCAACATCACCGTGAACGTGCTCAACGGCGGGAACCTCGAGTTCCTCGCGGGCCGCGACGTCATCAACTACGCCCAGCTCGGTCACGGCGGGCGCTCCACCCGGGACACCCACACCGGCGACATCGAGGTGAACGTCAGCGGCGGTATCCGCTTCATTGCTTCGGTCGATGGCCCTCATTTGGCGGGCGACAACGCCGGGACCAACGAGGACGCCTACGTCCAGCTCGGCCACGGCGGCTACGCCGCCCACGGCAGCCACAGCGGTGACATCACGGTCACCGCTGGCGTCTTTGCCCCTGGGCTCGACGCGGGCCGCAGCATCGTCTTCCGCGGCGGCGACGATGTCCGCAACTACGCCCAGATCGGCCACGGCGGTGCCGAGACCGTCGGCTACGGGCTTCTAGATAACGCCATCGGCCTCAGTGGCAACATCAAGGTGACTACCGCCGGCGATATCCTCTTCGTGGCTGGAACCATCTCGGGCCGCGACATTTGGGACAACAATGTGGGCGGCCAGTATGCCCAAATCGGCCATGGCGGCTATAACTCCGACGTGGACCCGAACCGGGCCAATGTCACCGGGCGCTTCAACGCCAATGGCACGCCTGTCGGTCACAACGGCGACATCACCGTGACTGCCGGAGGCAACATCGAGTTCCTCGCGGGCGACGTCACCCGGATCTACGAGGCCAGCACCGGCCAGGGCGACGGGGCCTTCCACTACGCCCAGATCGGCCACGGGGGCTACAGCGCCTCGGGCAACCACTTCGGCAACATCACCGTGAAGGCGGGTCTCGGCCAGGACGACGCCATCGTCGATCCGGATGCGCGGATCTACTTCGCCGGAGGTGCTCCGGGCCGGTACAGTTGGGCCGACTATGGCAACTACTCCCAGCTCGGCCACGGCGGCTACGGTGCCTCGGGGAACCAGGGGCGGCGTTCCGGCACCGGCGACGCCAGCGTCGCGCTGGACACCATCAAGGTGGTCTCCGCCGGGGACATCCACTTCACTGCCCTCGGCAGCGGGATCAACAGCTACGTGATGCTGGGGAACGGTGGCTACGGGAACCGCGGTGACCATGCTGCGAATATCGACGTCCGGGCGGGCGGCCAGCTCGCCTTCGAGGCCGGTGCCCCGGCGCTCAGCTCGGCATCAGGCTACTACACGCAATACTCCTGGTCGGGCGTCAGTGCCACCGACGCCAACACCCGGACCCGCAGCTTGGACTGGGCGGCCAACCTGCACGTCGATAGCAGCCCGGCACCTCCCGACGGAGTCCTCGGCCGGGTCAACCTCAGCCACGCCCGGGTGGTTCCGGGAACCATCAAGATCACTATCCGCAGCACCGCCACCGGCTTGCCGGTGTTGGGAACCCTCTCCGACAATGGGATGGGCCAGTTGATCGCCGACAACAACATCACCGCCGACTTCGGCGACGGCTTGGGCAACCGAACCATCACGGCCGGAACCCAAGTGGGCTACATCATCTACAGCCTCACCGACACCACCACGATCACCTTCACCCAAGACGTGAACCCCGGACCGAGCGATGGCACGGCCAACCTGGCCATCGAATTCCAGCATTGGTCGGTGGACCGGGCCTTCGCCCAGCTCGGCAACGGCGGCTACGAATCGGACAACCCGGACGGGACGACAGCGGGATCCAATACCCTTGGCCACTTCGGCGACATCACCGTCCACGCCGGCAGGGATGTGCTCTTCGCGGCCGGCAAGGGTTCCCAGAACTCCGCCCAGTTGGGCCACGGGGGATATCAGAGTTCGGGTCGTAACTTCGGGAACATCCAAGTGGGCACGGCCGCCGAGCGGATCGGCGGGGCGGTCCTCCTGACGGGCGGCCACGGCGACTACTACAACTCGAACGACTCCTACGTCCAGATCGGCCATGGTGGCCGCAACACCATCGGGACAAACCGGGGCGACATCTCCATCTACGCCACCACGGGTCTCACGTCCGGATACGAGAACGTCGGTCTGCTGCTGCAGGCTGGATCGCGCAACAACAGCTATGCCCTTGTCGGGCATGGCGGCACAGGTTCCAAGTCCGGCACGGCCAACGGCGCCGTAGGCATGGAGGGCAACAGCGGCGGCGTCACCATCGACACCATCGGCGACGTGAATGTCATCGCCGGCGTGCTCAACCGGGGCGGCGGCACCTTGGCCCAGACCAGCGACGACGGCAACCTCTACGCCCAAATCGGCCATGGCGGCTACGACGCCGACGTCTCTTGGGACAGCGTCATCGCCTATGGCAACAACATCGGCCACAACGGCAAGATCACCGTGATCAGTCGCGAGGGCAGCGTCAACGTCCTCGGTGGCGACCATCTCCGCAGTTTCCTGCCCAGCGTCTCCCCCTCCGTCGGCATCCACGACGGATGGACGGTCAACGGCATCGCCCGCATGGAGGCCTACGCCGGGGGGCGCTTCCACTACGCCATGATCGGCCACGGCGGCTATGCCACCAACGGCAACCACTGGGGCGATATCGACGTGCGCGCCGGCTTCAACGACGCCGCCGTTCCCGTCCAGACCGGGACTGCGGCAGAAAGCCACATTCGGGTTCAGGGTGGGCGTTTCCTCCCCGACAACGACGGCGAGGCGAGCGGGTTCGCGCAGATCGGCCACGGCGGTCGCAGCAGTTCCGGCAACCAGGGCCGGGGCGGCGATCTGACCTCGCTGAGGGCCGCCGGGGACATCGAGATCCTCGCCGGCGACGGGATCGACAGCTACGCCCAGGTCGGCAACGGCGGAACCAGCGCCCGCGGCGACCACAGCGGCGGCATCCTCCTTTCCGCCGGTGGGGACGTCTCCATCCTTGGCAGCCAGTACTCCGGAGTCCAGGCCGGGCGCGGGATCGACAGGTCCTACGTCTACACGTCCAACACCAGCGCGGCGGCGCTCAACCTCAACTTCGACCGGGCCGGGTTGATGCAGGGCGTCACGGGTGGCCTGACGACGCCGGGTCAGGTGAATCTCACCGGGATCAGCGGTTCCCACGTCGTTCCCGGCTCCCTGTCTTTTGACATCTACACCGACGACGGGGTCCTCATCGGCCAGATCAAGGACGACGGCACCGGCAGGCTGCGGGTCGTGGCCGATTTCACCGGACTGGTGCATGGCGACCAGCTCAATGCCGGTGACGAGGTGGGCACGGTGAACTACGTCGCCAACTTGGTGCAGTTCAGCCGGCGGATCAATCCCGGCGTCGGCTTCCCCCCGGGCGCACCCGGGGACTTGGTGGCCGCCCCCTCTCCCGCCTCCACCGACACCAGGCCCAACGTGATGGCCCGCTTCGAGCACATCGCCACGCACCGCGCCTACGCCCAGGTCGGCCATGGCGGCTACGACGGCGACAATCCGGACGGAGGCACCTCGGCCAACGCGACGATGTACAACGCCGCCAACACCGTCGGGAACACCGGGAACATCGGCATTTTCTCCGGTGGCGACGTCCTCCTGAAAGGCGGGACCGGGTCGCAGAACTGGGCCATGATCGGACACGGGGGCATGTACATGTCGGGCCGCAACAGCGGCGACATCACCTTGGGGTCGTCCACGAACCGCATCGGCGGGGCCGTCATCGTGCAGGGCGGCGCCGGCGAGTACTACGACGCCCACGATGCCTACGCCCAGATCGGCCATGGCGGGCGCGTCTCCTACGGGGTCAATTCCGGCAAGATCGACATCTACGCCACTACCGGCCTCGCTGCGGAATACGACGGCATCGGCCTGCAGGTGCGGGCCGGGACGCGCCACGGTGCCTACGCCCAGGTTGGCCATGGCGGCCACGGCTCCCGCGCCGGCCGCTACGTCGCCGGTCCCCCCGAGCAGTTCATTATGGAGGGTCATGAGGGCGACATCACCGTCGATGTCGTCGGCGACGTGAACGTCATCGGCGGCGTGCTCAACCGGGGCGGCGCCACCGTGGCCCAGTCGGTCGACGACGGCAACCTCCACGCCATGATCGGCCACGGGGGCTACGACGTCGACGCCAGCCCCAACGGCTCCATCGTCTACAGCAACGACGCCGACAGTGGACACCGGGGCGACGTGACCGTGATCAGCGAGCAGGGCAGCGTCAACGTGCTCGCGGGCGACCACCTGCGCAGCTTCCTCCCCAGCCTTGCTCCGACGGCGGGCCTCTTCGACGGCTACGCTTATCTGGGGCAGCAACAGCGCATGGACGCCTATGCCGGCGGACGCCACCATTTCGCCCAGATCGGTCACGGCGGCATTTATTCGGTGGGCAACCACTGGGGCGACATCACCGTCCACGCCGGCTTCAACAACGCCGCCGTCCAGACTGGCACCGCTGCGAACAGCAGTGTGCGTGTCTATGGCGGGCTCTTCCTCCCCGACAACGACGATTCCCAGCAGTATGCCCAGATCGGCCACGGCGGACGCAGCGCCAACGGCAACTTGGGCCGCGACGGCGACCTGACCTCGGTGATGGCCGCCGGGAACGTCGAAGTCCATGTCGGCGACGGGGTGGACAGCAACGCCCAGATCGGTAACGGAGGTACCAACGCTCGCGGCGACCACCGCGGCGACATCCAAGTCTTCGCTGGCGGCAGCGTCTCTGTGCGGGCCAGCCAGTTCTCCCGGACCCAGACCCTCGGTAACGGTCTCCGTTCCCGCTACTACCACGTCAGCACCGCCAACGCCGGCGAGCTGAACCAGAACCTCGACCGCGCCGGATTGCTGCAGGCCGTCAGCGGCGGCAACGCCGCCGGCCTCGTCAACCTCCGGGCGGTCAACGGCGTCATCCCCGGCTCCATCTCGCTCGACATCTACAGCGAGGCGGGTTTGCTCATCGGCACAATCAAGGACGACGGCACCGGTGCCCTGCGGGTCGTGGCCAACTTCACCGAGCTGGTGGGCGGCGTCCAGCTCGTCGCGGGCCAGCAGGTGGGCACGGCGAACTACGCCGCCAGCCAGATCCAGTTCACGACGCGGGTCAACCCCGGTACGGAAGGTGGCGCAGCCAACGTGGTCGTTAGCCTCGAACACGTTCGCACCGACCGCGCCATCGTCCAGATCGGGCACGGCGGCTACGATGCCGACAACCCGGACGGCAACACCGCCCTCGGCAACAGCGGGAACGTCCTCGTGACTGCGCTCGGGAATATCGAGGGACGCGGCGGCACATCCACCGACAGCTACGTCCAGTTCGGCCATGGTGGCCGGAGCACCCGCGGGGCCAATAGCGGCGCTGTCATCCTGCGCGCCGGCGGGGACGTGGAGTTCACGGGTGGCGGGCAGCAGGGTCAGCAGCGCACCTACGTCCAGGTCGGCCACGGCGGCTACGACGCCGACGGCAACCACGACGGCACGGTGATCGTCAGCGCGGGCAGCGGGGCGCTCGACACCCACCTCGGCATAGGCCTCTTCGACGACCTCGGCGACTTCAACCGCGACGGCGTCGCGGATGAAATCCAGTTCGCCCCCGTGGCAGCGGGCCAAGGTTCGGTGACGCTTACCGGAGGCACCTTCACCGAGTCCTGGGTCCAGATCGGCCATGGTGGCTTCGTTTCCGGCGACACGTCGGGCAGCGCCAGTACCATGGGCGGCCAGGTCGGGGTCGCGGCCAACGGGAACATCACCCTGCAGGGCGGCGGCTTCTCCGCCGCCACCGGCACCAACGCCGCCACCTACACCTTCACCCAGATCGGTCACGGAGGCTTGGAGAACAACATGAACATGACTCTGTGGGGCGACATCTCCGTCGTCTCCCAGACCGGCAAGCTCAGCGTTCTCGCCGGGAACGGCAGCGAGGCCTACTCGCTGGTGGGCCACGGCTCCCTGCGCAACACCGTCACCAACGTGCCCTCGGGCTCCCGCACGGGCGACATCTATATCGAGGCGGGGAGCTGGAGCGTCGTCCCGGTCGGAACGACCGGCCAAGCCCGCATCGGCCACCGCAGCCAGTCGGCGAACAACGGCCTGACTAACGGGAACAGCTTCTCCATGGTCGGAAACGGCGGGGACGGGACCAGCTCCTACCTCATCGACGCCGCCCTCGCCCCCTTCATCGGGGTCCAAGATCACGTCGCCATGGGCGGAGGGGCCACCTTCGCAGCCGTCGGCGACCTGACCGTGGACCTCGCCTTGAACGGCAACACCACCCGCGACATCAACTATCTGGCCACCGGCGACCTCACCGTGCTCAAGGGTGTCCAGAACGCCAACACCACGGCCAATGCCGGGGATGTCAACCTTGTCGCCGGCTTGGACGGCCTCAGCCCCTCGCTGGATTTCCTCGACAAGGTGCCGATGCGCGACTTTGACATCGCCCCGGTCCTCGCCGACGACGCCCGCTGGGGCAACAACGGCAGCGTCCTGACCATCGGCGGCGGTTCGCAGACTGCCCACATCGCCGTGGGTTCCGCCGGAGGGACCACGACGGCCCTCGGCTACGCCGTGGAGGTGATCGCCAGCACCGCTGGACACTACGCCCAGATCGGCTTCGCCCCCGCCGCAGGCGTTTCGCCGGACGGTGACATCACGGTGAAGGCCAAGGAGGGCGGCGTCTCGCTGAGGGGCGGCGACCTCTTCAACGCCTACGCGCAGATCGGCCACCGCGCCTCCTTGGCGACGGTGCCGAACCTCGCTGGGGAGATCACGGTGGTCTCCGGCGGGGATCTCGACCTGCTCGGCGGGGACGGGTCGCTGGCCAACGCCCAGATCGGGCATGGTGGCCCCCACGCGACCGTCGCGAGCATCGGCGGCGGGATCGAGGTGACAGTCGACGGGGACATGCGGGCCGTGGCTGGCAACGGCGGCGCAACCCAAGTCGGGCACGGCGGCTACTCCACCGACGGGGCCATGTCCGGCCTCATCTCGGTGGCCGTCGACGGCAGCATCGAACTGGTCGCCCCCGGCCCCGGTGTCGGTGCCTACGCGAAGATCGGGCACGGGGATGACCTCGCGGATGGCTCCGCGAGCGGCACGGGGACGCGGGCCGGGGACATCGAGGTCACCGCCGGAACCGATTTCACGATAGCGGGGGCCTTGGTGGGGCACGTCTACGGCGGGTCGCCCGCGACCTTGGTCAGCGGCGCGACCTTCATCGGGGCGAGCTGGAACGATCCCGGCAACCCCGCCGGTGGCAGCCTGATCGCGGATGTCGGCAGCGAGTTCAGCGGCACGCAAGTGAGGTTCTACCTGCCGCGCCGTGGGAACAACCAAGTCGAGGCCGGGGCCTTGATCAACGGCGAGGCCTACGACGGGGGAGTCGACGATCCCCAGTGGGACCAGCGGCTGGACGAGTACACCAACCGGATCGAGGACGAGGACGGGAACGAAATCGGTACTCCCGGCGAGCGCGGTCCCGGCCTCGGCGACGGGGAGACACCGACGGCGCTCGGGAACTACGCCTTCTACTACGACACCATCGTGTCTGGCGAGCCGGTGATCGTGAATCCCGGTCCTGGCCCCGGCCCCGGCCCCGGCCCCGGCCCCGGCCCCGGAGGGAACAATCCCAACAGCCCTGAAGACCGGACCTTCCACGAAGGTGTGGACGAGCAGGTGCGGAAGCAGACCTCCCCGGTGGTGGGCAGCATCCACTACCGCGGCTACCACCAGTATGGCCCGAACGGGGAGAGCGTCTACAGCTTCAACGGCGCCCCCGTGGTGGAGGCCCCCGAATTGGTTGGCGGCTACATCGGCGGTAGCGACGACGAGGAGTTGCGCCGTCTGCGGGTCCTCGGTGGCCTGAATGCGGCGGGAGAGGGCGGCTCCCAGGAGCAAAGCCAAGAGGAAACCCAAGAGGAAACCCAAGAAGAGAGCGCCGAGGCTCCTGACTCGGCTGCGGAGGGGCAGTGACCAGCGCAGACGACTACCTTGTAGCCGGGGGCATCGACCCCGTTCAAAATGCACGAGGATCTTCGCCGAGGAGGGTTCCCGTGGAAAATACGGAAACTCGCGGAATTTTCTCAACCCCGAACTCTCACCCCCTGACTCTCGCGCGCCTCCCAACTCCTCGACCTCCCCTCCCGTCTATGAAGTCACCTCATTGCTTAACGGCATTGGGGCTAAACCAAACGACTTCGGGCTTGCGCAAGGGGGACGTATGCGGCTAAGATCGTTCATCCTCCGTCCCAGCAAGCTGTCCAAGCCCCATCTCTTCGTCGTGCCCCGCCCTCCCCATCCCGTCGCTCTTCTCCGATGGTGCCTGTCCTGCTGGATCATGGCTGGGGCGGTTTTGTGGATTCCTCTCCCGGAAGCCTTGGCGGACGGCAACGGCGTCCCGGGCGGCATCGCCGGGGTCGCGGCGGCCGAGGCGCAGAGGCGGCAAGGGCAGGTGGAGGCGGCGCAGACGCTCTTCACGGCGGGGTCGAGGGCCTACGCGGATCAGTCCTACGCTGAGGCGATGGACTATTTCAAGGCGGCTTTCGAGACCGTGCCCGACGTGCCCGCGGCGGCGGACCAGCGCCGCGTCTTCTTCGACCGCTACCAGGCATCCTCCTACCGCTACGCCCAGATCCTCGCGAGCGAGGCGCGGTGGGACGAAAGCGAGAAGACCCTCGCCGACGTCGTGGCCCTCGCCGACGACGCAGGCGTGCCGCCGCAGCGGATCGACCCGGAGCTCCGCAAGATGCTGAAGGAGCTGCGCGACCGCGACGACCGCTACAATTTCGCGGCGACCCCCCGCCACCTGCGGGACGTCGACCGTGTCGAGACCAAGCTCGTCATCGCGAAGGGCTACCGCGAACTGGGCGACTACGACCGCTCCGAACGCGCTTACAATGAGGCCCTCGCCATCGACCCCCATAATACGGCGGCGCGGCGGGGGCTGGAGCAGGTGGAGCGTTTGCGCATGAACTACCAAGACGTCGCCTACGACCACGCGCGTGCGAAGCGGCTCGGCGAGGTCGTCGCGGGATGGGAGACGCCGGTCCCGCTCATGTTGCGGGAAGGGGATTTGGCGGGCCTCCACGGGGCCGCCGCCACTGACGAGAGTGTCATGCTCGAGGCGAAGTTGAACCGGATCGTCATCCCGGCCATGGAGTTCAACGAAGCGAGCCTCGCCGACGTGGTCGATTTCCTCGTCCAGAAGGCGCAGGAACTGGATGCCTCCGAGACCGACCCCGCGAAACGTGGGGTGAACATCGTGATCGACTCCTCCGGGCCGGAGGGCGGGGACGCCGGTCGGCGTACCTTGAGCGTAAAGCTGTCGAACGTGCCTCTCGCCGCCGCCTTGCGCTACGCGACGGGTCAGGTGGAGATGACCTACCGGGTTGACCGCTTCGCGGTGCGCATCGTGCCGCCTTTGACCGGCGCGAGCACGGACGGGGCGCTTTCCACCCGGACTTGGATTGTGCCGCCGGGCTTCCTTTCCGCGACGGGCGAGGCGGGAGGGGAGTCCGCCGCCGCGCCGGCCAATCCCTTCGCGAACCCCGACCGCGGCGCTGGTGGCGGCGCGGCGCTGGTGCGGCGTATCACGGCCCAGCAATTCCTCGAGGATCGGGGGGTGCAGTTCGGGCCGGGGGCTTCGGCCAACTTCGTCGTTTCAAGCAACACCCTGATGGTGCGGAACACCGGCGAGCAGATGCAGCTCGTCGACAGCATCGTGCAGGCGGCGATGGAGACGGCGCCGAAGAACATTGAGATCCATGTGAAGATGGTCTCGATCGGGCAGGAGGATTTGCGGCAGGCGGGCCTCGACATCCTTCTCGGGCAGGCCGGTGTCGGCCCGGGTGATCGAGTCTTTGTCGGGGGGGGCACCGACGGCAACGTCTTCCCCGGCACTCTGGCGGCCGATTTTGCCTTTCTCGCCGCAGGCGTGCCGGTGGGCTTTTCCCCTGTGACGAGTGGACTGCGCACCGGGGATGTCTCGTTCAACCAGACTATCGACGACGTCATCCACCGGAGCGACGTCGTTCCGGTCGGCAAGGCCCCCGGCGTCTTTTCGGTAGCGGGGATCCTCACCGACCCGCAATTCCAGGTGGTGCTGCGGGCTTTGAGCCAGTTGAAAGGGACCGATCTCCTCGCCGATTCGCATGTCGTCGTGCGGCCCGGCGTCCGGGCCAAGATGGAGGTGATAAGGGAGTTCATCTATCCGACGGAGTACGACCCGCCGGAGCTCCCCAACCAAGTCGAAGGAGCCTCCTTCGTCCCGGTGACCCCGGCCACGCCGACGGCCTTCGAGACCCGCAATCTAGGGAAGACCATCGAAGTCGAGGCGAATGTCTCGCCCGACAACATGCTGGTGGACTTGAGCGTGTTGCTGGATTTCACCGATTTCAGCGGCTTCATCAACTACGGTACTCCCATCAACGGTCCCAACGGAACGGTGCTGACCGCGAACGAGATCCTCATGCCCGTCTTCGACGCGGTCAAGGAGACGTCGCCGAGCATCGCGGTATGGGACGGGCAGACGGTGGTCATCGGTGGGTTCCATGGCGAGACCGTGACCTCGACCGAGGACAAGATCCCCTACATCGGCGACCTGCCGGTGTTGGGCCGGGCCTTCCGCTCGCGGACGAAGCAAGCGAAGAAGCGTGCCTTGACCATCTTCGTCTCGGTGCGCCTCCGCGATCCGGGAGGCAACCCGATCAACGCGCCGGCCGAGGAGGAGGTGCCGGAGTTGATGACCCGGAGGGATCCCATCCCCGCCGCCACCACCTTCGCCCCAGGTCCGCCGCCGGAATATCCGTCGAAGTGAGCGGGTGTTTCGGCAGCGCCTGTAGCCGGCCTCACTGAGGCCGGATCGAACGTCCCCGGACGCCCGACCGTCGGCTACAGGCGGAGCCGGGTTGCAGAGGGGGAAGGCTCACGGAATCTTCTCGTGTCGAATCCTCGTGAAATCCCGTGGATTCCGTGGGCAGCCCTTTTCGAAAATCAGCGCATCCCGCCAGTTGAGGAAAGCAATTTTGTCGGCGAAATAGGATGCAGAGACACGAAATTTGTTCATAATAACAGTTGACATGCCCGCCTTCGCCGCCGACCAGCACCTCCTCCGCGATCCCGTCGCCGCGCTCGAGCGACACTTCGGCTTCCGCGAGTTTCTCCCGGGGCAGGAGCCGGTCGTGTCCTCGCTGCTGGCGGGGCGCGACACCCTCGCGGTGATGCCCACGGGCGGCGGGAAATCGCTCTGCTACCAGCTCCCCGCGATGGTGATGGAGGGCGTCACCCTCGTCGTCAGCCCCCTCATCGCCTTGATGAAGGACCAAGTCGACGGCCTCCTCCGCAAGGGTGTGCCCGCGACGATGATCAACAGCACCCTTTCGCCCTCGGAGCAGGGCGAGCGCCTCCGCGAACTCGCGGCGGGGCAATACAAGCTCGTCTACATCGCGCCGGAGCGCTTCCGCAGCGCGTCCTTCCTCCGCGCCTTGCAGCAGGTGCCCGTGGCCCTCGTCGCGGTGGACGAGGCCCACTGCCTCAGCCAATGGGGCCACGACTTCCGGCCCGACTACCTGCGTCTCTCTCAGGCCCTCGAAGCCCTCGACCATCCCCAGACCGCGGCTTTCACCGCCACGGCGACGCCCGAGGTGCAGGAGGACATCCTGAAGGTGCTGAAGCTGCGTGAGCCTTTCGTCTCCATCAGCGGTTTCGAGCGACCGAACCTGAGCCTCCGCGTCACCCTTTGCGACAGCCATCGCGAGAAATATGACCGCCTCAAGACTCTGATCGAGACGCACCGCACCGGCATCGTCTACTGCTCCACGCGGAAGAAGGTCGAGGAGGTCAGCGCCTCCCTCTCCAGCATGGGAGGCATGGGCGTGAAACTCGTCGCCTACCACGGCGGGATGGAGGACAAGGACCGCGAATGGGCACAGAACGTCTTCCTTGATCGCAGCTACGACGTCGTCGTGGCGACGAACGCCTTCGGCATGGGCATCGACCGGCCCGACGTGCGCTTCGTCGCCCATTTCGACGTGCCCGGCAGCATCGAGGCCTACTACCAGGAGGCGGGCCGCGCCGGACGCGACGGCGAGCCAGCCGAATGCGAGCTGCTCTTCAACTACGCCGACACGCGCACGCAGGAGTTCTTCATCGAGGGGAACAACCCCGGCCCCGCCGTCATCCGAGACCTCTACGCGGCGATCCGCAAGCATTCCGGCCCGGCCAACGAGGGCGTCCTCCTCACCATCCAGGAGCTGACCGAGACGCTGAATTTGAAGAACAGCATGCAGGTGAGCAGCGCGATCTCCCAGCTCGTGCGCGCCGGCCACATCGAGCGCTACGACGTGCCCGGCGAACGCGCCCGGGGTACCCGCCTCGTCGACCCTTCGGTGACGGCGGACGACCTGCGCCTCGACGAGGACGCCTTGAACGAAAAGGAGCGCCGCGACCGCTCCAAGCTAGAGGCGATGATCCAGTTCTGCTACGACCACCGGACCTGCCGCCAGCAGTGGATCCTCGGCTACTTCGGCGAGAGCGAGTCCGTCCCCTGCGGCACCTGCGATTTCTGCACCGAAGCGGGTCGCCGAGGCCGGCGCGGCCCCACCGAGGAGGAGCATCTGATCGTGCAGAAGGCCCTCAGTGGCATCGCCCGCACCTGCGCCCGCACTGCGGTGGGGGACTGGGAGGGGCGCTTCGGCAAGGGCAAGATCGTCGCGATGCTGACCGGATCGAGATCCTCCGACCTCGCCGCCGCCCGCCTCGACCAGCTCAGTACCTACGGCATTCTGAAAGAAGAGGGTTCGGTCTACGTCTTCACCCTGCTCGACGAGATGGAGAAGGCTGGACTCGTCGCCACGCGAAAGACGCCCTACCCGCTCCTCGGCCTGACCCGTCGCGGGGCCGGGGTGATGAAGGGCGACCGGAATTTCTCCCTCGCTTGGCCCGACCTCGCCCGCTGCGTGAAGTCCGCCGCCAAGGCGAAGGGGATGGCGCAAGCGCTGGAGGAGTTGGCCTTCGACGAAGAGTTGTTCCAGCGACTCAAGGCCGTGCGCAAACGCCTCGCCGAGGAGGCCGGCGGTGTGCCGCCCTTCGTCATCTTCGGCAACCAGGTGCTGGAGCGCCTCACTCGTCTACGCCCTGTGACCGAGGAGCAGGCATTGGCGATTCAAGGGGTGGGCAAGGTGAAGGCGGAGCGGTATCTCGCCCCGTTTCTGGAGGCGATCCGGGAGTTCGGGGAGGGGGGAAGTGTTTGACCCCTCTCAAGCGGAGTGATGGCCGTCCTTCTTTCCCCTCATCCTCATCCTCATCCTCTTACTCCTANNTAGGAGTAAGAGGATGAGGATGAGTAAGGGGACTCCGCCATCAAGGTCGCTCCTTTTTCGCCTCCATCACCCGCTTCACAAAAGCCTCGATGAAGGGCGCCGAGGCAGGGCCGATGGAGCCGTGGTCCTTGCCGTGCACTTCGTGGAATTCCGTCAGGGGATGGCCGAGATGCCCCAAGGTCACGGCCATGAGGTCGTTCTCCTCCACCCGGCTTTTGTATTCGATCTTGCGGTCGCCGGTGATCAGGCAGATGGGCGGAAGCTCCTTCGACACATGATACAAGGGGGCGAACTCGTCGATCAAGGGACGCAGGGCCTCGCCGGTGTCGCCCCGCAGCTTCTTCACATGGAAATGCGTCGTCACCTGCGCGCTCACGGGCAGGATGCCGGCGAACTGGCGGTGCGAGAGTCCCTTGGCCTTCATCCAGCGTTCGTCCATGCCGACCATGGCCGCGAGATAACCCCCTGCGGAATGCCCGGCGATGAAGACTTTGCCGGGATCGCCGCCATACTCGGCGATGTGCCGGAAGGTCCACGCCGCCACGCTCGCGGCATCGTCGAGGATGTCGGGCAGGATGGCCTCCGGCGAGAGACGGTAGCCAGCTGCGACGAGGGTGATAGACGGATCCTCGATCTTGGGGAAGGCGCGCTTGCCACCCGTCAGCCCTCCGCCGTGGAACCAGATCACTGTCGCGAAGCCTTGCCCTCCCTTCGGATGGCGCAGGTCCAACTGGCAGCGTTCGTGTTTCGACAAGTCGGGCTTGGCCTCGGGATCGGGTCGGTAGGCGATGTTTTTGATTTCCACCGTTTCGGGGGCCGCTTCGTCACGGGCAGACAAAGGGGAGGTCGCGGGACCGCCGAGGACGACGGCCAGGAAGAGGATCGTTGGAAAGCGTATGGTCATGGGGTGCTCTGCATCGCTGTTTTGGGAATTTTCGGCACTCTGCCTTGAAAAAGAAACGGGGAACGCAGATTTCCGCAGATGCAACGCGGATTGGCGCGGATGGAGGTGGGTTTTTCAACGCGAATGTTCGCAAATTTCCGCGAATGGAAGGGGACTGTGCAATTCGCTTAGGAAAATCAAATTTTTATGGAAATTATGGATTTATGGGTAATTATTAAGAAATGCCCGGCACACTCCATCTCATCAACGACCTCAAGGCTTTCGAAGCCTGTCGGGACGAGTGGATTTCGTTTTCGGACAGTTGCCCTCTTGCCGCGCCTTTCTGCGGGCCGCGCGTCTGGATGCCTTGGCTGAAGGCGCATCCCCATTTCGAGCCGGCGGTGTTCGAGTGGAGGAAGGGGGGCGATCTGCTCGCCCTGATTCCGATGTGCCGGAAGGGGACGAGGCTGGAGATGGCGACCAGCCTCCATCTCGACTATCAGGATGTCGCCGCGACCGACCTCGATGCCGCCGTCGCGGCGGTGCGGGCGATCTTGCAGTTTGAAAGCGACGACAGCTCGGCGCTCGTCTTCCCCCAGGTGGCGGCCCGCTCCCGCCTCGCAGCGGCCCTCGCCTCGCCGGAGCTGGCCGGCTTCTGCCATCAGGAGGGCCGCTTCTGGAGCCGCTGCCCGGTCGCCTCGCTCGACCTCGGCCGGGATTCCTTCGACACTGCCCTCCCGGCACGGCAGCGCAAGGACTACCGCAACGCGGGCAACCGCCTCGCGCGGGCCTTCCCGGACCACCATGTCGAGCACCACGGCCCCGGCGGCTTCGATCCGGCCTTGCTCGACGACGCGGCCGCCCAGCATCGCGAGAACCAGTATCGCAAGGAGGGCGAATCGGTCTTCGCGAACCCGGCCTACGCCGCCTTCCTGAAGGAGCAGCTCGCGGCGGGTGCGCCGCTCTGCCTCTCGACGGTGCGCGAAAAGGAAGGGGGGCCGCTCATCGCCTTCAATCTCGGCTACCTCGGCAGGGCGACTTTCTACTACTACCTCACCTCCTACTCGGGCCAGCACGCGAGCCTCTCGCCGGGGCGCTGGCTGCTGGTCGATTCCCTGCGCCATTGGTCGGAGCGGATCGAGGGTTCGATCCTCCGCTTCGACATGCTCTGCGGCGAGGAGGATTACAAATTCCGCTGGGCCACCGCCTCGTATCTCGTCTCCCGGGTCGTGATGATCCCGAGGCGCCTCACCAACCTGCCCCGCATCCTCGCCTACTCCACGGTCTACGGGCTGAAGAACGCGAAGCACCGGCTCCTCGCCCGGACCGACGGCTCGCGCCGGATCGACGTCGAACCGGAGGATCTCGTCCTGCCCAGTTGAGGGACGGCGGGTTTTCCGCGATCACCGAGGAGGGCCGTGAATGAAATCATCGGCTCCAGATCCGATCTCCGTCGCCGACAGGTTCCGTGCTGACCTTTGGCAGATCGCTCATGGAGGGGATGTCATATCGTTGGTGGCGCAGCGTCGGAGTGTGTTGATCGTCCCCGCCTTCGACTTCGTAGCGGCGGATCAGATGCCCGCTGTCGTTCGACAGCCAGTTGCGCTCCAGCACGAAGGTCGGATCGACGCCGCCTGCCCCGGCGAGGTGGACGGAAGCAAAAACAACGGCGCCGTCACTCCAGCTTCCCATGATGACATTGTCCCTGCATAGGACATTCATCGGCCCGCCGTTGCGTGTCGCTCCCCAAGCCATTCCCCATCGGCCCGCGCCGCTGATCCGGTTGCGCTCGATGACTACGTCGTGGCATCCGCTGATCGTGCCGGCCGGTTCCTCCTCGCCGGAAAACGAATGAATCCCGCTGCCTTGACCTGGCAACTTGATAATCTCGTTGTCAGCGATGTAAACGTCCCTAACGGCCGTCGCATAGCGGGTGCCGGACGAGAGATAGATGCCGTGGGTGTGCCACTCGGGATAACGCGGGGCGATGCGGTTGTTCACGATTCTGAATCCGGTGTTGTTGAATTGCAGCAGAATCGTGGCGGAGCGCCGGGCGTCGCAGACCAGGTCGAGACCGAAGATCTCCACGTCGGACTGCTGGTCGCTGTCGTCGGCGTCGTCGGTGGTGAAAATGAACAAGCCGGATTCAGGATAGATCGCGCCGGATGCCGGGTATGTGGTCGGTCCGACGAGCCGCGCCCCGCGCGGGGTTTCCGACCGGATCGTCACGCCATTTGGGAGTATCTGACCAGCGCTGCGTTTGTAGACGTAGCCGTTCAACTGATGCGTGCCGTCGGCGAAAACGATCTCGCAGTCGGGCGGGACTTGGGACGCCTTGCCCCGCAGGGATTGCCACGCGGTTTGTTTCGTGAGGCCGTCCGCGTCGTCGCTGCCATGGGTGGGATCGATCCAGCGGCGGTTCGTGCGCGGAGTGTGCGTGACCGGCTCCCGGACATCCGAATCGCCGGGGAAGGACGAGGGCAGGCTCCTCGGCGGGGAGGCGGAGGCAAAAGGCGAGGCTGAGCAGGAGCAGGGGGAGTTTCCGCATTGGCGAACGTGCCATCTTATCAATGAAACGCCCAAATCGTTTTACAGATGCGGCTCAACCCATCGCCGGCATTTCTGGGGGACGGCGGCGGGTCAGCGGCGATTCGAAACAGCGGTAGACGAACCGCGAGAGCACGAGGATGACGACGAGGCCGACCGCCTTGCTCAGCAGCTTCACCGCGAAGTGCTCGCGGCATTCCCCGAAGAGCGGGTAGATCGCCATCAGCACCATGTGGTGGCACAGGTAGATGGAGTAGGACCAGAGGCTGATGGCGGTGACCGGCCCCCGCAAGCCGGCGAGGGGACGAGGCAACTCCCGCCATTCCGCGAGCAGGGGCATGCAGAGGCTGAAGGCGACGGGCATCGTGACGAGGCCGATGCGGAAGAACCACACGTCGTCGGTGAGCGGGCGCAGGGCGAGATGGCAGGCGGCGACGGCGCAGATCAGCGCCCCGCCCACGCCCGCGAGCGCCGCGCGCACGGGGGGCGTCAGCACCCGCGTCCTCGCGACCACCGCCATCATTACTCCGTAGCCCACCGCGTCGATCCGGGGCAGGGTCATGACGCGGACCTGGTCGGACGGCCAGGAGGCGAAGGCGACTTCGCGGAGGACCGCTCCGAGGACAACGAGAAAGGCGAGTGCCGCCGCGAAGGACACGGCGCGGGAGCGGGCCACGGCCTGCGCCGCGTAGATCAGCAGCGGGAAGACGAGGTAGAAGGCCTCCTCGACGCAGAGCGACCACGAGATGTCGTAGAAGACCTCGTTCGGCGACATCAGGTTCGGGGCGAAGACGAGGTAGGGGGCGAGTCCCGCCCAGCCCCCTTCGGGCAGTTCGCCGCGGAATCCGTGATGCGCGACCGCGACGAGGAGGAAGAGGTAGTAGGCGGGCAGGGTCCGCCACCAGCGCCGCTGCCAGAAATTCAGCATCCGGGCGGCGGTCCACGCCCCCTCGCGCGGCACGTTGCGATGCAGGATCGTGCCGATGAGGAAGCCGCTGAGGGCGAAGAACAACTCGACCCCGTAGATCCCGACCTCGTGTGTCCCTTGGTTCAGGTGGGCGAGCACGACGAGGGAGATCGCGAAGGCGCGGGCGAGGTCCAGCCCGAAGATTCGCGGGTTCTCCATGGATGGCTGCGTCGCGCCGCTTCCGCTTGGCTCACTCCTTCAGCGCCGTCTCGACCGCGGCGACGAGACCGTCGTCATCGGGCTTCGTTCTCGTGCCGAAGCGGCGGATGAGCTTGCCGTCCTTGCCGACGAGGAATTTCTCGAAGTTCCAGCCGATGTCGCCCTGCTTGTCGGGGTTTTCGGCGGAGGTCAGGTAGACGAAGAGCGGGGCCTTGTCGTCGCCCTTCACCGAGACCTTGGAGAACATGGGGAACTCGACGCTGTATTTCGTGGTGCAGAACTCGGCGATCTCCGCCTCGGTACCCGGCTCCTGGCCGCCGAAGTTGTTCGCGGGGAATCCCAGCACGACGAGGCCCTGGTCGGCGTATTTCGCGTGGAGCGACTGGAGCGGGTCGTATTGGGGGGTCGCCCCGCACTTCGAGGCGACGTTGACGATGAGGAGGACCTTGCCTTTGTAGGAGGAGAGATCGACCTCCTCGCCTTGGATGTTTTTCACCTTGAAGTCGTGGACGGAATCCCCGGCGGCGAGAGGCGCGACGGCGAGCGAGAGGGCGGCGAAGAGGAGCGTTTTCATGGGGGGATGTCGGGAGCGGGACGGAGATCAGTTGCGGAGGTTCATGTAGCCCCCGTCGATGTTGAAGGTCTGCGCGGTGATGTAGGAGGCGTCGTCGCCGCACAGGTAGAGGGCCAGCTTCGCGACCTCGTCGGGGCGGGCCATGCGACCGATGGGCTGGACCTTGGAAAGCTTCTCGAACATTTCGTCGCGATTGTCGGGATAGTTCTTCGCCAGATAGCCGTCGACGAAGGGCGTGTGGACGCGGGCCGGGCAGATCGCGTTGCAGCGGATGCCGTGCTGGAGGTAGTCGGCGGCGATGGAGAGGGTCATGGTGTGGACCGCGCCCTTGCTCGCGGAATAGGCGAAGCGGTCCCGCAGCCCGGTGATCGCGGCGATGCTGGAGAGGTTCAGGACGACGCCTCCGCCACCCTCGACGAGGTGCGGCAGCACCGCCTGGAGGCAGAGGTAGACGCCTTTCACGTTCACCCGCATGACGCGGTCGAAGTCGCTCTCGCCCGTGCTCGTGGCCGTGCCGATGTGGGCGACCCCGGCGTTGTTCACGAGGATGTCGAGGCGGCCGAAGGCGGCCTTCGCGCCCTCGACGGCGGCGTTCACGGAGGCGGCGTCGGAGACGTCGCAGCGGAAGAAGGCGGCCTTCCCCCCGGCGGCGTCGATGGCGGAGACGGTCTCGGCGGCGGAGGCTTCGTCGAGGTCGAGGATGCCGACGGAGGCCCCGGCGGCGGCGAAGGTTTCGGAGATGGCCCGGCCAATGCCCGAGCCTCCCCCGGTGACAAGGGCGGTTTTGCGATCCAGTGAGGACATGGGCGGGATCGTGGACCGTTTCGCCCCGCGCCGCAACGTGGAATTGCATACGTTCTCGCGGAGGGGAGGGGTTGTGGTGGATGAAAAAGCAACGCTTGGACGTAGAAAATCCCTGTGTGATGTTACGTTCTCAAGTCATCTTTGACCCCGAGGCCCCTCCACCATCGCATCCCATGAAATACACGCTCATCATCGAAAAAGGCAGCGAGGCCTATTGGGGCTATTTCCCCGATTTGCCGGGCTGCACCACGGGCGGCGAGACGATCGAGGCCGTCGTCGAAAACGCGGGCGAGGCCCTCGCCCTCTACATCGAGGAGTCCGGCTCCGTTCCGCCGCCCCGCCCTCTTCCCGCGATCCTCGCCGATCCAGAAGTCGCCGGGAATCTGACGGGTACCGAGCTGTTCGCCGCCGTCGAATCCCATGCCGAGCCCGTCGCCGCGTTTTGACGCTCTGCACGCCCGTTTCGCCGAAACCTGCGAGGCGAAGCGCGGACGCGAGAGCGACCCGAACCTTGGCATGGTCAGCAGTCTGCTTGGCGCTTTTTCCCGACAAAAACGCTTTCGCCTCCGGCGGGGAGGGGCTATGGCGTGCCGCGTATGAAGGAACTCCGTCTCGCCATCGTGGGCCACCGTTTCATGGGCCGTGCCCACTCCAATGCTTGGAACCAGGTCTCGAAGTTTTTCGACCCCGCCGTGAAGCCCGTGATGCAGGTCGCCTGCGGTCGCGACGAGGAGGCTCTGCGCGCCTTCGCGGAGCGCTGGGGCTGGGCCGGGATTGAGACCGACTGGAGGAGGGTTCTGGAGCGCGACGACATCGACGCGATCGACATCGCCACGCCGACCCATCTCCACGCAGAGATCGCCATCGCCGCGGCCGAGGCGGGCAAGCACGTCTTCTGCGAGAAGCCCTTCGCCAACACCCTCGCCGAGGGCGAGGCCATGCTCGCGGCAGCGGAGAAGGCGGGCGTCGTCCACTATCTGAACCACAACTACCGTCGCTGCCCCGCCGTCCTCCTCGCGAAGCGGCTCATCGACGAGGGCGAGATCGGCGAGGTCTACCACTGGCGCGGGGCCTACCAGCAGAGCTGGCTCGTGAACCCGCAGCATCCGCTCGACTGGAAGCTGCGCAAGGCCACGGCGGCGGCGGGTCCGCTCTGGGACCTCGGCTCGCACGCCGTCGATCTCGCCCATTTCCTCGTCGGCGATTTCGCCGAGATCGAGTGCCGGGGCAAGCAGTTCGTCGCCGAGCGCCCCCTCGCGGAGGACCACACGGCCACCGGGGAGGTCGAGGTGGAATGCGCCGCCCTGATCACCGGCGAGTTCCAGAACGGCGCCCTCGCCTCCATCGAGACGACCCGCTACGCCACGGGGCGCCGCAACCGCCACACCTTCGAAATCTACGGGCGCAAAGGGGCGCTCGCTTGGGACATGGAGGACATGAACCGGCTCCAGTTCTATTCCGGCAAAGACCCCGCCGACCGCCTCGGCTTCCGCGACATCCTCGTGACCGAGAGCGTTCACGATTATGTCGGCTCGTGGTGGCCTTCCGGGCACATCATCGGCTACGAGCACGCCTTCGTCCACGCCGCCATCGATTTCCTCGACGCCTGCGCGAACGGCGGGACGGTCGAGCCGGACTTCCGCGACGGGGTGAGGAGCCTGAAGGTGCTGGAGGCCGCCGCCGCGTCGATGGAGACGGGGCGGCGGGTGCGCTTGGCGTAGGGCGGGAAAGGCGATTTTTCGTTGCAGGTCGCTCCGGTCTGTGCGAACCAGCGGGCCATGAGTCAATTTCAAGATCGAGTGGTCGTCGTCACCGGCGCGGGGCGGGGGATCGGCAAGGAAATCGCGAGGGCCTTCGTCGAGCGCGGCGCGAAAGTCGTGGTGGCGAGCCGGACCGAGGCGAACGCCCTCGCCACGGCGGAGGAACTGAACGCGACGGGCAAGGGCCTCGCCAAAGGCTACGCCGTCGATGTCGCCGACCACGACGCCACGGTCGAGTTCGGCAAGCAGGTCGTCGCCGACCTCGGGGCCGCGAGCATCCTCGTGAACAACGCCGGGATCACCCGCGACCGCCTCGCCCTGCGCATGGGCGAGGAGGACTGGGACGCCGTCCTCGACACGAATTTGAAAGGCGCCTTCAATGCGGTGAAGGCCTTCCAACGCACCCTCCTCAAGGCCGAGGACGCGCGCATCGTCAACATCAGCTCCGTCATTGGCCTGATCGGCAACGCGGGCCAGTGCAACTACGCCGCGAGCAAGGCGGGCCTGATCGGCTTCACCAAGGCGCTGGCGAAGGAGTTCGCGGGTCGCAAGGTCTGTGTCAACGCCGTCGCCCCCGGCTTCATCGTCACCGACATGACAGGCGAGCTCACCCCCGAGGTTCAGGAGCAAATCAAGAGGAACATCCCCCTCGGCTGCTTCGGCGAAACCGAGGACATCGCCAACACGGTGATCTTCCTCGCCAGCCGCGAGGCCCGCTACATCACCGGGCAGGTGCTGACCGTCGATGGGGGGATGGTGATGTGACGTGGGTCATGGGTCATGGGTCATGGGTCA
>DDTJ01000085.1 GCA_002344525.1 Akkermansiaceae bacterium UBA2367
AAGCGTCCGCCTCGGGTCCGGCGCAAGCAATCCCCCCTTGATCCCGCCATGCCCATGCGGCGCGAAATCGGTTAGAAAAGCTCCATGCTCCCGCGCCTTCCCATCTTGCTCCTCCTGCTTTTTCCGATGATCGCCTCCGCACAAGCCACCGATGCGCTCCCCGACTCGCTGAAACCCCTCTTCGCTCCGCCCGCCGAATTCGCTGGGGATTTCGGCGAATTCCGCTCCCCGTTGAAGTTCGAAAACGGCGACGAAGTCAAAAGCGCCGAGGATTGGGCGAAACGCCGCGAGGAGATCCGCACCCTCTGGCACGAACGGATGGGCACTTGGCCACCCCTGATCACCGAACCCGTCGTGGAGACGTTCGAATCGGTGAAGCTGGAGAACTTCACCCGCCACCGCGTCCGCTTCCTCTGGACGCCGCAGGAGGAGACCACGGGCTACCTCTTCATTCCTGACAAGGCCGCCGAAAGCCCCCGGCCCGCCGTGCTGACCGTCTTCTACGAACCCGAAACCGCCGCCGGCATCGACGGCAAGCCTTACCGCGACTTCGCCTACCAGTTCGCGAAACGCGGCTTCGTCACCCTGTCCATCGGCACGACCGAGACCACCGAGGCGAAAGAGTATTCCCTTTACTGGCCCTCCATCGACGACGCGACGGTGCAGCCGCTCTCGATGCTGGCCTATGTCGCGGTGAACGCTTGGCACGTCCTCGCGTCGCGGCCCGAGGTCGATCCCGAGCGTATCGGCGTCACCGGCCATTCCTACGGGGGGAAATGGTCCATGTTCGCATCGTGCCTCTTCGAGAAATTCGCCTGCGCCGCCTGGTCCGATCCCGGCATCGTCTTCGACGTTCGGCCCAGCGTGAACTACTGGGAGCCGTGGTATCTCGGCTACCATCCCAAACCTTGGCGCAAACGCGGTGTGCCGGACGCGGAAAACCCGGCCCGTGGCCTTTACCCGAAGCTGCTCAAGGAAGGCCGCGACCTGCACGAGCTGCACACCCTCATGGCCCCGCGACCCTTCCTCGTCTCCGCTGGAAGCGAGGACCCGGTCCACCGCTGGCAGGCATTGAACCACAGCATCGCCGTGAATCGCCTCCTCGGCCAAGAGAACCGCGTCGCCATGCACAACCGCCCCGAGCACAGCCCGAACGCCGAGTCGAACGAGATCCTCTATGCTTTCTTCGAGCATTTTCTGAGGCCGTGAGGCAATGGCATCTTGTTTTCTGGATTCCAAGAGATGATCGAACGTTCCTGGCAAGCCCCGGTTGCGGAGGGCCGCGACCCCCGCTGGCGCAAACCCGACCCGACCGGGTCTTGTCGGTCACTCAACCCTCTTCCATCTTGGTGAGATGACTTCTTCCACCCGCCGCTCCTTTTTGAAACGCTCCGGTGCCGCCCTGATCGGCGCGTCCGCCGCTCCCGCGATCCTTTCCTCCGCCTCGCCCAACCGCAAGCTCGCCCTCGCCTGCGTCGGCGTCGGTGGCAAGGGCTGGAGCGACATGCTGGAGCTCGCCCCCGGCAATGAGATCGTTGCTGTCTGCGACATCGACGAGACCCGTCTCGCCAAGGCGCAGGCCCAGTTCCCCGCCGCGAAGGGCTACACCGACTGGCGCAAGCTGCTCGAACAAAAGGGCGTCGACGGCATCATGGTGACGACTCCCGACCACACTCACGCCCCGGTCACGGCCACGGCGATGCGGCTCGGCCTGCACTGCTACACGCAGAAGCCGCTCACCCACACCATCCACGAGTCGCGCGTCCTCGCCGGGATCGCCGCCGAGACGGGCGTGATCACCCAGATGGGCATCCAGCACCACGCCACGAAGCGGCTCAAGATCGCGATCCACGCCCTGCGCGAGGACAAGGTTATCGGCAAGGTCCGCGAGGTCCACGCCTGGACCGACCGCCCCGGCACCTACTGGAAACAAGGTCTCGACCGCCCCGCGCCCGGAGGCAACCCGCCCGCGACGGTGCATTGGGACCAATGGCTCGGTACCGCGCCGGAGCGCCCTTGGGTCGACAAGACCTACCATCCCTTCCACTGGCGCGGCTGGTGGGACTTCGGCACCGGCGTGGCCGGCGACATGGGTTGCCACATCCTCGATCCTGTCGTCGATGCCCTGCGCCTCGGGCCACCCTCGAAAGTGAAAGCCGAGGGACCGCCGCCGCATCCCGAGTCCGGGCCGGAGTGGGCCGAAATCCTCTACACCTTCCCCGGCACAGAACTCACCACCGAGACCCTGTCGCTGCGTTGGTACGAAGCCGGACGCCAGCCCGACCGCTCCCTCTTCCAAGCTCCCGCCGACTGGCCGGGCACGCTCAACGGCCTCCTCTTCATCGGGGAGAAGGGGAATCTCTTCCTCGGCTTCCCCGAGATGCCCGAGCTGTTCCCCAAGGCAGATTTCGCCGACTACCAATGGGCGGATTTCGAGGACGGGAACCACTATCAGGAATGGTGCACCGCCGTGCGCGAGTCGCGCCAGCCTTCCACCCCTTTCGCCTACGCCGGGCCGCTCACCGAGACCATGCTGTTGGGGAACGTCGCCTACCGCAGTGGGGCGGAGATCGAGTGGGACTCCGAGAAGCTCGCCGTCGTCAACGTCCCCGAAGCGAACCGCTTCCTCAAGCGCGCCTACCGCGCCGGGTGGGAGGTGCCGGGCTTGGGGTGAGTTTGCAAGGGGGGGGAGGGGCCGCGATGAAACAGGCGGAAGCCGTAGCGAAGTTCGTGAGAACTTCGGCGAGCGTCCATCGAAGCGCTGACCGGGGAGAAGTTCTCACGAACTTCTCTACTGGCTTTTCAAGAGGAGGCGGATCATGCCAAGAAAGGATTCGTCGCCTTCTCCTCCCCGATGGTCGTCGCCGGGCCGTGCCCCGGCAGTACAGCGGTCTCGTCGGGCAGTGGCCAGAGCTTCGCGCGGATGCCCGCGAGGAGCAGGGCGTGGTCGCCGTTGGGGAAATCGGTGCGTCCGATACTGCCCGCGAAGAGCACGTCGCCACCGATCAGGACCGGCCCGCCGCGCAGCTTGAAGCACACGCTGTCGGGCGAATGCCCCGGCACATGGAACAGGTCGAGGACGAACCCGCCGAGGTCGATCGTGTCGAGACCGGCGAAGAGCTGGTCCACCGTGTAGGGATCGATGGGGCAGGGGATGCCCATCATCTGCTCCAGCCGTTTCGAGAGGGTCAGATCCTCCGAGGGCTCCGAATGCGCGTAGACCGGGCAGCCGAATTGCTCTTGGATGCGTCCGGCGTCGAGGATGTGGTCGTGGTGCTGGTGGGTCAGAAGCAGCGCCTCGGGCCGCACTCCCTCCTCCGCGAGCCAGTCCGCGAAGCCCTCCGGCGCGTCGAAGGCCCAAGCCCGCCCGCCCAAGCGGACGAGGTAGCCGTTCGTTTGAAAGACGCCACCGCAGTAGGCATGGATTTGGAGATCGGGCATGACGCCCTTTTGGTAAGGCAAAACCGGCGGCGTTCAACTTTTCCCCTGCAAGAAGACGAAAAGCGCGGTATGGAATCTGCGCTGTCGCAAGCCCATGCCACTCCGCTTCGAATGCCCCTATTGCTCCTCCCGCCTCTCCGCCGGGAGGGAGCTTTTCCATGTCGTCATGGATTGCCCCGACTGCGGGAAGGAGTTCATGGTGCCCGCGCCCGAGGACATCAAGCTGCCGAGTCCCGAGTTGAAGTTCTTCTGCCCCCACTGCCGCCGCAAGCTCGCCGCCTTGCCGGACCAGTTTGGCACGGAGATGCCCTGCCCCTACACCGACTGCGGCCATCCCCTCCAAGTTCCCATGCCCGAGTGGAAACCGATGGGCGGGGAGGCTCCATAGAACCCGTCCAGTGGTCCTTGGCTACCGCGTCAATGCCAACCCGCCATCGCCATTGCCACGAAGGCG
The DNA here is from genome assembly GCA_002344525.1 of Akkermansiaceae bacterium UBA2367. GTDB lineage: Bacteria > Verrucomicrobiota > Verrucomicrobiia > Verrucomicrobiales > DEV007 > Arctic95D-9. The sequence continues at coordinate 3,896 of DDTJ01000085.1, forward strand.
GCGAGGACGACCACGGCGACGACCCACCAGAAGCGCTCCTTTGGGCTCATGCGGGCGAACCAGCTCCACCGCTGCCCGGAAGCACCGCCGAATTCGCGGCGGACGAAGTCGTCATAGTCGAAATCGTCGTCGTCGAGATCGAGCCCGTCGTAGGCCTCGGGGGCGAGCCAAGTGCCACCGTCGCGTCGCGCCCCGCAGACGCAGGATTTCGCGTTGGGCGACACCGAGGCTCCGCAACTCGGGCAATGGAATTCGTTCGGGGGGCGTTTCATCCAAGAGCAGGGCCGCTGGTTTTTTTGGACCGCTGATTGGTGCTGATCTTCGCTGATTTTTTGGGGGAATGCCGGGGAATTTCCCTCACCCGCCCGGTCCTGTGAAGCGCTCCTTGCCTTTCTTCCACCGTTGGAAAACCCGGTGGGCCTTCTCCTGTTGCGGCTCGGTCAGGAGGGGCAGAATTTTGGAGAGGGCTTTGCCGGTCAGCTCGATGTCCTCCTTCACGTAGGCTTTGCGCCGTTCGTAGCGCTCGTCGAGGGCCGCGTGGATGAGCGGGCGCGCTTGTTCGAGTTGCGCTTCGTCGAGCTGGAGCTGGCTGGCGAGGTGCTTGGTGACGAACTCCTTCGACTCCTTGTCGCGCCAGCCCTCGCTGAGGGGGGTGATCCTGACAAAGAACAAAAACAGGGCCACGATCCCGCAGAGGAAGCCCGCCCCGAAGACGGCGACCAGCCCGCAGCCGGCTTTGAATTTCGTTTTCCGGTCCATGCGAGGCGCTTCAGATGCCGAGGGGGAGCAGCCCCGCCCATTGCGTGACAAGCCCGCCGACGCCGTCGGGGAGGGAGTGGCGGTGGCTCATGGCGAGGAAGAGGGCGGCGGCGAGGGCGAGGGGCAGGCAGGCGGCGGAGAAGCGCCACGAGAGGCTCGCGAGGCAGTCGGCGAAGCCGCCGGGGGCGTTCGCGGCGAGGGCGGCGCGGAGGCGCGTCTCGAAGCCGAAGGCGGACGGCTCGACCGTTTCGGAAAAGGGCCGATGGAGGCGCGCCTCGGCGAGGAGGCGGTCGAGAGGGTGTGGGTCGGGGGTCATGGGTCGAGTCCGAGTTCGTGGAAATGGTCCCGCATTTTCTTCCGGGCGCGGTGGACCCTGACTTTCACATTCGCCTCGCTCCAGCCGGTGAGGGCGGCGGTTTCGCGCACTCCGCGCTCCTCCAAGTCGAGCAGGGTGATGACGAGGCGGTCCTTCGGGTCGAGGCGTTCGAGGAGGAGGCGCACCGTCTCCCAAGCTTCGCGCCGGGTGCGCGCCCGCTCGTCGCCGGGGTCGCGCTCCTCGCGGCGCTCCGTCGGGTCGAAGAGCGTCTCGCTCTCGCGGCGGCGGCGTTGCGCCCGGAGGAAGTCGTAGCAGCCGCGCACGGTCACCTTCATCATCCAATGCTCGACGGGAGCGTTGCCGCGATAGCCGGGGAGGCCGCGCCAGAGTTTCACGAAGAGGTCTTGGACGAGGTCCTCCAGCTCGGGCCGCGAGCGGGCGAAGCGCGAGGCTGTCGCCCAGATGCGGGGACGCCAAGCCGCAGCGAGGCGGACGAAGGCCTCCTCGTCCCCCTTCGCGGCCCGGGCCACCCATTCGGATTCGGATTCTGGCATCTCCCTCTCCACTGTCGGCGTCGTCCGTGTTGTATCGAAAAAGAACATGGTGGGCAAGCGGACTCAATGGCGACCGCTGATTTTAGACCGCTGATTTTCGCTGATCGGCGCTGATGTTCTGCTTGGTTTTCTTCGGGGGAAAGACGGAGTGGCGCGGCGGGCGGTTACGGGGAAAGGATCGGCAGGTTGGAAATTCATCCCGGCACCTGAGGCGATCACAAAACTCCCTCCACTGGACCGGATTCGCGAAGATTCGCGGGAATTTGCGGCCATTCGCGTCCAAAAAAGACAGGAAACGCGAATTTCCGCAAATGAAACGCGAATGGCCACGAATGGAAGAAGCTTTTGCACCCCTCCAAAAAAAATCAGCGTAGATCAGCCAAATCAGCGGTCCAGAAAAATCCAACGGTCCCGCTCCCCATTGATTGCGCCCTTGCCTCCCCCCCCCTTCCCCGTCAAACTTCCCGCCAACATGAAACGCATCTCCCGACTTCTCCCCCTCGCCGTTTGCGCGGCGCTCCTGTCCCCGGCGGTCGTTCGCGCCCACGAATCCGCCGTCGAGATGGCCGAGGCGGCCAAGGTCTGGCTCGCCAGCCTCACCGACGAGCAGAAGGCGCAGGCCGTCTACGAGATGAAGGACGCCGAGCGCGAGAACTGGCATTTCGTCCCCAGACCCTTCGAGGGCGAAGGCATGAGAAAGGGCATTACGATCAAGGACATGCGCCCGGACCAGCGCCACCTCGCCTACGCCCTCCTCAGCACCGGCCTGAGCCATCGCGGCTTCACCACTGCGCTGGAGATCATGAGCCTTGAGCAGGTGCTCTGGGAGATGGAGAACCGCCCTCATCGCGACACGCAGATGTACTACGTCACGATCTTCGGCGAACCGGGAGCGAAGGCTTGGGGCTGGCGTTTCGAGGGGCACCACCTCGCGATGAACTTCACCGTGGTCGATGGCAAGGTCGTCTCGGGTACGCCGAGCTTCTTCGCCTCGAATCCCGGCGAGGTCCGCCAAGGGCCGCGCGCCGGGTTGCGAGTTCTCGCCGGGGAGGAGGACGTGGCCCGCACCCTCGTGCAATCCCTCGACGAGGCGCAGAAAGGCAAGGCCGTGGTCGCTACCGAGGCGATCGACGACATCCTCACCGCCGCCGAAAAGACCGTCGGTCCGCTCGGGGGCGAGGGCATCGCCTTCGCCGATCTCAAGCCCGAGCAGCAAAAAAAACTGCGCGAGCTGATGGAAGTCTACATCCGCCGCATCAAGCCCGACGTCGCCAACGACGAACTCGCCGCCATCGAGAAGGCGGGCGTCGACAAGGTCGTCTTCGCCTGGTTCGGCAGCATCGAGAAAGGCCAGCCGCACTACTACCGCGTGCAGGGTCCGACCTTCCTCCTCGAATACGCGAACACCCAGAACGGGGCGAATCACGTCCACGCCGTCTGGCGCGATTTCAATGGCGATTTCGGGCGCGACCTGCTGCGCGAGCATTACCAAGCCCATCACCGGGCGGAGTGAGCGATTGCCGATGTCGGAAAAAATCCAAGCCGCCAACGAGGAGGATCTGAAGCGCCTGCGCAAGATGTTGCGCAAGGTCGCGGGCCGGGATCTCTCGGCGGTGAAGCGTCGGCTCGAAGGGGGCTCCGCCGCCGCCGTCGAGGCGCGCGTCCTCGATCTGGCTTGCGGCGACTGCCGCGAGGCGGAGGTGCTCTCCGATTTCGCTGCCGAATTGAGAGGCGGCGAGGGAGCTGCGGCGAAGCTGACCGGCCTCGACGTGCGGGCGAGGGAGATCGCCGACGCGGCGCGAAAGTTCGGGAAGCGGCGCGGCCCCGAGGATGGGCGCGGACAGCGCGAGTTCGAGTTCCTCGTCGGTGACGCGACGAAGCTGGACGGCCACGCCGAACTCGGCGGCGATTTCGACCTCGTCTTCCTCCGCCACCAGAACTACTGGAACGGCGCCCGCGACTGGGAGCAAATCTTCGACCACGCCCTCTCCAAGCTCGGCGAGGAGGGTCGGCTCGTCATCACGAGCTACTTCGACAAGGAGCACGCCCTCGCCCTCGAAGCGATCCAGCGTCTCGGCGGCGAGTTGATCGGCAGCGAGGCCAGCCCCGAGTCGCGCGAACTGGCGACGCCGGGCAAGTCGATGGACCGCCACGTCGCGATCTTCCGGCGGAAATGAGGCGGGGCACAAGAGGGTCGAGTCCCGGCCCCGACCCTCTTCGGTCACGCGACCGGCCTCGGCATCTCGACGCGGTAGATGGGGAAGTCGATGGCCGTATCCGCATCCGCGACGGCGGTGAAGGGGAAGGTGTGGTTCACGCTCTCCGCCGTGGCTTCGGTGACGGTGAGGCGGTTCTTCAGCCGCCGCCCCGTCTCGCGGACGCGCGAGGCGAGGTCGATGACGCCGCGCACCGACTCGAAATCGAGCGAATCCCCGCCGCCGCCGCGCCGCACTCGTGCCGTGCCGGTATGGATGCCGATTTCGAGGAAGATGGGCAGGTTCGTCTCGACCTGCCATTCCTTGAGGAGCCGGTCGAGGGCGTTCTGCATGGCGAGGGCCGCCTGGATGGCGAGGCGCTCCTGGTGCGGGTCTTCGCGGGCCGCCCCGAAGACGGCGATGACGCTCTCGTCGCTCGATTTCTCCAGAGAGCCTTGGTGCCGCAGGACGATGTCGATCATCGTGGAGAAATATTCGTTGAGCAGGGCGAAGACCCGCTCCCCGCCGAGGCGCGAGGAGAGCTGGCCGAAGCCGCAGAGCTCGGCCACGAGCACGGTGACGCGGCGCGGGATCTCCTCGCTTTCGTCCGCCGCCGCGCCCAGCTTCGAGTCGGCCGCCTGGGACCGGACGTAGTGGACGAGGGCGCCTTTCAGCGACTCGCGCTCTTCGAGCCCCTCGGCCATCTGGTTGATCGCGTCGGCCAGTTCGCCGAACTCGTCCTTGCGGTGGAGCTGGAGCCGCGAGGAGAGGTCGCCCCGCCCGATGCCGCGCACGAACTCCTGCAACGCGGTGAGGGGCCGGGTGACCTTGGCGGAGAGCCAGGCGGCAAGGGCGGCGGCGAGGGCGAGCGCGAGGAGCATGGCGGCGAGGTCGCCGATGAGGAGGCGGCGCAGCAGGGTCTCGATGCGCTGCGCCGCGATGTCCGCCCCGAGCATCGCGACGGTCTCGCCGGCGGCGTTTTTCACCGGGGCGAAGGCGGAGAGCCAAGTGCCGAAGGAGTCCTTGGCGTATTGCGCGTCGACGCGGGCGATGCCGAATTGGGGCTCCTCGTTGGAATGGGTGAACTCGACGCGGTCGCCGAGACGGGACTTGTGCCCGGGATCGGCCTCGCCATCGACGACGTATTCCCAGCCGCCGCCGGGGAGGGGCCGCATGAGGTAGAGGAAGCGGACCGGCAGGGCGCCGGTGCCGTTGGCCGCGAGCACTTCGCGGAGCGTGGCGGCGACCTCTTCGTAGAGCGGCGAGCCGTCCTGCGAGGGATCGACGAGCTGGGCGACCTTGTCGCCGTCGATGCGCGGGGCGGTGCCGACGACGAGGGTGAGGACTTTCTCTTGGATCAGCTCGAAAGCGAGGCGGTTCGCCTTGCGCAGGCTGAGGAAGACGAGCAGCCCGCAACTCACCCCGACGAGGAGGATGAGGAGCGTTTGGAGCTTGCGGCGGAAGGACACGGCGGGGAGTATGATAATCCAAGATGACGCCGTGCAAAGCCCGGATTCGCGCCGCCCTCACTCCGGCAAGGCGTCCCTCCTGCCCCGGCCGAAGCGGATCCATTTCTCCAGCTCGACTGCGAGGAAGGCGATCAGGCCGACGGCTCCGATGCGGATCCAGGCGTCGAGTCCGAGCGGCGCGGAGTGGAAGGCTTGGTTCATGAAGGGGGTGTAGGTGAAGAGCATCTGGGTACCGATCATGCAGGCCGCTCCGAGCAGGGCGAGGCGGTTGGTCCAAATCCCGATGGCGAAGAGGGAGTGGTTCAGCGAACGGCAGCAGAAGAGGTAGGTGGTTTCGACGATGACGACGACGTTGACGACGGCGGTGCGGGCCATGTCGAGGTCGCCGCCGGTGACCTTCATCTCGCGGAAGAAGATCCAGAAGGCCCCGGCGATCATGATGAGGGAGACGAGGCCGGTGCGCATGAGGAGCGGGAAGGTCAGCAGCGGTCGGCCGGGCGGGCGCGGGGGGCGGTCCATGAGATCCTTCTCGCGGGGCTCGAAGACGAGCATCATGCCGAGGAAGAGGGAGGTGCCGAGATTGATCCAGAGCAACTGGGCGGGGAGGATGGGCAGGGAGAAGCCAAGGAGGACGGCGCCCATGATGATGCAGGTCTCGCCGACGTTGGTGGGCAGGGTCCAGAGGATGAATTTGAGGAGGTTGTCGAAGACGCCGCGGCCCTCCTCCACGGCGGAGCGGATGGAGGCGAAGTTGTCGTCGGTGAGGATCATGTCGGCGGCGCCCTTGGCCACGTCGGTGCCGGTGATGCCCATGGCGATGCCGATGTCGGCCTGCTTCAGGGCGGGGGCGTCGTTGACCCCGTCTCCGGTCATGGCGACGACGTGGCCGCGCGATTGCAGGGCGCGGACGAGGCGGAGCTTCTGCTCGGGGGCGACGCGGGCGAAGACGGCGGTGTTTTCGGCGATGGCGGAGAGGGCCTCGTCGGAGGTCTCCTCCAGCTCGCGCCCGGTGACGACGCGGAGGTCGCGGTCCCGGTGCCCGTCCACGAGGCCGATGCGCCCGGCGATGGCGCGGGCGGTGGCGGCGTGGTCGCCGGTGATCATTTTCACCCCGATCCCGGCGCGGCGGCATTGGGCGACGGCCTCGATGGCCTCCTCGCGGGGCGGGTCGATCATGCCTTGGAGACCGAGGAAGGTGAGGCCCCCGCTGACGTGGTGGTGGTCGAGGTCTTCGGCCACGTCGTCGGCGTGGCGGCGGGCGAAGGCCAGCACGCGCAGCCCTTCCCCGGCCATGGCTTCGACGGCGTCGCGGATGGCTTGGGCGTCGAGGGGCGCGGCCCGCCCCTCCGCGTCGAGGGCGCTGTCGCAACGGTCGAGCAGCTTTTCGACGGCTCCGACTTTGTAGATCGTTTTCCGGTCTCCGGCTTGGTGGAGGGTGGCGCGGAACATGTTTTCGGATTCGAAGGGGATCATGTCGATCCGGGGCGATCCCTCGTGGGCCTCGGCGTGGGAAAGGCCGGCCTTGGCCGCGACGACGAGCAGGGCTCCTTCGGTGGGATCGCCGTTCACCACGGGGCGGTCGTCTTTGAGGACGATGCGGGAGTCGTTGCAGAGCACGCCGGCGCGGAGGCATTCGAGCAGGGAGGGATGCTTGCCCGGCTCGATGGGGCCACCTTCGAGGAGCAGAGCGCCTTCGGAGCCGTAGCCGACGCCGGTGACCTCGTAGCTCCGCCCGCCCGAGTAGACCTGTTGCACCGTCATCTGGTTTTCCGTGAGCGTGCCGGTCTTGTCCGAGCAGATGACAGTCGTGCTGCCGAGGGTCTCCACGGCGGGGAGCTTGCGGATGACGGCGCGGCGCTTGGCCATGCGGGCGACGCCGATGGCGAGGACGACGGTCACGGCGGCGGGCAGTCCCTCGGGAATGGCCCCGACGGCGAGGGCCACGGCGACCATGAACATCTCGACGGCTTTCTCCCCGCGCCAGATGCCGAGGACGAAGGTGAGGGCGGCGACGGCGATGATGGCCCAGAGGAGGAGGCGGCTGAAGGCGGCGATCTTGCGGGTGAGCGGGGTGTCGATTTCGACCGACTCCGAGATGAGCCGGGCGATGCGTCCGGTCTCGGTGCGGTCGCCGGTGTCGAAGACGACGCCCTCGCCGCGCCCGTGGGTGGCGAGGGTGCCAGCGAAGGCGAGGTTCCTCCGATCAGCGAGCACCGTGTCGGCGGGCAGGGGATCGGCGTGCTTGTCCACAGGCAGCGATTCGCCGGTGAGGGGGGCCTCGTCGATCTGGAGGTTCTTCGCGCGGATCAGCCGGAGGTCGGCGGGCACGAGGTCTCCGGCCTGCAAGAGGACGAGGTCGCCGGGCACGAGGTCGCGCGAGGGGATGCGGCGGCGTTTCCCCCCGCGCCGCACCGTGGTCTCGGTCACGATCATGCGGCTGAGCGCCTCGATGGCCTTGCCCGCCTTGGATTCCTGGATGAAGCCGACGATGGCGTTGACGAGGACGACGGCGACGATGACGCCGCAATCGACCCACTCCCTGAAGAGGGCGGTGATGACTGCCGCCGCGATGAGGATGTAGATGAGGGCTTGGTGAAATTGCAGGAGGAAGCGTCGCCATGCCGGCAGGCCGCCGCGCGCGGTGACGGCGTTGGGACCGTATTGCGAGAGCCGGGCGGCGGCTTCGGCTTTGGGGAGCCCGTGGACAGGGTCGGTCGCGAGACGCGACAGGGTCTCGTTGCTGCTGAGACGATGCCAATCGGGAAGGCTGGTTTCGGAATCCGGCATGGGTCGTTACGGGAGCGAGTTCGCGAATTTACCCAAAACCAGATGCCCCAAGGCTCAAGTCCTTTTCCGACGGGATGCCGCGTTCCTTGGGAATATTGAACGCATTCCAAACGTGTCGAATCGCGCCATCCCGTCCGCGGGACTTTACGAACGAGTAAAACGCGTGTCCATTTCCCGCCATGAAGCGATGGCTCGTGGCGGTTTTGGTGGTGCTCCCGATGGCGGTGGCCCTTTCCCCGTCACCCGTCCGCGCCCAAGCCGACTACAAGCGCTACTTCGACGAGGACAACCTGCCCAAGGTGCGCGAGATCTTTGTCCGTGGACGCTACGACATCGTCCTCCAGATCTGCGAATACGCCCGTCGCCGGGGGCAGCCCTCGTGGGAATGGCGAGCCCTCCACTTCGAGTCCCTCGCCGCGATGGGGCGCTACGAGGAGGCTTTCGAGGAGGCCAAGGCGACGGCGGAGCGCTTCCAAGGCAATCTCGGGGCGCTGCTGCGTCTCTACCGCTATTTCAAAACCCACGGCCACGGGGAGGAGGCCGCCGCCCGCCTCGCCGACCTCAACGCCGCCGCGCGGGCCGTGCCGAAGAAGGAGCGCAGCACCCTCGACCTCGTCCATCTCGGCGAAGCCGCGCTGATCCTCGGGGCCGATCCGTCGAAAGTGCTGGAGCAATATTTCGGCCCCGCCAAAGCCGTCAAACCGAAGGGACGGGAGGTTCCGCCCGGCCTCTTCGAAGCCCATCTCGCCTCGGGCCGCCTCGCTTTCGAGAAGGAGGATCTGAAACGCGCGGCGGAGGAATACACCGCCGCCCTGAAGCTGATCCCCGACGATCCCGAAGCGCTCTTCGGCATGGCACAGGCCCTGCTGCCCTCCGACCGCGAGACCGGGGTGGCCTATCTGGAAAAGACTCTCGCCGAGGCGGAGCTGCATTTCGGGGCGCTGCTGCTGCAAGCGGAGTCGGCGATCAACTACGAGCGCTACGAGGTGGCCGCCACGCTCCTCGGGATGGTCGAGTCGATCAACCCCCGCCACCCCGAGGCGCATGCCTACCGGGCCATCCTTGCCGAACTGCAAGGGGCCGGCCAAGCCGCCTTCGACCGCGAGCGCGCGGCGGCCCTGTCGGTGTGGAAGGACAACCCGGCCATCGACCACCTCATCGGGCGCGTCCTCTCTCGCAAGTATCGCTACGAGGAGGGGGCCGAGGCGCAGCGCCGTGCCATCGCCCTCGATCCGGGCTTCCTCCCCGCGAAGCTCCATCTCGCCCTCGATTACCTGCGCCTCGGCCGCGTCGAGGAGGCTTGGCCGCTCGCCAAGGAGGTCGCCGCCGCCGACCCCTACAACGTGCTCGCCTACAACTTGGAGGTGCTGGAAAAGGAGATCGCCAGCTTTGCCTCGGTGAAGACCGACGATTTCATCATCCGCCTCCCGCCGGAGGAGGCCGCGATCTACGGCGACCGCGTCGTCGAACTCCTCACCGAGGCGAAGCGCGTCCTCGGGGAGAAATACGGCCTCGTCATCGACCATCCGACCCTCGTCGAGTTCTACCCCGACCAGCAGGATTTCGCGATCCGCTCCTTCGGCTCGCTCGGGGGCGCGGGCTTGCTCGGGGTCTGCTTCGGCTCGGTCGTGACGATGAACAGCCCCGGCAGCGCCACCGCCGCGAAGAGCAACTGGGAGGCGACCCTGTGGCACGAGTATTGCCATGTCGTCACCCTGACCGCGACGAAGAACAAGATGCCGCGCTGGCTCAGCGAAGGCATCTCGGTCTACGAGGAGAAGCAGCGTCAGGCAAACTGGGGCCAGACGATGACCCCCGACTACCGGCGCATGATCCTGGAGGACGAGGCCCTCACCCCGGTCGGCGACATGAGCCAGGCCTTCTTCCAGGCGAAGAGTCCGCAGCACGTCATGTTCGCCTACTACCAGTCCATGCTCGTGGTCGAGCATCTCGTGGAGACCTACGGGCTCGACGCCCTGCGGGCCATCCTTGCCGACCTCGCGGCGGGCGTCCTCGTGAACGACGCCATCGCCCGCCACACCGCGCCGATGGAGGAGTTGGAGAAATCCTTCGCCCTCGCCGCGACCCGGCTCGCCGAATCCTACGGGCCGGAGGTGGATTGGAAAAAACCCGAAGCGGAGGAGATGAACCCCCGCAGCCTCCTCTCCGTCGCGGCCTATGTGAAAAGGCATCCGGCGAACCTCGAAGCGCGGCAGACGCTCACCGCCTTGCTCCTCCAAGCGGAGAACTGGGACGAGGCGGTCGAATCCGCCGCCGCCCTCATCGCCTTGCTCCCCGAGCATACCGGCGAGCGCAACGGATACGCCTTGAAGGCCCGCGCCCTGCGCGGCAAGGAGGACGCCGCCGGGGAGACCGCCGTGCTGGAGGAGTTCGCCTCCCGCTCCGCCGAGGCCTTCCAGACCTACAACCGGCTCATCGAGGTGGGCTTCGCGGGCGGCGACTGGGACACCGTCATCGCCAACGCCCAGCGCGGTCTCGCCATCAACCCCTTCACCGAGCGCATCCACTACTGCCGAGGCTGCGCCCACGAGGCCAAGGCGGAGACGGATCTGGCGGTGCGCTCCTTCGAGAACGTGCTGCGCCTCGGTCCCGCGAATCCCTCCGAAGTCCGCTTCCGCCTCGCGCGGCTGTTGAAGGACGGGGATGCTGCAACTGCGAAGCGCCATGTCCTCGACGCCTTGGCGGATTCCCCGCGCTATCGCGAGGCGCATGATTTGCTGTTGGCAATCGTCAAAGAACCAGAGGAGGAAACGGAAACTGCGGCAGAAGCCGAGTCCGGCCCCCCTCCCAATCCCGAACCATAACCAACCCACCGATGAATCCAATGGACCGAATCCTCCGCCCTCTCTTCGCCGCCGCCCTGCTCGCTTGCGCGTTCGCCGCCGCGCCCGCGCAGGCCCAACAGAAACTCCCCGCCTCGCATTGGCATTCCGGCGACGAGAGCGCCACCGAGATCTGGCTGGTCGAGCGCGGGGACGGGGCCATCGAGCTGCACGGTCGCGACGCCGCCTCCAGCTACGGGGGCTTGGCTATCCCCGGCGAAAAGGAGGGAGTCTGGCATATCACCGGCACCGGTTTCCGTTTCGTGGGCGGCCTTGTCTTCTCCTATCGCTCCACCCTCACCCTCGAAACCGGGGATGGCGGGCCGCGCCTCGTCGAAGTCTGGGCCGCGACCCTGCCGGACGGCAAGGCGATCGAAAGCACGACCGTGCTGAAGCCCGTGGCCAAGTAGGGGTTCGTTCCGGCAACCCGATGGCTGGGCGCGTGGAAAAACGCGCCAGCGGAGCGTCCTCACCACGGCATCGCCGCGTAGACCTCCGCCGCCGACTCGGCCAGCCTCGGGAAGAAGGTCCTCGCGTTCTCCCACAGTGAGGCGAAGAAGCTGCGGAAGCTCGCCGTGGGCGAGGCGACGACGAGCATCGCGCTGATCAGCAGCACGTTCGCCGCGAAGATCACGGTGAAGGAGAAAAGGCGGCCGTTCTGCTCCACGTCGGGCTGCTCGCGCAAGACCATCCAGACGGTGAACGCGAGGTGGAAGGCCCAGGTGAAGCCGATCAGGCCGTAGAGCCAGACCGGGTCCGGCGCGGCGTGCTCCGCGACGATCCATCCATAGACGACCCAGGCGAGGATGGCGACGGCGCTGTAGAAAGGGAAGAAGTAGGGCGAGAGGGAGATGAGGAAATTGTTCCGGTTCGTGAGGATATGCCCCCCTCTCGCCGAGACATGGACCCGGTTGACCCGCCCCCGGCAGAGCCAGACGAAGAGGGCGTGGGTGTATTCGTGCCCGAGGACGTAGAGGTAGGTCAGGATCCGCCCCCGGGCGAAGAAGAAGAGCACCAGCGAAAGCGAGACGCCGAGGCCGAAGAAGACCGCCTCCCGCGAGCGCCAGTAGTCCCCCGCGAGGGTGTCGGCGCGGAGGAGGACGAGGAAGGTTTCGAGCAGCACCCAGCAGAGCGGGAGCAGGGCGATCCCGATGAGGAGCTTCGTCCACCGCAACGCGGGGGCCTGCGGATCGGCGAAGAGGGCGAGGCCGCTGGCAAAGAGGACGGAGAAGCCGCCCGGCGGACTGGACTTCCGCTTACTGGGCCGGTTTCGTCTCTTCGGGTTTCGGGGCAAGGGCGGGCGGGGCAGTGAAGCGGTGATCCCCGCAGGGCGACCGGGGATCAGGCGCGGCTGACGTATTTCTTGTCCTCGGTGCTGACCCGGATGCGGTCGCCGGGGTTGATGAAGAGGGGCACTTGGAGGCGCAGGCCGGTCTGGACGGTGGCCTCCTTCGTCGCCGCAGTCGCGGTATCGCCCTTCACCCCGGGGGCGGATTCGGTCACCTCCAGCTCGATGTTCGGGGGCAGCTCGATGGTCACGGCCTTGCCGTCGACGAAAAGCACCTCGACGGGGAGCCCGTCGATGAGGAGATCCTTGCTGTCCTCGATGAACTCCTCCTGGAAGGTCACGGTGTCGTAGGTGCTCGTGTCCATGAAGTGGTAGCCCGTCTGGTCCTGGTAGCTGAACTCGAGCTTTTGGCGCTCGGACTGGACGATGTCCACTTTGTCGCTGGAGGCGAAGCGGATGTCCTTCGTCTTGCCCGTCTTGAAGGAGCGGATCGTGGCCATGACGAGGGCGTTGCCCTTGCCGGGCGTGCGATGCTCGGTGCCGGTGACGATGCCGAGCTCGTTGTTGTAGCTGATGCACTGCCCGCGTTTCAGTTGGGTTGCGACGATGGCCATGGGGGAGAGGAGGTTATTTAAGATGTCTTAATTTTTCTCGATGGAACGGAACTCTGCCATCGTTTCGGTCGATCACAAGATCGGAAATAATGATTTGAGGGCGCGGCCACCGCCTCCACCGTGGCGCATGTCCGATTCCGACTCTCCGATTCCCTCGCCCCGGCGCACGGCGTTGCGCTGGGCGCTCCTCGTCCCGGCCCTCGTCGTCCCCTTTATTCTTTCCTTCTTCTACTTCGTCTTTTTTCCCGGCACGGCCTTCGGCAACGCCTTCTACACCGCCCACAAGATCTTCCTCGTCGCCTGGCCGCTCCTCGCCGTTCCGCTGGTCCTGCGCGAGCCGATGATCGACCGGAGCCGGCCCAAGCGGCATCTCGCCTCGATGGCCCCTGGCATCGGTTTCGCCCTGCTGGTGGTCGGGCTGCTCTTCCTGCTGATCCACGCCTCGCCGCTCGGAGCAATTTTCGCCGAGAACGAAGGGAAGATCGCCGCGCGCATCCACGATCTCGGGGTGGCGGAGCATTTCATTCTCTTCGCCCTTTTCCTCTCTTTGATCCACTCGGCGATGGAGGAGTTCTACTGGCGCTGGTTCGCCTTCGGCCAGGCGAAGCGGCTGATGCCGAAGGGGGCCGCCCATCTCGTCGCGGCGGCCGGGTTCGCCTCGCACCACATCGTCGTGCTGAGCCAGTTTTTCCCGCTGGGTTGGGCGCTCGCCCTCGGGGCCTGCGTCGGCATCGGCGGGGCCTTCTGGAGCTGGCAGGCGGACCGCTACAACAGCCTCCTCGGCCCTTGGCTCAGCCACCTGATCGTCGATCTCGGGCTGATGTGGCTGGGCTGGGAGGCGCTGCGGGGCGGGGCGGCCTGATTTCTGGAAATTCGCTTTTTCAACCCTCGACCTCCTGCTTGCCGGGGCGAAGATAGGAGCCTTTGGTGCGCGGCGGCATGACGCCGCTTTCCCTCGGGGCGACATGTCGCCCCGGAACAAAGCGCGGACACGTCCGCGCACTCCAGGTTTTTCAGGCCGAAAATCCGCATATTCCGGAAAGAAAAACGTCTTTTCTCCATTCGACCGTTTTGTTATCCTCCCGCCTATGAGCCTGATGAGACCGCTTCTTCTCCTCGCCGTCGTTCTCTTTCTACCCTCCGCCCCGGCGGCGGAGCGGGCCGCCTTGGTCATCGGGGTCAACGACTATCCCGAGGCCCCGCTGACGAACGCGGTGCGCGACGCCGAGGCGGTGCGGGACATGCTGACCGGGAAGCTGGGCTTCGCGAGGGAGGGCGTCGTCTACGCGGAGAATCCGGGGCGGCTGGAGTTGTTCGAGAAGTTCGCCGAGTTCAAAGGCAAGGCCGCCGGGGCGAAGATCGTGGTGCTCTACTACGCCGGGCACGGGATGGAGAGTCTCGACGGGAAGGAGAACTTCCTGCTGCCCGTGGACGCCGACGTGGCCCGCGCGGCGAAGTCCGAGGCCGCGCTGAAGGCCGCGGGGGTGAACTTGGCGGACCTCGCGGCCGAGCTGGCCGGGGCCAGTACCGGGGCGAAGGTGGTGCTGCTGGACTGCTGCCGCCAGCGCCCCGCCGCCCGCGCGGCGGGCGGGGCGGCGCCGGAGGGCGGAGGCTTGGCGACCTACGCCGACGAGCGCATCCCGGCGGACACGCTCATGATTCTGGCGGCGGCGCCGAGCAAGCTGGCGAGCGACGGGACGGAGCACGGCCCGCTGACGGAGGCCCTGCTGGAGGTGCTGCCGCAGGACGACCGCAGCCTGATCGAGGCCTTCCGCACGGTGAAGACGCGGGTGCGGGAGGCGACGGGCGGGACGCAGGTGCCTTGGCTGAAGTTCGACGGGGCCGGGGATCTGATCTTCGAGGTCGGTTTCCTGGGCCGGGGCGCGCCGGGGAAGGCGCAGGTGGAAAGCCCGGAGCTGGCCGCGATGAAGCGCGAGCTGGAGGAGGCGAGGCGGAAGCTCGCCGAGGCCGAGGCGATGAAGAAGCAGCCAGTTCCTATCAGCCCGACGGGTCAGACCAGTCCGACCAGTCGGACTGAGACCCCGATGGTGAAGACCGACCCGGCCCCCGCGCCCGCCTACCCGGCGTCGCGGGGGATGGAGGGCAGCCGCGCGGGCGAGGTGCGCGAGTTCGGCGGCATCGAGATGGTGTGGTGCCCTGCGGGCGAGTTTTTGATGGGCAGCCCGGCCGGCGAGAAGGGTCGCGACGACGACGAGAAACAGCACCGGATGAAACTGACGCGAGGCTTCTGGCTGGCGAAGACGGAGACGACGCAGGGGCAGTGGCAGGGGGCGATGGGGAGCAACCCGAGCGAGTTCAAGGGGGCGGACTTGCCAGTGGAGACGGTCAGTTGGGAGGATGCACAGGGTTGGTTGGGGAAGATGAACGGGAAGCACCCCCTGCCGGAAGGGTGGAAATGGGAGCTGCCGACGGAGGCGCAGTGGGAGTATGCGTGCCGTGCGGGGACGGAGACGGTGTATTCGTTCGGGAACGTGCTGAACGGGAAGGAGGCGAATTGCGACGGGAACTATCCGTATGGGACGGGCGCGAAGGGGCCGTATTTGGAGAAGACCGCCAAGGTGGGGAGCTACGCGGCGAACGCGTGGGGCTTGCACGACATGCACGGGAATGTGTGGGAGTGGTGCCGGGACTGGTATGGGGACTATCCGAGCGGTGCTGCGACCGATCCCACTGGTGCGTCTTCGGGCGNNCCTGGGCTTCCGCCCCGCCCTAGTTCCTTCCGTCCAGTGAGCGGAGCGAAAGCCCGAGCAGCGGAGGCCTGACGGGTGGAGGCGGCAGCCGGAACCCGTCGGGGCCGGAGCGCCGGAAGCGAGGCCTTGAAATGAAGTGAGCGAAGCGAACGGAACTCCCAGTCACCTCGCGGCGTCCCGCCGCGAGCCGGACTCCAACGCCTCGAAATCCGCCTCTTGGAACGAGGCGACCTCGGGGATCCAGCGGTCCCGGACAAAGCCCGCGTGGAGCGGATGCCCGTTGTAGGAGGCGTAGTCCTCCCGGCTTGCGAAGCGCATCGAGATGCCGAAGGAATGGTCGAGCTTCGCGCTGGTCTGGCGGCGGATGGCGAAGTCGAGCACGCCGGGAATGGCGGCCAGCCCCCCGGCGGCGGCGAGGAAGGCGGCCTCCTCGGGCGAACCGGGCGGATGGACGAGCCGGAAGGTGACGGTGTGTTCGATCATGGCGGGATCGGTCGTCGCGTCAAGGAGCGTGGGCAAATGGGTTTTTTGCGTATGTCTTTGTAGCGAAATTCGTGAGAATTTCGACGAACGTTCCCTGGGCATCGACGGGGAGAAGTTCTCACGAACTTCTCTACCATTACCGTCTGCTTGTTTTGCTCTCGCAGCCCTGCTGTATAGGCTTTGTAGCGAAATTCGTGAGAATTTCGACGAGCGTCCCTGGGCATCGACGGGGAGAAGTTCTCACGAACTTCTCTACAGGCACCGTCGGCTCGCTTTGCTCGCGCTTCATGCGTATGCCCTCCAAGTAGGGAGAATAATCTTCGCAATCAGGGCGATTTCCCGTTTAATTCGCCTCCTCCCATGCCCACCGAAACCCTCCTCGAAAAGGCCCGCGCCCGGGCCAGCGAGACCCTCGACGCCGTGAAGGCGTCGTCGGGCGAGCGGCGCAGCCCCCTCGCGATCTACAAGGAGTTCCTCAAGACGGGACGCCGGGAGATCCGCGAGGCCCACGCGGCGGGCGGCGGCGGCATCGAGATCGCGTCGCGCCGCTCGGGCCTCGTCGATGTGCTCGTCACCGACCTCTTCCGTCACTGCCTCGACGAGAGTGGCGCGGCGGCAGGGGCCGGGCAGGAGCCTCCCGCGACCGTCATGGCGGTCGGCGGCTACGGGCGCGGGCAGCTCAACCCCGGCAGCGACATCGACCTGCAGTTCCTCTTGCCCGGCTCGTCCCTGAGGCTCGCCCCCCCGGTCGAGGATCTCGTGAAGCGGGTCTCGACGATGCTTTTCGACCTCGGCCTGAAGGTGAGCTACCCGGTGCGCTCGGTGAAGGAGACCTGCAAGTTCGCGAACCAGGACCACCCGACCAAGACGGCCCTGCTCGACGCGCGCTTCGTCACGGGCGACCCCGCCCTCTTCGCCCGCTTCGAGGAGTCCTTTTTCGAGCAGTGCCTCCGCGGCCACGAGAAGAGCTACCTCGCCGAGCGCAGCCGCGACATCCGTTCCCGGCACCAGAAATACGGCAACACCCCGCACCTCCAGGAGCCGAACGTGAAGGAGGGCTGCGGCGGCCTGCGCGACTACCACAACCTCGTCTGGGTGCTCTGGGTGCTGCGCCAGTCGCGGGATCTGGACGCGCTCGTGCGGCAGGGCAAGCTGACCGAAATCGCCCGCGCGGAGATCGAGGAGGCCTTCGAGTTCCTCATGCGCGTGCGCAACGAGCTGCACTACAGCCAGCAAGGCACGCCGGGCGACATCCTCACCCTGCGTCTGCAGGGGGTCGTGGCGACAAAACTGGACTTCCCCGGCGCGAACATCCTGCGCCGCAGCGAGGCTTTCATGCGGGACTACTACCGCCACACCCGCAACCTCTACCAGCACGGCACCTCGCTGATGCAGGCCTTCGAGCTGGAGGTCGTCGGCGACGACACCAAGCGCATCCCCGTCTTCCACTTCCTCGCCCGCCAAACCCCGGCGGAGGAGCCTTTCGATGGCTTCTACGCGAAAGGCGGCCTGATCTACCCGCAGGACGAGGGCGTCTTCGAGGAGGACCCGGCGCGGATGATGCGCTGTTTCCTCCATTCGCAGCGGCGCAACCTGCGCACCAGCCCGGAGATACGCCGTCTCTTCAAGCTGAACTGGGACCGCATCGACGGGAACTTCCGCCGCAGCCGCGCGGTGCGCGACACCTTCGAGGAGATCCTGCAAAACCGAGGGCAGGTCGCCCACATCCTGCGCCGCATGCACCGCGTCGGCTTCCTCGGGCGCTATGTGCCGGAGTTCGGCCAGCTCACCGACCTCGTCCAGCACGAGTTCTTCCACCGCTACTCCGCCGACGAGCACACCCTGCGCTGCATCGAGGTGCTCGACTCGCTCATCCTCAGCGAGGACCCGAAGAAGCAGCTTTTCAAGCGCATCTTCCAGGACATGGAGGACCCCGTGGCCCTCTACATCGCCCTGCTCATGCACGACACGGGCCGGGCCGAGAACGTGCGCCACCACGAGGACGCCAGCGCCATCCTCGCCGCGCAGGTTTGCCGCCGCCTCGGCTACGGGGGCGACCGTCTGCGGCTGATCATGTTCCTCGTCGACCATCACCTCACTTTCTGGAGGACCTCGACGACGATGGATATCGGCGACCTGAAGACGATCGCCAATTTCGCCGCCGCGATGAAGAGCGTCTCGTGGATGGAGGCGCTCCACCTCTTCACCTACGTCGATTCCAAGGGTACCAACGACGAGGCTTGGAACGACTGGAAGGCCTCCCTGATGTTCCAGCTCCATCGCCGCACGGCCTCCTACTTCGAGGATCGCGGCAAGTATCGCGAGGAGTTCACCCGCCCCCTCTCCGAGACGAAGCGCGAGGTCCTCGCGAAGCTGCCCCCGAGCTATTTGGAGGAGGTGGAGGCCCACTTCGCGAAAATGCCGGAGCGCTATTTCCGCCATCGCGGCGCGGCCAGCATCGTGCGGCATGTGAAGCTCTTCCACCGCTTCTTCAAGGAGGTCCGCAAACCCACCCACGAGAGCCTCGTCCCCGTGCTCGGGTGGGAGGCGCGGCCCAACGAGGGCTGCAGCCTCCTCGAAGTCGCCGGATGGAATCGCCACCACCTCCTCGCCAAGGTCGCCGGGGCGCTGGCCGCGCGGAACCTGAACATCCTCTCCGCCGACCTCTTCACCCGCGCCGACGACCTCGTCCTGAACATCTTCCGCATCTGCACGCCCACCTTCAACCCCGTGACCTCGACGCGCGAGATCGAGCGCATCGAGGGGCTGCTGGAGCAGGAGTTCGACATCGGGGAGAAGGCGGTGAACTTCCGCTCCCTCATCGAGGAGCGCATCGCCCCCACCATCCTGAGCACCGAACCTCTGGACTTCGACATCCCGCAGCGGGTCTACCTCTCGAACGACGAGGAGGAGGCCTCCACCGTCCTCGAAATCCAGGCGCAGGACCGCATCGGCCTGCTCTACGACCTCTTCACCCTGCTCGGCAACCTCGACGCCGAGGTGCTCAACGCCCGCATCAGCACCCAGGCAGGCGCGGCCATCGACCGCTTCTACCTCATCGATTCGAGGACGGAGCGGAAGATCGCCGACAAGGAGCGCCTCGCGCAAATCGAGCGGGAGGTCGGGGAATGCCTGCGCGTCAAAGGGGCGGAAACCCGGTAGGGACGGCTGGCTCAGCCGTCCGTCGTGGAGGAGCGGCGTTGTCTACTCCCCTTCCTTCCAAGGGAGGACGGCGGCGAGGGTCCTCGCGTTGACGGTGTCCAGCCCGTAGACGTCCCGCCCCGGCGCGAGGAGGTAGCGCCCGCCGGGCGCGGGGCGCGGGAAGGTCGTGAAATAGGTGATGTAGACGTTGATGCCGCCTTTCACCGCGACGCCTTTGTTGAGGTCGTTCTGCATCGAGGCGCGGACCCGCTCAAGAGTCCAGCCTTCGGGGGCGAAGACCCAATGGGCCAGCTCGTCCGGTTTCTCGACGCGGACGCAGCCGTGGCTGAAGTCCCGGTTGGCGCGGGCGAAGTAGCTCTTCGCCGGGGTGTCGTGCATGTAGATGTTGAAGCGGTTCGGGAAGAGGAACTTCACATAGCCGAGCGCGTTGCTGCCGCCCGGCTTCTGGCGGATGAGGATCTTCCCCTGGGCGACGGACTCAAGCGTGTCGGGGGAGAGGCGGTTGCCCGCGCTCGCGCCGAAGGAGGTGACGAGCTCGTAGTTGTTGCGGCTCAGGTAGCCCCAGTCCTCCTGCATCTTCGGCAGCAGCTCCTTCCGCGCGATGCTGGGCGGCACGTTCCAGTAGGGGCCGAAGACGACCTCCTGCATCCGGTCGCGGAAGATGTTCGTGTGCTGGGATTCGACGCTCGCCTTGCCGTGGACGATGCGCATCGATTTCGCGGGGAAGTCGTTCGCGTCGAAGAGGTGGAGCTCCGCGCAGGGAAGGTTCGCGAGCGCGTAGCGGTCCCCCGGTTTGCCGGGCATGAGGCGGGCGCGATGGAGATTGATGACGAGGGAGCGGAAGCGCTCGGCGGCGTTCGTATTCAAGTAGCGCCACGAGGTCTGGCCGAAAATGCCGTCGGGATCAAGGCCGTAGTCGCTCTGGAAGGCGACGAGGGCTCCGGTCAATTCCGGCGACATGGAGGTGAGGTGCGCGGCTTGACCGGGGTCCATCCGGAGGTAGCCGCGGTCGATGAGGTGGGCGGCGATGGCGGGGGCGGCGGGGTAGATTTCGCCGGGCTTGCCGGGGCCGATCTGCTCGGGGCTGGGGATCTGGGGCAGGCCCGAGTATTGGAGGATCGCCTCCTTTGCCGCCGGGTAGGCCTTGAGCAGTTCGCGGTAGATCCAGTTCTTCGGTGCCATCGCTTCCATTGCCTTGGCCATGTCGAAGGGGCGCAGGGAGGTCGCGGTGACGAGATCGCCGAGGATGGACTCGACGGAGCGGTCGTCCGAACCGGGCTTGTCGTCCGAATCCCAGTCAGGCCAGATTTTGGAAAAGGGAACCGCTCCGATGCGGATGAGCAGGGCGGCATCGACGAAGGCCGCGGTGCGGGCGAGATCCGCCGCCTCGACCGGTCCGGCCGGGACGAGCGGCGCGAGCGCGTCGGGATCGAGGGCCAGCAGCTCCGGCAGGGCATGGCGTTTCAACTCCTCCGCGAGAGTCCGGTGGAAGCCCGCTGCCGCCTCGGGTTCCCACATTGGGCGCATGCCGCGCTGGGCGTAGGCCCGCGCGATCACCGTCGCCGCGAGTTTCGCGAAATGGCGGTCGGCGGGAAGGAGGGGGTGGACTTGGCTGCGGATGGCCTCCTCCTCCGGCGTTGCGGGGATCGGGGCCTCCGCTTGCGCCGGGGCGGCGGGGCGGGGGGCGGTGGCCACGGGTTCGCCGGGGTCCGCGTCCTCGACGATGGGTTCCGCGATCAGAGCCTGGGCACGGAGGGAAGAGGGGGCGGCGGGGGTGGATGGAAGCAGGACCGCGAGCAGGAGCAGGAAGGAGGGGCGGAGAGAATCCATAAGTACTGGAAAGGAGGAAGCCTAACCGATCCGGGCGACGGTGACAACTGCGGAGCGCCGCTGGAACCGGGCGGGAATGGAGCGGCGAGGGGGCCGTCCAAGGGCGCTTCGAAGGGACTCGGAGGATTTTTGAAAAAGTTCGACAAAAGCGGTTGACCATTCCAGAAAGACTCCTATATTCACCGCCCGCCCAAAAGAGGGTGGCCCAACAAACCGGAAACGGTTCAGGGAACAAGATCTTTCAGAACATCAGGCCGACCCGCAAGGCTCGTCCGCGAATCAAGCGGAAGGAGTTTATCAAGGTCGGCGGAAAAGGAAAAGGCTAAATTGTGTGCTGCACGTAAAAGCAAGTAACGTGCCGAACGAGGTGCCGGAATTCTTTGAAAACCGGAACCAAGTTCACGTCAAAAATTTTCCGTTAAGAACAACAGCCGCTCTGAAAAGAGCAGCCTGCGTTTCGAAAGCGGGATCAAGTTTCTATTCGAAGAGTTTGATTCTGGCTCAGAACGNNAGAACGAACGCTGGCGGCGTGGATAAGACATGCAAGTCGAACGGAGAGTCATTAGGGCTTGCTTTGATGACTCTTAGTGGCGAACGGGTGAGTAACACGTGAGTTACCTGCCCCGAAGCGGGGGATAGCCCGGAGAAATCCGGATTAATACCCCATGTGGTCGCAAGATTAAAGGTGGCGCAAGCTGCCGCTTCGGGATGGGCTCGCGGCCTATCAGCTTGTTGGCGGGGTAACGGCCCACCAAGGCGATGACGGGTAGCTGATCTGAGAGGATGATCAGTCACACTGGAACTGAGACACGGTCCAGACACCTACGGGTGGCAGCAGTCGAGAATCATTCGCAATGGGCGAAAGCCTGACGGTGCGACGCCGCGTGGAGGATGAAGGCCCTAGGGTCGTAAACTCCTGTCATCAGGGAGTAAGGGCTTGCGCAGTAACTGGCGTGGGTCTTGATAGTACCTGAAGAGGAAGGGACGGCAAACTTCGTGCCAGCAGCCGCGGTAATACGAAGGTCCCGAGCGTTGTTCGGATTTACTGGGCGTAAAGAGTCTGTAGGCGGCGGGGTAAGTCAGATGTGAAATCCCGGGGCTCAACCTCGGAACTGCATCCGATACTGCCTTGCTAGAGTATTGGAGGGGAGTCTGGAATTCTCGGTGTAGCAGTGAAATGCGTAGATATCGAGAGGAACACTAGTGGCGAAGGCGAGACTCTGGACAATTACTGACGCTGAGAGACGAAGGCCAGGGGAGCGAAAAGGATTAGATACCCTTGTAGTCCTGGCAGTAAACGGTGCACGCTTGGTGTGGGAAGGTTCGACCCTTTCCGTGCCGGAGCTAACGCGTTAAGCG